>CAWDIJ010000011.1:0-117039 GCA_963802375.1 uncultured Actinomycetes bacterium
CCGTCGTCTAGCTCGACAATCGTTAGAGGCTTGAGGTGAAATTCCGGCGTCGTTCTGGCCGGAGACGCTACTCAGCGCGGCAGGTCATCCGAGCGATGTCAGGCGAGAGCACGCTGGCCCAGGCGATCGTCTGTCGGGAGCCTTGGGCATGAAGGGCGATCTGGGGCTTCGCTCAATTGCCCACCGCTGAGTCGGGCCCGAACTCGCGGACCTCTTGAGCACAGCGGCAGGCGGTCGCGATCTTCGCGGCCCACTCCAAGGCTGCCTCCCGAGAGGTCGCGTCGAGGACCGTGAACCCGCCGTTGAACTCCTTCGTCTGCGGGTACGTGCCAGCGGTGATCGTCCCGTCACCGGCCACCATGACGGGATCCACGTTCTCGGCCAACCCGCCGCCGAACACCAACACGCCTGCGTCCATGGCCTCCTGGACCACCGCATGAGCAGCCTCTCCCACGGCGGGGAACTCGTCAGCGGGGATGTGGTCCATCGCGCCGCTGGGGAACGAAATCAGGTACTGCGTCATCTCATGACTCCTTTCTCGGCGGCCTGCTCCGGCCGCATCTCAGCCTCGCCCGTACGCGGTAGAGACTGACAAACCACCGAAGACTCATCGCTGCTCCAGCCGATCCGGGCTCACTTCCGTCAGGCGTCATTCCCGAACGCTGGCCCAGGCGAGCGTCGTGCTCTGCGATCATTCTCCGAATGGTCGGCCTGCGTTGGGATGGGGACGAGGGCGGCGAAGGCGTCGCTGATGCGACCGGGTTTGTGGCCGGCGTCCTCGAGTTGGTCGACGCGATGCGGAGCCCGAGTTGGGTGGCCGAAGAACCCGGAGTTCATCTCCTCCCTCATATCGAGCGTGCATGCCGGACGCTGCTGCTTGAGGTCGAGGACGCTCGATTGTCTGCTGACGGATCGTTCGATGTCCGCCTTTCCTGGACGGGGCAGGGATGGCGGGTCGGGGAGATCCGCGCGGCGGTCTTCGCGCTCGTGGGCAGTTTTGCCGAGATCGCGACGTACGTCAGGCAGCGTCGCGTAACAACTGAGAACAGGGATGCGACGCTCCTCTTCGAGATCGTCACCGGCATCCTCGACGACGGAGACAACGTGTTTGCCCCGCACGGGCACACGGTGCAGATCAGCGTGTCGCCGGCTCCGTAGCCGCGGTCAAGCGTCGGCGCTCAGGGGACATTCCTGAACACTGGCGCAGGCGACTGTGTTCTTGCCTCTTAGTTCCACGCTACTCAGCGATAGCAGGCCATAACGAACTTCGCCTGTCGCTCTCGGGCGCCCGGGGGCTTGGGGTCGCCTAGCTGGCGCCGCTCACGACAACCCCGGCGAGAGCCGCCAGCCCGGAAGGCTGCGGTGGAAGGGGAGTTCCCGGGCCAACGGACACTGGCGCAAGGCGAGGTGGCCGCTCCAACTGTCGCCGTGACGTGCACGACTCGGAAGGACGCGAGCCCGGGCGCCGTTGCAGCCAGATCCGACACGGGGAGGTGAAGGGTGAAGGTGGACGCAGGGGCTATACAGATGAGCCGCCTCTGGCTTTCCTAAGCCGGGGAGGCATGGCTTACCCTGACCAGTGAGCGAGCGGCGGGGCCGTCCAGCGTCGGCGACGTGGTCGCACTTGGCTCGGCCTCAGCGGCTAGCAGGCTACTTTCGGCCCAGTACCGCCCACTAAGAAAAGGCTGGCAAATGCGGGCCTTTCGCTTTCCAGGAGGGCAACGAGTTCCGGCGCGTGTCCGCAGAATGTCCGCAGCGAATGTCCGAATCGGACTCTAGCGAGGCGCTCTGGCCGTGGTCATGGTCGCCGGCTCGACCTCGTCCCGCTTCGCCCTCGTGACACTTGCCTCTTGAAGTGGACCGCGGGAAGCTAGCGATCATAGGAATGAACCCAAGGAGGATTCATTGCGCATCAAACGACGGGTAGTACCGCTCGCGGCCGCGGCCGCGGCGATGTTGGCGCTCGCGATTGCTACACCGGGAGCCGCGCAGTCGACGCCACAGGTCGTCGGCTCCGGCTTGGACAACCCTCGCCACCTCACGTTCTCGGCCGACGGAGAGCTGTACGTCGTCGAGGCGGGCCGAGGCGGCTCGGTTCGGTGTGGTGTCGACCACCCGGCCCTCGGTCCCTCGTGCTTCGGCTTCTCCGGTGCGGTCACGCTGGTTCGAGACACCGGTGCCGAACAGCGTGTCGTGACCGGGCTTCCCTCCATCGCCGGAGAGACCGAGGCCTTGGGACCCTCGGATATCACATTCACCGGCAGCCAGAAGTACGTGCTAAGCATCGGACTTGGTGGCAACGACGCGCTGCGAGCCGCCTACGGCTCCCAGGCGGGTCTGCTCGGGACATTGGTCACCGGCAAGCTCAAGCAGGACGGTTATTCGTTGTTCGCAGACGTGCTCGCCAACGAGCTGGCGGCCAACCCCGACGGCACGGACATCGACACCAATCCGGTCGGGATGGTCCGTCAGGGCGACGGCTACATCCTGGCCGACGCCGGCGGGAACGCCGTGGTTCGGGCGTCGCACAAGGGCACGTTCACCACGATCACGGCCTTGCCCCCCGGGAGCGCGCTCGCTCCGCCCTTCCTGGGCCTGCCGCCGGGCACGCAGATCCCCACGGACGCCGTGCCGACCTCGGTGGTGCAGGGGTCCGACGGCGCCTACTACATCAGCCAGCTGACGGGCTTCCCGTTCGAGAAGGGCGATGCCAACATCTGGCGCGTCGTTCCCGGCCAGCCCGCAACGGTCTACGCCTCGGGGCTCACCAACCTCACCGATCTGGCGTTCGCGCCCGACGGGTCGCTCTACGCGGTGGAGATCTCGAGTAACGGCCTACTCACTGGTCCGATCGGCGCGCTTGTAAAGGTCACCCCCGGCAGCAGCCACCACGAGACGGTGGTCGGCGGCTTGTTCGCCCCGTACGGCGTCGCCTTCGGCCGAGGGGCGGCGTACGTGACCACATGCACCGTGTGCTTTGGCGGTGGTGAGGTCATCAAGATCGAGCTCAACTAGGGAACAGCGTTCGCACGTCTTCGCGCGGGGTCGCCTTCAGGCGGTCCCGCGCGAAGTCGTCACGTGGAGATGTCGAATTGCGGCCATCCACGATGGTGGTTGGCGAGCTATCTGCTCGACGGTTCGGCGTTCAAGGCTCCTTACCTCGGCGACCCGGTCCATGGCGCCCGAGGATACGCATACCTGGTTTTGTGCGAGCGTCCCGTCGCCGGAGCGCAGTCAGGGTGATCGCGACTCTGTAGTCACCCGTCATGCGGGCGATCGAAGGCGCATCCGGCGAACGACGAGCCGTTAGGCCCTATTGATCCACACTACTGAGCTAGTGCGAGCCCTGCTCGACGATGTATCGCCTTTGTGCGCGCTCTTTCGCCTCTTCAACGCTCATTCCACAGCCGTAGTTCGCGAAGAACACCTTGCCCGTTCGAATCGAGACGAGATCGGCCCAGTGCGTGCTGCCGCGAGTTTGGGCGTACTTGGGTAGCTCGTCGTCCAAGTTCCGCCGCTCAACGCGAAGTGAAAAGCCCCGCTGCTCGAAGTAGGCGTCGGCCTCCGCCACGAGCCCGAAGCGTAAGGCGTTCTGCCCTACTGATCCGTGCTACTCAGCGCGGCAGGCCCGACGAGCGATGTAAGGCGAGAGCACGCTGGCCCAAGCCACCCATTCTTCCCCTTGTCGCATCGAGAACGGGTGTGATGCGTGACGGTCAGGGAACGCTGATCGCGAGCTTGCCGCGGACGCGCTCGGTGGCGAGGGCCTGGAGCGCGTGGGTGGCGCGGTCGAGTTCGAGGGTGTCGTGGATATGTACCTGCAGTGTGCCGTCGTCGAGTAGTGCCGCCAGGCGGCGGAGATTGTCGGTGCTCGGCACCGCCACCAGGTTGGTGCGGCCCGGCCCTTCTCCGGCTGCGCCGTTCGACGAGGCGACGCGCGCACCGTCCCTGAGCGCGCCGTCGAACGCTCCCGGCGCGTAGGAGACGAGATCGAGCAGCGCGTCGACGCCGCCAGGGTGGCGGTCGCGGACGGCGGCGACGACGTCGCCGTCACGGTCGAGGTGCTCGGTGACGCCGAGTTCGCGCAGGTAGTCGGCGTCCTCCGCGAGCGCCGGAGCGATGATCGTGGCACCAGCGCGAGCGGCGAGCTGGACGGCGAAGCTGCCGACGCCGCCGGTCGCGCCGACGATCAGGATCGTTTCTCCCTCGGAGAGCGCGAGCGCATCGACGGCCACGAATGCGGCGATGCCGGCGAGTGGGGCGACGCCCGCGGCGGCGAGGTCGAGCGAGGCGGGTTTCGGCGCGACCTGCACCTCCGGGGTGAGTGCGATCAACTCGGCCCAGCTTCCCTCGTGGACAGTGGGATTCGCGTGCAAGAGGAAGCCGAAGACCTCGTCGCCCACCGCATAACCATCAAGGTCCGGGCCGATTGCTTCGACGGTGCCCGCGTAGTCACGGCCGAGGACGACGGGAAAGTCGTGGCCGACCATTTCCCGCAGCATCCCCGCCGCGATCGCGTTGTCGACAGGGTTGACCGAGGAGGCGCGCACCCGCACAACCATGCCGCCGGCTGCCGCTGTCGGATCGGGCAGGTCGTCGCGCACGGCAGGAGCGGCGTCGAAGGCATCGAGCGTGACGGCTCTCATCAGGATCTCCTCAGTTGGTGGGGCCAGGATATGCAGTCGCATTGAGGCTGGCGCTCAGGATCATTGCCGTGCACTGGCGCACGCGAGTGCCGCTGTTAACGCGGGCGTGGTCGGCCCGCAACCACCATCTGCCGACCAGAGCTCCGGCGAGGAGGGTGTGCAAGCGTGAGCGGCACGAACCACTCGGGTGCGTATGACGCTCCTCCGCCGTAGGCCCAGACGAGACCGAACGCGGCCAGCGCGCATCCAGCGGAGATCTCTCTTCCGGTCATAGTTCCACGATGCCGGTTCACAGGCATCCCCGCTGCGCCGGCATGGAAAGGAGACTCAGATGGCCGCTTTGATCCGGCCCGCGAAGGAGCCAGAGGTCAAGCGCTCGCCGATGGCCTCCCGCGATCCGACACGGGCTCAGGATCAGCCCGAGGTCGGGCCCGTGAGCCGTCGCGAGTGGACTGGCTACATCGTCTGGGGCATTCTCGCGGTGATCGTCACCGTCTTCGAGCTGCTCGCCTGGCGTGGCACGAACATCCCGTTCCCGACGCTCTCCGAGACGGCCGGCAACCTCCAGGCCCGCCACAACTGGACGGCGATGCCGATCCTCGCCGGGCTCGTCGTTCTCGGAGCCCGGATCGTCTTCTACCCGTGGCCATTCCGTCGGGCCGAGTCATGAGCGAGGAGCAATGGGGCTACCTCGTGTGGGGCATCCTGGCCGGGATCGTCGCCTTCCCGGAGGTACTCGCCGCTGTCGGCAGGGAGTTCGTCCCCTGGCCGGGGTTCGCCCGGACGGTGGTCTACCTGCAGGCCCGAAGGCCGCTCCTGACGATGGTCCTGCTCGGCCTCTTCGCCGTCCTGATCGTCCACATCATCTGGTACCCCTGGCCGGATCGGCCGTAGCCGCACCCGGGGCCATCCCTCAAAAGGGGGAGGGACCTTTGTCTACAGGCCGCCGATACCTGGATCGTGGACGCTGCGGAACGCAAAAGGATCCTCAATCGGTACATGGACCACTCCCGGCGCTTCGAGGCCGTCGCCCAGCGACGGACAGCGAGCGGTGCGGGTGAGGTCATCCCGTTCACGGCTCCCCTCAAGAAGCTCGACCAGGAGCCGACCGCCCGGGAGCTCCAAGTCCTCCAGCTGATCTCCGAGGGTCTCGTCAACCGTGACATCGGCCACCGCCTCTTCCTGTCGGAAGAGACCGTGAAGTCCCACGTGCGGCACCTGCTCGCCAAGCTGCAGGCGCGCTCTCGCGCACATGCGGTCGCCGTCGGTTTCCGGCGCGGCCTGATCGCCTAGTCAGGCGCCCGCGCGGATCGATTCTCCGGAGTCTCCGCCCCTCTTTTTCCCACCCTGTAGACAACCCCCAACAGGGTGGATGCCCACGTGTGTGGAAACGGAGACTTCGCGCGAGCGGCCAGTAACCAGGCATTGAGCCCACCACCAAGCACAGCGACGGCGTGCGTAGCACCGAGAGCGGTGATGGAGTTGCGAGATGCAACAGCTTGAGCACCAATTTGGGAAACTAACGCGGCAAGGGGCGAGGTAAAACCTCTTGGGGCGCTTTGAAGGGCTCAATTCGACGGCAGCTCGTGCCCGCACCAATGCGGAGATCCTCCTGCTGGCTTACGCCGCGGGTCTGGGCGCACAGACGTCTCTCCGCATTTGCGCTCTTGTGGCTGTCGGCATACGTCTCGAGGGGCCGGTCTCGGAAAGCAGCAGGCGTACTAGCTGGCGCCGCCTTCGAGCCAATACTTGTCGGCGAGGCCACCAAGGACTCCCGCAATGGACTCTGAATGGCATCTGCGCGAAGCGTCCGGACACGATGAGCTTGCGGCGAACATCGTGTGGCCTAGCTTAGTCTGGCGATCGCTGTCGCTCTATTCTTAACGCCGAGCTTCTCATAGACGTGCCGGATGTGAGCCTTCACAGTAGATTGCGTGATGAACAGGAGCGCTGCAATTTCCCGATTCGTTAAACCTCTAACAAGAAGCTCAGCGACCTCGCGTTCGCGCGGTGTTAGGAATGGAGAGGTCTCGTCGATGAGGCCGGCTTTTCTGGCGAACGCGTGATCCTCGAGTCGACTGAGTAGGCTCAGCACTTCTGCTTCTCTACCACCCGTTCCGACGTCAGTGAGGATCGAAGGGACAGAGCGGTAGATCGAGACGAACGTATCGACGTCTCCAGTCGTCTGGACAACGCTCCAAAGCTGTGCTGCGAGGGTACCTCGACTCGCAGAGCCCTCAGGCGAGCACAGGGTCTCGATAGCCGCAATGAGTACCTGAGCCTCAATGGTGGCACCGCTCCCGTCTTTGGCCGAAAGAGCTAGGCGCGCGGCAGCATCCATGTCGTCTTCGGCTGCGAGGGCGTAGCCACGCCAAGCCTCGACCTCAGCGCGGCTTGGAGGACTCAGGTGCGAGCCATCTAGCGATTTAAGCAGGGTCACGGCGGCAGGAACGTTTCGTTGGCACAGGAAAATGCGAGCCCGTGCCACCGTCGCAAGTGCCTCAAGATGGAGATCGCTCCTAGGAGTGCGTTCCTGCACCTGGTTGATCGTCCGAAGCGCCGCATCGTACTGGCGAAGACCAAGCCGTGCGATCGCCGTGTCGAGCAATCCGTGGGGGACCGGTAACGCAAGGCGAAAACGTGCAGCGGCGTTCAAAAGGCGTTCGGCGATTTCAAGAGCCTCGTCATATCGTCCCATTAGGTTGTGGCCAGTCGCGAGTGCATGAAGAAAGGCGGTTGCAGCAAGCGGGTCTCGCACTCGATCGACAAGGTGCGTTCGTGACGCCGCTTCCGTTACCGTTTCGAACACTCCGCCGCGGCGAAAAGACTCCGTCAAGCGCATCACTTCAAGGCGGAGCTTCCCTTCTGGGCTTAGATCATCGAGGATGACTGCCTCAGCGACGATGTCGGAAGCGGAAGGATCATCCAGTTCCGAAGCCGCGTAATGCTCGCCCAAAAGGGCCTCTCGCCGGCTCGCCAGATCGAGGCCGAGACGCCTTGCTCGTCGAAAGTGACTGAGGCCACGACCCTCGTGACCCGACAAAATTGCCGCGTAACCAGCGCGCACGAGGGAGCGCCCTACGAGCGCAGAATCGTCCAGTTGCTTGGAGGCTTCGACTGCGAGATGTTCCGCACGCGCGTGATCGTTAAGTCGAAACGCAAGCTCGGCCTCGGCGAGATCCAGTCTCGCGTCATGAACCTGGAGTTCAAGGGCCTGATGTAGCCACCGCTCGAGTGTGACAAGTCGTCCTTCGCTCAAGAGCGCGTCGAGCGCGGCCACGAGGATCCGTGGGATTGAGGCTGCATCGTGCGCCTTTGCGAGCTCGATCGCGTCGTCCCACGCGCCATCTTCTAGGCAGAAGTCGATGAGCCGTGCAACCAGGTTTGCGTAGCCCGCGTCGACATAGTGTGAACTTTGGTTCAGGTGCTCGCGGACGAGCGGATGCACGACGTACATGTTTGACGCGCTGGGTGACAGGATCCCGAGACTAAGCGCGAGCTCAAGCGTCTGTCTTGCGCTATTTCCTAGGAGAACCTCAGCAACCCTGGGCGTGAGAGTTGTCGGAAGGGCCAAAGCTCGGATGGCTTGGAGCTCGAGGGGGGTTAACTGGAGAAGGAGCTCCTCCGAGAAGTACTCCCCTAAGGAGGGAAGGGTGTAGCGCCCCGACGCTGGGTCACCCGTGAGTGCTGCAAGTCCGATGATCGCCGGCCAGCCGCGTGCGCTTGCGAGGAGTTCGTCCACCGCTGCCGTCCGTGGCCCAAGGACTGCCGTTGCCTCCTTATCATCCATCGCAAGCAGTCGATAGTTCAGTTCCTGGATCTCGCCGTAGAGAATCCGCCGCGCCGAGGCCCAACTCGGCCGGTTCCGAGTTGTCAAGACCATCTGGATCGGGGTCTCGTTCGTCAGCAACTCGACCAGTCGCTCGGACGCCGCGGAGTCCATCGCGAAGTGATAGTCGTCGATCCCTAACCAGGCGTTACTCGGCCACTCCTGGACGTCCTCCGCGAATAATTCCGCCAGGACGTCCACATCTTCCCCCGGGTGGCCGACCGTTCGGATTCGCTGACGCATGCGCTTGCCAGCATCCGGAAGGATCTCTGTCGCTGCGATCGCGATTCCCGCCGCCAGGGCAGCCACGTCTGCGGAGGCAGGGCTGCCGCGGTACCACACGTCGCGGCGCTCGGGGACTTCCAGCCACTGCTGGGCGAGCGTGGTCTTGCCGTAGCCCGCTGGCGCTACGAGCAGCTTGATGCGAGCCGGGCTCTCGTCCAGCAGGTTCGTCAGTCGCGGGCGCGGGATGATCCGACGCCTGGTTGCAACCGCCTCTACGGCCATGGGTGGCAAGAGGCTAAACGGCCCGTTGGCCGATTGCGACTGTCCGAAAGGGGGTCCGCGCCTGCGTCCCGGGACGCAGGCGCGGTGCCGTCAGTCCCCCGAGCCGATGGAGACCGGCCCGAGGCTTCGGGAAAGTGGGTCTTCCCCGGTGAGGAGCCGGTAAGCGACCGGGATCTGCCGACGCCGGGCGACGCCGAGCTTCTGCCGAAGCACATCGCAATGTGCCTTGGCCGTTCGCGGTGAGATGCCCAGCCGCTCGCCGACCTCCTCGTTCGAGCACCCCGCGGCGATCAGCTCGATGACCTGCAGCTGGCGCTGCGTGATGCTCGGTGGGATCCTCGTGAGTGCCTCTTGCATTCGGCGACGCTAACAACGCCCATTCGCCCCGCCTATTGACCGAAAGGCGTATTTCGAGGGCTACGCCCCGGTCGGCACTGGACCTGCGGCCCGGTGCACGCCCGAGAGCGCCGGCGCCCACGAGGCGAGCGGCGAGACGTCGCCGTCCCGCCCGTTCAGCTTGCCGGAAGCCGAGCGCGTGCTCGGCCTGCATCATCTTGTGGATCTGCGTCGTGCCCTCGTAGATGATCGGCGCCCGCGCGTTCCGGAAGTACCGCTCGATGCCGTACTCCGCCGAGTAGCCGTAGGCGCCGTGCACCTGGATCGCGAGGTGCGCCGCCTTGAACGCCGACTCGGTCGCGTGCCACTTCGCGAGTGACGTCTCGCGCGTGTTCCGCCGGCCCTCGTTCTTCATCCACGCGGCCTGCATGACGAGCAGCTTCGACGTCTCGTAGCCGAGGACCATGTCGGCGATCATGTCCTGGACGAACTGGTACTTGCCGATCGGCTGGCCGAACGTCTCCCGCTCGCGCGCGTACTCGACCGACCGCTCGAGGCAGGCGCGCACCACGCCGCAGGCGCCCGCGGCCACCGTGAAGCGGCCCTGGTCGAGCCCGTACATCGCGATCTCGAACCCCTGGCCCTCCTCGCCGAGGAGGTTCTCGGCCGGCACCTCGACGTTCTCGAAGAAGAGCTCGCCGGTCGAGCCGGCCCAGATGCCCAGCTTGTTCTCGGTGTCCCGGGTCGAGACGCCGTTCCAGCCGCGCTCGACGATGAACGCGGAGATCCCCTTGTGCTTGGCCGCGGGGTCGGTCTTCGCGAAGACGAGCTGGTGGTCTGCGACGGACGCGTACGAGATCCAGTTCTTCGACCCGTTGAGAAGGTAGGTGTCGCCCTCGCGCCGCGCCGTCGTCTTCATCGAGGCGACGTCGGACCCGGCCGCCGGCTCGGTCAGCCCGAAGCACGCGAGCTTCTCGCCGCGCGCCTGGGGGACGAGGTAGCGCTGCTTCTGCTCCTCGCTGCCGTACCGGAGGAGCGAAAGCGAGTTGAGGCCGACGTGGACGGAGATCAGGGTGCGGAACGCCGCCTCGCCGCGCTCGATCTCCTCGCACGAGAGCGCCTCGGATACGAAGTCGAGGCCGGCGCCGCCGTACTCCTCCGGAATCACGATCCCGAGCAGACCGAGCTCGGCCATGCCTTCGATCACGCTCATGTCGAGCCGGTGCTCGATGTCGTTCTCGACCGCGTTCGGGAGGACTTTCCGGTCGACGAAGTCGCGGACGGTGTCCTGGATCAGCCGCTGCTCGTCGGTGAGCTCGAAGTCCATGCCGGCGGGAGTGTACGGGTCGCGCCCGGAGCTACAATCAAGATTGACTGACCAGTCAATCAGGATGGCAGCTGTGACAGCAATCGAGGAACCGATGGCGACCCAGACCGGGATCTCGTTCGCGCTGAGCGACGAGCAACGCGAGCTGCGCCGGCTGGCGCGGGAGTTCGCCGAGAAGGAGATCCGCCCGAAGGCCGCCGAGTACGACGAGCATCAGACGCACCCGGCCGACGTCGTCGCCAAGGCGCACGAGGTCGGGCTGATGAACCCGCACATCCCGGAGGCATACGGCGGGCTCGGCCTGCCGGGCTTCGAGGGGATGCTGATCGGCGAGGAGCTCTCGTGGGGCTGCGCGGGGATCGCGGTCTCGATCATCGCCAACACGCTCGGCTCCGCGCCGGTTGCCCTCGACGGAAGCGACGAGCAGAAGGCGCGCTGGCTTCCGCCGCTCGTCGAGTCGCCGATCCTCTGCTCGTTCGGCCTCACGGAGCCGAACGCCGGCTCGGACGTCTCGGGCATCCAGACGACGGCGGTCCGGCACGGCGACGAGTACGTCATCAACGGCTCGAAGATGTTCATCACGAACGCCGGCCACGCCGACTGGCTGGTCGTCTTCGCATCGACGGACAAGAGCAAGGGCCACCGCGGCCTGTCCGCGTTCGTGGTTCCGACCGATCTCGACGGCGTCGTCGTCGAGAAGCACCTGGACAAGATGGGTCAGCGCGCGACCGACACGTCCGCGATCGCGTTCGGCGACGTCAAGGTGCCCGCCGAGAACCGGCTCGGCGAGGAGGGCGAGGGCTTCAAGATCGCCATGAGGACGCTCGACTTCACCCGCCCGGGAACCGCAGCCGGCGCCGTCGGGGTCGCACAGGCCGCGTTCGACTACTCGGTCGAGTACGCGAAGACGCGGGTGCAGTTCGGGCAGCCGATCGCGATGAACCAGGGGATCAACTTCCTGGTCGCGGACATGGCGACGGAGATCGAGGCCGCGCGGCTGCTCGTCTGGCAGGCGGCGTGGCTGCTCGACCAGGGCCAGCGGGCGACGCTCCAGTCCTCCTACGCGAAGCGGTTCGCGGCCGACACGGCGATGAAGGTGACCACGGACGCCGTCCAGATCTTCGGCGGGTACGGGTACATCAAGGAGTACCCGGTCGAGAAGCTCATGCGCGACGCGAAGCTGTTCCAGATCTACGAGGGCACGTCGCAGATCCAGCGGCTCGTGATCGCGACGGGAGATATTTCTCCCACGTGAGTCTTGAGATCGATCTCAGCGGGCGGGTCGCCCTCGTCACCGGCGGGTCGCGCGGGCTCGGCCGGGCCGACGCGCTGACCCTGGCTCGGGCCGGCGCGGACGTCGTCATCGCCGACATCCTCGTCGAGTCGGACGAGTCGGCGGCCGAGCGATACGGGCCGCTTGCCCAGGCGGCTGTCGCGCGCGGGCTCGTGCAGACGGAGAGCACTGCCGAGGAGATCCGGGAGCTCGGGCGCCGGTCTCTGGCACTGAGGTGCGACGTGACGGATCCGGAGGAGGTCGGCGCCGCAGTCGAGCGCGCGGTCGAGGAGCTCGGCTCGGTCGACATCCTCGTCAACAACGCCGGCACGCTCGACCATCTCGGGCAGCTCGTCGACCAGTCGCCCGAGCTGTGGGAGCGCGACCTGCGCGTGAACCTGACCGGCGCCTTCAACTGCTCGCGCGCGGTCTGGCCGCACATGAAGGAGCGCGGTTGGGGGCGGATCGTGAACATGGCTTCCGTCGCAGGGACGCTCGGCGGGTTCGGCCAGGCGAGCTACTCGACGACGAAGGCGGGGCTGATCGGCCTCACGAAGACGCTCGCGCTCGAGGGCGCCCGCCACGGGATCACCGCCAACGCGATCGTTCCCGGCATCATCGGCACCGAGGCGTTCCATTTCGGCAACCCGGAGATGAACGAGCGGATGATCAGAGCGGACGGCACTAAGGCGCACCGGCGAGCCCCAGGACATCGCCAACGCGATCGCGTTCCTCTGCTCCGATCTCGCCGGGTACATCACCGGTGTGGAGCTGAACGTGTCCGGCGGGATCGAGCTCTTCACGTTTTGAGACTCTGGGCGGCGACCGGAGACTCGATCGCCCGGCTGGACGAGGCGAACGGCGCCTGGGACGTCGCTGTGGCGCTCGAGGGGAGCGGCGCCCAGTGCCTCGCGGTCGACCCGTCGGATCCGGACACTGCGTTCGCCGGTCTGCGCGAGCACGGCCTTCGGCGCACGCGGGACGGCGGCGAGACGTGGGAGGACGTGCAGCTGCCCGAGGACGGTGTCTTCTCGGTGGCGGTCTCCGCCGCCGACGGCGCGGTCTACGCAGGGTGCGAGCCGAGCCGCCTCTTCCGCAGCGACGACGGCGGCGACTCCTGGCGGGCGCTCGACGCCCTGCTCGAGCTTCCGTCGAGGCCGACGTGGAGCTTCCCACCCAGGCCCTGGACGTCGCACGTCCGGTGGATCGCGCCGAGCCCCCACGATGCCGACCTCCTGCTGGTCGGGATCGAGCTCGGCGGGCTCATGCGCTCGACCGACGGCGGCGAGACCTGGCAGGACCACCGCCCCGGCGCGCAGCCCGACGTCCACTCGCTCGCCTGGCACCCGCGCGAGCCGGGCCGAGCCTACGAAGCGGGCGGCGGCGGATCGGCCTGGAGCGACGACGGGGGTGAGAGCTGGCACCCGGCCGACGACGGCCGCGACCGGAACTACACGTGGTCCGTGGCGCCCGATCCGGCTGATCCGGACGTCTGGTTCCTGAGCGCGAGCACGGGCCCATTCGCCGCGCACGGCGGGCGGGACGCCCAGGCGAGGATCTACCGGCGCGAGGGCGACAGGCCGTGGGAGGAGGTTGCCGATCCCGGACGGGCGATGCCGTACGCGCTTGCGTTCGGACCGGACGGCCGTCTCTTCGCCGCGCTCTCGGACGGGCGCATCCTCGAGGGCAGCGAGTGGCGAGCGCTCGAGCTCCGCGGCGACTCGCTCTCGAGGCTCCACGCCCTCGCCGCGGCCGCGTGATCGCAGGTTTGAACGACCAGTAGCGTCGGTACACTCGGGACGTTGTACGCCGAGGCCGGGACGAGGGCGGTGTATCTCCGCCGCAAGCGTGCTGCCCGGAGGCGGCTCGCCTTCCAGTGGTCCCTCGTCGGGGTCGGGACGCTCGTCCTCGGCACGCTCGCTCTCGGGCTGATCTTCGCCGGTTCGACGCAGAAGCTCCCGGCCGGCGCCACGGTTTCGGGCCTCCCGGTGGGCGGGTTGACGACCGCCGAGGCCGTCCGCCAGCTCGAGGAGCGCTACGCGGAGATGAAGGGGGTGCCGGTCACCTTCACCGCCGGGCCGCGGCGGTACCGGGTGCGACCGAACGAGGTCGTGCTCGCCGTCGACTGGCAGGCGGCCGTCGAGACCGCACGGGACCAGGGCGACGGCTTCGCTCCGGTCCGAGGGCTTCGCCGGCTCGGGCACCGGTTCTTCGGCGGCGACATCACGCCGCCGGCCCGGGCGTACGACGAGCTGCTCAACCACAAGCTCTCCGTGCTGGCTCGGCGGATCGACCGGCCGGAGCGTCAGGCCGCCGTCCGCCTGAAGGGGCTCCAGCCGGTGGTCGTGCGCGGCGCCACGGGCCGGACGCTCGAACGGGAGGCAGCCGCCCGGGTGATGATGACCTCCCTCGTCGCGTTCGAGCGCGAATCCGGTCGCGCTTCCCGTCGAGATCACGCAGCCGGACGTGAGCGCCGCCGAACTGGCACCCGTCGTCTCGCAGGTGGAGACTGCCGTGTCAGGCCCGGTGCGGCTGGTTCGCGGCGAGACCCGCTGGCGCCTTCCGCGCTGGCGGATCGCGCGCCTGCTCAAGCTGCCGCGCAACGGCGCGACGACGCTCGCGCTTGGTGGCCCGCAGGCAGACGCCTACTTCGCCCGGTTCCGCAGGAGCGTCGACCGGCCGCCCCGGGACGCCGACTTCGTGATCTCCGGCAGCTCGGTCGCGGTCAGGCCGGCCCTGCCTGGCCTCGGTCTGGACGTCGCCGCCGCGCGGAAGGCGATCTTTGCCGCCGCGCTGTCGACCACTGACCGGACGGCGCGCCTGGTCGTCGCGAAGACCGCGCCCGAGCGGACGACCCGCGAGGCGCGCGCGATGGGAATCACCGGGCTCGTCGGCGGGTACACGACCACCTACGGCGGCGAGCCGAACCGCCTCCACAACGTCCGCCTGGTCGCGCAGCTCGTGGACGGCGCGTTGATCGCGCCGGGCGCGGAGTTCTCGTTCAACAAGACGACGGGCGAGCGCTCACCCGAGCGCGGGTTCCGTGAGGCGCCCGTGATCATCAACGGCGAGCTGCAGAACGGGATCGGCGGCGGCGTCTGCCAGGTCTCGACGACCGTCTTCAACGCGGCATTCGAGTCCGGTCTCTCGATCACGTCGCGGACGAACCACGCGCTCTACATCGACCACTACCCGCAAGGTCGCGACGCCACCGTCAACTACCCGGACCTCGACCTCCGCTTCCAGAACGACACGAACAAGTGGCTGCTCCTCCGCACCTTCGTCGGAGCCTCCGAGCTGACCGTCAACCTGTACGGGAAGCCGGTCGACAGGCGCGTCGAGGTCGAGACCGCACCGCTCGACGTCACCGGGCCCCCGGGCGAGAAGCGCATCCCGGATCCGACGATCTGGGAAGGCGAGCGGATCACGCAGGAGGTCGGCCAGCCCTCGCGCAAGACGGCGGTCACGCGCCGCGTCTACACCGCGGACGGCAGGAAGCTCTACGAGACGACGTGGGCGTCGTACTACCGATCGGAGCCGACGATGCGTCCGGTACGGGACGAAGGAGCGGCCCGAGCCGCCTCCGCCTCCTCCTAAGGACCCGCCGCCTCCGCCGAAGGATCCGCCGCCGCCGCCCCCGCCGCCGCCGCGGGATCCGCCTCCGCCTCCGCCCGCGTAATCGCCTCGACGAGCCAGGCCGGCACGCGGGTGGGCCGCATGGTCTTGGCGTCGACGCAAGCATGTCCAGTCCAGCCCTCGGCGACGAGCTCGCCGTCCCGTTCGACCGCGTACTCGTACTTGAAGCGGGCGCCGCGCATCTCGGAGCAGCGCGTGTGGATCACGAGCCGGTCGTCGAAGGCGACGGGCCGGATGTAGCGGGCGTGGACCTCGGAGGTCGTGGCCTCGACGCCCGTGTCCCGGAGAGCCTGGTAGCCGCCGGCGAACCTCCTGAGGTACTCGACGCGCGCGGTCTCGAACCAGACGAGGTAGGCGGCGTGGTGGGCGACGCCCTGCGCATCGGTCTCGGCGAAGCGCACGGTGATCTCGAGCTGGAACGACATCCGGCCCAACTCTAGGAACATTCTCGGCGGCGTCCGCGCGGACGTGCCATCGTTCGGCTATCGACAAGGCTCCGGAAGAGCGATTCGCGGAGATCGCCGCCGCGCTCGAGCGGCTCGAGCGGCGGGTCGAACGGCTGGAGGCGTCCAGACCTGCGCCGGCGGCCCGTCCTGTCGCGCCGCGCGTGCCGGCCGAGGGGGCTGCGCCTTCTGCGCCGCCGGCGCCGGCTGCTCCGGAGCGGGCCGGATGGCGCGACGTCGATTTCGAGGAGCTCTTGGGAGGGCGGCTCCTCGCCTGGGTCGGCGGCCTCGCCGTCCTGCTCGGGATCGTGTTCTTCGTCGCGATGGCTGTCCGGCGGGGATGGATCGGCGAGGAGATGCGCGTCGTGCTCGCCTTTCTCGGCTCGGGCGCGCTCGTGGGCGCCGGGCTGTACCTGTTCATCAGCCAGGGGCGCACGCATGCCTCACTCGCGGCCGTCGCGAGCGGGCTGGCGGGGCTGTACGCCTCCGATGTCGCGGCAACGAGGCTCTACGACCTCGTGTCGCCGGTGGTCGGCCTCTTTTGCGCCGGGGTGATCGGTGTGCTCGGCACCGCGATCGCGATCCGCTGGCGCACGGAGCTCGTCGGGGCGATCGGGATCCTGGGGGCGCTGGCTTCGCCGATCCTCGTGCAGGCAGAAACGTCGGGCACGACGCTCGCGTTCATGGCGATCGCCCTCGTCGCGGCTGTCGGCGTGCTCCTGTGGCAGCGCTGGGACTGGCTCGCCGCCGGCGCGTTCCTGCTGAGCGCGCCGCAGCTGGCGGTCTGGCTCGAGGACACGTACGAGGACCGGCTGGGCCTGGCGCTCGGAGTCCTCGCTCTGTTCTGGGCGCTCTACGTCGTGGCGGCGATCGGGTACGAGCTTCGAGTTCCCGTCGCGACGCTGCGGGCTTCCTCGGCGATGTTGCTGCTCGCGAACGCACTGCTCGTCGCCGGCGGCGGCTGGGTGATGCTGCACGACTCGGATCACGACAACGGCGCGACGGCCTGGGTGGTCGTGGCCGCCGCGGCGCACGTGCTGCTCGGGGGCTTCGGGTTCCGTCAGCGAATGAGCCGCGAGATCGCCGCGATGGTCGTCGCTGTGGGAATCGGCCTCTCGGGGGTCGCGCTCGGCCTGGCCCTGGACGGCCCGGCGCTGGTCATCGGGTGGTCGGCCGAAGCGGCCGTCCTCGCCTGGGTGGCGTCCATTACTCGGGAGCGGCGCGCACTGATCGGAATGGTCGTGTTCCTCACGCTCGCCGGCGGCCACATCCTGACGATCGAGGCCCCGCCCGACTCGCTCTACCGAGGAGTCGAGGATCTTGCGGAGGCCGTGATCGCCCTACTCGCCTTCGCCGTGGCGGCCCTCGTGTCCGCGAGGTTCGTTCCCGACAAGACGCCCGTCGGAGCACTTGTCGATCTCCGGCCGCTCCTCGAGGCGGCCGCGGCCGCCGCCCTCGTCTACCTCGGCTCGGTTGCGATCGTGGATCTGACTCGCGAAGCGGAGACGGCCGCCGAGCCGGGACAGACGCCGCAGGTGTTGCTGAGCGCCTTCTGGGCGCTCGTCGGCTTCGGCTCGCTGCTGTTCGGGCTCCTCCGGGACGACCGGAGATTCCGGATCGCCGGCCTTGCGCTTCTCACCGCGGCGGTCGCGAAGGTCTTTCTCTTCGACCTGTCGACGCTGGAGTCGATCTACCGCGTGCTCTCGTTCATCGCGCTCGGGCTGCTGCTTCTGGCTGCCGCGTTCGCCTACCAGCGGATCCGGGCGCGGATCGTGGAGGACACGTCGTGAAGCTCGTTGTGGTCGTCCTCGCCGCGGCGCTCGCTGCGCCCGCGGCCGGCATCGACGAGAAGGACTTCCGCTGGGAGCGGATGCTGACCGCTCGTTCGGGCGGGCATGTGACGTTCGGGGCGGACGGGCCCATGTACGAGCACTCGCGCCCGGATCTGTCCGACCTCCGGATCCTCGACGGCGACGGCCGGCAGGTGCCGTTCCGCTCGCTCCCGCCTGCCGCGGATCGTGCGGTGAAGGAGGTCGCGCCGCTCAACGCGGGACGAAGGGGTCGGGGTTTCGTGGCGCTGCTCGACCTCGGCCCGCGACGCGCGGTGCGGAACCGCGCCGAGCTCCACCTGGCCGACAACCGGCAGTTCGTCGGACGAGTGGTCGTCTTCGGAAGCGACGATCGGCGCAGCTTCACGCGGCTCTCCTCCACGCAGGTCTGGAACCTCCGCGGCGCGACCGCCGCCGCGAGCACCACGCTCGTCTTCCCGCCGACCGACCACCGCTTCCTTCGACTCGAGGGCACCGGCGTGCCCATTCCGGACACCGTCGGCGTCTACTTCCAGCGCTCGCGTCCGCGCCTGGAGCCGGTCGACGCGGCTGTCTCGGTCCAGCACCGCGGCTCGGAGACCCTCGTCACGGTCGACGTCGGGTACCCGAACCTGCCGGTGGACGTGCTGCGCTTCCAGACGACCACGCGCCGATTCGACCGGGAGCTCTTCATCGAGGCGACCAACGGTGAGGTCTTCTCGCCGTTCGAGGAGGATCGGATCCTTCGGCTCGGCGGCGTGCAGAAGCTCGACGCGAACGTGTCGGCCCAGTTTGCGCGCCTCCGGATCACGATCGAGAACCGCGATGACGAGCCGCTGAGCGGGCTGCGCGTACAGGCGCTTGCGCAGCCCCGGACGCTCGTGCTCGAGGAGGGCTACGACCCGCCGTTTCGCGTGCTGTACGGGAACCCGTCCATCGGCTCCCCGGACTACGACTTTGCGCGTGTGCCGAGGGCGGAGCTCAGGCCGCTCGTCGCGGGGAATCTCTCCGCGGAGCGTGCGAACCCGGCCTATGAGCCCCCGGAGGACACGCGGTCGTTCCTCGAGCGCAACCCGCGGGTCGTCGAGGGCTCGCTCGCGCTCGTCGCCATCGCGCTGGGCGTGGGCGGGTTCTTCGCCCTTCGGCGGCGTGCCTGAGGTCTCTGGGCTCGTTGGGCTGTTCCGCACGCGTGGCCCGGCGGTTGTCCTCACCGGTGCAGGCATCTCGACCGAGAGCGGGATTCCGGATTTCCGCTCGCCGACCGGGATCTGGGCGCAATACGACCCTGCGGAGTACGCGACTATCGACGCGTTCCGCGCGGACCCGAGAAAGGTGTGGAGCTTCTACTCGCTGCGGCTCCGCGTGCTCGTCGAAGCGGAGCCGAACGCCGGCCACCTCGCGCTGGCGGAGCTCGAGCGTGCCGGCCACGTCTCCGCGGTCGTGACGCAGAACATCGACGGCCTTCACCAGCGGGCCGGGAGTCGCGACGTCACCGAGGTACACGGCTCGATCCGGAGCTCGACCTGCCTCCAGTGCGGAGCGTCGTACAGCCTCGCCGAGCTGCTCGCCTTGCTCGAGGGCGCTGACGCGCCGGCCTGCACGCGGTGCGGCGCGATCGTGAAGCCGGACGTCGTGATGTTCGGCGAGCTCATGCCGGAGGCGGCAATCGACCGGGCCTACGAGCTCGCCCGCTCGACCGGCCTGCTGCTGGTCGTGGGCTCGACGCTCGAGGTCTGGCCGGTGTCCCAGCTGCCCGACGAGACGCGCGCCCGGGGAGGGGCGGTCGCCGATCGTCAACAAAGGGCCGACCTCCTACGACGGCCGGGCGGCCGTCAAATGCGATGGCGCTGCCGGCGAGACGCTGACGGCGCTCGTTGGCGGGCTGAGCTAAGCCGCTGCGCGGCGGAGCGCGCGCTCCGCGATCACCGTTCGGCAATCGCGACAGACACGCTGCTCGACCTCGTACGGCACGCCCGCCCGCTGCCGGATCACGTGGGTGGTGACCTCGTGATGCCGGTGCGTTTGTGTCCTGCGGAGCATGTTCACTTTGCCTTCACTCGGCTGTTCGGCCAGATCGCTTAAATGGATGTCCCCGAAATGGCGGTTGAAACTCTGTGCTGACATTCCAACTACCTGCGACGGTAGGGATAGCAGCTTGTTTGTCCCTGGGCGGCGTGTTCACTGAATCCATACAAGCTTCCGAAACCGGTCGGACGGCACGCGGGTGCGCCAAGAGCACGAGCCTCGTGACGCCGAACCGGTCGTACGCGGTCGACGTCCGCGGGCTCGTCCATGTCCACCGGGCTCCCGGCGGGAAGGCGTTCGCGCGCTTCGGCCGGCTCAACATCAACAACGTGCCGACGGTGTTCGCGGCGCTCGAGGCTGTGCCCGGCGCTCGCTGCAGGGCCGCCTGGTACCGGGTGATGATCCCGCTGAAGCCGCACGGCCAGACCGGCTACGTGCGGGCTCGAGAAGTCAGGCTTCGTCCGCTGCGGACGCGCATCGTCGTCGACCTCTCGACCCGGAGGCTGACCGTGTTCGACCGCAGCAAGCGCGTGTTGGGAGCGAAAGTTGCGATCGGCGCGCGCTCGACGCCGACCCCGATCGGCAGCTTCTACGTCAACCAGCGGTTCCGGGACGACCCGCAGGGCCCGTATGGCTGGGCCGCGATCGGCATCTCCGCATTTTCGGAGGTCCTGCACGGCTGGCCTCAGGGCGGGCCTGTCGCGATCCACGGCACCAACCGTCCGACCCTGCTCGGCCTGCCGATTTCCAACGGCTGCATTCGCGTCAGCAACGAAACCGTGAAGCGGCTCTGGCGTCTGGCGCCGACTGGGACTCCGGTGCAGGTGCAGGCGTAGACGCGCCGACCCGGGGTAAGGTTCTCACGATGGCGGACAACAAGGATTTCCTGAGCAAGCTCGCCGACAAGGGCGAGGGGGCGCTCACCCGCGTGGCGGGGTCTCAGACGACCAGCCGTTTCGTCGAGAGCGTCACGGGTCTCCGTGAGCGGATCGAGGACCTCCAGAAGAAGGTTCGCGGCCTTGACGAGCTCGAGAAGCGGGTCGCCAAGCTCGAACAGCAGCTCGCGGACCTCCAGAAGCCGAAGCCGAAGACGACCCGGGCGCGCTCGGCGAGCAAGAGCTCCTCGAGCTCCTCGAGCTCCTCGAGCTCCTCGAGCCCCAAGAAGTCGTCTAGCTAGAGGCTTGATGTGAAAGTCCGCGGCGCTCTGGCCTGACGCGCTACTTACCGCGGACGCTTAGGGCGCGTCTTGTTCTTGGTGCAACAAGTGGGTTACGGTGGGCGCAGGCTGTTGGTCATCTGCGGCCGACCACACCCAAGGGAGGAACGGGATGAAGATTCGTCACCGGCTGTTCGTCGGACTGGTTGCTGCGCTCGCGGTATCGCTGGCGAGCGTCGCGGTCAGCGCGGCGGCGGCTGAGACTCCATTCAAGGGAACAGTTAACGCGGTTGAAATGGGCCAGATCGTTTTCCCGACCCGCTTCTTGGATCGGACGGGCACGGGCAATGCCACGCATCTCGGCAGGTACACGGAGCACGTGGTGATGCAGATCAACCTTCCGACCCTGAGTTCAAAGGGGGCTGCAACCTTCACGGCAGCAAACGGCGATACCTTGACCGCCAGCGTCGTCGGGCAGGCGACGCGGACGGGTCCCACCGCGCTCTCGATCGTCGAGGTTTACACCATCACGGGCGGAACGGGACGCTTCGCTGACGCGACCGGCATGTTCACGCTGAAAAGCACCTTGGACCAGACGACGGGCGTTAGTACCGGCACGTTCAGCGGAGCCATCGACCACTAGATGCCGTAAGGCACGTTTCGGACTTCAAGCCGTGCTGAGCGGGGGAAGGGCGACAGACCCCACGAGACGAGACGAATTTCACACCAACCCTCTAGCCGGGACTCTGAGGCGGATCGCGCCCGGCGCGATCTCGAAGCGGACCGGTGCCGTGCCCGGCTGCTCGCCGTCGAGCTGGACCGGCAGCGGCGCCCGCGCCTCGACCTCCACCACCCGGCCGCGGAGCACCTCGGCCTTGGGGTGGGGGAGGAACGTGCCCTTGTAGATCCGCGGCAGCTCGCGCACGACCTCGGCCTTCGTGGCGTCCTTGATCATCAGCACGTCGAAGAGGCCGTCGTCGGGCTCGGCATCGGGCGTCGTCATCATCCCGCCGGCCTGGTAGCGGCCGATCCCGACGATCACGTCCTCCATCAGACCGCTCCTCGCCTCACCGTCGACCTTGACGTCCAGCTCGACGTTCTTCCAGCGCGCGAAGACTGCGCCGAGCGCGATCAGGTAGGAGGTCGTGGCGCCCAGCGCCTTCGTCGTGTTGTTCGCCCTCGCCGCAATGGCACCGCTCATCCCGACGCTGCCGGCATTTGCGAACCAGGCCGTCTCGTCGTGCTCCCCGGCTCGATAGGTGGCGCGGCCGAGGTCGAACGGGCGCGCCTGGCCCTCCAGCGCGATGCGGAGCGCCTCGCCGAGCTGCTTCGGGATCTCATGTGTGCGGGCGAAGTCCCTGCCGGTGCCTCGAGGGACGACTGCGAGCTCGACGCCTTCCCGGCCGGCGATGCCGTTGACGACCTCGTGGACGGTCCCGTCGCCGCCGAAGATCACGAGCAGCTCCGCGCCGTCGTCCGCCGCCTCCCGCGCCAGGTCGCCGAGCTGGCCCGGCCGCTCGGAGAAGATCGCCTCGCCGCGAAGACCCGCCGCATGCGCGGCGCGCGCGAGCTCGGGCCAGCGGCGGCCCGTCTTTCCGTTCGCGGACGCCGGGTTGACGAGGAGCGCGGTCTTCAGTGCTTCTCGGATGTGATCGTCCGCAGCGCGAGCTCGGTCATCTGGTCGACCGCGGCCTTCATCTCCTCGTCCGAGATCCGGACGAACTCGCCCTCGACGACGACGTCGCTGACGGTCAGCAGGCAGCCGGCGGCGACCTTCCGCAGGGCGCCGATCGTGAACAGGACGGCGGCCTCCATCTCGACGGCGAGGATCCCGCGCTCGGACCAGCGGGCGTACTGCCCGTCGTCGGGGTTGTAGAAGAGGTCGCTGGAGACGATCGGCCCGACGCGAACGCTCTTCCCCGTCTCCTTGGCGGCGTGGACGGCCCCGTGGACGAGGCCGAAGTCTGCTGTCGGCACGTGGGGCTCGAAGTTCACGAGCTTGTCGACCGTGCGGTCGGACGGGACGGCGGTGACGGCGATGATGAGGTCGCCGAGCTGCATGTCCGGCTGGAGGCCTCCGCAGGTGCCGACGCGCAGGAACCGCTTGACGCCGAGCTGGACGAGCTCCTCCATCACGATCGCGGCGGTCGGACAGCCCATGCCGGTCGACTGCACGGAGACCGGCTTGCCGTCGAAGGTCCCGGTGTAGCCGAGCATCCCGCGCTCCTCGTTCCGCAGGACGGGGTCGTCGAAGAAGGTCTCGGCGATGTACTTCGCGCGGAGCGGGTCACCCGGGAGGAGGCAGGCCTCGGCATAGTCGCCGGGCTCGGCGCGGACGTGGATCGGCATGCGCGGAGGTTATTCGGTGCGAAGAGCGCGCTGCGCGAGGTAGCGGCGGTGCGCTCGGCGGTCGCGGACCGCGCGTAGGACGAAGAACCCGACAACGAATGCGATGCCGCCGCCGATGATCGCGGCGGGCAGGACGAAGTACGCGTGGCTCAGCCGGCTTCGCGCTCCGGTCGGGCGCGCGCCCGCCGCGGCGGGAACGAGGTCATACGTCGAGATGACCGGTCCGCGGTTGCCCTGCGGCGGAATCGGCGCGAACGTCGCGATCGGGAAGATCCCGTCGACGAGCCACTCCTTCCGAACCTTGCGGAGATCGATCGTCAGAGCGACGGGCCCGAGCTTCGCGCGGTTTCGTGACGGCATGACGAGCAGGTCGACGTTGAGGTGGTTCCGGTGCGAGTAGTTGATCGTCCAGCCGTGGAACTTCTTGCCGAGCGCGGGATAGGGGTAGACGGGAATGTCGCCTCGGCGCCACTCGGCCCGCGTTGCCTGGCTCCTGAGATTCGGAGTGACGATGCCGTAGACCTCTGAGGGGTTCTGCCGCTTGACGCCGTCGTTCATCACCACGTCGATCGTCTCGTTGACGACCTTCCGGTCGGCGCGTGTGAGGCGGACCGCCTTCTCGCCGGCGGCGATGTTGTAGGCCTGCTGCTTGCCGAAGACCTCCGGTGGGTCTTCCTGGGCCTCGGGCAGCATCGCCACACCCGCCACGATGAGCCCGGCGAGGGTCAGCGGGACGATGACCGCATACGCGAGACGCTTCCGCTTCCGCGGCGAGCGAAGGATTCCCTTCATCCCGCGACCGCCTTGGAACGGAACCGCTTCGTCTTGGTCCGGCTGCCGCACACGGACATGGCGCACCAGCGGGACGACGAGTTGCGCGAGCGGTCGTAGAAGATCCAGCCGCAGACGTCGCGCGGGCAGGCCTTCAGACGTGACCAGTTGCCGGCCACCATCGCCGAGTAGACGATCGCGAGGATCCGGCCGAGCGCCCCGTTGAGCGTCGATCCGTCCGCGGTCAGGTGGGAGACGCCGTCGCGCGCGAACCGGACGGAGAGCCCGCCCGTCGCGCCGGTGCGATCAAGCAGCTCGAGCGCGGCAGCATCGACCGGCAGGCCGACGTTGGCGTGGAGGACGGTGCGAAGCGCTTCGCGCACCGCGAGGGCCTGGCGCAGGTCAGCCTGAGTCAGTGCCGGGGCCTCGTCGTCGAGCGCGCCGATGCGGGTCAGCACCTCGTGGAGGCTGCCTGCATCCGTCAGCTCCTCGATGCCGTTCTCCACATCGACGGTGTTCACGAACGCCTGCACCATCCGGAGTGGCTCCGGGGCCGGCTCCCTGTCTCCAGGATCGGGCAGCATGCGGCGCAGAGTAGCGAAGTTTGAAACCACTGTAAAGCGTTAGGTGGTTGTGAAGGCGAAGGGACTAATCGAACCGGATCTAGGCCGGGTCCTCGAGTTCTGCTCCGAGGATCCGGTGGAGCGCGTCTACCTCGAGGAGGTGGCGAGGCGCGGCCCAGGCCGGCTGGTCGCGACGGTTGAGGGCGAGCGCTTGACCGCCCTGTGCCACGTCGGAGCCAATCTCGTCCCGTCCGGCTCGGGGTGCGAGGCCTTCGCCGATGTCGCCGTCGCAGCGCGGCCGAAGATGTTCATCGGCAGCGAGCAGGCGGTCTCCGATCTGTGGGCTGCGGCGCGAACGCGGCTGCGGGAGCCGCGGGAGGACAGGCCCGGCCAGCCGGTCTTCTCGATCGCACAGCCGCCGGAGCCGGGCGACACCGGGATCCGGGAGGCCACGCGGGCCGACTTCGACCTTCTGCTCCCGGCCTGCGTCGCGACGCACGAGGGTGAGCTTGGCGTCGATCCGCTGGCGGCCGACGCCGCGGGGTTTCGCCGGCGCACGCTCCAGCAGATCGAGGAGGGGCGCTCATGGATCTGGGCCGACGGCGGGACGATCTTCTTCAAGGCGGAGGCCTCGGCGTGGACGCCGCACGCCGTCCAGCTCCAGCAGGTCTGGGTCGACCCGGAGGCGCGTGGCCAGGGATTCGGGCAGCGAGGGCTGCGCGATCTGATCCGGCTGCTGCTCGGGCGCGTCCCTCACGTCTGTCTCTTCGTGCGAGCCGACAACCCGGCGGCGATCCGCCTTTACGACGCAGTCGGGATGGATCGGGTAGGCACCTACCGGTCGGTCCTTTTTTAGTTGCCCCTCCAGGCAGTCCACGCCATCACCTCCGGCGCGCGATAAGACTGCGCCATGCGTCGTCCTCAGTCGCGCCCATACCGTTCAGGTATGGGCGCTCCCTGCGTCCTAGCCTGGCTTGCTTCTCGCACGCCGGAGGCGGGGCGGAACTACCTGAAGGGACACTAGTGGAGCGCGCCATCTTCGTCCGCCACGGCGAGAGCGAGTACTCCGCCCGGGCCCTCGTCAACGGCGATCCGTCCGTCGTCGTCGGGTTGACGGAGGAGGGGAAGCAGCAGGCGCGCTTGCTGTACGACCGCCTCGCGAGCGAGCCCATCGACCTCTGCGTCGTGACCGAGTTCGGCCGCACTCGGGAAACCGCCGACCTGACGCTCGGCGACAGACCGGTGCCGCGGATCGTCCTCCGCGACCTCAACGACCCGTTCTACGGCGCCTTCGAGGGTAAAGCGCTCGCGGACTACCGCAAGTGGGCCAAGACGCACGGGCCGCTCGACGTCCCGCCGGGGGAGGGCGAGGCGCGAGTCGCGATCGCGGAGCGCTACGCGCGCGGCTTCCGCACACTCCTGGAGCGGGACGAGGAGACGATCCTCGTCGTCTGCCACTCACTTCCGATCGCCTTCGCGCTCGCTGCGGCCGACGGGCGGCGGCCCTCGGCGAAGATGCCGCTCGTGACACCGGCGGAGCCGCACATCCTCTACGAGCCGAGCCTGCGCGACGCCGTGGAGCGGATCGAGGAGTGGGTTCGGGACCCGGTGTATCCATGAAGCGGTTGCTGATCCTCGTCGTCGTCTTCTGGGTGGCGAGGTGGGCGGTGCACATGGCCGCCTCGTACCTCGAGCACCGGCGGCCACAATAGGTCGATGGACTTCGCCGAGCGCGTCGAGGAGCAGATCCGCCGGCACGAGCTGATCGCACCCGGCGGGGAGGTCACCTGCCTCGTGTCCGGCGGTGCGGACTCGACTGCGCTGTGGCATTCGCTTCGGAAGCTCGGCTACGCCGTCTCCTCGCTGCACGTCAACCACCACCTGCGTGGCGAGGAGTCGGATGAGGACGCCCGCTTCTGCGCCGAGGTGCTCGGCGCCGAGGTCGTCGACGCCCCTGGGAAAACCGAAGCCGACCTGCGCGAGCTCCGCTACTCGTTTGCGACCGACAGGCTCCGCGCCACCGGCCACACCGCCTCCGACCAGGTCGAGACCGTTCTCTACCGGCTGGTGTCCAGCGGGAAGCCCGGCGGGATCAAGCCGAAGCGGGAGGACGGGGTCGTCCGGCCGCTGCTCGGGGTCTGGCGGGAGGAGACGGAGGCGTACTGCCGGGCGGTCGGGGTGCCGTTCCGAACCGACTCCACCAACGCGGAGACGAAGCGCGGCCTGATCCGCGAGCAGATCCTGCCGCTGCTCCGGCAGCTGGACGAGCGGGCCGAGAAGAACCTCCTCGCACTGGCGGAAGGACGGCCTAGCCCGTTCACGGAGCTCTTCGCGAGCACGATCGGCTCGGCGCGCATCGACCTCGGCGGCGGCGTCCAGGCGGTGCGGGAGTACGACCGCGTCTGGGTCGAGCGCGGTCCGGTCGCGCTCGAGGGCGAGGTGCGCTGGGGGCCGTGGCGAATCCGCTCCGACCGGCCGGGGCTTCGGGTCCGCGGCTGGCGTGCGGGAGATCGCCTCGCAGGCCGGCGCAAGAAGCTTCAGGATGTGTTCGTGGACGCCAAGGTTCCGCGCTCGCAACGGGAGGCCTGGCCGCTCGTCGTGCGCGGTGACGAGGTCGTCGCGGTGCCCGGAATCGTCGAGGCGGAGGGGGTATTCGCGGAGCGATTACCCTCCGCTTCCTCGGGCGTCTCTGGCAAGGGAGACAAGCCCGCGGCGCGCAGGACAGTGCAAAGTGGCACGGACAAGCGCCGCGGGCGCAGGATCGCGCGGCCAGAGGCGTCAGGCGAAGGCGGAGCCGGGCTTGGCCCGGCGGGAGCCGGCGCCGGCGAGGGAGGGGAGGGTGCACGCTGAGTACGTTCAAGACTGAGGTCGAGCAGGGCGTCGCCGAGGTCCTCATCGAGGAAGACGCCTTGAAGGAGCGGATCGCCGAGCTCGGTGCCGAGATCTCGGCCGACTACGCCGGCAAGGACCTGCTGCTGGTGGGGGTCCTCAAGGGCGCCGTCTTCTTCATGGCCGACCTGATGCGCCACATCACGGTGCCGTGCGAGGTCGACTTCATGGCGATCTCGAGCTACGGCGCCTCGACGGACTCCTCCGGCGTCGTCCGGATCCTGAAGGACCTCGACGAGACGATCGAGGGGCGGAACGTCCTCGTCGTCGAGGACATCATCGACTCCGGCCTGACGCTCTCGTATCTCACGCGGACGCTCAGCGCGCGCAACCCGGCCTCGCTCGAGGTCTGCGCGCTGCTGACGAAGCCGGAGCGCCGTGAGGTCGAGGTCCCGGTGCGGTACACGGGCTTCGAGATCCCGAACCGGTTCGTCGTCGGCTACGGGCTCGACTTCGCGGAGCGGTACCGAAACCTCCGTTACGTCGGAGTGCTCGCGGACGAGGCCGCCGCCGGGCTCTGATTCACCCCGTTTGGGGCAGGCTTTGCCGGTAATGCCGCTGCTACGCTGGCCGATATAACGCCTATGAACAGGTTCTTCCGCTCTGCGCTCTTCCCGCTAATCGTCATCGTGCTGCTCGTCTACCTGGCGAGCCAGACCCTGATGGGCGGCGAAAAGCAGGAGAAGGTCACCTACTCGGAGCTCCAGCAGCAGGTGGCGAACGGTCAGCCGGCGATCGACAACATCGTCGCGAACCCGAACAAGCAGCAGCTGACGGTCGAGTACGAGCCGACGGGGAGCCAGGAAGAAGGCAAGAAGGTCAAGGTCGCCTACCCGAGCCCGGAGTCGCTCCGCGAGTTCGAGAAGGTGATGAAGGAGGAGAACGTCACCTTCGACTCCAAGGCCGTCGGCGGGTCGCCGTGGTGGTCGCTCCTGACCGGGCTGCTCCCCTTCGTGATCCTGATCGCCTTCTGGATCTTCCTGATGAACCAGGTGCAGGGAGGCGGCTCGAAGGTGATGTCGTTCGGGAAGTCGCGCGCGAAGCGGATGACGCCCGACTCGCCGAAGATCGGCTTCAAGGACGTGGCCGGCGTGGACGAGGCCGTCGAGGAGCTGCACGAGATCAAGGAGTTCCTCGAGAACCCGAAGAAGTTCCAGGCGCTCGGCGCGCGGATCCCGAAGGGCGTGCTGCTCTACGGGCCGCCCGGCACCGGGAAGACGCTGCTTGCACGCGCGGTCGCGGGTGAGGCGGGTGTCCCGTTCTTCTCGATCTCAGGCTCCGACTTCGTCGAGATGTTCGTCGGCGTCGGCGCCTCGCGCGTCCGAGACCTGTTCGAGCAGGCGAAGCAGGCGTCGCCGTGCATCGTCTTCATGGACGAGATCGACGCGGTCGGCCGCCATCGTGGCGCCGGACTCGGCGGCGGCCACGACGAGCGCGAGCAGACGCTGAACCAGCTTCTCGTCGAGATGGACGGGTTCGAGCTGAAGGACAACATCATCCTGATCGCGGCGACGAACCGGCCGGACATCCTCGACCCGGCACTGCTGCGCCCAGGCCGCTTCGACCGGCAGATCGTCGTCGACCGGCCGGACCGGTCCGGCCGCAAGAAGATTCTCGAGGTGCACGTGAAGGGTAAGCCGATCGCGTCGGAGGTCGATCTCGACACGATGGCGGCCGGAACGCCCGGCTTCACAGGGGCCGATCTCGCCAACCTCGTCAACGAGGCAGCGCTGCTGGCGGCGCGCCGCGGCAAGAAGACGATCGAGCAGGAGGAGCTCGAGGAGGGGATCATGCGCGTGATCGCCGGCCCCGAGAAGAAGACTCGCCTGCTCTCGGAAGAGGAGCGGAAGGTCACGGCGTACCACGAGATGGGCCACGCCCTCGTCGGCCACTACCTCGACCAGGACACCGACGTCCACAAGATCTCCGTCATCTCGCGCGGCCAGGCACTCGGCTACACGATCTCCCTCCCACGCGAGGACCGCTACCTGACCCGGAAGTCCACGCTGATGGATCAACTGGCGGCAACGCTTGGCGGCCGCGCGGCGGAGGAGGTCGTCTTCAACGAGGTCACGACCGGTGCGGCGAACGACCTCGAGAAGGTCACGAGCACCGCGAAGCAGATGATCATGCGCTTCGGGATGAGCGAGAAGCTCGGCCCGCGCGTGCTGGGTCGCAATCACGACATGCCGTTCCTCGGCCGCGAGATGAGCGCGGAGCCGGACTACTCCGAGGAGGTCGCGCGCGAGATCGACGAGGAGATCCGCCGCGTGATCGAGGAGGCGCACCAGCGGGCGCACCAGGTCCTGAAGGACCACATGGAGGAGCTCCACCGCCTCTCCGCGATCCTCATCGAGCGCGAGACGATCGACAAGGATCAGTTCCTGCGGCTACTGGAAGGCGCCTCGGAGGAAGAGGTCTTCCCGGAGGAGGCGCCGGCGGTCGAGGCGGAGGAGACGCCGAGCCGCGAGCGGAAGCCCGCGCCGCAGCCGAAGCCGTTCCCGGTGCCCGGCGCGATGATGCAACCTCCGCCGCCCGACCCCGCCAAGCCTTAGCGCCGAGCGGACGAGGGGTACAGCGGCCGGTGCGCGGCCGCCGGTTGTTAGGAATGCGTTCGGAACGTCTCGCAAAAGTACGGATAGCCTGAAAAGTCCTGCGTAACCCCTTGTAAGCGGGCCGCCTTCGAGTAACGATCACCTCCTTCCACGGAGCGTCTCGCCGCCGACGCAGCGGACGCGGGAAAGGGGTCTCTCATGCACACGCTCTTCCATTTGCGTGTCCGCGCCTGGACCGCCGCAGCTGTGGTGGCGGCGCTGACGCTCATTGCCGGAGCCTCGGCCGGTGTGAACACACCGCACTCCGGCTGGTACTCGGGCAATCCGACTCTCGGACCGAACAACCTGACCGACCTGGTCTGCGGCGGGTCGACGTGTTACGCAGCCGGCGCCTTCGGGACGCTGCTCAAGAGCACGAACGCCGGATCGAGCTGGTCTGGCGTCGTGACCGGGCTCACCCTCGATCTCCGCCGGGTGCGCATGGCCGGCTCGCCGGACCGGATCGTCGTGGGCGGCGGCTGCTCGCTTCGCCGGTCCGACGACGGCGGCGCGACGTTCCAGCGGCTTCCGTTCTCGGCGAGCGACCTGCGCTGCCCTGCGGGCGTCGCGGCGTTCTCGTTCCCCTCGTCGAACGTCGGCTATCTGCTGCTATCCAACAATTCGGTTCTGTCGACCGCCGACGGCGGGCAGACGTTCACGCGCCGTACAGCCGTCCCGATGGTCTCGCAGACCAGCGACCTGCTCTGCACGAGCGAGACGACCTGCTTTGCGACGGCCGGCGGACTGTCGTGCGCACGACAGACGGCGCCGTCACGTGGACTGTGGTCGCCAGCTACTCAGCTACCGCTCTTCGGGCTCGAGCATGCCGATTCCACGACGCTGTATGCCGTCGGGCAGTGGCTGCAGCTGCTCAAGAGCATCGACGGCGGCGTGACGTGGGAGCGGAAGACGGTCTCGGGCGTCCCGGGCGGGGACTTCGGCTCGATCCGCTGCTCGGACGCCGACAACTGCCTGCTCGCGATGACGCAGGGAAACCGGATCGTCCGCACGACGGACGGCGGCGACACGTTCTCCGCCGCCACGCCGCCCGCCGAGTCGGCGTTCGCGGTCGAACTGGCGTCTCCGACGCGCGCCCTCGCCGTCGGCAACTTCGGCAGCGCGGTCATCTCAGACGACGCGGGAGAAACCTGGCGCGTCGTCGGCGGCCGCCTGACCGACGACTTCATAGTGCTGGACGCCGCGACCGACCGGATCGCCTACGTAGGCGGCCGCTCGGGTGCCCTGGCGCGCACGACCGACGCCGGGCAGACCTGGGCCAACGTCAGCCCGCCGACCTCGCTGGGGATCCGGGCCGTCGCTGCTCCGACCGCGTCGCGGCTCTTCGTCCTGGCGGACGACGGGACCGTCCAGCGGTCCGACAACGGCGGCGCGAGCTACCGGCTTCTGAACTCCGGCACACCGGTGGGAGCCAGGGACCTCATCGCGAGTGACGCCGACCACGTGGTCGTGATCGGGACCCGGGGGGTCCGCAGGTCGATCAACGGCGGCGAGACGTTCTCGGCGGTGTCCGACCGCGACCTCCGTGGGGCGGGCCTCTTGATAGCCGACACAGCCGGGCCCGGGATCTTCGCGGCGGGACGGCTCCGGCTCCTGTACTCGCCGAACGGGGGCCTCACCTGGAGGCGGCTCCGGCGGCCCACCCCGAGCCGCATTCACGACATCTCGTTCGTCTCGACGCAGACCGGCTATCTGGTCGACGTGAGCTTCCGGCTCTGGAAGACGACGAACGCGGGCCGCACCTGGACGGAGCTCGTTTCGACCGGAAGGCCGATGACCCAGGTCGGCTTCGCGGATGCGCGGAACGGCTACGTCGTCGTCCCAAGGGTCGGCCGGGAGGCACGCGGTTTCGTGCTCCGGACGTCCGACGGCGGCGCCAGCTGGCGACCGCAGCTGGTCAGCCCGGCCTTCGTCAGGGCCGTCGACATGGCCGGCGGGACCGCGTATGCCCTTGCGGGCGCCAACTTCCTCTATGCGACCACGAGCGGCGGTGATGTCGGGACGGCGCGGGCGCTCCGGATCACGACGCGTGGGACACGAATCTCGAAGCCCTCCACGATCACGGTCAGCGGCCGTCTCGCCTCGGCCGTCGCCGGGGAGCAGGCGGTCGTCTCGATGCGCGTCTCGGGGCTGTGGCGCTCGCAAGTCGCCACTGTCGCTTCGAACGGCACGTTCGTCACGCGTTGGCGTGTCGCCAAGCGGGCCGTGTTCGTCGCGCATGTGCTCGGCACCGCCGACCACGCCGGAGCGGGCACGAAGCCGCTCGTCGTCGAGGTTCGCATTCCGAAGAAGAAGCGTTAACGGGAGCCCGGAGCGGCCGGTCGGCATGGCCGGCCGGCCGCTCCGTCGTTTCCGGGTACACCGACCGCGGGTAAGGATGCGTCATGCGCTTTCGGCGTGGAGCCAAGCTCGATCCCGGTCAGGTCACCGACGTCCGCGGACGCCGGATGGCGCCCGGCGGGCTGGCGGTGGGCGGCGGCGGCCTCGGCATCGCCGCGGTCGTCGTCTATCTGCTGATCACGCTGTTGGGCGGCGGCGGGGGCCTCGGCGAGCTCGCGCCTCTCGACCAGCAGCAGATCCAGCAGGGCGACACGCCGAGCGAGGTCTCGCAGGAGTGCCAGACGGCTGAGGACGCGAACGAGCGGCAGGACTGCCGCATCGTGGGCGTCGTGAACTCGGTGCAGCGCTTCTGGGACCCCGTGTTCGAGCGCAGCAACCGCGAGTACCAGTTCGCGAACACGGTCTTCTTCACTGACCAGGTGCAGACGGGCTGCGGCTTCGCGAGCTCCCAGGTCGGCCCCTTCTACTGTCCGCGGGACCAGCGCGTCTACATCGACCTCGGCTTCTTCGACGAGCTGCAGTCCCGCTTCGGCGCGGGCGGCGGGCCGTTCGCGCAGGCCTACGTCATCGCGCACGAGTACGGCCACCATGTCCAGAACCTGACCGGTGTCCTCGACCGGATCGGCAACGACCGGCAGGGGCCGGAGAGCCGCGCCGTTCGCTCCGAGCTGCAGGCGGATTGCTACGCGGGCGTCTGGGCGGCCAACGCGGTGGAGACAGAGCTGTTGGAGCCGCTCACCCAGGCTGACATCAACGAGGCGCTGGACGCGGCTGCCGCGATCGGCGACGACCGCATCCAGGAGCAGACGCAGGGGCAGGTGAGCCCTGAGAGCTGGACGCACGGCTCGTCGGAGCAGCGGCGGCGCTGGTTCTCCCGCGGCTACGAGCAGAAGCAGCCCGCGGCCTGCGACACCTTCAGCGGCTCGATCTAGCCGGCGCAGGTTTCGTCACGAAGTCGGCCCCGATTCGTGGTGGGGTCTGACCCCACCGGATGTGGCGCTGCGGCCGGAGTACGGTTTCGCTATGCGACCCATCGAGGAGCGGTTCCCTCGCCCATCGGTCATGGGGATCGTCAACGTGACGCCCGACTCGTTCTCGGACGGCGGCGTCAACTTCCGCGCGGCGGACGCGGTCGCCTCGGCGCGGCGGATGGTCGAGGATGGCGCCGCGATCGTCGACGTCGGCGGCGAATCGACTCGCCCGGGTGCCAAGCCGGTGTCCCCGGAGGAGGAACTGAGCCGGATCGAGCCGGTGCTCGAGCAACTCCGCGGCGTTCCCGTCTCGATCGACACGGCGAAGGGCGCGGTCGCCCGCCGGGCGCTCGAGCTCGGAGCCGAGCTGGTCAACGATGTGACCGCGTTTCGCGGAGATCCGAACCTCGCCGGGGTCGTCGCCGAATCGGACGCCTACCTCTGCCTCATGCACATGCAGGGCGAGCCGCGCACGATGCAGGCCGAGCCCCGCTACGACGACGTCGTCTCCGACGTCAAGGCGTTCCTCGAGGAGCGACTGCGCTTCGCCGTCGATGCCGGGATCGCGGAGGAGCGGATCTGCGTCGATCCGGGCATCGGCTTCGGGAAGACGGTCGAGCACAACTTCGAGCTCGTCCGCCGTCTCGACGAGATCGCCACGCTCGGACGCCCAGTGGTCGTCGGGTTCTCGCGCAAGAGCTCGCTCGGCAGGATCCTCGGCGACCCGGAGGCGAAAACCGGCCCGCTCTCGGCCAGCATCGCCGCCGCCGTCACCGCCTACGAGCGCGGTGCGACGATCCTCCGCGTGCACGACGTGAAGGAGCACGTGGAGGCGCTGACCGCCGCGCGGGCGGTTGTCGGATGATCGTCGAGCTCGTCGGCCTCGAGGTCTTCGGCCGGCACGGCGTGGACGACGACGAGCGGGAGACCGGCCGAACGTTCTACTACGACGTCGAGCTGACCGTCGACGAGCCGCCGGAAGATCGCCTCGAGTCGACCGTCGACTACCGCGCCGTCGCGGCCTGCGTCCGCGAGGTGTCGGACGGCGGCGAGTACCGGCTGATCGAGAAGCTGGCCGCCGCCGTCGCCGACGGGCTCGCCGCGCGCTTCCCTGCCACGCGCGTCCAAGTGCGCGTGCGCAAGCCGGGCATCGCGCCGGCCGGCCTGAAGGTCGAGTACTCCGCCGCTACCGCAGTGCGCGAGAGCTGATCTGGAGCGTGTACCCGGCGGAGCGCGCGCCCTTGGCCGGGAAGACATCGAGGTACGCGTAGAAGCCGCTGCTGCGCATGTTCTCGATCCGAACGGTCTCCGTCCGGCCGCCGCGCCGCGCGCTCGCCGCGATCAGGTCGCGGGCGCGGGCCCGGCCGCGCTCGTAGACGCTTCGCGTGCCTCTAGCCCATACGGCCATGGACACGTCGGCAGTCGGGCGCACGGTCGCCGTCACTTCCCGCCCCGCGGGAACCCAGAAGCGGTAGACGTCGTCCGGATCCTCGCTGGCGTGGACGCGCGCCGTGAGTGACGCGCGGCGCCGCCCCGGTGCCGTCAGCGGACGGGCGGCGGCTTGGAAGATCCCATGCGCCTTGACGTGATCCACGTCGTCGTTCGGCTCCAGCGGGTCGACCGGCGGGAGCGCTCGGCTGAGCGCGGTGGGTATGTCGAGGATGCCAAAGCCGGTGCGCCTGTCGAAGCCGGCGGGCGCGACGTCGCGCGCGGAGCGCCGCATCAGGTCGAAGAGCTGCGTCTTCTCGATCCCGGGCCGTGCCGTCCACACCCACGCCGTGGCAGCCGCCACCTGCGGCGCCGAGAAACTCGTCCCGTTGATCGTCCTCCACATGGCCGGGTTGACCGGGTCCTGCCACGGGATCTGCTCACCCGGCGCGGCGAGGTCGACCGCCGCGCTCGTGCTGGAGAAGAGCGACGGCTGATCCCTGATGTCCGTCGAGCCGACGGTCAGGACGTGGGGAAAGCCGGCCGGGTAGATCGGCGGGTCCTCGCGCAACCGCTCGTTCCCCGCAGCGGCCACGACGATCGAGCCGCGGCCGAACGCGTTCACGATCGCCTCGTACATCGCTCGTGAGGGCTCGTCCCCGCCGAGACTCAGGTTGATGACGCCGGCCCTCGCCGCCACCGCGCGGCTGATCCCCTGGACGATCAACGACTCGGAGAGGAACCAGAGGTCGTACGCCTGGAGGACCGCCTGCGGGTAGACCCCGATCGCGCCGACGTTGTCGATCGGCGCGGCGGCAGTCGAGGCGACGATCGTGCCGTGGTACTCATCGGGCGTGAGGTCGACCTGCTGCTCGTTCAGGACCGTCGTGTTCGGTCTGGCGCGGAACTCCATGTGGTTCAGGTCGAGGCCGGAGTCGACGATCGTCAGCGGCACGCCGGGACCCGGCGGCTCAGCCCGGTCCGCGCCGATCCGGTAGAGGTGCCAGCCGATCGGGGGCGCCGCGAGCGGGTCCGCGCCGGGGAGGTGGGACTCGCGCGCGACAGGCCGGTCCGGCTCGGCGAAGCGCAGGGCGCCCAGCCGCCGAAGCCGCGGGATCAGGCGCTGCGCCGCGTCGCTCGGAAGCCGCCAGATGTGGAGGTCGGGGGCGACGATCGTGCCGCGGTTCGCGGCGATCAGACGCTCGGCGGCGGCGTCCGCGCGAACCCCCAGCATGGTGTGCCCGAAGTCCCCGAGCGCCGCAACCTCGCGGTTGGTCGGAACCTGCGCAGCGGGAGCCGCCTGCGCCGGTGCCGGCGCAGCTACAAAGAGCAACGCCAAGACGACCCCAAGCCGGCGCATTAAGAGACACCATAGCGAGGGTATGCCGCTTGTCTACGTCGGGCTCGGCGCGAACCTGGGCGACCGCGAGGTGACGATCCGGCTCGCCCTTTCGCGCCTGGACGCCCACGAAGCAATCGACGTTCAGCGCGTCTCGCGGCTCCGCGAGACGGATCCCGTCGGCTACGAGGACCAACCGCGGTTCCTGAACGGCGTCGCCCGCCTCCAGACGAGCCTGGAGCCGCGCGACCTCCTGTCGGTGCTGCTCGATCTGGAGCAGGAGCTGGGCCGGACGCGCGACGGCCCACCCCTCGGGCCGAGGACGATCGACCTGGACATCCTCCTGTACGACAGCCGGATCGTGGACGAGCCGGAGCTCCAGATCCCGCACCCCCGCATGGCCGAGCGCCGGTTCGTGCTCGAGCCGCTGGCCGAGGTCGACCCTGTGCTGGAGGTGCCCGGCCGGGGCTCGGTGCAGTCCTTACTCGCCGCACTACAATGATGGCGTGGCTCTGCCGGCAACATTCGGTGGCGCCTGGCCTGCCGGCACGCGGCGCCAGTCGTTGTCCTCAGTCGCATCCGGGCGGACCAGCCCGAATGCTCTCTGGGTCCTAGCCTGGCTTGGTGCCGACGACCGAGACATCCATCAATGTCACCGGGAGAGTCACTGACATGTCGCATCTCGACGAGCTCGACGAGTTCGAGGCAGAGCTCGAGCTCCAGCTGAAGAAGGAGTACACGGCCGTTTTCGGCCTGTTCCGCTACTGCGTCCTCACGCAGGACGCGACGTACCTCTGCAACACACTCGACCTGCGCTACGTCCCACAGCCGAGCTACCCGTTCTTCCACCTGCGCATGGAGGACGTCTGGGTCTGGGACAAGAACCGCCCGACGCGGATGATCCCGCGTGCCGAGGTCTACACCTCGAGCGACGTCACGGTGGAGGAGCTGCGCGGCGAGGGGGAGGAGCCGAAGCTGACGGCAGACGCGCTGGCAGAGCGCCTCGGCGAGCCCCTCCGCGGCGAAGACGACTGACGCCACCGGCCGGCAGCCGGCCAAGCCGGGCGAAGCCCGGCTCCGCCGTCTGCCTCGCGGCGCTCGCGGCACGCTGCTCTCCGGGGCCGTGTTAGAAACACTGTCCCCTCCGGCATCGCACCGCGAGCACCACGCCGGAGGCGTCAGTGGCTAGCCGATGCTTCTTGCAGTAGACGCCGGCAACACGCAGACCGTCTTCGGGCTGTTCCGGGACGGCGAGCTCGGGGAGCACTGGCGCGTCGCGACCGAACGGGACCGCACCGGCGACGAGCTCGGCGTCCTGCTCTCGGGCCTGCTCGACCTCGACGCGGTAGACGGCATCTGCCTCAGCTCGACGGTCCCGCCGCTCGTCCAGGCGTACGAGGACTTCGCGGCGCGCTGGACCGATGCGCGCTTCCTCGCCGTCGGCCCCGGCGCGAAGACAGGCATCCCGATCCGGTACGACGACCCGCGCGAGGTCGGCCCCGACCGGATCGCCAACGCCGTGGCTGTGCTCGAGCAATACGGCGCGCCGTCGATCGTCGTGGACTTCGGCACCTCGACAAACTTCGACGTCGTCTCGCCGGAGGGTGAGTACGTCGGCGGCGTCCTGGCTCCGGGGATCGAGGTCTCGATGGACGCGCTCTTCGCGCGCGCCGCGCGGCTCTTCCGCATCGACTTCTCCGCCCCGGAGACGGTGATCGGCAAGACGACCGGCACGGCCCTCCAATCGGGTCTCGTCTACGGATTCACCGGCCAGGTGGACGAGATCGTGACGCGGATCCGGGGCGAGCTCGGGGTGGAGGCTCCCGCGATCGCAACCGGCGGTCTCGCGGACCTGATCGTTCCGCACTCGCGGACGATCGAGAAGGTCGACCCCTACCTCACGCTGGAAGGGCTCCGGATCCTCTGGGACCGGAATCAGTAGGGGCGGCGTGCGCCGCCCCTACTGCGTGCCGCAGACCAGTGCTAGTCCCGCTTCCGGTCGTACGCCGCCGGCGCAGGCACGTCGCCGTCGTCATGCGAGACCCGGTCGTCCGTCCGGTCATACGCCGCCGGTGCGGGCGCATCCGCGTCGTCGTGCGAGACCCGGTCGTCCGTCCGGTAATCGGTGCTGACCGTCGACCGGCGCGTGTCGGCGATCGTGGCGTCGGCGCGGCGGTGGTACCGCTCGCCCCACATGCCTCCGATGATGCCGCCGACGAACATCGCCACGATTGCGCCGATGCCGCTGGCGATCGCGGCCGTCGTCAGAGCGTCGCTGTCGAACCACTGCGGCAGATCGACGTTCTCGAACACGTCGTACTCCGCACCGGCCCAGGCACCGAGCCCAGCGAGGATCGCTGCGAAGATCAGCGTCCAGACGCCGGTCGCGAAGCCGTTACGCGCTCCGTCGTACCGCGCGATCCGCCCGGCCGCCCAGCCGCCGATCAGGTAGGCGACGAAGAGGACGGCGACTCCTCCGATCAGACTGCCGATCGAGAGGTCCTCGGCGTTCTCCTCGAGCCCGGTCTGGTAGCCGACGACGCCGAAGGCGGCGCCGACCAATCCGGCGAGGATGATCACCGTCGAGAGCGCCGTCAACATGCCGACGAGGCTCGCCGGGATGTCGATCCCGCCGAAGCGCTCGCGCGCCGCATGGATCCCTGCGTAGGGATCCGCGCTCGTTTCGCGCTCGGTGCGGGTCTCGACCGGTCTTGCGCGGTCGACCCTTTCGTCGACCCGCGTGTCCTGCGTTTCCCTGGTTTCCGTTGCCATCTCGTACACCCCTTTCGTGCGGTCGAGATGGCTTGTTCCCGGTAAGCGGCCCGCCCGAACCTCGGGGTCAGCCGCCGCCGTAAATCGAGATCGGGAGGTCGAGCTCGACCTCGTCGAGGCGCGGGTGCTCCTCCTCGAGTCTCGCGAGGACGAAGTGCGCCCCCGGCGCCGCGGCGAAGAGGCGCTCCTCGACCTGGGCGACCGTCTCCAGCTCCACGAGCTCCTGCTTGAACGGTCGCGGGAAGCGCCCGCGGCCGAGGTACCAGCCGTAGAACTTCTTCAGGAAGCCCGTTGCCTTGCGCTCGCCGAGCTCCCGCACCGTCTCGCGCATGAAGAGGACGAGCTCGGCAACGACCTCCTCGCGCGTCGGCTCCTCGTCCGAGTCTCCGACGATCTCGCGGATCGCCCAGGGGTTCCCCTGCGCCGCCCGGCCGACCATTACCGCGGCGGCGCCGGTGGTCGCCAGAACCGTCTGCGCACGAGCGCGTGACGTCACGTCCCCGGAAGCGATCACAGGAACATCCACGAGCTCGACAAGCTCGGCGGTAAGGGAGTGGTCGGCCTCGCCGGTGTACATCTGCTTCGCCGACCGCGGGTGCAGCGTGAGCGTCGCCGCGCCGGCGTCCACGAGCCGCGGGCCGAGCTCGAGGCAGGCGCGCGAGCCGTTCTCGAGGCCGCGCCGCATCTTCACGGAGACCGGCACCGAGACTGCCTCGGCCACGGCCCGCACGATCGCCGCTGCGCGCTCTGGCTCGCCGAGACAGGTCGCGCCGGCGCCAGTCTTCGTCACCTTTCGGACCGGGCAGCCGAAGTTGATGTCGACCAGGTCGGCTCCGGCAGCCTCGACCATCCGCGCCGCCTCGGCCATCGTTGCCGGCTCGCCGCCGAAGATCTGGATCGCCAGCGGATGCTCGTCGGAGGCGATCCTGAGATAGCCGAGCGTCCGCTCGTTCCGATGCTCGAGCCCGGCGCAGCTGACCATCTCCGAGCACACGAGGCCGGCCCCGTACCGGCGCCCCTGGCGGCGAAATGCCTGCACGCTCACACCCGCCATCGGGGCGAGGACGACGCGCGTGGGAATCTCGATGTCCTGGATTCTCCAGGGTGTCCGCAGATTTACCTGCACAGAGCGGGAAAAGGTAGCGAATTGCCTGTTGACGTCGTCCTTCGCCGTCGCTACCATGCGCGCCTTCCGCGACGGCCTTTCTTCGGGCCGCGCGTTTTTTTGGGTCAAGGAGGCCATTGACGTGAAGGAAGTGATCCTCACTCCCGAGGGTTACAAGAAGCTGAAGGACGAGATCCAGTATCTCTCGACCGACAAGCGCAGGGAGGTCGCCGACCGCATCCGCATCGCGCGCGAGTTCGGCGACATCAGCGAGAACGCCGAGTACGACCACGCGAAGAACGAGCAGGCCATGCTCGAGCACAGGATCGCCCAGCTCGAGGAGCGCCTGATCGCGGCCCGCGTGATCGACAAGAAGGAGATCTCGAAGGACGTCGTCAGCGTCGGCTCCAAGGTCCGGCTGCGCGACGTCGCCGCCAAGGAGACCGTCGAGTACCACATCGTCGGCTCCGCGGAGGCGAACCCACTCGAGCAGAAGCTCTCCAACGAGTCGCCGGTCGGCCGCGCCATCCTCGGCAAGAAGAAGGGCGAGACGGTCGAGGTCTCGACGCCGAAGGGCAAGGCGCTGAAGTACAAGATCCTCGAGATCAAGGCCGCCTGATCCCGGAATTCTGACGCCGGGGCCAGCCGGTCTCGGAGTTACGCTCGTCCGATGTTCGAGCGGTTCACCGAGAGCGCTCGGCAGGTCGTCGTGCTCGCGCAGGAGGAGGCGCGGAGTCTCAAGCACGGCTACATCGGGACCGAGCATCTGTTGCTCGGGCTGATTCGCGAGAACGGACGGGCGACGACGACGCTGCGTGCGCACAATGTCGAGCTTCAGCCGGCGCGCGACTGGGTGGTCGAGCATGTCGGTAAAGGCGACGAGGAGCCGCCTGCGGGCCAGCTTCCGCTCACGCCTCGGATGAAGAAGATCTTCGAGCTGGCGCTCGAGGACGCGCAGGCTCTCGGCCACAACGCAATCGGCACGCAGCACCTGCTGATCGCGCTCCTGCACGAGGGGCAGGGTGCCGCGCTGGACGCCCTTCGTGCGCTCGGGGCGCCGCCCGAGGATGTCTGGGTCTCGGCGTACCGGCAGCTCGGGGTCGACCCGCCGCCGTACGTCCAGGCCGGATTGCCGAGCCTTGCACGGCCCCGCGAGCGCCGTGAGTGGGCAAGGTCGGTACGCGAGGTCGCAGCAGCCGCCGCCGTCGGTTCCTTCCTCGTCGGCGTGTTCCTCGGCTGGCTGATCTGGAGCTAGAACGCCGCGTAGACTCGGCCGCCATGAGCGGGCTGCCGAAGCGCTTTCCCGACCGTGTCGAGATCGCGTCGGTTCGAGCGGAGGCCGAGCCGCTCGAAGCCGGCGCGGAGGCCGAGGAGACGAGGCGCGTGGCCGGGCGGGTCATGGCTCGGCGGGACATGGGCAAGCTCGTCTTCCTCGACCTCGTCGACCGCTCGGGCCGGATCCAGCTGCTCTGCGCGCAGGAGCGCACCGGGCCTGTCGACCTCGACCTGGGCGACATCGTCGGCGCCGAGGGCCGACCGACCAAGACACGGCGGGGGGAGCCCTCCATCGCCGTCGATGAGCTCACGCTCCTGGCCAAGATCAAGCGGCCGTTGCCCGACACGTTCCACGGCGTCCAGGACACGGAGACGCGCTACCGCCAGCGCTACCTCGACCTACTGATGAACGAGGAGTCGCGGGAGCTCGCGCTCACGCGAGCGCGGATCGTCGCGGAGGCCCGACGCTGGCTCGACTCGGAGGGCTTCGTCGAGGTCGAGACTCCGATCCTCCAGCCCCGCTACGGCGGCGGCTTCGCCGAGCCGTTCGTCACCCACTACAAGCACCTCGACCAGGACTACTACCTCCGGATCGCCGACGAGCTCTACCTCAAGCGCCTGATCGTCGGCGGCCTCGACAAGGTCTACGAGCTCGGCAAGGACTTCCGGAACGAGGGCATCTCCTACAAGCACCAGCCCGAGTTCACGCAGCTCGAGTGGTACGAAGCGTACGCCGACTACCGCGACACGATGGAGCGGATCGAGCGCCTCGTCGAGCACCTCGCGCAGGCCATCAACGGCACGACGAAGGTCACCTACCGGGGACACGAGGTCGATCTCGCGCGGCCCTGGCGGCGCGTGAAGCTCGTCGACGCCCTCGAGGAGCACGGGCTCTGGACCCGCGACCCCGACGATCTGCGCGCCCGGCTCGATGAGCGCAGCATCGACACGAAGGCGGACCGAACCTGGGCGCAGCTCGTCGACCACGCGCTGACCTCGTTCGTCGAGCCGGCCCTGATCGAGCCGTCGATCCTCCACGACTACCCGATCGAGCTCTCGCCGTTCGCACGCGCCACCGACGACGACCCGGCGATCGTCGAGCGCTTCGAGTTCTTCGTCGGAGGCACCGAGCTCGGCAACGCCTTCAGCGAGCTGAACGACCCGGACGAGCAGGCCGAGCGGTTCGCGCAGCAGGCGTCCGAGGTCGGCGGCGAGCAGGATGACCCGGACTACGTGGAGGCGCTCGCGTACGGAATGCCTCCGACGGGTGGCCTCGGCGTCGGGATCGACCGGCTGACGATGGTGCTGACCGGCCGGGACACGATCCGCGACGTGATCCTGTTCCCAGCCCTTCGGTCGGTCAGCTAGGGCGCACGCCGAACAGGAGCTCCGCGAGGCGCTCGGTCAGCGCCCGGACCTCGAGTGCCGTGCTGTGGAAGACCTCAGGCGAGCCGCCGAGGGGGTCGGCGATTTCCGGACGGAGCCCATCCGGCCGCGCTTCGTCGGCCCGCTGAACCGCACGACGGGGGCGGGTCGGCGCCCGCGCCTGCTTCCTCGAGCAGCGTCACGAGCTCGGGGACGGTGAACGTGCGCTCCCGGCGCGCACCGCCAACGGTGACGGCGGCCGCGAGATGGTGGTACTCGAAACCGAGCACGAGATCCGCGTCCGACAGGTCCACGTTGCCGACGCATTGCGCGCGGTGCTCGTTCAGATCGAGGTCGAGCGACGGGGCGAGCGCGAGCGCCTCGGGTAGAGCCCCCACGGGGCCGAGGTCGAGAGTGCCTGCGGACGTCGTTCGCACGGGCAGGCCTTCGGTCAGCCGCCGCATGAGCCCCTCGCCGATCGCGCTCCGGAAGCGGTTGCCCGTGCAGATGAAGACGAGGTCGAAGGGGTCCTCGGGCACCTCGCCAACCTATCGGCGCGGCAGGCGGCTGCGGTTATCGTCCAGCGCCGTCGTGGCCGATACCGGGCAGATGCGCTTCTCCGTCGTCATCCCGACGCTTGCACGCCCGGAGCCGCTGCGCGAGACACTCGAGAGCGTGCTTGCCTGCGATCCCCCGGCCGACGAGGTGATCGTCGTGGACGCTGATCCCGAGGGGTCCGGAGCGGCCGTAGCTGCGTCCTTCGGAGATCGTGTGACCGTCCTCTCGAGCCCCCGAGGACTGACGATCCAGCGAAACCGCGCGCTCGACGCGGCCATCGGTGACGTCATCGTCTTCCTCGACGACGACGTCCAGGTCGAACCTGGTCTGTTCGCCGGTCTCGAGGCCCCCTTCCGCGACCCGACCATCGTCGCCGCGACCGGTCGCATCGTCGAGCCCGACCTTGGGCGGCGCGGGGGCACCGGCTCCTTCCTCCGGGGCCTCGCCGTGCGGGGGCCGGAAGGGAGCTTCACGCGCGCCGGCTATCCGCGCCGGCTCACCCGGGTCGATCGAGAGGCGGACGTGGAGTTCATGCACGGCTGTTTCATGAGCGTTCGTCGCGAGCTCGCCGCGCGGGTCCGCTTCGACGAGGAGCTCGCCGACTACGGGCTGGGGGAGGACGAGGACTTCGCGTACCGCGTCTCCCGCCACGGCCGGATTCGCTATCTCCCGGGCCTGCGCATCGTCCACAAGAACCTCGGCTTCACGTCGAAGGATCAGCGCGCGTTCGGGCGGCTGGTGATCCGGAACCGCAGCTATCTCTTCCGCAAGAACTTCCCGCAGACCCCTGCGGCTCGGGCGCAGTTCGTCTGGCTCGTGCTCGTGCTCGTCGCGCATCGGCTGGTGAACCGGGAGTGGCGCGGCGCCCTCGGGCTCGTCGAGGGAGCGGCGGCCGAGCTTGGCTACCGCGGGGCGGCCGCGGGCTCGCGGGACTGACGGAGGAACGCCCAGATCCTGCGCGCGTCCTCCGGGTACGCGACCCGCTCGAATGCCGCCAGGCCGACGAGGTAGACGATCCCGCCGGCCACGATTGCGACGAGCAGGCTGTCGCGCAGGACGAAACTCGTCACGGCGAGCGCTGCGGAGGCCGCCAGCGGGCCCGAGAAGACACGCGCCCAGCCGATCGACCCGGCCGTCGCCCGGGCGATCCCGAGCAGCGCGACGGCGAGGACGATCTGCGTGAGGAGCGCCGCGAGCGCGGCGCCGTCGAGCGACCGTGCCGGGATGAGGATCAGGCTGGCGGCGATGTTGAACGCTGTCATCGCCCCGTAGACGATCGCCGTGGCTCGCTGGCGGTTCTGCGCCACGAGCATCCCGCCGGAGACGAACGCGATCGAGTACACGACGATCGCCGGCGCGAGCAGCTGGAGCGGCACGACGGCCTCGTCGAACTCCCGGCCGAAGACGAGATGAACGATCGGCTCGCTCAGGATCGCCATGCCGACGCCGAGCGGCAGCGTGAGGGCGACGACGAGCTTGAGCGAGCCGTCGAACACCTCGCCGACCGACGGCCGCGACGTGATCGAGAGCCGTGACAACACGGGAAAGACCGCAGTCGTCACAGCCCAGCTGAGGAAGAGCGTTCCCTCGAACAGCCTGAAAGCGGCGCCGTATGCGCCGACGACCTCGTCGGACTCGAGGAACGCGAGGATCGCGGTGTCCACACGAAACATCAGCAAGGAGAGGACCGACGCCACGCCGACGGGCGCGGCCGCCACGAGCATCCGGCGCCAGCTGCCGGTGCTCACGGTCAGACGTGGTCGCGCAACGCGCCTCGCCATGAGCACGTAGGCGAGGACCATTGCCACGAGCGCGCCGCCGAGGTAGATGACCGAGACGGCGACGACCGACGCACCGGCGAGGACAGCTGCGATCCCGGCGACGGCGGTGAGCAGCCGCTGCGTGATGATCACGACCGGGACGTAGACGAGCTGCTCGAAGGCCTGGTAGACGGCGAAGCACGCCGACGCGACCTGCTCGGCCACGAGCGCGATCCCCAGGAGAAGCACGACCCAGCGCGTCTCTCCGTCGACGCCCACGGCGGTCATGACCAAGGCCGAAGCCACGAGCACGGGCAGCGCCAGTGCCAGCTTGAGCCCGACCGTGTTCGCGAAGTACTCGTCCAGCCGCGACCGGTCGCGTGCCACCTCGCGGGTGAGCACCTGGTCCTGTCCGAAGCCCGCGAGCACGGTCAGCATCGCCGCGAGCGTGAGCCCAAACACGAAGACGCCGAACCCGCCCTCGCCGAGTTGCCGCGCGAGGACGACGAAGAACGCGATCGAGATCAGCTTCGAGCCGACGTCCGCCGCGCCGCGGTAGACGGTGTTCGCCAGGATGCGACTCGTGCCCACTTCGGGCACGTGGGCTTCGCTCACGGCGTCGGGTGATTGGCGACGGCCTCGGCGGAACCGGCTCGGTCGAGCGAGTGGCCGAGGATCTGCCCGTACAGGGCAACGATGCGTTGGTTCGCGGTGCGCACGTCGTGAGACTGCTCCGCTCGTCGGCGACCTGCTCGGCCCTCGTCTGCGGCGAGGGCGGGGTCTTGCAGCCGCTCGACGACCGCGTCGACGAGCTCGGGGACGGACCCGAGAGGGACGGTGCGGCCGGCCTCGTCGCCGAGTGCATCGCGCATCCCGGCGACGTCGGTCGCCACGACGCTGCGACCCGTCGCCATTGCCTGGAGCAGCGTCAACGACATGCCCTCCCAGCGCGAGGGCGCGATGACGACATCGGCTGCGGCGAGCCAGTCCGGGATGTCGTTGCGCATTCCCACAAGGTCCACGCCCTCGCCCGCCACGGCCCGCAGCTCGCGCTCGGTGGGCCCGTCGCCGACGAGGACAAGCCTTGCGCCGGCCATGTGAGCCCGAATCGCTGGCCAGGCTTCGACCAGCACGTCCTGGCCTTTCGCGCGGGAGAGCCGCCCCACGCAGACCGCGAGGGGCCCGTCCACGAGCTCCAGTCGAGCGCGCGCCGCAACACGCTCCTCCACTCCGGCCAGCCCGAATGCCTCGAGGTCGACGCCGTTGGGAACGACGACGTAGCGGCCGTTCACGCGCGCTTCGAGTCCGCGTCGGCGCTCGGTCTCGCTCACGCACACGACCGCGTCGGTCCAGTGGGTCGCACGCCGCTCCCATGCCGTGGCCGCGCGGCGCATCGGCCCGCGCGAGAGCCTCGAACGACCAGCCGTGGGGCTGGAACAGGGTGGGTCGCCGTCCGCGGAGCGCGAGACGCCCGGCGAGGCCGGCCTTCGACGAATGCAGGTGCACGAGATCGGGATCCTCGGCCGCGATCAGCCGGGCAAGAGAACGCGCCTCGAGCACTGAGCCCGGTCCAGGCGAGCGCTTCGCGTCCCAGTCCGAGAATCGGGCGCCCGCGGCCAGAACCGCCGGTCTCAGTGCCGCACGGGGCGGCCCGGCGACCACGACGTCGAGCCCCCGCTCCACCTGGTCGCGGGCCAGCTGCGCGACGACAGCTGCCACGCCGCCGTCGCCCGGCTGGGAGACGTGCATGACGCGAGCAGACATCGCAAAGAGCTTAGGTGCCGTCGCTGCGGACGGTCCAAGGCAAGCTGTGCACGCGCGGTTGGCCATCGGCTACGAGCATCGGCGCGGCAACCCTTTCGAGGGTCACTGAAAAGAGGGATTCGCCCCTTGAGTCGGATCGGGCTTCGAGTTCCCGACCTGGGCCTCCGTTATGTTGATCGAAGTGAGCGAACGCGACAGCTCGGAGGGCCGGGCCGGGTCAGCCCGGGACAGCGTCGGAGAACAGCCGATCGAAGTGCGCAGGCACCTCGATGCGATCCGGCGTGCCCGCTGGTTCATCCTCGCCTTCGTCGCGGCGGTCACGGTCACCGCGATCGTGGTCTCACTGCTCCTGCCGGAGCGCTACCGAGCGACGGCGACGATCGTGCTCGAGGAGCCGCTCAGCCCGTTCGGCGGCTCCGACGTCGAGACGGTTCAGCGCCGCCTCGAGACGATCCAGCAGCTCCTCGGGACGAACCAGGTGCTCGACGGGGCCGCCGAAAGCGTCTCGGGCGAGACCCGCGACTCGATCGAGGACAGCGTCAGCTCCTCGGTTGACAACTCGTCCAACATCATCCGGATCTCAGCCGAGGCGGACGAGCCAGAGAAAGCCGCCGCGATTGCGAACGCCGTCGCGCAGACATTCCTCGAGCGGCAGGCGGCAGCGGAGCGCGAGCGGCTCGCAGAGGCTCGGCGACAGCTCGAGACGCAGCTCAACCGCCTGCGCGCGTCCGGTGCCCGACCGGAGGAGATCGAAGCCGTGCGGCAGCGGATCAGCGAGCTGACCGTGAGCGAGGTGAGCGCGGGGTCGGAGCTCGAGCTGGCTCAGCCCGCCGAGCCTCCCGACGAGCCGTTCTCGCCGCGCCCTATCCGCAACGGCCTGCTCGCCTTCTTCGCCTCACTGTTCCTGGCCGTGCTCATCGCGCTCGGTCGAGACCTCCTCGTGCCCCGCGCCGGCAGCCCTCGCGAGCTGAGCCGTCTGCTCAACCTGCCGGTGCTCGCCGGCATCCCGTACGTCTCCCGGCGTTTCAATCGACGGCGGACGAACATCCTCACCGCCGTCGCCAACGAGGCGTACCAGACCCTCCAGGCTTCCGTGCGCTTCGAGCTGCCGGCGGACCGGCAGCGCGTGATCCTCGTGTCGAGTGCGCTCGAAGGGGAGGGGAAGACGCATGTCTCCGCGGGACTGGGCCAGGCCCTCGCCCGCGTCGGGCACAAGACGCTCGTGGTGTGCGCGGATCTGCGCTTCCCCACCCTCCACACCCAGTTCGGCCTCGCGAGAGCGCCCGGGCTGTCTGACATCCTCGAGGGGATCGGACACAACGGCGCCCAGCCCGACGAGGCGATCGCCGAGGCGCTCAAGAGCCCGGCCCACGCGCACGGCCGGGCCGGCGACAACCTGAAGATCCTGACCAGCGGCACGCGGCCGCAGGACCCCTCCGCGCTCCTCTTCGGCACCGCGCTCGATCGCTTCTTCGGAGCGGTCGCCAAGCTCGACTACGCGTACGTGATCGTCGACGGGCCGCCGCTGCTCGGGGTCGCGGACGCACACGCGTTGGCCCAGCGCGCGGACGGCATCCTCGTGGTCTCGCGGCTCGACCGCTCCACGCTCGAGGACGCGATCGAGATGAACGACCTGCTCTACCGCCTCGAGGCCCGCCCGCTCGGACTCGTCGTCGTCGGCGTCCGGCGCTCCGGGGGGTACGCGTATGCGGGTGCCGGAGCCGGTACGAGCGGACCGTCGCAACCGCCGGCCGCCCGGGTCACGTAAGGCTCGTAGCCCGCGATCGGCTCCGGTCGAGCATCGCGCCGATCCAGACCAACGCCGCGATCAGCCACAGATGACGCCAGTGCAGCGTGTCGACGAAAAGACTGTTGGCGAGCGTCCCGCACCAGGCTGCGAGTAAGGCCGCCGATCCGATCCCGAACGTTCCACGGCCGGCGATCGCGTTCCGTGCCGCAGCTCCGAGCGTGAGGAGGAACAGCAGGACCACCGCGAGCAGCCCGAGGAAGCCCTGCTCCGCCAGAGTGCGGACGTAAGTGCTGTGCGCTGCATAGCCAACGACGCCCTCGTACCGGCCGGGACCGATCCCCAAGGGATAAGAGACGGCGAGCTCGATCCCGGTCCGCTGGGCCGTGAAGCGGTCCTCGTCGTACGCCTGGTATCGAGCTCGCTCCTCGAGGAAGTCCCCAGAGCCGGAGAGGACGATCGCGCCGAAGAAGACGGTGATCGCCACGGCGATCGTCCCGACCAGGACGAACGCCTTGCGCCCGCCGCCGCGGCGAAGCGCAAAAACCGCCAGCATCGTCAAAGCGGCGACTGCGGCGTTCAGCCACGCCGCACGCGAGTAGGCGAACAGCACGCCGAGCGAGAACACGACGAAGAGCGCGAGCTTCATGACTCTGCCGGAGCGGAGGAGCCGCGGCTCGAGCAGCTCCTCGACCAGGATCAGCATCGGAAACACGAGGAACGGGCCAAACACGTTGGGGTCCTCGAAGAACGCCTTCGCGCGCCCGTCTTGGTGCCAGCCGTCCGCCGCGGCCAGTGGCAGGAACGGCGCGAGCACTCCCACCACGGCCGAGCAGAACGCTGCGACGAGCAACATCCGGAGAATCAGCCGCATCCGCGCCTCGGAGTCGATCCAAGCGGTCAGCCAGACGGCGAACACAACCAGGTATGCCGTGATGAAGAAGAAAAAGAAGCCGGCGTGCGCGGAGAGGCCGGCGTGCACCGGTTCGACGGTGGCGACTGCGGAGATCACGTTGAGGATGAGGAAGGCACCGAGGAGGAGCGCGATCGCGGGTGGGATGCGTCGGAGGTGCATCAGGCCGGTCACGGCCGCGACCGCAATTGCGACCGCGAAGACGATGTCGGGCGGCGCCGGCTCGACGACGACGATTCCGAAGAGGGCGAAGCCGAGCGCCACCACCGCCGCGTAGCGAACGAGCGCCAGCCCGAGCAATAGAAGGAGTCCCACGCCTCCGAGGACGACGAGCGCGAGTGGCGGCGGGCTCGGGGCGAGCGCAACGGCCAGGGCGCCGCCGAGCAGGAAGGCGACGGCCATCCAGCCGGCGTCGGCTCCGGAGCGCCACGCAGCCTCTGCGGTCGGCCGCGGAAGCTGAGGCTGCGCGACGCTCACGGCGCAGCCTCTAGCTGCTGTCGCCCGCCGGGCTCAGCGGCCGCTCGACGCCGTCCGAGAGAGCCATGCGCTCGTGCTCGATCACCTCGGCGAGGATCCCGTCGAGGTCGACGGTCGGCTCCCACCCGAGGTCGGCGCGGATCCTGTCGGTGGACGGGACGCGCTGGAACATCTCCTCGACGCCGTGGCCGTAGACCTGCTCGTACGGGACGAAGACCAGCTCGGACGAGCTTCCGGTGGCTCGGAGGACCCGCTCGGCCAGCTCGAGGATCGTCACGACCTCGGTCGAGCCGACGTTGTAGATCTTTCCGGCCGTGTCCGGCGCGGACATCAGCCGCTCCAGCCCGCGCACGACGTCACGGACGTGACAGAAGCAGCGCGTCTGCGAGCCGTCGCCGTGCACCTCGAGGGGCTCGCCGGCCAGCGCCGCCTGCACGAACCGTGGGATCACGTTGCCGTACTGGCCGCTCTGCCTCGGCCCAACCGTGTTGAAGAGCCTTGCGATCACGCAGCGCAGGCCCTCCTCCTCGTGCCGCGCCAGCGCGAGGAACTCGTCCATCGCCTTGGAGTCCGCGTACGCCCAGCGCTTGGCTGTCGTCGGCCCGTAGATCCGGCGCGCGTCCTCCCGGAGCGGGAGGTCCTCCCCCGGATGGTCGCCGTAGACCTCCGAGCTGGAGGCGATCAGGACCGGCTTGCCGAACCGGCCCGCGTACTCGAGGACGTTCTCCGTCCCGCGTACGTTGGTGAGGAGCGTGTGCCCAGGCCGCTCGACGATCAGCCGCACGCCGACGGCGGCGGCGAGGTGGAAGACGACGTCGGCCTTGTGAACCAGCTCGCTGACCACCGAAGGTGCTAAGACCGACTCAACGGTGAGATGAAAGTTGAGATTGCGGTAGATGGGGAGGAGATTGGCCTCGGATCCCGTCGAGAGATCGTCTAACGCGTAGACCTCCCAACCGTCGTCGAGCAACAGCTCGGCGAGATGCGAGCCGATGAACCCAGCGCCACCCGTGACGAGAGCCGTGCCGGCCATGACGCCAGCGTAGTTGCTCGGCCCGTCGGCGTTCGCACTGCAAGTTCACTCGAACGGGGTACCGCTATGTGCGTATCCGTAGGGATTGTCCCGACGTTGTTCGGTCGACAGGATGAGATGTGTACGCTCAACGGAGCGGCTTAGGAACTGCGGACTGCGGAGGCATGAATGGCACGTAACCGGCGACTCGTGGCGGTCGCCGCAGTAACCCTTCTCGCACTTTTGTGCGCGGGCTCGGCGTTTGCGGCGACGCCTCAAAAGATCTACCGCGATCTGGCGGACAACGGAAGGCTCGACGGCCGCTACACACGGGCCGAGATCGAGCGTGCCTTCAACCTTCCACCGGTCGTAGGCACCGACGCGCAACTCCCGAGGAAGCCCATCCGTATCCCTCAGTCCAGCGAGGCGACGCCGGCGCCGCGAGCGACCGGCAACACGGATCGGCGCATCCCCTTCACCGCTCTCGACGCCGCCTTGCTGGTGGCCGGGGGCGTTCCGCTGCTCCTCATGGGAGCAGGACTGCGGCGACGGCTCGCTGAGCCGAGCAAGGCTCAAGTAGTCGGCGGATGATCCAACCGACAGCCAAGTCTGCGCCCCCACGGGGGCTATCGCCCCAACCGCTGGGCCAGTTTTCGCTCCGCCGGCGCGCTCTCGGGATGCGGCCCGAGGTCGCCTGGACGCTCGCCCGGCTCGGGCTCGACACCGCGATGCTGGTGGCTGCGGCAATCGCCGCGACCCTCGGTTCGCAGGCCGCCGGCGTCAACGCCACGCCCGCCGGCTGGCTTCTCCTCTTCGCCGTCCTGGTCGTCGCCACCAGCGCGGCGCGCGGGATGTACCGGCCGCGCCTCCGCGCCGACATCCTGGACGAGCTCCGCGGCGTCGTGACCTCGACCTTGCTCGCGGCCATGGCGGTGCTCACCCTGCGCGAGCTGCTGACAGACCCGACCGACCTCTCGGCGCAGAGCCTCCGGCCATGGGCCTTCGCGACCGTGTACGTGGCCGCCGGGCGGGTCGCCCTCCACTGGTCTCGGACGAAGGCGAGGCAGCACGGCGAGGCCCTTCGCCCGACGCTCATCGTCGGCGCGGGACAGATCGGCCGCCTGATGGCGAAGCGCCTTCAGTCGCAGCCCGAGCTGGGCCTGAAGCCGATCGGATTCCTCGACGGCGACGCGATGGCGGCCGCCGACGACGATGCAGCGCGGCTTCCGGTGCTCGGCTCGAGCTGGGACCTCGAGCGCGTCGTCGCCGATTACGGGGTCCAGCAGGTGATCGTGGCCTTCTCGACCGCGCCGCACGAAGTCCTGCTCCACCTCGTCCAGCGCTGCGAGGAGCTCGGCATCCAGGTCGCCTTCGTCCCCCGCCTCTTCGAGCGGATGAGCCAGCGCCTCACGATCGACTACCTGGGAGGCGTTCCGCTCGTCGTAGCGAGCCGTCCGAACCCGCGGGGCATCCAGTTCGGGATCAAGTACGCGGTCGACCGCCTGCTCGCTGCGATCCTGCTCGTGATTGCGTCGCCGCTGATGGTTGGCGCCGCGCTCGCGGTGTGGCTGTCACTCGGCCGGCCGCTGTTCTTCAAGCAGCGCCGCGTCGGGCGCGACGGGCGCGAGTTCGACATGCTCAAGTTCCGGACGATGCGGGCAGCCGAAGGGAACGAGGGCGCCGGGTTCGAGCTCGAGAAGGGCACTGCGCCCGGCGGAGTCGAAGGCGTCGACCGCCGCACGCCGATAACGGCCTTTCTGCGCCGTTCGTCGATCGACGAGCTTCCGCAGCTCCTGAACGTGCTCGTCGGCCACATGTCGATCGTCGGCCCGAGACCCGAGCGGAGCCACTACGTCCGGCTCTTCGAGGAGAGCATCTACCGGTACGGCGACCGCCACCGCGTCAAGTCGGGGATCACGGGCTGGTCGCAGGTAAACGGCCTCCGCGGCAAGACCTCGCTCGCAGACCGGGTCGAGTGGGACAACTACTACATCGAGAACTGGTCCTTCTGGCTCGACTTCAAGATCCTGCTGCTCACGTTCCTCTCGGTCCTCCGTCCTTCGCGGCAGGCCGAGTAGCCCGCCGCAGAATCTGCTCCGGACGACGGGCTAAACCGCTGCGGCCTTTCTGCCGAAAGCTCTTTGAGGAAGATGCGGTTACGCAGTCGTAAAGACTTTTCACAAGCCCTCCCGCGCTCGACGTGGGCGCCGACCACTGAGCTACGATGGCCCGGCCTTCGATCTGTGGCCGGCAGCCCCGGCCGTTCAGAGGAAACGTCGTGGAAAGGGGAGTCGAAGGTTGTTTGAGCGGTTCACCGAGCGGGCTCGTCAGGTCGTAGTCCTCGCCCAGGACGAGGCGCGGGCGCTGAAGCACAACTACATCGGAACCGAGCACATCCTGCTCGGCCTCCTCCGCGAGGAGGAAGGCCTTGCCGCCCGGGTGCTCGAGTCGCTGGACATCACGGTCGAAGAGGTTCGCGCCCAGGTCGCCCGCATCGTCGGGCAAGGCGACGAGGTCACGACCGGTCAGATCCCGTTCACGCCGCGCGCGAAGAAGGTGCTCGAGCTCGCGCTGCGCGAGGCGCTCTCCCTCGGCCACAACTACATCGGCACCGAGCACATCCTGCTCGGCCTCGTCCGTGAGAACGAGGGCGTCGCGGCGCGCATCCTGCTCGACTTCGACGCCGACGCCGAGAAGATTCGCAACGAGATCATCCGGATGCTCTCCGGTCCGGGCCGCCGCCAGCAGGGCGGGGGCGGCGCCGGCGAGAAGGCGAAGAGCTCCAAGCTCCTCGACCAGTTCGGCCGGAACCTGACCAAGCTCGCCGCCGAGGCCAAGCTGGACCCCGTCGTCGGCCGCCAGACCGAGATCGAGCGCGTGATGCAGATCCTGTCGCGCCGCACGAAGAACAATCCGGTCCTGATCGGCGAGCCCGGCGTCGGCAAGACGGCCGTCGTCGAGGGCCTCGCGGCCCGCATCTCCGGAAACCAGGTGCCGGAGCTCCTGAAGGGCAAGCAGATCTACACGCTCGACCTCGCCGCGCTCGTCGCCGGCTCGAAGTACCGCGGTGAGTTCGAGGAGCGCCTGAAGAAGGTGATGAAGGAGATCACCCAGCGCGGCGACATCATCCTGTTCATCGACGAGCTCCACAACCTCGTCGGCGCCGGCGCCGCCGAGGGCGCGATCGACGCGGCCTCGATCCTGAAGCCGGCCCTCGCCCGGGGCGAGCTCCAGACGATCGGCGCGACGACGCTCGACGAGTACCGCAAGTACCTGGAGCGGGACGCCGCGCTCGAGCGCCGCTTCCAGCAGATCCGCGTCGACGAGCCGTCCGTGGACGACACCGTCGAGATCCTGCGCGGCCTGCGCGACCGGTACGAGGCGCACCACCGCTGCACGATCTCGGACGAGGCGCTCCGCGCGTCGGCGATCCTCGCCGATCGCTACATCCAGGACCGCCACCTGCCCGACAAGGCAATCGACCTCATCGACGAAGCGGCCTCGCGTATGCGCATCAAGACGATGAGCGCGCCGCCGCGGCACCGCGAGCTCGAGGAGGAGATCGAGAAGGTCCGCTCCGAGAAGGAGGCGTCGATCGAGGCGCAGGAGTTCGAGAAGGCCGCGAGCCTCCGCGACAAGGAGCGCAAGCTCACGCAGAAGAAGCGCGACCTCGAGGAGGACTGGCGTAACGAGGAGACCTCCGAGAAGCCGCTGATCGGCGAGGACGAGATCGCCGACATCGTCTCGATGTGGACGGGCATCCCGGTCTTCAAGCTCACCGAGGCCGAGACCCAGAAGCTGATCCGCATGGAGGACGAGCTCCACAAGCGCGTCATCGGCCAGGAGGAGGCGATCGTCGCCGTCTCCAAGTCGATCCGCCGCGCACGCGCCGGCATCAAGGACCCGAAGCGGCCGACCGGCTCGTTCATCTTCCTCGGCCCCTCGGGCGTCGGGAAGACCGAGCTGGCGCGCACGCTCGCCGAGTTCCTGTTCGGCGACGAGGACGCGATGATCCAGGTCGACATGTCGGAGTACATGGAGAAGCACTCCGTGTCCCGGCTCGTCGGCTCGCCCCCCGGCTACATCGGCTACGACGAAGGCGGCCAGCTCACGGAGGCCGTGCGCCGCAAGCCGTACTCGGTCGTCCTGCTGGACGAGATCGAGAAGGCGCACCCGGACGTGTTCAACATCCTCCTCCAGATCCTGGAGGACGGGAAGCTGACCGACGCCCAGGGGCGCAAGGTCGACTTCCGGAACACGATCGTGATCATGACGTCGAACATCGGCGCCGGGACGATCTCGAAGAACCAGACGCTCGGGTTCTCGCTCGGCGACGAGTCCGGTCTCTCCTACGAGGAGATGAAGGACCGGATCATGGGCGAGCTGAAGAAGGTCTTCCGGCCAGAGCTTCTGAACCGGATCGACGAGGTCATCGTCTTCCACAAGCTGACCCGCGACGAGATCCTCACGATCGTCGACCTGCAGATGCACCGGCTCGAAGCGCAGATGGCCGAGCACCAGGCCGAGATCAAGCTCACCGAGGAGGCCAAGGAGCTGCTCGTCGACAAGGGCTACGACCCGACGATGGGCGCCCGGCCGCTGCGCCGCGCGATCCAGCGCTTCATCGAGGATCCGCTTGCAGACTTCGTCCTTGGCCGGAACATCGAGCCGGGCTCGACGGTCCTCGTCAACCGGCACCCGGAGAACGAGGAAGAGGTCGACATCACCGTCATCCCCGGCGCCCCACCGGTGGAGGCGGAGAAGGTCACGGTTCCACCTGAGGAGCCGAAGGCCGAGGACTCGCCCGACGAGTCCTCCGACGAGAGCTAGACCTCTGCCCTGACGACGTGGTCTTTCCCGACCTGGTCGGGTGAGGCGCAGCCGAGCAGGGCGAGGGCGAGCTCGAGCTCCGCTCGCAGCAGCTCGAGGACGTGGCGAACCCCCTCCTCGCCGTTCGCGGCGAGGCCCCAGACGAGCGGCCGGCCGACGCAGACGGCGCGGGCGCCGAGGGCAAGAGCGATTGCGACCTCCGCGCCTCGGCGGATCCCGCCGTCCATCAGCACCTCGGCCCGGTCACCGACGGCCTCGACCACTTCCGGGAGGGCGTCCAGCGAGGCGACCGCGCGGTCAAGCTGACGGCCACCGTGGTTCGACACGATCACTGCAGCGCACCCGTGGGAGACGGCGAGCTCGGCGTCCTCCGCGGTGAGGACGCCCTTCACGATCACCGGCAGCCCCGCCGTCTCGTGAAGCCACTCGAGGTCGCGCCAGGTCAAGCTCGGATCCACGAGCTCGGCGGCCGTCGCGGGCGTGAGCGTCCCGAGGTCACCCTGCTCCGAGCCGTACACGCCCATCCGATAGTCGGGATCGAGCGTGAAGCCGGTTCGGAGGTCACGCTCGCGGCGACCGAGCTTCGGCAGGTCGACGGTGAAGACGATTGCCGAGTATCCGGCCTCGCGGGCCTGATCGAGGATCGACCTGGTGACCTCACGGTCGGGATGCCAGTAGAGCTGGTACCAGCGCGGGGCGTCGGGCGCCTCCGCAGCGATCTCGGCTGGGGTCGCCATCGCGAAGGTCGGGACGCACATGATCGTTCCCACGGCGGCCGCAGCCCGGGCCGCCGCGAGCTCCCCGTCGGGATGCGCCATGCGCAGGTGGGCGACGGGCGAGGCGAGCACCGGCATCGAGACCTCCTGGCCGAGCACGCTCGTCGCCGTGCTGACGGAGCTCACGTCCACGAGCACGCGGGGCCGCAATCGCCACCGGTCGAACGCCTCCAGGTTGTGGCGGAGCGTGTGCTCGTCCCCGGCCCCGCCGGCGAAGTAGCCGAAGGAGCCCTCGTCGAGCACCTCGCGCGCGAGCTGCTCGTAGTCGCGGATGTTGACGGGGCCGTCCGTGGCTTCCATCGCGTGAGCTTGCCCCATCGGGCAAGTAACAGAGTGTTACTAACGGGACTGACTGCCCGGCGCCGCTCCAGCAGCCGCATCGAGGGCCGTCCGCCGTCAAGTAACAGAGTGTTACTAGCCTCGGGCGGCCCGTCCCCTACGGGCGGACGATGGGTGTGACCCGTCCCGTCCGCGAGTCGATCCGGACGATGCGGCGACCGTCGAACTCGCTGGCGTAGACGTACCTGCCCGCGCGGTCGACGACCACCGAGCTCGGCAGCTGGAGCGCGCGGCCGAGCTGTGTCCGGCTCCCGTCGGGGGCGATGCGCACGATGTGGTCGAGCCTCGCGTCCGCGACGTAGATCGAGCCGTCGGGCCTCGCGTCGACGCCGACCGGGGCCGAGAAGCCCCGAGCGATCGTCGTGACGATCCGTGTCGCGCCGTCGATCCGCCGGAGCACGCCGTTGTGGCTGTCGGCGACGACGACGGTCCCGTCGGCAAGAGCATCGAGGCCATGCGGGGCTCCGAAGGCGGCAAGCCGCGCGGGGCCGCCGTCGCCCGAATAGCCCTCGCGGCCGATTCCGCCGAGCGTGTCGATCCGTCCGTCAGGCGTCACGACCCGGACGCCGTTGTCGTACTCCGCGATGTAGAGGTTCCCGGCGGCGTCGAAGGCGAAGTCGCCGTGCCCACCGAGCTGCGCCGAAGTCGCCGACCCGCCGTCGCCTGCGAGCCCCCTTGTCCCGTTGCCGGCGATCGGCGTCTTGCCGCCGTCGGGCTCGAACCGCCAGATCCGCCCCTCGTCCGCGACGTAGAGGAAGCCGCCGGGGCCGAAGTTCAGGAACATCGGATGGTCGAATCCGCGGCCGACGAGCGTCTTCGCGCGCGTGCGGAGCGAGACCTCGAAGAAGCCTGTTCCGGCCATGTCCGGGACGAGCAGGTCGCCGTGCTCCTCGGCCAACTCGAAGCCGTGCGGGCGCGAGATGCGCGGACCGGTGCCTTTGACGTCGACCCTGAGCAGCCGGAGCGTTCGCCCGCCGACGCGGGCGCTCACGACCCATTCGCCGCCGGCCGGGAAGACGATCCGAGCGCGGTAGCGGCCGGCCCGGTTCACCCGCCGGGCAGAGAAGGTCCGTCGCCCGGTCTCACCGGTGACGACGAGGCCGACCCGGCCGGAAAACGCCCGCTTGCCGTCCCTGACGACGAGGGTCGCCGTCCACGGTCGGTTAGCTGTGTCCGCGACCTCGCCGGGCTGGAGTCGAGCGACGATTCGTCCTCCAGGGGCGGCCGACACCCCCGAGGCCGCCACTGCGAGCGCGATCAGAGCGGCGGCGGCCAGGCGCGGCATATCCATTCCTACACCGCACGAGGAGTTCGCGTTCCGGCGCTACCAGTCGGGATCGCCGTTCGTGCCCCACGCGGCCCGGGTGGCATAACGGAGACCCGTGCCGCCCGCGCTCATCGTGAGCACCTGGCCGCCTCGCTCGAAGGCGACCTGCCGGCCGTCGCGAGACCATGCCGGGTTGTAGGCGCTGCGAGGAACGCCGGTGGGTAGCAGGCGGCTGCTGCCCCTCCCGTCGGCGCGGACGACCGCGATCCTCCCCTGAGTCGCATACGCGATGCGCGTGCCGTCGGGTGACCAGTCCGGCTGGAAGGAGGCCGCACCGCGTGTCAACCGGCGAACCCCATGCGTCCTCAGAGTCAAGATCCAGATCTGGATCTCGCCGCCGCGATTGCCCTGAAATGCGATGTGCCGTCCGTCGGGCGACCAGTCGGGTGTCAGCTCGCTCGTGACGCGCCCGCCGAAGAGGCGCCGTGCGCTTCCCCCCGCCGCCGGCACGACCCAGAGGTCGAACGACGCTCCCTGGTCGCGCCGGAAGGCGATGCGCCTGCCGTCGGGTGACCATGTCGGCTCGCCGTCACCCGCACGATTGGTGAGCCTTCGCTGGCCGCGGCCGTCCGCCCTCATCACCCAGATCCCCTGGCGGCCGAGGCCGGCGCCTGCGAACGCGATGCGCGTGCGATCCGGAGACAGTGCCGCCTGATCCGCTCCGCGAGCGAGCAGCCGGCGACCTGCTCCCGACGCCCGCACCGAGTACAGCGCCGGCGGAATCTGGGGGTTGGCGAGCCGCACGCTGCGATAGATGATCCGGGACTCCGGCGGCGCCGCGGCAGCCGCGGTCCACGACAGTGCCGCGGCCACGGCCAGCCCGGCGATCGCAATCGGGAGGATTCGCTTCACGACGCGAATTCTCGCTGCGACTTGTTGCGAATTCTGCCGTGACTTGTTACGAAATCGGCGCGAGGAACGTCCGTTTCGCAGCCTAGAGTGGGCGCGCGATGGCCCAACCCGCTCTCAAGTTCGCCTGCTCGGAGTGCGGTCAGTCGACCGGGCGCTGGCTCGGCCGCTGTCCCGGCTGCGGCAGCTTCGGGACGCTGGTGGAAGAGGCCGCCCCGACAGCGTCGAGAGGGAAGGGCGCCGCGCCTCGTCCGGTGCTGCGGCTCGTCGACGTGGAGGTCGAAGAGGCCGAGCGGATCCCGACCGGTGTGGCGGAGCTGGACCGCGTCCTCGGCGGCGGGCTCGTCCCGGCCTCGCTCGTGCTCGTCGGCGGGGAGCCGGGAGTCGGGAAGTCGACGCTGCTGCTGATGGCGCTCGCGTCCATCTCCCGCGACCGCCGCGCGCTCCTCGTGACCGGCGAGGAGTCGACGGCGCAGGTGAAGCTTCGCGCGGCCCGGCTCGGCGGCGCCGATCGGGTCGAGATCCTCGCCGAGACCGACCTGGACGCCATCTGCGCGACGCTCGAGCGCGAGCGGCCGGCGGTCTGCGTGATCGACTCCGTGCAGACGCTCTACTCGCCCGACGTCGGCTCCGCTCCTGGCTCGGTCTCGCAGGTGCGGGAGGCGGCCGCCCGTCTTCTCCGCGTCGGGAAGGAGGCCGGCGTTGCGCTGTTCCTGGTCGGTCACGTGACGAAGGACGGGTCGGTCGCCGGGCCGCGCGTCCTCGAGCACCTGGTCGACTGCGTGCTCCAGTTCGAGGGCGACCGGTACCACGCGCATCGCGTCCTTCGCGCCGCGAAGAACCGATTCGGCTCCACGAACGAGCTCGGGATCTTCGAGATGACGGGAGCCGGGCTCGTCGGGGTTCCCGACCCCTCGCAGCTCTTCGGCGCCGCCCGCGAGGAGGAGATCGGCTCCGCTGTGGCGTGCGCCCTCGAGGGAACGAGACCACTGCTGCTGGAGATCCAGGCGCTCGTCTCTCCGACAGATCTGGCGATGCCGCGGCGCGTGGCGACCGGCGTCGACCCGAAGCGCCTGGCCATGATCGTCGCCGTGCTCTCGCGACATGCGGGCGTCTCGCTCGGCCAAGCGGACGTCTTCGTGAACGTTGCCGGCGGTGTCCGAATCGACGAGCCGGGCGCCGACCTCGGGATCGCGCTGGCGATCGCCTCGGCGGCGCGCAGCGCGCCGGTCCCGGCCGGTGTCGCCGCCTTCGGAGAGATCGGCCTGACCGGTCGCCTCCGTCCGGCGTCCCAGGCCGACCGCCGACTCGAGGAGTGCGCGAAGCTCGGGCTCCGAACCGTCGTCGTGCCGGCCGGCACGAAGCGCCGCCGCGGCGTGGACGCGAAAGCGGTCGAGTCGCTCCGTCTCGCAGTCGCCGCGGCCCTGGCCGGAAAGACGGCCCCCGCGGAACCTGGCCGCTAGCAGGGATTTTCCGCCGACCTCGCAAAATCCCTGGAAAATCTGGCTTTTTTAGCCGCCTTTAGCTATACTTAGGCCTGCTTGCCGGCGGAACGTCACCCGCCGGCAGTTTGACGTAATCGATGCGGAGTGGGGAGGTCGGGCTTGTACAAGGTCGGCGACAAGGTGGTGTATCCGCACCACGGGGCGGGCACCGTCGTGAAGAAGGAGACCCGTGAGGTGCTCGGGGAGAAGCGCGAGTATCTGACGATTCAGATCCTTCACAACGACATGACCGTGAACGTGCCAGCCGAGAACGCCGAGGCCGTCGGCTTGCGCAAGGTCATCAACGAGGACACGGTCAAGGAAGTCGTCAAGGCGCTGACCGGCAACGGCACCACGATGCCGAAGAACTGGAACCGCCGCTTCAAGCACAACCGCGACAAGATGAAGACCGGCGACATCTTCGAGCTCGCCGAGGTCGTGCGGAACCTCTCGCTGAGAGACCGCGACAAGGGGCTGTCGACGGGCGAGAAGCAGATGTTCGTCAAGGCGAAGAAGATCCTCATCAGCGAACTCATGTACGCGAAGGGGATGGACGAGGAGGAGACCGCCGAGTGGCTCGACGGCGTGCTCGTCTCCGACCTCAACGCCAAGAAGAAGCCGCGCGCAAAGGCCGGCGCAGCCGCGTAGCCCACAAGAGGCCCTAAGCTCAGCCTGTGAGCGTCTGGGCCGTCATCGCCGCGGCGGGACGCGGCGACAGACTCGGCTTGGACCGGCCGAAGGCATTCGCGAACCTGCGCGATCGCCCGCTGCTCGCCGAGAGCCTCGAGCGGCTAGAAAGCTCCGGCTGGATCGACGCGATCGTCGTCGCCGCCCCGCCCGGCTGGGAGGAGCCCGTCATCCTGCTTGCCGAGGAGCTGGGCTGCGGGAAGGTCGTCGAGTCGGTGACGGGCGGCGAGTCGCGCGCAGCCTCAGTCGCCGCCGCGATCGCCGTCGTGCCGGAGGATGCAGCCGTCGTCCTCGTCCACGACGCGGCCCGGCCCGTTCTGCCGGAGGAAGTCATCGAGCGCGTACTGACCGCCCTGAACGAGGGCTGGGACGGTGCGATCCCCGTCCTGCCCCTCGCGGACACCGTCAAGCGCGTCGAGTCCGACCGCGTCGTCGAGACCCTCGATCGCGAAACCCTCGCCGTTGCGCAGACGCCGCAGGCGTTCCTCTCGCCGGTCCTGCGCGGTGCGCTCGGGGACGCCCAGGCGACGGACTGTGCCGCCCTCGTCGAGGCCCGCGGCGGCCGGATCAAGGCGGTGCCGGGCGACCCGCGGCTGGTCAAGGTCACCGAGCCGGCCGACCTCGAGCTGGTCGAGAGCCTGCTTCCCGAAGCCGTCGAAGAGTGATCGTCGACTACCACCTGCACCTTCGAGCGCCGGACGGGTCCCTCGATCATTCGGTCGAGGGCATCGAGCGCTTCGTCGAGGTGGCGGCCGAGCGCGGAATCGACGAGATCGGATTCACAGAGCACGTCTACTACTTCGCGCAGACCCGCGAGCTCTGGAGCGTTCCCTACCAGCTCGACCGCTGCCGGCACGACCTGGAGCCGTACGTCGAGGCGATCGTCGAGGCCCGGCGGCAGGGCATGCCCGTGAAGCTCGGCCTGGAGGTGGATTACGTTCCGGGTCGCGAAGAAGACACGCGGCGAGTGCTCGAGCCGTATCCCTGGGACTTCCTGCTCGGTTCGATCCACTACCTGGACGGCTTTGCGCTCGACCAGGCGCCGGGCCTCGTTCACGAGCTGGGCCCGGACCGCGCCTGGAAGCGCTACTTCACAGCGCTCGAGAGTGCCGCCCGCAGCGGGCTCTTCGACTCACTGGCGCATCCCGACCTCGTCAAGTTCTTCGGGGAGCGCGTCTCGTGGGACTACGCACCGTTAGCCGGCTCTCTCAACGGCGTCTGCATCGAGATCTCGAGCGCAGGGCTCCACAAGCCGCACGGCCGCATCTACCCCGAGCTCGATCTGCTCACGGCGGCGAAGCGCGCGGGAGCAGGGATCACGCTTGCTTCCGACGCGCACCATCCGGGGGATGTGGGTCGCGATCTCGACCGCGCGCTCGATCACGCTCGAGCCGGCGGGTACGAGACGGTCACCGTCTTCGAACGGCGGCAGGCTCGGCAGGAGCCGCTCGGATGAGGGTCGGCCTCGGTGTGGACGCGCACGGGTTCGACGCGAGCGTGCCGCTCGTCCTCGGCGGCGTCGAGTTCCCCGACGAGCCCGGGCTCTCGGGGCACTCGGACGGCGACGTCGTGACGCATGCGCTGATCGACGCACTGCTCGGCGCGGCGAACCTCGGCGACATCGGCGCGATGTTTCCCTCGGACGACGACGAGCTCGCCGGGATCTCCTCGCTCCTGCTCCTGAGCCGCGCCTACCGGCGTGTGCACGACGCGGGGTACGACCTCGTCAATGCGAGCTGTGTCCTGATCGGCGAGCGCCCGAAGATCGCAGACCACCGGGCCGAGATGGTGGTTCGCCTGGCCGAGGCGCTCGGCGTGGAGCCGGACCGCGTAGCAGTCTCCGGCACGACGACCGACCGCCTCGGCTTCACCGGTCGTGGTGAAGGGCTCGCTGCACAGGCGGTCGCGCTACTGCGGAAGCGCGACTGAGCCGCCGTCGTCGACGACGAGCCCGTCGCGGATCAACGACTCGACCGCCTCGTGATCCAGGCCGCTCGAACGTCCGCCGGCAACGAGCCTCAGGGTCTCCGCGCGGCGCTGGCGGAACGAGCCCTCGAACCGCGACTGCTTGCGAAGCGGCTCGTAGCGCCGTCCGCGCGATGGACAGCCGCCGGCGAGCGGGCAGACGCCGCACCGAGGCACCCGCGCAAGGCACACCTCGCGACCGAGATCCATCAGCGCTTCCGCCGCGGCCGGCCCGAACTCGGCGCCGCTGCGTTCGATCACGCGGCGCACGTTCGTGTCTATCGGGAGGACGGGCTCGTTCCACGCGAACCGGCGCACCGCAGCCGCCGTGTACGCGCCGACGCCGGGAAGCTCCGTGAGGTCGGCCGGCCAGCCGTCCTCGGCAACGATCTGCGCGGCGCGGTGGAGGTTCACCGCCCGGCGGTTGTACCCGAGCCCCTGCCAGGCGCGAATGACCTCGTCGCGGCCGGCGCCGGCCAACGACTCGACATCGGGCCACCGCTCCATCCACGCCTCGAAGCGCGGTACCACGCGAACGACTTGCGTCTGCTGGAGCATCACCTCGGAGACGAGCACCGCGTACGGGTCCCTCCGGCGCCGCCAAGGAAGGTCGCGGCGATTCTCCGCGAACCAGGCCAAGAGGTCGGCTTCCACGGAACGGATGGTGCCTACTGCTGCGGCCGCTGCACCTCGAAGAAGAGCAGCCCGTGATCGGACATCTCGCGGACCCACTCGAGCTGCTTCGCCGGCTCGGCGATCTTCGGCCATCCGCGCACGGAGACCTCCGAGCCGCCGAACGTCTTGAACGGGATGTGGTCGCGCGCCACGACGAAGTCGAGGTTCGAGGGAGCGAGCTTGCCGCCGCCCCACCAGGTGTTCGGCTCGTCCTTGTCGAGCACCTTCATCTTCTTCCGCTTCGCGCCATGCTCGAGCTTGCGTAGCTCCTGTGTCGCGACGATGTCGCGCTCACGGACGTACCTGTACTGCATCCCCATGATGTTGAAGTCGCCGAGAAAGATGTAGTTGACGGGGCCGTCGGTAGCACGACGCTGGAGCGTGGTGGCGAAGTCGAGCGCCCGCTCGAGCATGTCGTCGCGCAGACCGAGCCCGCGCGGGTCGGTGCCGCTCTTCGTGTGCAGGAAGAGCATCGTGTAGTCGACGCCGTCGATCTTCACGGTCAGCAGCGCTCCCGGGCGAAGCAGCGAGACGCCGGATCGGAACTCGGTCTTCTGGGTGAAGAACGCCGTGATGCGCGTCCGCACCCCGAGCAGGATCTGTTGCACCTGCTGCCCCTCCGTGATGTGGAACGTGTACTCCGGCATCAGCGTCGTCAGCGCGTCGAAGACCTCCTTCCCCTCCACCTCGTAGAGCGCGAAGACGTCGGGCTTCTGCTCCGCCAGGAACGCCACCACGTCCTCGACCCGTGAGGACACGCCCTGGCTCCTGAAATGCTCGACGTTCCAGGAAGCGACCGAGAACGCTTTCGCCATCAGGCCGTCTCGGCGTCGAGCAAGCCGAGAAAGCGACTGACGGCGGCCGTCCGAGTTCCGACGCCGAGCTTCGAATAGACGTTCTCGAGGTGCTTGCGCACCGTGCTCGGCGCGAGCCAGAGCAGCTGCGCGATCTCGCTGTTCGTCTTGCCGCGCGCGACCCACGCGAGGACCTCGCGCTCGCGAGCCGTCAGAAGGTCAGGCTGCTTCTCCTCCAGGAGAAGGGCGCCCCCGGAGCGCTCGATGATGAGCTTTCGCCCCCGGCGTTCCCGGACGAGCGCCTGCTTCGCGCCGGATTCGAGCCACTCCTCGCATTTTCCGGGAAGGCGGGTGCCTCGCCAACCGGGAAAGAACTCACGCAGGAGTCGCCGCGCCGACGCCGAGGCGAACTCGACCCGGACAGCACGGTCGACGAGAACCACGCCCCTGGCGTCGTTCGCTGACGATCGCTCCACGGCCGCAAGCGCCGCCGAGAGGAGACGTCGCGTCCTTGCCTGTTGCCAGAGACGGGCGAGGTGTGGCTGAAGGCGATCGAGGACGAGCCGGTCACGCTCGGTGAAGTCCCGGTTGCCCGTGCGGTCGAATAGGAAGGTCTTGGTGTGCCACAAAGGGGAGGGAATCGGGACATTCAGTTCGTGCGCGATGTCCAACGGACGAAACCAGACCTCGTATAGCCGGGTCTTGTACAGCTCTCTGCGCGAGTAGAAGTCCGAGACCTTGAGGGCGCGGGTGTCTCCCCGCTGGTGTTGGAGGCAGACCGGGTGTGCCTCGATGACGAAGTCCCAGAAGACCGAGTCGGATTCAGCACTCTCGTCATCGTCTTCGTCTCCTGGGCGACCGACCTGGAGGAGGTTCCGCCTCCGCACCCGGTCCAGCTCGCAGTACGTCACCCAGTCGGCCTGCACGAGCTTCCCGAGCTCGACGAGCAGCTCCCCGGTAAAGGGCTCATCGTCGCTGAGGGTCTCCGCCTCGGCGACGAAGTCCAGCAAGCGCTCGGCGTCGGCTCTCGTCAGGTCAGGCACGGCTCTCAAAGATACGACGAATGACGAATAGACTCCAGCACGGCGCCGGAGCAGCCTTCTGGAAACACCCACTAGGAGGTTCGATCACGATGCTCAGATATGCGGCGGCCGCTGCCCTCATGGGGCTGGCGGCGCTGACCGCGCCGGCGCTGGCTGCGGCCGACACGGTCACACAGTGGAATCAGAACGCGGCCACCTCGCTCTACGTCACCGCGGCGCAGCCGCCGAACGTGTCCGTTCTGCACATGGCGATGGTGCAGGGCGCCGTTTACGACGCCGTGAATGCGATCGACGGCGGCCGTGAAGGCTACCTGCTCACCTCGCGCGTTGCGACGCCCACGGACTCGAAGGACGCGGCGGCCGCGACTGCCGCCTACAAGGTGCTCGTCAGCATCGTTCCGGTTCAGGAGCCCGTGCTGACTGCGCTCTACAACGCCTCACTAGCCGGCATTGCCGACGGTTCGGCCAAGACACGCGGCATCGCGGTGGGCAACGCCGCAGCGGCAGCGATGATCGCCGCGCGCACCGCTGACGGTCGCTTCGGCACACCGGGTTTCCTGACCGGCACGACCCCGGGCGCTTGGCGGCCCGTGCTGCCAGCCTTCGGGAACGATCCGAACGCCTGGGTAAAGGACGTGAAGCCGTTCCTGATCAAGGGCGCTTCGCAGTTCCGTTCGAGCGGTCCGTACGAGCTGGCGAGCCGCAAGTACGCACGCGAGTTCGACGAGGTCAAGACGGTCGGCTCGGCCTCGGCGCCGATCACCGCCCGCTCACTGGATCAGACGAACGCCGCGCTCTACTGGGCCGAGAATCCGCCGCGGACGTGGAACCGGATCTACAACACACTGTCCGCTTCGAAGGGCGTGTCGCTCGTCGACAACGCACGCCTGTTCGCCGAGCTCTATCTCACGATCGCGGATACGTTCATCGCCGTCTGGGACGAGAAGGGTCACTACTCGTTCTGGCGGCCGATCACGGCGATCCGTGAGGCGGACACCGACGGCAACTCGAGGACGGAGAAGGACGAGAACTGGCTGCCGCTGGTGGCCAACCCGCCGTACCCGGAGCACCCGTCCGGCCACCTGGGCCTGAGCGGAGCGAGCGGGAAGACGTTGCAGCAGTTCTTCGGCACCGACAAGCTCGTTTGGACCGACACCAATATCGGCGGGCGAACCCGCAGCTTCACTCGGGTCTCGGACGCTGTTGAGGAGATCGAGAACGCTCGCGTTTGGTCCGGAATCCACTTCCGGAACGCCGATGAGGCGAGCGTCCGGATCTCGGGGCAGATCGCGAAATACCGCGACCGGCACTACTTCGAGGGGATCCACCACGACGACAACTGACGGTTGAACCGGTGACGGCCGCCCGCCGCGCGTGGGGCGGCCGTTACATTCGCCGGATGAAACGTGTCCGGTTCGCGCCCAGCCCGACGGGCTCGCTCCACGTCGGCAACGCGCTCAGCGCGGTGATCAATCGCCGTGAGGGCGACCACTTCCTCCTCCGGATCGACGACACGGATCCGGCGCGGAACGTCGCAGGCGGGGAGGAGGCGATCCTCCACGATCTGGAGTGGCTCGACCTCTCGTGGGACGAAGGCCCGCTACGACAGAGCGAGCGGCAGGAGCTCTACCGTGCCGCCGCGGAGCGGCTCGGCGGCGACCGCTTCGGCCGGACAACGATCCTCAGGGAGGACGGAACGGCTACGTACCACCTGGCGAGCGTCGTCGACGACGCCGAGCTGGGGATCACGCACGTCTACCGCGGAAACGACCACCGCCCGAACGAGGACCTCCACCGCCGGCTCCATGAGGCGCTCGGGACGACACCGCCGGAGTACATCCATCACGGCCTGATCCTGGGCGAGGACGGCAAGAAGCTCTCGAAGCGGGCCGAGGGCGCGACCGTCGCATCGCTTCGCGAGCTCGGTATCCCGGCCGAGGCGGTGCGTGGCTACCTCGAGGAGCTCGGGCTCCCGCGCCACGACGTCCACTACGACCTGCCGCGCATCCGCCGCCTCTCGGTCGACGCGATCGAGGCCATGAGCGACGAGGCGCTGGCGGAGCGCGCAAAGATCCCCCTCGCTGCCGTGCCGGTCGCGCGTGGCGCCCGAGACCTCGCCGAGGCCCTCGACTACGCCGACCAGGTGCTCCGAGCACCTGAACCGCGCGAGACCGATGCTCCGGAGACGCTGGAGCGCTTTCGGGAGCTGGCGGACGCTGACCCTCGGGCGGTCGTCCGTGAGCTGAAGGCCGTCGGCGGCAACCTCCGCGCGCTGCGCCTCGCCTTGACCGGCCGCGACAGAGGGCCGGAGCTAGCGGCAATACTGGCCGCCCTGCCCAGGGAGGAAGCGCTGCGCCGTGTCGATCAGGCTCTACAACACACTCACTCGTAGGCTCGATCCGCTGCCCGAGCCTCCCGGGCCGGTGCGCATGTACTTCTGCGGGCCGACCGTCAACGCGCGGGCCCACATCGGGAACGCCCGCCCGTTCGTGGTCGGGATGTGGCTCCGGAACTGGCTGCGGGAGCGCGGGTACGAGGCGACGCTCGTCCACAACATCACCGACATCAACGACAAGATCTACGAGGCCGCTCCCGGCGCGAGCGCCGAGCTCGCCGAGCGGGTCACGGCCTGGTACCTCGAAGACACGAGCGGCTTCGGCCTCGGGATGCCGGACCACCAGCCGAAGGCGAGCGAGATGGTTCCGGAGATCGTCCGCTTCATCGAGCAGCTGGTCGAACTGGGCTCGGCGTACGCGGTCGAGGGCGACGTCTACTTCCGCGTCGCCCAGGATCCGCTCTACGGGCGCCTGTCGGGCCAGAAGCCGGATCAGGTGGAGGAGCAGGAGCCGAACCCGCTCAAGGAGGATCCGCGCGACTTCGCGCTCTGGAAGGCGAACAAGCCCGGCGAGGACACCTCGTGGGAGTCGCCGTGGGGCCGTGGCCGGCCCGGTTGGCACATCGAGTGCTCGGTTATGGCGGAGGAGCTGCTCGGGCCCGTGTTCGAGATCCACGGCGGCGGGCTCGACCTCGTCTTCCCACACCATGAGAACGAGCTCGCGCAGTCGAGCGCGCTCGGACACGAGTTCGCCCGGATCTGGACGCACAACGGCATGCTCCGCTTCACCGACGAGAAGATGTCGAAGTCGCTCGGGAACGTGGTGACGATGGACAAGGCGCTCGAGGAGTCGGGGCGCGAGACGCTGCTGATGCTGTTCCTGGGCGCGCACTGGCGGAAGCCGATGGACTTCTCGGAGGAGACGCTCCAGCAGGCGACCGCGCGCGCTGACGGCTTCCGCGAGGTTTTCCGGAATCCGTCGGAACCGGCCGAGGAAGGCGAGTGGGACCGCCTGACGGCTGCGCTCGACGACGACTTCAACACACCCGAGGCGCTCGCAATCATGCACGGCTGGCGCGACCACGAGCTCGTTCGAAGCGGCCTCGAGCTCTTCGGGCTCGGCGCACTCGCGAAGACCACCGACGCGCCGGCCGAGGTCGCCGACCTCGCGCAGCGGCGGCAGCAGGCCCGCGCGGAGCGCGATTTCGGTGAGGCCGACCGCCTCCGTGAGGAGATCGAGGCAGCGGGCTGGATCGTCCGGGACGTCGAGGACGGCTTCCGGCTCGTCCCGAGATGACGACCGAGCAGGTCTACGGCCGGAATGCGGTGCGCGAGGCGCTGCGGGGCCCGCGCGGAGTGCGGGAGCTCTGGGCCACCGAGCGCGCGCTCACCGCCGAGCCCTGGCTCAAGGAGCAGAACGGCGTCCGCGTCCAGGTCAAGCCGGAGCGCGAGCTGACCGAGGCGATCGGGACGCGCGACCACCAGGGAGTCATCGCACGCTGCGAGCCCTACCGCTACGCGGATGCGTTCGAGCTGGCCGCGACCGACCGTCCGCTCCTCGTCTGCCTGGATCAGGTGACCGACCCGCACAACCTGGGCGCCGTGATCAGGAGCGCGGAAGGGGCCGGCGCGACCGGCGTGGTCGTCCCGGCGCACGGCGCGGCGCGAGTGACCCCGGCCGTTTGCCGCGCGTCCGCCGGCGCGGTCGAGCACGTGCGAGTCGCCGTGGTCCCGAACCTCGCCCGCTACCTGAACGACGTCAAGGGCCCCGCTCTCTGGGTCTGGGGCGCGGCGGCCGACGGCGACGTCGGGCTCTGGGACGCCGACTTCGGCGAAGGCGGCGTAGCGTTCGTGCTCGGGGCGGAGGGGAAGGGACTGCGGCCGCTCGTGCGGCGGGCGTGTGACGAGATCGTCTCGATCCCGCTGCTGGGGCGAGTGAGCTCGCTCAACGTCAGCGTCGCGGCGGCGCTGCTCGTCTACGAGGCGAGAAGGCGACGTGCCTGACCCCACCCTCTACCTCTTCGACGGCTACAACGTGCTGCGCGCCGCTGGGCTCGAGGAACGCCACGAGCTGATCGACTCGCTCGCGAGCTTCGTCGCCGTCCGTGGAGCCCGGGGCGTTGTCGTTTTCGACGGAGTCGGGTCGGACGAGCAGTACGGCCCGCTGGAGGTGCTGTTCGCGCGGAACGCCGACGCCGTCCTGGAGCGGCTCGCAGCCGAGCACCGCGACCGCGAGCGAGTGTGCCTCGTGTCCTCCGATGCTGCGGTTCGGGGCACCTCGGGCCAGCAGGTCGCCAAGATCAGCTCGCGCGAGTTCGCCTCGACGCTCGGATCCGTCGAGCACAGCGAGGACCAGCCCAGCAGGGTGCGAGACCGACTCGATCCCGCGACGCGAGACCGCTTGGAGCGTCTCCGCCGCGCCGAAGACCCCTCCTAGGACCGGTCGTTTCGGGTCCAGCGCAAGGGTCCGGTTGGACCAGGACCACTGCAATGACCTTGTAATGTCGCCAACCGACTGCTACCTTCCGGGTCACGTTGAGGGTGAGACTCGCTCACCCGAGCGAATTCGACATGGCCGCCAGACCAGTCACTCGCACGTACTCCGCCCAGAGGGCCGAGCGGGAGCTCGAAGATCTCCAGCTCGTGATCAGGGCGCGAAACGGCGACACGAAGGCGATGGACACGCTGATCCGGCGGTACACCGGCTTCGTCCGGCTCAAGTCCAGCTCGTACTTCCTCGCGGGCGGCGACTCCGAGGATCTGATCCAGGAAGGGCTGATCGGGCTCTACAAGGCGGTTCGGGACTTCCGGTCCGACAAGGAGACGTCCTTCCGCAGCTTCGCCGAGCTCTGCATCACGCGGCAGATCATCACGGCGATCAAGACGGCGACCCGCTTCAAGCACTCGCCGCTGAACACCTACGTCTCGTTCTCGCAGACGCCGGCCGGGCAGGAGTCCGAGGGCGATTGCACCCTGGGCGACGCGCTTCCCGGCCCGAGCGTGGACGAGCCGTCGATCATGGTCATCTCGACCGAGGAGCTCCAGAGCCTCGTGTTCTGCCTCGGAACCGGGCTCTCGCAGCTGGAGTCGGACGCGCTCCGTCTGTACCTGGAGGGCTCGTCCTACGAGGAGATGGCCGAGAGCCTGAGCGTGGACACGAAGACGATCGACAACGCGCTCCAGCGCGTCAAGCGCAAGATCCTCCAGCACCAGGACTCGCGCCAGGTCCTGCAGTAGCGGTCAGATGCTCAGCGCGGCCGTGACCGGGTCTTCGTCGAGCCTCTGAAGCCCGTCCACTTCGGACGCGGCTCCGGAACCGGCCACCGCCACACGCGTCTTGCTGCCGAGCTCGGTGAGCGCGTCGACGAGTGGCGTGAGCCTCCGCTTCGAGGTCGCGGTGACGACCACGAGGTCCGGTTCGAGCCGGCCGGCGGTGTCGACGAGGCTCTCCACCGGCGTGTCGGGCCCGAGGTAGGTGATGCGCCAGCCCCGGCGATTCAGCGTCAGCGCGAACGCGATCAGGCCGAGGTCGTGGAGCTCGCCCGGCGCGCAGGCGAGGACGGCGCGCGGACCCTCGCCGGCATCCCAGCCGCGGCCGATCCCCAGCAGCCGCCCGCGGATCAAGTTGCTGGCGAAGTGCTCCTGGGCAACCGTCGCGTCACCCTCGACCACCGCTCGCCGAGCTCGACGAGGTAGGGGAGGATGACCGCCGACAGCACAGTCTCGACCGTGAACGTCGCGAAGAGGTCGTCCAGCGCTGCTTGTGCGCCCGCTTCGTCGAACTCGTCGAGCGCCCCGCGTAGGCGTCGCGCGCCTGCCTCGAGCTCAGGCTTCCCCTGCTCGGAGGCCGACAGATCCGCCCGGCGGGCACCGTCGACCGCCAGGCGGGCCGCCTCGGCGGCAGCGAGCCCGGACCGGAGGTGCTGCCGCATCAGCGCGACCCGCTCCTCGTCCGCTTCCGAGTAGAGGCGAAAGCCGCCCTCCGAGCGCGCCGGCCGGAGCAGGCCGTAGCGGCGCTCCCAGGCACGCAGGAGCTCCGGCGCGACGCCGGTGCGCCGGCTCAGCTCGCCGATCCGGAGCTAGTCCCGTTCCAGCTTCCACGTTAAGTCATTGTACGGAAACTGTACAGACACTTGACAGCCTGGCGGCGAACTCTGTACAGTCCTTGTACAAAGTTAGGTCCAGAAAGGAGGAAATCGTGAAAGCACTCGATCTGACCACCGGCGCCCTACTCGTCGTCGGCGGCCTCAACTGGGGCCTCGTTGCCATCGCCGAGTTCGATCTCGTCGCAACGATCGTCGGCCTGGAGTTCGGCGAGACGAACGCCCTCAGCCGGATCGTCTACGGGCTCGTCGGCCTCTCGGCGGTCTACCAGGCGACCAGGCTTCCGGCGCTCGCCTCCCGCGAGCGGCATGACACGCGCACGGCCGCTGCCTAGGTCCGTCGTCAACCCTCGACAGAAAAGGAGAAACAGCATGAAAAGCAAATCGCTTCGCTACTCGATCGCGGCGCTCGGCGCCGCAGCTCTGGCCTCCGTCGCCGTGGTCGGCGGTGCCGGCGCCACGGCCGAGCAGGCCTCGCCCGACAAGAACATCGTCCAGACGGCGGCGGGCGCCGGTCAGTTCAATACCCTCATCGCCCTCGCCAAGCGGGCGGGCCTGGCGGGTGCGCTCTCGGCACCGGGCAAGATGACCGTGTTCGCGCCGACCGACAAGGCGTTCGCGAAGGTGCCCAAGGCGACCCTGCAGAAGCTGCAGCGCAACAAGGCCCAGCTCCGCGCGGTGCTGCTGTACCACGTGGTGAAGGGGAACGTGAAGGCGGCGCAGGTCGTCAAGCTCCGCCGCGCCAAGACCCTGAACGGCGCGTACGTCAGGATCGGCGTCAAGGGCAGCCGCGTCTACCTCAACCGCACCACGCGCGTCACGAAGACAGACATCGGAGCCATCAACGGCACGATCCACGTCATCGACGGCGTGCTCATCCCGCCGGCGAACTAGCCGGCACGCCCAGGCGCCCGGCCGGCTCATCCCGCCGCCGGCCGGGCGCCCTTTCTTCGTGGCTCTACCATGTGCGGAGCGCCGGAGTAGCTCAGTTGGTAGAGCACTGGTTTTGTAAACCAGCGGTCGTCGGTTCGAGTCCGACCTCCGGCTCTAGCTCGCTAGGCGAAGCGCGACGACCGCCGCGGCGTCGGCCATCTGGCCGAGAACGCGGAGGTTGATGTTCGAAAGCGTGTCGCAGGCCTGGTGGTAGCACGGGTCGTACGGCCGGTCGGCGGCGCCGCCGAATCGTTGGGCGAGGTCCGCGGACTTGCGCGCGTCCGCCCCCGTGAAGAGGCCACCGACCGGGAGGCCGGCCCGTGCGAACGATGCGTGGTCTGAACCGCTCTGGATGGACACCTCTTCGACCGGCTGCCGACGAGCTGCGAAGTACGAGCGGAAAAGGCTCTCGATCCGCGGCGAGCCGGGCGGCTGCTCGTCGCCGTCGTAAACGAAGCGGCCGAAGTTCGGCGAGCCGACCATGTCGAAGTTGAGCACGGCGAGAAGCTGCCGGCGCTCCTGCGCGCTCAGACGCTGGACGTAGGCGGAGGACCCCACGAGCCCGAGCTCCTCGGCACCCCAGAATGCGAAGCGGAGTCCGCGCGCCGGCCGCATACCGAGGCGGCGAGCTTGCCGCGCGACCTCCAGCACGAGCGCCGAGCCGGATCCGTTGTCGTTGATCCCGGGCCCGTTCCCGACCGAGTCGAGGTGCGCGCCCAGCAGGACGGCACCGCCCCGACGGCCCGGCAGGTCGGCGAGCACGTTCACCGACCGTCCCCGTCGGTTCAGAACCGAGAGAACGATCCGCACCCGCACCGTGCCCGCCTGAGCCGAACGCGCGAGCTCCGAGCCGAGCGCCGACGAGATCCCGAGCACCGGGATGCCGATGCCCGGTCGAATGAGCGTGCCGAGGATGGGCGCGGTACGGCCGGGCCCACCTTCGTTGGCAATCAAGACCCCGCTCGCACCGGCCGCCTTGGCATTGCGAGCCTTCAAGGACATGAAGCACGTACCGCGACGCACGAGCGCGACGGCGCCGCGCGGGAAGCCGGCGAAGGCCGAGCGCTCGCAGCCGCTCGAGGCCGAATCGGGCTCGACGGGTGCGACCTGGGCGCTCACGTCTCCGCCGCCCGAGTAGCGCATCGTGACGAAGTCGCGCCCGCGCCGGAACTCTGCGGCCTCGGGGGCGAGGCGCTCGAAGCGAGGCGGCCGTGTCTCTCGAAACAGATCGAAGGGGAACGACTGAAGCCGGGGCAGGTACCCGGCCTGACGGAGCTGCGCGGCTACGTAGGCCACCGATTTCTGGTACCCCGGCGTGCCTGCCTCACGCGACCCGCCGGTCCGGCGGGCAATTACCGCGAGCGCCACGAGGTGACCTTTCAGGCGCGCCGGCGTGACTGCGCGAGCGAGGGCATCGGGGCTGGCAGCTGCGGGACGGGCAGCGTCCTCCCGCTCACCGCCCGCGTACCCGGCTCCGGCAAGGAGTACGGCGCATAGCCCGAGCATGAGAGCGAGGCTTCGCACGTGTCTCGTAGGACGGCGTGGCCAGCCTAAAGTTGAGCTTGACCGCTCGGGTCGCCTCTGAGCTCCAAGCTGCTGCCCTCTACGCTTCGAGCGCCTGCTCGAGGTCGGCCCAGATCTCGTCGACGTCCTCCAGGCCGACGCTGAGGCGGACGAGGTTCTCCGGGACACGGTCGCCTTCCCAGCGGGCACGCGTTTCGAGCACCGAGCGCGTCCCGCCGAGGCTGGTTGCGTTCTTGATCGTTCGGACCGAGGTCTCGACTCGGCGGGCCGCTTCGGCGCCGCCGGCGACGTCGAAGCTCATCAGCCCGCCGAAGCCTGGATAGCGGACGCGCTCAACGGTCGGGTGCGCCTCGAGCCTCCGCGCGATGTCAGTCGCGTTCTCGGTGTGGTGCCGCATTCGAAGCTCGAGCGTCTCCAGGCTTCGCCGGAGGAGCCAGGCGGCGTCCGGCGCGGCGACGATCCCGGAACGGGTGCGGAACTCCTTCAGCCGCTCGTAGTCGTCTGCGGAAGCGCAGACCACGGCTCCGAGCAGGACGTCGTGATGGCCCCCCAGGAACTTGGTGGCGCTGTGCAACACGAAGTCGGCGCCCCGCTCGAGCGCACGGAGGTAGACCGGCGTGGACGCGGTCGAATCGACCACGACGGGGGCCGGGTGGGTGGCTGCCGCCTCGAGGTCGGGCAAGGTCAGGAGCGGGTTGGACGGCGACTCGAGCCAGACAAGGTCGACGCCCTCGGGCGGCGGGCCGGTCTGGTCGAACTCGACCATTCGGAGCCCCCAGCGCTCTAGCGCGCGCATCAGCGTCGGCGTCCCGTAGTAGGCGTCTTGCGCGATCGCAACGGTCTTGCCGGTCTCGAGGAAGGTCAGGAGCAGCGAGGTCGTCGCGCCCGACCCGGACGGAAACAGGAGCGCGTGCCCGCCCTCCAGCTCGCCGAGCGCCCGCTCGGCCTCGACTCCGGCCGGGTGCGCGTAGCGCTGGTAGTAGAACTCGCCGGGCTCGCCGTCCTCGTAGGGCCAGATCGTCGAGCGGTCGAGCATGGCCGCGATGCTAGTGCTCCTTCGGGTGATGCCGCCCCGGAAGCGATCGCCTGCATTGCCCGAAGGGGCACTCGTTAGGCTCACGCGCATGGCGGCCGACGATCGAACCGACTCGACCCAGGGCAAGCTCGAACGGCTTCAGCAGCTGCGCGAGGAAGCGCTGCACCCGGCGAGCGAGAAGGCCGTCGAGAAGCACCGGAGCCAGGGCAAGCTGCTCGCCCACGAGCGCATCGAGAAGCTGCTCGACCCGGGCTCGTTCGTCGAGCTCGACCGCTTCGTGCGCCACCGGAACCCCCACTTCGGGATGATGGAGCGGCGGCCCTACGGCGACGCCGTGGTCACCGGCTACGGGACGGTTTTCGGGCGCAAGGTCTTCGTCTTCTCGCAGGACTTCACGATCTTCGGCGGCAGTCTCTCGGAGGCGTTCGCCGAGAAGATTTGCAAGGTCATGGACATGGCACTGAAGTTCGGCTGCCCGCTGATCGGGATCAACGACTCGGGCGGAGCGCGCATCCAGGAGGGCGTCGTCTCGCTCGCAGGCTACGCGGAGATCTTCTGGCGCAACGTCCAGTCCTCGGGTGTGATCCCGCAGATCTCGCTCGTGATGGGCCCGACCGCGGGAGGCGCCGTGTACTCGCCGGCCATGACGGATTTCGTCCTGATGGTCGAGGACAGCTCGTACATGTTCATCACAGGCCCCGATGTCGTGAAGACCGTGACCGGCGAGGAGGTGACGTTCGAGGAGCTGGGCGGCGCCGCGACGCACGCCTCGAAGTCCGGCGTCGCGCATTTCACTGCGGCGGATGAGGAGAGCCTCCTCGAAGACGCCCGCTACCTGCTCTCGTACCTCCCGCAGAACAACGTCGACTCACCTCAGCACTTCCCTTCGGTCGATTCGGCCGATCGTGAGGATCCGGAGCTCGACACGCTGATCCCCGACGAGCCGACGAAGCCGTACGACATGAAGGACGTCGTTCGGCGAGTGGTGGACGACGGCGAGTTCCTGGAGGTGCACGCTCGTTTCGCCGAGAACATCGTCTGCGGATTCGCCCGGCTCGGCGGCCACTCGGTGGGAATCGTCGGGAACCAGCCGCACTCGATCGCAGGTGTCCTCGACATCGACTCCTCGGTGAAGGCCGCTCGCTTCGTCCGCACCTGCGACGCCTTCAACATCCCGCTCGTGACGTTCGTCGACGTGCCGGGCTTCCTCCCGGGCACGGACCAGGAGTGGCGCGGGATCATCCGCCACGGCGCGAAGCTCCTCTACGCGTACTGCGAGGCCACGGTGCCGAAGCTGACCGTGATCACGCGGAAGGCGTACGGCGGCGCCTACGACGTCATGAGCTCGAAGCACATCCGCGCCGACTTCAACTTCGCGTGGCCGACGGCGGAGGTCGCGGTGATGGGGCCGGAGGGCGCTGTGAACATCGTCTTCCGGAAGGAGCTCGAGGAAGCCGACGACCCCGACGAGCGGCGCCGGGAGCTGATCGCGGACTACCGCGAGCAGTTTGCGAACCCGTTCGTGGCCGCCGAGCGGGGTTACGTCGACGATGTGATCGAGCCGCGCCGCACCCGCCCCGTGCTGATCGGCGCGCTCGAGACGTCACTTGCCAAGCGCGAGCCGCGCCCGCGCCGCAAGCACGGGAATATCCCCTTGTAGGAGTTACCCGGCGGCCGCGGCGACGGCCGGCGTGCGGTCGCGGAGCTCCTGGGCAAAGGCGGCGACGATCGCCGGGTCGAACTGCGTGCCGGAGCAGTGCTCCAGCTCTTCGATCGCCTCGCGCGGTGTCAGCCGCCCACGGTAGGCGCGCTCCGAGGTCATGGCGTCGTAGGCGTCGGCGACGAAGATGATCCGGGCGCCGAGCGGGATCTCGTCCGCCCGGAGGCGCTCGGGGTAGCCGGTCCCGTCCCAGCGCTCGTGGTGGTGGAGCACCCAGTCGGCGATCGGGTCGACGCCGAGGCTCTCGAGCATCCGGTACCCGATCTCAGGGTGACGCTGGAGCACGAGGCGTTCGGCGTCGGTCAGCGGGCCGGGCTTGCGGAGGATCTCCTCCGGGATCGCGAGCTTGCCGAGGTCGTGCAGGCTGGCGGCGAGGCGTGTCAGCTCGATGTGCTCCTGGTCGAAGCCGAGGCGGTGCGCAATCCAGGAGCTGAGCTCGGCGACGCGTGTCGAGTGGCTGCCCGTGTACGTGTCTCGAGCGTCCACGGCCTTGGCGAGGCTGGCCGCGGCGCGGAACCGGGCGGCGCGGTCGGGCCCGTGTGCAAGCCGGCGGAGCTCTGCGAGCTCGACGACGTCCGGGCGGTAGACGTGAACGCGGTTCTTGCCGTGCTCCTTCGCCCAGTAGAGGGCGCTGTCGGCGAGTCGGATCAGCTCGTCCCGGTCGAACGCCTGTTGTGGGAAGCCGGCGATGCCGGCGCTTGCGGTGACCGAGCCGACCTCGACCACCTCGAGCGAACCGATGCGGTCGAGCACCGCTGCGGCCGCCGCGAGCGACTCGTCCGCGGTCACGCCTGGAAGCAGCAGCGCGAACTCGTCGCCGCCCAGCCGGAAGGCCTCGCCGTTCTGCCGGAGCCGGCTCCCGACCTGGGCGAGCACGCGGTCTCCGACCGGATGGCCGTAGAGATCGTTGATCCGCTTGAAGTCGTCGACGTCGATCATGCAGAGCGTGACCGGCTCGCCGTCAGCTTCCGCGCGAAGGAGCTGGTGCTTGAGCCGCTCCTGGAAGCTGCGGTGGTTGCCGAGCCCTGTGAGCGGATCGGTGAGCGCGAGCCGCATCGCGCGGAGTGCCTGGTACGCCGAGCGTTGGTAGAGCGAGATCGCAAGAAGCGGGCCGACGAGCGCCGCCGAGAGCAACGGCGAGCGCTGCCAGAGGACGACGAGCATCAGGGCCGCCGAGCCCATCAGGGCGAATGGAACCGCGGTGGCGCGTGCCGACGAGACGACGAGCTCGGCAAACGGCCGCCGCGCCATGCCGGCGACCGCGGCCGAGACGAGGAGGAGATTCAGCGCATACTGGCTCGTCGCCGAGACCACGACCTGGGCGACGATCGCAGCGGTTCCAGAGCCGTCGATCAGGGAGACGAGCACCGCCGCGACGCCCGCGCCGATAGCGAACACCGAGGCGTTGAAGGCGATGCGCTCGAGCGGTCTGTGCTCGAGCAGCTGCACGATCGCCGGCGCTGCCAGCGCGATCAGCACGCCGGCTTCCCAGCCGAAGAGGACGATTCCGCTCGCCCCGAAGACGAACGAAAGTGTGACGCCGCCGCTCTCGGCGCCCTCGATCGGGACCGGGTAGCGGCTGGCGAGCGTGGAGGCGAGCAGGAACGCGAGCGGCCCGGCTACCTCGGAGAGATCGTGAGGCGTCGTCGCGAACGAGGCCGCCGCGGCGGTGGCCACGGCAAGCCCGACGGCCCAGATGGGCGCTAGGAGAACGAGGACGCGCGGCGGCAGACGTCGCAAGTCGTAGTCGCTACCAGTTCCAGTTGTATCCGCTGACGAATCCGTCCGCCGCAGTGACGAATGCGACCAGCATTGTCAGCACACGTACCTTCCACTCGAGCATCGAGCTTCCCCCTTCCCTGTCGTGGAAGGCGATTGTTGCTTGCCGCGGAGGCACCGGCATCACCCGTTCGGGTTATTCCCTCTTTGCGGGAGTTTTTCTTTACAAGAGGCCGCCGATGGCCAAGCGGCCCGCGACCCCAGGCGAAGCGCTTGCCCAGGGCCTTTAGGCTGGGGACGTGTCCTGGAGCGTCCAGCCCGAGCCGGCCGACGACAACGAGCGAGAGGCCCTGCTCGCCGCGCTGGAGCGAGCGCTCGCGGAGGAGGAAGCCGCCGCCTCAGGATTGATCAGCGCGTGGTGGCGCTCGGGGTTCGACGACCTAGGCGGTGGCGCGGCTGCGGAGAAGCCGTGGAGCGAGCCGCGCGTAGTCGAGCCCTGACCAGGTCACGACGAGCGCCACGATCAGCGCCTCAAGTAGGCGTGGCCGGTGAAATCGATCGCGTACAGCGCCACGATCAGCGGCGCCGCGGCCATGCGTGCGACCGTCACCTGATCGGCCGGCGCCGTACCGACACAATATGCCGGTCGTGGCCGGCTTCTCGAAGGTGCTCGTCGCCAACCGTGGCGAAATCGCGATCCGGATCTTCCGGACGCTGCGGGAGCTGGGGATCTCGCCCGTCGCCGTCTACTCGGCGGCGGACCGCGACTCGCTCCATGCTCGCGCAGCCGACGAGGCCTATCTGCTCGGGCCGGGGCCTCCGGGGGAGAGCTACCTGGCCCAGGAGCGCGTGATCGACGCTGCGAAGCGCTCCGGGTCCGAGGCGATCCATCCCGGCTACGGCTTCCTGGCGGAGAACGCGACCTTCGCTCGCGCGGTCGAGGACGCCGGGCTAACTTGGATCGGGCCGCCGCCTGAGGCGATCGACGTGATGGGCTCGAAGGTTGCCGCCCGCGAGCGGATGCAGGCCGCCGGCGTCCCGATCATCCCGGGGACGACGGAGCCGGTCTCGACGGCGGACGAGGTTCGCATGCTGGGCGACGAGCTCGGCTGGCCGATCGCGATCAAGGCGTCCGCGGGCGGTGGCGGAAAGGGCTTGAAGGTCGTCGGCTCGGCGGACGAGGTCGAGCGCGCCTTCGAGTCTGCCCGACGGGAAGGCGAGGCGTACTTCTCCGACCCAGCGGTCTACGTCGAGCGCTACCTCGAGGATCCGCGCCACGTCGAGGTCCAGGTGCTCGCCGACGCACACGGGGCCGTCATCCACCTCGGCGAGCGCGACTGCACCATCCAGCGCCGCCACCAGAAGCTCGTCGAAGAGACGCCGTCTCCGGCCGTGTCCGAGGAGCTCCGCGAGCAGATCGGGCAGATCGCCGTCGACGCGGCCCGGGCCGTCGGCTATCGCTCCGCAGGGACGATCGAGGGCCTTCTCTCCAGTGAAGGCGAGTACTTCTTCCTCGAGATGAACACCAGGATCCAGGTGGAGCACACGGTCACCGAGCTGGTCACGGGGCTCGACCTGATCCGCGAGCAGGTGTTGATCGCGGCCGGTGAGCCGCTATGGCTGCGCCAGGAGGACGTCCGGCTGAACGGGCACGCAATCGAGTGCCGGATCAATGCCGAGGATCCGTCCAACGGCTTCTTGCCTGCGCCCGGGAGGATCACGGGCTACCGCGAGCCGAGCGGGCCGGGAGTGCGGGTGGACTCTGGTGTCGAAGCGGGCAGCGAGATCGTCGGTCTTTACGACCCACTGGTCGCGAAGCTCTGCGTCCAGGGAGTCGACCGGGAGCACGCGAGGCGCCGGATGCTCCGCGCGCTCGGCGAGTACCGGATCGAAGGCGTCACTTCGCTGCTCGGGTTTCACCAGGCGCTGCTCGAGCATCCCTGCTTCGCCGAGGGCGCGACGTGCCACGGCATCGTGGAGTCGAAGGAGCTTGCGGAGCGTGCCGAGGAGTTTTCTCATCGGGCAACAACCGTAGCGGGGCCGGCGGACGGCACCGGCACCCGCGAACGGGTGGTCAATGCCGAGCTGGACGGGCGCCGGTACGAAGTCAAGCTCCACTTCCCCGAGCCCCCGCACGCTGAGCTCGTGAGGCGCCGCCGCGAGCGGGTCGCCGCCGCTACCCACCACGGCGCGGCGCGTGACGCCGTCGTCAGTCCGATGCAGGGCACCGTGCTCGCAGTCGAAGTCGCCGAGGGAGATGAGGTCCAGCCTGGCCAGGTGCTCTGCGTCGTGGAGGCGATGAAGATGGAGAACGAGATCACGGCGCACCGCGCGGGCCGTGTGACCGAGCTGTCGGTCGATGTCGGCCAGGCGGTGAAGACCGGCCAGGTGATCTGCGTCGTCCAGAGTGAGTAGCGGCCAGGCGAACCGGCCGTTCTGCTCAGAGATCGCGCGGGAGAACGACGAGCCGCTCGGCGCGACCGCCAGCCGTATAGACCACTGGCTACTCGTCGAATACCGCGGACTCTGGAGCCACGACGCCCTTGCCGGGAGCGGGCTTTCGGATCAAGTCAAAGCGAGGCTTCGTGAGCTCACCGCGGCCAGGCCGCGCACGCGCCTCCTCTTCATCCGTCGGCCGGACCGCCGCCACCACGAAGGCGTCGCGACGTTCGTGGCCGACTCGCGCCAGGGGCACGAACGGCTAGCCGGCCTCGAGGTCGAGGAGCACGAGGAGCTCCGCAGGGTCGACCCGTTCGAGGCTGCCGAGACGGTCGACCAGCCGCTCTTCCTTGTCTGCACGCACGGAAAACACGACCGCTGCTGTGCCAGGTACGGACGGCCGCTCTGGGAAGGGGTCAGCGAGCAGCTGGACGAATCGTCCGCCTGGCAGTGCACCCATGTCGGCGGCGACCGGTTCGCCGGCAACCTGGTCGCGCTTCCGCACGGCATCTACTACGGGCGTGTCGATCGCGACGACGTTGTGGACGTCCTCGACCACCACTTCTCCGGGCAGCTCGCACTCGACCGGTACCGCGGCCGGTCGTGCTGGCCGTTCAACGTCCAGGCGGCGGAGCAGTGCGTGCGGGCCGAGGAGGGACTGGCCGGCCTCACGGATCTCTCTCTTGCCCGCGTGACACGGGAGGAAGAGAACCGGTGGACTGTTCGCTTCGAGACGCGGGTGGGACCTCGCGAGGTCGAGGTCGTCGCGGAAAACGGCGAGCTCACGCTGCTTACCTGCAGCTCTCCGGTCCCGCGGCGACCCCGCCGCTTCGTCGCTATGCCGCGCTGATTCGGAGCAGGCCTTCGCGAACGAGGCGGCGGACGAGCACCAGCCGGCTCTCGTCGTCCAGGTCGCCGGGAAGCTCGCCCGCAGTGAACGGGTCCTCGCGCTCCAGCAACCAAGAGAGCTCGTCCCGGAGTCGGCCCGGGAACGCAAGATTCTTCCCGTCGAAGGTCAGCACGATGGAGCCGTCTCGCTCGGACGAGTGGACGAGCGCGGTCCCCCTGCGCTCGACCTCCGTGTCGCCGTCGAGCTCCTCGAGGGCCCGCAGCTGCGAGAGCTGGCCGTCGCGGATCGGCGGCCGCGTCCGGGCAAGCTTCTCCGCTGCGCGCCGCTCGACCGCCTCGGCCGTCAGGCGGCTCCTCAGGACCTCGACGAGCTCGTCCGGGTCGCCGGATCCGAGCGAGCGCCGGAAGCCGAGCTCGTCGCCACACTCCTCCAGCGCCGCCTTGAAGGCGTCCAGCCAGGTGACGACGTTGACGCCGACCGTGAGGTGGAGCGAGTCGGTGTCCGAGGTGAGCGCCTCGTGAAGCCAGCCTCGCGGCAGGTAGAGCATGTCCCCCGGACCGAAGCACGAGGTCATGAACGGGCTCACCGGGGCCGCCCAGCTCCGCCGAGTACTTCTGGTTCTTCAACGGGAGCTCGAGCGCCGGCTCGTAGACGAGCCAGCGCTTCCGGCCGGAGACCTGCAGCACGAAGACGTCGTGCGTGTCGTGGTGGACCGGGAGCCCCTGCGCCGCCCGAGGCGTGTAATACGCATTCACCTGGGCGGGGTGGCCCAGGGTTCGCTCGAGCGAGCGGCAGAAGGCGCCGAGCTCCGGCCGGTGCAAGTGCAGGCCCTGGAGGACGATCGTCGCCCCGCGCTCCCACTCGGCGAGCACGCTGTCGACGTCGGCTGTGCCGGTGAAGCTGGTGGGACGCCAGGGAATGTCGGTCGTGTAGTCGCGGACGGCGAGGTGCTCGCCCGCCTTGACGAGTCGGAATCCGGGAAAGCGCAGTCCGCCCGAGGTGACGAGACGCTCGACCTCGGACGCTGAGAGGAGGTCGTCGTACCGCCCCGGATCGTCGCGCTCGACCACGAGCGGCCTACGCTCCCAGTGCTCGGCGAGGAACGCGTCCTCGCCGAGCGGCTCGACGCAGCGCTCGAGGGCGCTACGAGTCCGTGTCGTCGGAGTCGCTGTCAGAGTCGCTGTCAGTGTCGTCCGTGTCGGTGGTGTCGGCGTCGTCCATGTCCGCGTCGGCCGTCTCGCTGCGGATCTCCTGCGCGACGTCCGTGCGGATCTCCTCGTCGGTGAGCGGTGACCGTGGGGTGTCGTCCATCGTTCCTCCTCGAAGTCGGCGGCTAAAGGGCGAGTCTAGAGGCGTACCGAGTGATCGGTGCCGCGATGGATACACTCGCGCCCCGTCATGGATCTCTATGAGTACCAGGGCAAGGAGCTCTTCAAGCGCTTTGGCATTCCGGTATCCGATGGACGGCTGGCGACCACGCCGAAGGAGGCGCGCGAAGCGGCCGCCGAGCTTGGCAGCCAGGTCGTCGTCAAGGCCCAGGTGTTGACCGGCGGGCGCGGCAAGGCTGGCGGGATCAAGCTCGCCAAAGGGCCTGACGAGGCAGAGAAGCACGCCCACGACATCCTGGGAATGGACATCAACGGCCACGTCGTCCGCAAGCTCTGGATCGAGGCCGCCTCGGACATCGAGCGCGAGTACTACCTCTCGCTCACGTTCGACCGAGGGGAGAAGCAGGCCCTGTTCATGTTCACAAAGGAGGGTGGAATCGACATCGAGGAGGTCGCGGCCGAGCGGCCGGAGGCGCTCGCGAAGCTCCATGTCGACCCGCTCGAGGGCTTCCAGCCGTACCAGGCCCGTCGCCTGATCTACGGCGCCGGGATCGAGGACGAGAGCGAGCAGAAGCAGATCGCGAAGATCGCCGAGCGGCTGTACGCGACGTTCGTCGAGGCCGACGCGATGCTGTGCGAGATCAATCCGCTGATCGTGACGCCGGACGGCGAGGTGAAGGCGCTCGACTCGAAGTTCACAGTCGACGACAACGCGCTCTACAAGCACCCGGATATCGCGGAGATGCGCGACCTCGAGGCGTATCCGCCCGAGGAGCGGCAGGCGCGCGAGAAGGACGTCACCTACGTGAAGCTCGACGGCGAGGTCGGAGTGCTCGGCAACGGCGCCGGGCTGGTGATGTCCACGCTGGACGTTGTGGCGCTGGCCGGCGGACGGCCCGCGAACTTCTGCGACCTCGGCGGCGGGGGAGACGCCCAAGGCGTGGTCGATGCGCTCGAGATCATCAGCGCCGACCCGCAGGTCAAGTCGATCCTCTTCAACATCTTCGGTGGGATCACGCGCTGCGACGAGGTGGCGCGCGGGATCCTCCAGGCGCTCGAGCAGTTGACGATCGAGGAGTCGATCGTCGTGCGACTGGACGGCACCAATGCGGAGGAGGGGAGAGACCTCCTGCGTGACGCGGCGCCGGAAAACCTCCATGTCGAGCCGACGATGCTCGACGCGGCAAAGCGGGCCGTGGAGCTGGCGGCGTGAACTGGAGCGACCGTGCGCAGCTCTACCGCGATTCCGAAGCGCATCGCGAAGGGGAGGACCTCGACCTCGTCCTCGAGTGGTCGGAGGGCGCGGAGACGGCACTCGACGTCGCCACTGGTGGAGGTCACGTGGCGCGCCGGCTGCGCGAAGCAGGCGTGAACGTCGTCACTGTGGATTCCGCTCCCGGTATGCAGCCCGATGTCGTCAGCAGGAGCGAGGACATCCCGTTCGCCGACGAGAGCTTCGACGTCGTCGTCTGCCGCGTCGCGGCACACCACTTCGACGACGTTTCTAGAGCCGTGTCCGAGATGACCAGAGTGAGCCGCGACCGGGTGATCGTCGTCGACAACCTCTTCCTCGACGACGATGCCGAGGAGGCGGATCGCGTGCGCGACCCGTCGCACGTCAAGAATTGGTCAGAGGGTGAGTGGCGCGGATTCTTCGCGTCCGCCGGGCTCCAGGTCGACGAGGCACGACGACTGGAGAAGCCGATCGAGGTCGAGCCCTGGCTCGAGCGGGCAGGCACGAGCGAAGCAGATGCTCAGCGGGTCCGCGAGCTACTCGGCGACAGGATTCAGGACGGCTGGATCACGCTCGACCGCCTCCTGATCAGAGGGCGGAAGTAATGGCCATCATCGTCGACAACGACACCAAACTTGTCGTCCAGGGGCTCACCGGCCGGGAGGGCTCGTTCCACGGGATTCGCAACCGCGACTACGGGACGAACGTCGTCGCCGGCGTCACACCGGGGAAGGGCGGTGCGGACGTCCACGGCGTGCCGGTGTTCGACACCGTCGCCGAGGCAGTGGACGAGGCCGGCGCGAACACGGCAATGGTCTTCGTCCCCGCGCGCTTCGCGACGGATGCCGTCTACGAGGCCGTCGACGCCGGGATCGGGACCGTGATCTGCATCGCGGAGGGGCTCCCGGCCCACCAGATGCTGCGGGTTTACAACTACATCCGGCCGAAAGGAATCACGATGCTCGGCCCCAACTGCCCCGGCGCGCTCTCGCCGGGGAAGGCAAACGTCGGGATCATTCCCGCCGAGATCTTCCGCGAGGGGCGCATCGGCCTCGTCAGCCGCTCGGGCACGCTCACGTACCAGATCGGCCACGAGCTGACACAGCTCGGGCTTGGGAACTCGACCATTGTCGGCATCGGCGGCGACCCCGTCGTCGGCTCCGGCTTCATCGACGTCCTCTCAAAGTTCGAGGCCGACGACGAGACGGAGACCGTCGTGATGGTCGGGGAGATCGGCGGCGCCGAGGAGGAGAAGGCAGCGGAGTTCATCCGGGCGGAGATGACGAAGCCGGTCGTCGCCTACATTGCCGGCTTCACCGCGCCGCCGGGCAAGACGATGGGCCACGCCGGCGCGATCATCTCCGGCACCTCCGGCACCGCGCAGGCGAAGAAGGAAGCGCTCGAGGCCTGCGGCGTCCAGGTCGGCACGACCCCGACCGAGGTCGCGCAGCTCGCCGCCGACGTCGTCGGCGCCCGCGCCTGACCGGGCGTCTCGCTGACATCCGACGACCGTCCTACAGTCGGCGCATGGAGACGATCTCGCTCGCCCGGGGGGTTCCGGCGCCGGAGTGCGTGCCGGCCGGGGAGCTTGCCGAGTGCGCTCGGGCTGCGGTGCAGGCGGACGGCGCGACGATCCTCTCTTACGGGGCGGCCGGAGGCTACGCGCCGCTGCGCCGGTGGATCGCCGAGCAGCACGGGGTATCTCCTGCGCGCGTCGTCATCACGAACGGATCGCTCCAGGGCTTCGCGCTGCTCGCGCAGGTGCTCGCAGGCGGCGGCGAGCGCGTGCTGGTGGAGGCGCCGACCTATGACCGGCCGCTGCGGATCCTCGGCTCGCTTGGCGCGGAGGTCGCACCGGTGCGGTGCGACGAGGACGGGCTCAATGTCGACGCGCTCGAGAGTGAGCTCCGGCGTGGCCGGCGACCTGCGTTCCTCTACGTGATCCCGACGTTCCAGAACCCGACCGGTCGCACGCTGACCGTCGACCGGCGGCGGCGACTCGTCGAACTGGCCGCGGAGCACGACCTGCTCGTCCTCGAGGACGACCCATACGGCGCGATCAGGTTCGAGGGCGAGGCAGCGCAGACCCTCTTCGAGCTCGACGGCGGCACGCGGGTCGCGTTCTCGGGCTCGTTCTCGAAGACGGTCGCGCCCGGCATCCGTGTCGGCTACCTCGTCCTGCCCGAGCGGCTGGCACAGGCCGTGGAGTCCCAAGCGGCCTCGACGTACATCACACCTGCGCTGCTGCCCCAGGCGACGGTGCACGAGTTCCTGCGACGCCGGCACCTGGAGCGGAACGTGCAGGTCGTCTGCTCGCTCCTCGGGGCCAGGCGAGATGCGCTGCTGGCAGCGCTCGCCGAGCACCTCGGCGGCACCGGAGCGCGCTGGAGCAGGCCCGAGGGCGGCTACTTCCTGTGGCTCGACCTGCCGGGCGACAAGAACGCCCGTGCGGTCCTTCATGCCGCGCGGGGGGTCGGCGTCTCGTTCATCGCCGGGCCTGACTTCTACCCGTGGGCCGGCGGCGGACGGAGCTCTGCCCGGCTCGCGTACAGCTTTGCGTCGCCGGGACAGCTACGCGAGGCTGTCAGGCGCCTTGCCGGGCTTCTCTCCCCGGCGCCGGCGGTAGACCTGCGACAGCAGCACGCCGCCTAGCACGCCGAACGCGACCATCAGCACCATCGCCCAGATCAGCGAGACGGTCGCCGTGAAGAAGACGAAATCGATCTGGATCTGGTCGTCGTTCATCACGATGAACGCGAGCAGGTAGAGGAACATCGCCAGCAGCCCGACCAGGATCAGCCAGAGGCGCGGCTGAAACGGTTCGAGGCTCTCGCCCCTCGCCCGACGGAACGGCATGGGGCGAGTCTAGGTGGCCGAGACGACCGCTTCGGGTGGACGCGGCACGAGCCGGGGCTGTTGCGGCGGCCGCAGTGCTCGGGGCTTTGCGGGCCGGAACGTTGGACAGGGGGAGTCCAGGGGGAGGGCGCAAAGTCCCGCCCTGCGGAAATAGCAGTCGTCGCAACTCGCCTCGGCTCGTTTGGTCACGCCGCGCTCGAACCTCCTGAAGGGTGTCGCTTCCTGGCGGGGCATCTTGGGACCTCGCGCGATGCGTTACAAGGGGGTCGGACACGAAATCTCTGCAATTTCCGCACGGTCCGAAAACCGCGAATTCCGGGGATTTCTACGCCTTCGGCCGGCAGGGTTGCCAGCGCGCGCAACGCCTGTTGAAAGCTGTCCACAGGCACGATGCGCAGGCCTTTCGCGTAGCGGCGCGCCTCGCGGGCGTTATCCCCAGGGACGAGGAAGAGATCCATGCCGGAACGCCTCGCGCCGATCGTCTTCTGCTTGATCCCGCCCACGCGGGAGACCGAGCCGTCGAGGAAGAGCTCACCCGTCGCCGCCAGCTGGTAGCCGCGGTCGACGCCCTCGCCGAGCTCCTCCATGAGCTGGAGCGCGAACGCGAGCCCCGCCGACGGACCGCCTACCTGGCCGAGGTCGATCTTCACGTCGACAGGGGGCCGCGCGACGTCGAAGACGTCGGTGACAGAGATGCCCACAAAGGCGCGCTTGCGCTGGCGCGGGTCGCGGGCGGCTCGAAGGACGACCGTGAACCGCTTCTCGTCACGCTCGACGAGGAGCCTCACGCGGTCGCCGGGCTTCTTCGCGGCGAGCGCGCCGGTGACCTGCTGCGCCCGGCGCACGGGCTTGCCGTCGACCGCTCTGATCCAGTCGCAGGCCCGGAGCTCCCCGGAGGCCGGATAGCCGGGGAAGGTTCCCTCCACGGCGACGCCGAGCCGGTTCGCCGGCATCCGGTAGTCGAGCTCGCGGAACGCGACTGCCGTGGCGTACTCCTGGCTCCGCCGCATGGCCGCGAGCTCGCAGCGGCGGCGCGCCTGCTCGTCCTGGCCCTCGGCCAGCACACTGGACACCGGCTCGAGCGACGCGCCTTCGTAGAGGCTGGGAAACATCTTCTCGATCAGCGACGCCTTCCGGATGTCGACGGCGACGTAGTAGATGCCCCCGCCGTTCGGATCGGCCTTCTCGCCTTCGACCTCCACGCGCGGCTCCAGCGGGCGCGCCTCGTCGGGGAGGAAGATGTAGCGATCCGACGGCACGACGTAGAGCGCCGCGGCGACAGCGAGGATCGCGATGCCGGCGCCGATCAGCCAGGCCGGCCACGAGAGGCGCTTCAGAGGCTTCAACACGATGTGCTTCGTCTCCGGGGCGCGCTGGGGGGTGTGAGCCAAGGACGCAGGGAGCCTCCGTATCGAAGAGATACGGGGGCGACTGAGGACGCGGGCTCGCGCCGTCCAGCGCGTTCCGGGGGCACAAGACTCATTGTGTTGAAGCCTCTCAAAGGAGGCTGCGGATCAGGCCGCCGTCGACCTGGATCACCGAGCCGGTGACGTATGACGCGGCATCCGAGGCGAGGAAGCAGACGACGGAGGCGATCTCGTCGGGTCGGCCGAGCCGCCGGAGCGGGATGGTCTTGAGGTCCTCGGCGCTCGGCCCGTCCGGGTACACCTCCTTGAGCCGCTCGGTGTCGATCCGGCCGGGGGCGATCGTGTTGACGGTGATGCCGTCGGGCCCGACCTCGCGCGAGAGCGTCTTCGCCCAGCCGACGACCCCGGGGCGGACGGCGTTCGAGAGCGCGAGGTTGTCCGCCGGCTCCTTGACCGTGCTCGACTCGATGTTGATCACACGACCGGCCGGGCTCCGCCGCAGGTGGGGGAGGCACAGGTTCGTCAGTCGGACTGCGGAGACCAGGAGGAGGGCAACCGCGACTTCGAGCGACTCGTCGTCGAGGTCGACCGCAGGCCCGCGCGGCGGCCCGCCGCTGTTGTTGATCAGGACGTCCACGCCGCCGAACGCCTCGACCGTCTGCTCGACGAGCCTCTGGCAGTCCTGCGGGTTCGTCACGTCGCCCTGGACGGCCAGCGCTCCTAGCCGCTCGGCCTCCGTTCTGACGACCTTCCTCCGGCGCGCGAACATGGCGACGTTCATCCCCTCGGCGACGAAGGCGTCAGCGATCGCGAGGCCCATTCCCTGCGAGGCCCCACACACGATCGCCGTGCGGCCCTTCAGCCCAAGATCCACAGCAGCACCACGATCCCGACAGGCACGACGGCGAGGCTCGCGCCGACCGCCATCGGCGAGAGCCCGAACGGCCAGGCCTGGCTGCCCTTACGGGCCCAGAACGGCCGTCCGCCTTTGCTTCCCCAGCAGTCCGCGCAGATGCCCTGGACGGTCTTGGAGTTCCGGCCGCAGTGCGGGCAGCGCGACGACGGAGCCAGCGCGAGCCGGATGGCGCTCGCCGAGGTTCGCGGCGCGCGCGGGATACGTCTCGCCCGTGGGCGCCTGCGCGGAGCGCGAGGGACTGTCCCTCGGACCCGGCCGGCGCGGCCGGGTCCCTTGTGCCGAGAGTGCGTCACTTGCGTCGCAGGAGTGTTGCTTGGGCGGAAGTTTGGGCGCGCACGGCTCAATGATGTCGGAGAGGACCCGGTCTCGGCCCGCTTCCGTCGCAGCCTGGACGGTTTCGCGGGCCGTCGGCCCCTGCCTCCCAAACCTCGAACTACGTCGTCAGGACGCCGACGACCTCGCGAACGGCCTCCGCCGACGCTTGCAGCTGCTGCCGCTCTTCGTCGGTTAGCTCGAGCTCGTAGATCTCCTCGATCCCGTCAGCACCGAGCTTCACCGGCACGCCCATGTAGAGGTCGTCGATGCCGTACTCGCCCTCCAGGTACGCAGTGCAGGGGAGGACGCGCTTCTCGTCGAGCATGATCGAGTCGACGATCTGCGCGGCCGCTGCGCCGGGCGCGTACCACGCTGAGGTGCCGAGGAGCGAGACGAGCTCGCCGCCGCCTTTCGCGGTGCGCTCGACCAGCTTCTGGATCGTGGCGTCGGCGAGCAGCTTGCGGAGCGGAACTCCGCCGACCGTCGTCGCCGAGACGACCGAGACCATCTGGTCGCCGTGGCCGCCGAGCACCATCGCCGTCACGTCCTTGATCGACGCGCCGGTCGCCCAGGCTATGGATGCGGAGAACCGTGCGGTGTCGAGGATGCCGGCCATGCCGAAGACGCGGTTCTTGGGCCACCCGGAGACGTTCTTCGCCACGTGGCACATCGCGTCGAGCGGGTTCGAGACGACGATCAGGATCGCGTCGGGCGACTGGCCGACGACCGACTGCGTCACGGACCCGACGATCTTCTCGTTGGTCGAGACCAGGTCGTCCCGGCTCATGTCCCCGGTCCGCGGCACACCGGCCGTCAGCACGACGACGTCGGAGCCCGCCGTGATGTTGTACTCCGTCGAGCCGACGACGCGGGGCTCGTAGCCCAACACTGCGCCGGCCTGGTTGATGTCGAGCGCCTTGCCCTCGGCCAGGCCGTCCTTGATGTCGACGAGGGCGACGTCGCAGTAGTCGCCTCGCGCCAGCTCCTGCGCGCAGGTCGCGCCGACGTTCCCGGCGCCGACGACGGTCACCTTCCTACGCAACTCGGACTCCGAGCTTCTCGATGATCGCGTCAGCCACCTCGCTCGTGCCGACAGCGGTCGGGTCGTCTCGGCTCGGCTTCATGTCGTAAGTCACGCTCTTGCCCTCGCGGATCACCTCGGCGATCGCGCTCTCGACCCGGTCCGCCGCCTCGTGCTCGTCGAGATGCCGGAGCATCATCACTCCGGAAAGCATCTGCGCCATCGGGTTGGCCTTGTTCTGGCCCGCGTACTTCGGCGCAGAGCCGTGCGTGGGCTCGAAGATCGCCGTCTGCTCGCCGAAGTTCCCGCCCGGCGCCATCCCCAGCCCGCCGATCATCCCGGCGGCGAGGTCGGAGACGATGTCGCCGTAGAGGTTCGGGCAGACGAGCACGTCGTACTCCTCGGGCCGCTGGACCAGCTGCATGCACATGTTGTCCACGATCCGGTCGTCGAACTCGATGTCCGCGTTCTCGGCTGCGACCTCCTGCGCGACGCGCAGGTACAGGCCGTCGGTGAATTTCATGATGTTGGCCTTGTGGACGGCCGTGACCTTGCGGCGGCCGTTTCGGCGCGCGTAGTCGAACGCGAACTGAACGATCCGGCGGGTCCCGCTGACCGAGAGCGGCTTGATCGAGATGCCGGCGTCGCGATGCCGGAGCTTCCCGCCATGGTCCTCGATCCAGCCGATCAGCTCCTCGGCCTCGGCGCTCCCCTGCTCGTACTCGATGCCGGCGTAGAGATCCTCGGTGTTCTCGCGGATCAGGACGAGGTCGACGTCGTCGAACCGCGATCGCACGCCTTCGTAGCTCTTGCACGGCCGAACCTGGCCGTAGAGGTCCAGCGCCTTGCGCAGGCCGACATTCACGGAGCGGAAGCCGCTGCCTACCGGGGTCGTGATCGGTCCCTTCAGCGCGACACCCGTCTCGCGGATCGCAGCCAGCACCCGATCAGGGAGCGGGTTCCCGTCGTTCTGCTCCATGACGTCCGTGCCGGCGTACTGGACGTCCCACTCGAACTCGATGCCGCTCGCCTCGAGGACCCGGCGGGTCGCCTCCGTGAGCTCCGGACCGATTCCGTCGCCGGGAATGAGAGTGACTCGGTGAGCCATCCGGCGGCGACTCTACCGATTCGTCAACGCGCCTTCGGGGTACTCTCTGCGGCCAATGAGTGACTTCAAGCCAGGCCTCGAAGGCGTCGTCGCGGTCGAGACGGAAATCGCCGAGCCCGACCGTGAGGGCGGGCAGCTCCGCTATCGCGGCATCGACATCGAGGAGCTGGTCGGCCAGTATCCGTACGAAAACGTCTGGGGCCTGCTCGTCGACAACGACCTGGACTCGAAGATGCCGGAGCCGGAGCCCTACGAGCCGGCCGCGCTCTCCGGTAACGCGCCGTCCGACCTCCAGGCCGAGACGGCGCGGCTCTCCGGCCACTGGGGCCTCGGCAAGCTGAACGAGATCTCGGACGAGCAGGCGCGGACCGACCTCGGACGGATCTCCGCCCAGATGATGGGGATCGTCGCGCGCTCGGCCGCGGTCGCCGACGGACGGGAGCCGGCGCCGGACGACGTCGTCGCCCAGGGCGAGACCGCCGCCGAGCGGTTCCTCCTGCGGTGGCGCGGCGAGGCGAATCCCGACCACGCCAAGGCGATCGACACCTACTGGATCTGCACCGCAGAGCACGGCTTGAACGCCTCCACCTTCGCCGCCAGGGTGACGGCGTCCACGGGAGCCGACTGCGGCGCGGCCCTGTCGTCGGCGGTCGGCGCGCTCTCGGGCCCGCTCCACGGCGGGGCGCCGGCGTACGTGAAGCCGATGCTGGAGGAGGTCCAGGCGATGGGCGACCCGGAGCGCTGGGTGCGGGAGGCGCTCGAGAGCGGCAAGCGGATCATGGGCTTCGGTCACCGGATCTACCGCGCCGAGGATCCGCGGTCGCGCATTCTCAAGCGGACGGCCAAGGAGCTGGGCGCGCCGCAGGTCGAGGTCGCAGAGCAACTCGAGGAAGTCGCGCTCAAGGCGCTCCAGGAGAAGTCCCCCGACCGCGTCCTGGCGACGAACGTCGAGTACTACTCGGCGATCGTCCTCGACGTCGCCGAGATCCCGCCGCCGCTCGCGCCGGCGATGTTCGCGTGCTCGCGCGTGGCGGGCTGGTCGGCGCACATCCTCGAGCAGAAGCGCACCGGCCGGCTGTTCCGGCCGTCGGCGAAGTACGTCGGCCCGGCCCCGCGTTCGCTCTCCACTGTCTGATCTCGCCTCAGCGGCTGCAGAGGCGGCCGAGCTGGCCGAGCGGGGCGACGAGCGAGAGCTCGCCGCGCACCGGACGAAGTGGCAGGACGAGATCGAGGGCGCGGCCCGCAGCGCCGACTTCCGCGAGCGTGCGCTCGCGTACCGCGCGATCGGGCAGTTCCGCTACCGCCAGAAGCTCGTGCTGCTCCGGCGCGGGCTCGAGGACGAGAGCCCGGCGAGCCGCGGCTCGGCGCTCCTCTCACTGGAGCTGCTCTCGCGGGACCATCCCGGAGACGTCAACGCCGACCGCTCGCTGCTCCATACGCTGGCGGCGAGTGACCCGAACGCGGCCGTCCGACGCCTCGCCATCCTGGTGCTCAAGAACGGGTCGCCGCATCGGGACACGATCGTGATGCTGGAGGGCATCGCCGACGACGACGAGCACGACAAGGAGCTTCGCGAGACCGCCAAGCGGGCGGCCGCGGTGCTGACGAAGAAGTCGCGCGCTAGGAGTTAGCGCAGGGACAAACGGGGCGGTGGAGCGGCTTTCCGCAGCCCGCGCAGGTCCGCTGGCTTCGGCGCCACTCGAGCATCTTCTTCTCGATGCCCGCCTTCATCATCAGCACGCCCACGCCGGTGCTCGAGGCGAGGAGGAGAGCCGTTTCGTTCGTCATCTCGATCATTTCGTCCTTCGCTTCGCGTGCGGATGCGCTTGGAAATACAGCTCCCGGCGCCGCCGGTCGGTTACGTGGGTGTAGAGCTCCGTGGTAGCCAGATCGGCATGTCCGAGCATTTCCTGAACGCTCCTTAGGTCTGCTCCTCCCTCGAGGAGGTGAGTTGCAAACGTGTGGCGCAGCAGATGGGGGTGCACGCGTTCGGGCTCGAGCCCCGCTTTCACCGCCAGCTTGCGGAGGATCAAGAAGGCGCCGGCCCGCGTCAGTCCGCCGCCCTGGGCGTTCAGGAAGAGCTCCGGGCGGTGGCGGCGATCGAGGTGGGGGCGTCCCCTCGCCAGGTAACGGCGAAGTGCCTCGACGGCCTCTCGCCCGACCGGAACGACGCGTTCCTTGCCGCCTTTTCCGACCGTTCGAACGAGCCGCTGGTCGAGGTCGACGCCGCCCTTGTCGAGGCCTACCGCTTCGCTGACCCGGAGACCTGCGCCGTACAGGAGCTCGACCAGAGCGCGGTCGCGAAGGTGGCGCGGAGTCGTCCCGGCGGCGGCGTCGATCAGCCGCTCGGCCTCGGAGGGGGACAGCGCGCGCGGGAGGCGTCGGGTCCTGCGCGGCAGCTCGAGCTCCGCCGCGGGATTCGTGTCGGTCGCGCCGATCAGGACCAGGTGGCGGAAGAAGGAGCGGAGCGACGCGACTCGCCGCGCGATCGTCGAGCCCGAGAGGCCCCGCGCCCGGAGCTCGGCGAGATAGCGCTCGAGCTCCTCCGTCGTGACCGTCGAGGGCGAGTGGCCGAGCCAGCCGGCGAGGGCCTCGAGGTCTCGCCGGTACGCCTCGACGGTGCGTGGCGCGAGCCGCGCCGTCGAGAGAGCGAGGAAGCCCTCGAGCTCGGGGTCGGCGGGCGGAGGCTTGTGTTTCATGCCACTAGTTGCCATTCGAGGGTCCGCCTCGTTCGGTTCGACCCCGCATCGCCGCGGGCCGCTCGTCACATGGAACACAAGCGCTCACGAGCGAGGGTGGGAGCGGTCATAGACCTTCCTCAGCCGCTTCGCGTCGACGTGGCTGTACATCTGCGTGGTGGAAAGGGAGCTGTGGCCGAGAAGCTCCTGGATCGTCCTCAGGTCGGCGCCACCTTCCAACAGGTGTGTCGCGAACGCGTGCCGCAGGCGGTGTGGATGGGGGAAGAGCCTGCGGAGCGTGCTCGTGTCGAGCCGCCGGCCGCGGGCCGAGATGAAGAGCGCGTCTTGCGCGCCGCGAGCGAGCTTCGGGCGCTCTTGGAGCCAGAGGCCGACCCAGTACGCGGCCTCCTCGCCCAGTGGGACGACGCGCTCCTTGCCGCCCTTACCGCGGACCCTGACCGCTTCCTGATCGAACTCGACGTCCCCGAGGTTCAGGTCGACGGCCTCCTGGCTTCGCAGCCCGGCGGAGTAGACGAGCTCGGCGAGGGCGCGGTTCCGGATCGAGAGCGGATCGTCGAGGCCGAAGCGCTCGAGCTCGGTCTCGATCTCCTGCTGCTTCGGGGCGTCGGGCAGCCGGCGCGGCCGCCGCGGCGCCAGGCGGGCGTCGGGGACCTTCGAGGCGCCGAGCGTGAAGCGGAGGAAGGCGCGGACGGCGGCGAGCTTGCGGGCGATCGTCGCCGGCGCGAGCTTGCTCGGCTCGCGGCCACGCCGGGCTGCGCCGAGCTCGGCGACGTAGTCGGCCAGGAGGCGGGCGTCGACGTCCTCGACGGACGCCTTCCGCGACCGCAGCCAGGCCCCGAACTCCGCCAGGTCGACGCCGTACGCGCGACGGGTCGCGTCGGACAGCGCCGGACTGGCCAGGAAACGGTCGATCGCCACCTGAGTCTCCATCCAGGCAGGATTCGCGCCCGTGAAGGTGGCGTCCTGCCTCTGCAGCATCGGTAAGCGATGAGGGAGCTTGCGCTCTATCTCGTCGCCGCCGCCCTGTACATCGCCCTGGGTGTTGCTTACCCGAGTCTCCTTCTCTCCTGGTTCGAAGGCACGGCGTTCCTGCTGCTCGCGGTCTGGGTCGTCCCGGCCTTCGTTCGCCGGCTTCTGCGATGAGCTGGGCCGCACACGATCTCGAGCCGTACGCGATCCAGCGCCATTTCGGCGTGAAGGTCGCGTTCGTCCCGCTCGTGATCGGGTCGTACTCGCCGGACATTCTCAGCAAGTGGTTCGTCTACGGAATCAACGTCCTGGGTGTCGAGTTCAAAGCCGACGACCCGGTGCAGTTCCATCGCGGCTGGCCCGGCGTCGGCTTCACGCACTCGCTCGGCTACGGGCTGCTGATCGCTGCGCTCATCTGGCTGATCTTCGGCAGCCGCATCTGGGCCTGGAGCTTCCTCTTAGGACACTGGGCTCACGCCCTGACGGACGCGGGCGACACGATCGGGACGATGCTCTTCTTTCCGCTCACGACCGAGACCTTCGGCCTCGGCGCCTGGGCGTACGCCGGCCAGTACAACCGGTTGATCGACGCCGGTGCCTACTTCAGCGGGCTCGGCTTCGTCTGGGACGGCGTCTTCCTCGTCTACGGGCTGCTCTGCTGGCGGATGTTCAAGCGGGAGTACTTCCACGAAGTAATCGTCACGGCGGACCCGCGCTTCTGGGGCTGGGCGGGACGGTGGTTGCCGGAGACGGCGCTGCTCGCGCTCTACCGGGCGAGCTTCTTCTACGGCGCGACCCGGTGGGTCGCCTGGCTCATCTGGGCGCATGTCGTCCACGACTTCCCACTCGACCTGAGCTGGGGCGGCCCGCAGTGGGTCGATGCCGCTTACGACTGAGGGAGCTCGCCCGGAAGCAGTGAGTACATGACGAAGTCGACGCGGCGGCCGAGCCGGGCGTTGTAGCGGCTCGAGCGAAGCACTCCTTCGCGGATGAAGCCGGCGTTCTCCGCCACCTTCCTCGACGCCGCGTTCTCCTCGTCCGCTCTCAGCTGGATCCGCATGACGCCGTGCTCCTCCAGCAGCCAGCCGGAGACGAGGCGCAGCGCCCGTGTGCAGAGGCCCTGTCCGCGCGCCTGCGCCGCGACCCAGTAACCGACCTCGACGCCGTCGTCGGGCTCCGGGAGCCAGCGCGCGCCGATCGACCCGATCGGTGGTCCGTAGGTCACGACGGCGAAGTTCGACGTCGTGCCCGAAGCCCACCCCTCCCTGGTACTGGCGATGTAGGCGAGGGCGTCGGACTTCGTGTACGGCTGGGGGATGATGTCGAGGAACTCGGCGATCGCCCGGTCGTTGCAAGCGTCGACCAGTGCCTCGACGTCGCCTTCCTCGCCCCACGGCCGGAGCGTCACGAGACCGTCGGTCAAGCGGCGGCTCGGGCGGCGAAACGTCCATTGCCATACGATATGCAGCCCGTTTGAGACCGGCCCAACGCCGGGAACTCAAGGAGAACTTCATGGCGATCATCGAGGACCTGCGCGGACAACTCGACCTGAGCGAGCACGGCATCGAGGCCGGCGGGATGGTCCACTACAACCCGACGGTCGCGCTCCTCTACAGCCATGCGCTCCGGCGCGGCGACGGAACGCTCGCCGAGGGCGGGCCGCTCGTCGTCGACACCGGCGAGCACACGGGGCGGTCGCCGAACGACAAGTTCGTCGTGCGCGAGCCCGACACAGAAGACCGGATCTGGTGGGGGAAGGTCAACAAGGAGCTGCCCGAGGACGCGTTCGAGGGCCTGCGCGACAAAGTGACCTCCTTCTTGTCGGATCAGGACATTTACGTCGTGGACGCATTCGCCGGGAGCCGACGCAGAGCACCGGCTCGCGCTCTACGCGTGTGACCTACAGCCCCTGGCATGCGCTCTTCGCGAAGACGCTCTTCATCGATCCGACCGAGGAGGAGCTCGCCGACCACGAGCCTCAGGCGCTCGTCCTGCACGCGCCCGAGGTCGCGGCCGATCCCGAAGAGGATGGGACCCGGAGCAAGACCTTCGTCGTTCTCCACCCGGGCCGGATGGAGGTGCTCATCGGCGGCACCTTCTACGCCGGCGAGATCAAGAAGTCGATCTTCACGCTCATGAACGACCGCCTGCCCCTCGAAGGCGTCCTGCCGATGCACTGCTCGGCCAACGTCGACGACGACGGCCGCGTCGCGGTCTTCTTCGGGCTCTCCGGGACCGGCAAGACGACGCTCTCGGCCGATCCAGAGCGGCACCTGATCGGCGACGACGAGCACGGCTGGAGCGAGGAGGGGATCTTCAACATCGAGGGCGGCTGCTACGCGAAGGTGATCCGCCTCTCGCCCGAGGCCGAGCCGCAGATCTACAAGACCACGCGTAGCTGGGGCACGGTGCTCGAGAACGTGGTCGTGGACGAGCGCGGCGTGCTCGACCTGGACGACGACTCGAAGACGGAGAACACGAGAGCCGCCTACAAGCTCGAGCAGATCTCGAACGCGCTCCCGGCCAAGCGGGCCGGCCACCCGAGCGCCGTCGTCTTCCTGACCGCAGACGCCTTCGGGATCCTCCCGCCGATCGCGCGGCTGTCGCGCGAGCAGGCGATGTTCTACTTCCTGTCCGGGCTTCACGGCCAAGCTCGCCGGTACCGAGATCGGCGTCACCGAGCCGCAGCCGACCTTCTCCGCCTGCTTCGGCGCGCCGTTCCTGCCGCAGCCGCCGTCCGTCTACGCGCACATGCTCGGCGACAAGCTCGACCAGCACCCGCACGTCACGGTCTGGCTCGTGAACACCGGCTGGACGGGCGGTGCGTTCGGCGAGGGCGAGCGGATGCCGATCAAGGCGACCCGCGCGCTGCTGAAGGCGGCGCTCTCGGGCGAGCTGGACGGCGTGGAGTACCGGACGGACGAGCTCTTCGGCTTCGAGGTTCCCGTCGCAGTGCCGGGGGTGGACTCGAGCCTGCTGGACCCGGCCTCTACGTGGGCGGACCGGGCGGCCTACGGCCGCGAGGCGCGGGAGCTGGCGCGGATGTTCCGCGACAACTTCAAGCAGTTCGAGGACGACGCCGGCAAGGCCGTGGCGGCCGCCGGCCCGCGGGTCTAGGCGCCGTCCCTCGGAAGGATCGCCGACAGGTCCCAGACCCGCGGGTTGTCCGGCACCAGACGGAGGAGCACGCCCGGCTTGGACTTCCGCGCCTCAGCGAAACGCCTGCCCGGCTCCGCTCCGAGATAGCGCCCTACGATCTCGATCCGCTCGGGCGTTGCGTCGCCCCTGATGAGCTGGGGCTCGCCGCGGGCCTCGACGCCACGAAACGGCGGCACGGCCTCGAAGACCACGAGAACGCAGCGAGGGTCACGGGCCAGGTGGCCGAGCTTCACGTCGCCCTCCGCGATCACCACGTGGAAGGCGCCGTCGGCCCACCGGAACCAGACGGGAGACACATGGGCGCTCCCGTCCTTCCTGTATGTGGTCAGCACCGCAGGCGACGGAGCGTCCAGCAGCGAACGGACGCGTTCGACCCAGTCCTGGGCCATCTCTAGCCGGCGAAGCCGGTCGGCGCCAGAGCGAGGAAGAGCGCGGTAGGCGTCCCTCCCGGACGCACCTCACGGTTGAGCTCCAGCCTGTGGCCCGCCTCGGGCACGGCCAGATGATGCCTACTCGAGCGAGGGCTTGAAGCCGCCCGGATCCCGCACTACAGTCCGACCCCGTCCGAGGACGCAAGGGGATCTGATGAAACTGCTCGTACGAGCGTTGACCATCTCCGCGCTCGCGGCGATTGCCGCGATACCCGCCGCTGCGGCGCCGCCCTCGACTCCCATTGTTCGAGTGACGTACGGCAAGCCTGCCGTCTCCTGGACGCTTGCGCCCGGCTCGACCGCCGACATGATCCAGTTCACCCGCTCGGTCCCCGCGAATCCGAACACCTTCTGGCGGGATGCAGACGAGCAGTCGTCGCTCAACCCTCGGCAGACGTCCTGGACGGCCGGCGACCGCTTCGCGCCCGGCGCGTGGTACGTCCACGTTGCGTCGGTGACGCCGGCTCCGCCCTGCCCACCCGAGGCCGACGAGTGCCCGGACGACGCGACTGAGTGGTCGCCGGCGACCCGCTTCGTCGTTCCGTCCACGCCGGGAATCGTGGCGGGTAAGGGCGTCGACTTCGCCAGGCTCGGGATGACGACGAACCAGGTGCGCAGCATTCTCGGTCAGCCGCCGAGCCTGGACGGTACCCGCGCTGCCCCGGTCTACGAGTACTACGGCGGCTCGCTGCGCGTCCTCTTCGCGCGCGGCCGCGTCACCCGCTTCGAGGTACTCAACGCCCGCTACAAGGTCGACGGCACGACCGTCGGCGTCGGCTCGAGTGAGCGGGCGCTGCGGGCGGCCGTCCCCGGCGTCCGCTGCCTGACGTGGCGAACGCCGTCGCCCTACCCGTGGCAGCGAACGCCGCATCGCTACTGCTACCTCGGATCGCGCGCCAAGGGCGCGGTGATGACGTACTTCGGGATCCGGGGTGGCCGGGTCTCGAACGTGAAGCTCGGCCGGGTCGTGTTTGGCCGGTACGACCCGTTCTTCGGCCGCATCCTCTAGCGGCGTCTGTCACGAGGCGGTGGTCGGCCGCCATTCGATAGCGTCCGACCCAGTGGAAGCGACGCACGACGTGCTCGTCGTTGGCGCCGGTTGCGCAGGGATGCGCGCCGCGATCGAGGCGTTCGACGAGGGAGCAGACGTCGCGCTGCTGTCCAAGATCCACCCGGTTCGCAGCCACTCCGGCGCGGCCGAGGGCGGGATCAACGCCGCGCTCGGGAATGCCTCCGAGGACGATCCCGAAAAGCACGCCTTCGACACGGTCAAGGGCTCCGACTACCTCGGCGACCAGGACGCGATCCAGGTGCTCTGTGACGAGGCGCCAGACGACGTGTACCAGCTCGAGAACTGGGGCGCCGTCTTCTCACGCACCGACGACGGACGCATCGCGCAGCGCCCGTTCGGCGCCGCCGGCGAGCCCCGCACCGCGTACGCCGCGGACATCACGGGCCATGTCCTCGTCCACGTCCTCTACGAGCAGGTGATGAAACGCGACATCCCGACCTACGAGGAGTTCTTCGCCTGGAAGCTCGTGATCGACGACGACCGCTGCCAGGGCGTGATCGCGTGGGATCTCCTCAACGGGGGCCTGAAGACGATCGGCGCAAAGACCGTGATCCTCTGCACCGGCGGCGCCGGCCGGCTCTACGTGGGCACGACGAACGCCTATTCCTGCACCGGCGACGCGATGTCCATGGCCCTGCGGGTCGGTGTACCGCTGAAGGACATGGAGATGATGCAGTTCCACCCGACGACCCTCGCGCCGACCGGGATCCTGATCACCGAGGGCTGCCGCGGCGAAGGCGCCTATCTCCTCAACTCCGAGGGCAAGCGGTTTCTCGAGCGTTATGCACCGAACGCGATGGAGCTCGCGAGCCGCGACGTGATCTCCAGGGCGGAGCAGACGGAGATCGACGAGGGCCGCGGGATCGACGGCAATGTCCTGCTCGACCTGCGCCACCTCGGCGCCGACAAGATCAACGAGCGGCTGCACGGGACGCGCGAGCTCTCGCTCACCTACGCCGGCGTGGATCCGATCACCGAGCCGATTCCGGTCCGGCCGGGCGCCCACTACCACATGGGCGGCGTGGACACCGACCTCGACGGGCTGACCTCGGTGACCGGGCTCTACGCCGCGGGCGAGTGCGCCTGCGTTTCCGTCCACGGCGCGAACCGGCTTGGCGGGAACGCCCTGATGGAGACGATCACGTTCGGCAAGCGCGCCGGGCGGGCCGCGGCCGAGTGGGCCCTAACGCACACGACGATCAGCGTGCCGCCGGCGATCGAGGCCGACACGGCGCGCGAGCTCAAGGAGCTCCTGGCCCGCAGCGACGGGGAGCGCCCGTGGTCGATCCGCGACGAGCTCGCGACGACGATGCACGAGAACTTCGGCGTCTTCCGCCGCGAGGAGCAGATGCTCGAGCAGGGGCGGATCGTCGAGGGGCTGAGGGAGCGCTACAAGCGCGTCGTAGTCGACGACAAGGGCGAGATCTTCAACAGCGACCTCACGCAGGCGATCGAGCTCGGCTTCATGCTCGACCTCGCGCAGACCATGATCGTCGCCGGCCTCGCGCGGAAGGAGAGCCGCGGCGCCCACGCCCGCCCGCACGACTATCCGGACCGCGACGACGAGAACTTCCTCAAGCACACGATGACGACCTTCGACGACAGCGGCCAGGTTCAGCTCGACTGGAAACCGGTCACGATGACCAAGTGGCAGCCCAAGGAGAGGACCTACTGAGTTGAGCGCAACCGACTCCCTCGTCCGCAGCGAGTACGCGACGATGACGGTCGCGCTCAAGATCTGGCGCTTCGACGCCTCCACCGGCGAGCGCGAGCTCCGCGAGTACGAGGTCGAGGCGCCCGAGTGGGCGTGCCTCCTCGACGTCCTCGATCTGATCAAGGACAAGGTCGACGGCTCGCTCGCCTACCGCAAGAGCTGCCGGATGATGATCTGCGGCTCCTGCGGGATGCGGATGGACGGCGCCGCGGTGCTCGCGTGCAAGGAGCGGATGAAGCCGATCGTCGACCGCGGCCATGTCCCGGTGATCTCGGCGATGGGGAACCTGCCGATCGTCCGCGACCTGGTCGTCGACATGGGCCCGTTCTGGAACAAGATCCGCGCGGTCAAGCCGTGGCTCGACCCCGGCTACGACGAGGTCGCCGAGAAGGAGCGCATCGTCTCCCAGCAGGCGATGAACGTGATCCACAAGGAGGCGCTCTGCATCATGTGCGGCTGCTGCGTCTCCGAGTGCAACTCGATGGAGTCCGACCCGGACTTCCTCGGGCCGGCCGCGCTCGCCAAGGGCTTCCGGTTCGTCGGCGACCCCCGCGAGCGAGACCAGGTTCCGCGGCTCAACGACCTGAACCAGGAGCACGGGATCTGGGACTGCACCCGGTGCTACTTCTGCAACGAGCGCTGCCCGAAGGGCGTCGACCCGCGCGACGCGATCGCCAAGCTCGGCGCCGAGTCGATGAAGGAAGGGATCGACCACGACATGGGCGCCAAGCACGCGCGCTGGTTCGTCATCTCCGCGAAGACGACCGGCTGGCTCCGCGAGACCGAGCTCGTGCCGAAGACGCAGGGCGTCGCCTCCGCGATCAAGGAGACGAAGTTCGCGCTCAAGCTCTTCCGGCACGGGAAGGTCCCGCTGCCGTTCCCGCCGCATGTCGCCGACCGGATCCACGAGGCGCGCGGCCTGTACGACATCGTGCGGAACGAAGGGCGCCGCGGCGCGCTGGGGATCGTCCAGTCCGAGCGGGCGCTCGCCAAGATCGACCAGGAGCATCCCGAGGGCAGCGGCGAGGGCTGGGGCAGCCGCACGCAGGCCGACATCACCCCGGGCAAGCGGCCGACTGCCGGAAAGGGAGGCGAAGCGTGAAAGTCGCGTACTACAAGGGTTGCCTCGCCGCGCTGTCGGCAAAGGAGCTCGACACTTCGACGAAGGCGTTGGCTCCGCGCCTCGGCCTGGAGCTCGAGGAGCTCGACTCGGTCACGTGCTGCGGCGCTGGCGACATCCACGAAGCCGAGCCGGACTACTACCTTCACCTGAACGCGCGCATCCTCGCGTACGGCGAGGCGACCGGCGCCGACACGCTGATGACGGTCTGCAACGTCTGCACGCTGAATCTGCGCCAGGCGAACGTGGCGCTGCAGAAGGACGACGAGCTGCGCGAGCGCGTCAACAAGAACCTCGAGGCGGTCGGCGTACCGGCGTACTCCGGCGGCATCGAGGTCAAGCACCTCCTGTGGCTGATCGCCGAGGGCGAGGGCTACGAGCGGCTCCAGGAGACCGCGCACAAGGGGCTGAAAGGGCTGAAGATCGCGCCGTTCTACGGCTGTCAGATCCTCCGCCCGTCCAAGCTCCTCGGCTTCGAGAACCCGGATCGGCCGTGGTCGCTCGAGGCGATCATCCAGGCCTGCGGCGGCGAGCCGGTCGACTACCCGGCGAAGATCAAGTGCTGCGGCTTCCCGATCATCCAGGCGCGCGAGGAGACGGCCCTCGGTGAGCTGATCCAGCCGATCGAGCAGGCGATGGAGGCCGGCGCCGACGCGATGGTGACGCCGTGCCCGCTCTGCCACCTCTCCCTCGACGCCTGGCAGCAGAAGCTGGAGGCGACGACCGGCCGGGCGTTCCAGATGCCGATCCTCCACCTGTCGCAGCTGATCGGCGTTGCTGCCGGGCTCGAGGCGTCCGAGCTCAAGTTCAAGCGCCACGTCGTCCCGGTTACGCCCGTGCTCGAGAAGCTCGAAGCGTAGGCGGCTAGGGAGGGCTCGGCGAAGCGTGGTCTGTGCCGTCGGAAACGCGCTGCTCGCCCCGAGGCGGCGTCCTCCGTCGCCTGCGTATCGAATTGATACGCAGGCTCCCTGCGTCCTTGCCTCGGAACGAGCATCGCGCTCCGACGACGAGCAACGCTTCGCCGAGCCCTCCTGATTCCCGCGGCGCTGCTGGGCCTGGCCGGCGCCGGCGCCGCCGCCGCGGCCTGGGGATGGTTCGAGGCCGGCTGGGTCCGGCTGGAGGTGGAGGCGGTTCGGCTCCGGCGGCTCCCGGCCGAGCTCGATGGGCTTCGGATCGCGCATCTCTCGGACTTCCACCTGGGGCTTCCGTCGCGCGGGACGCGCGCAGTCGAGCGGGCCGTGGCGTGGGTCGAGGAGCGCCAGCCCGACCTGACGCTGATCTCGGGCGACCTTCTGGCTCGGCCGAGCGGCGAGGCGAAGCTTCGCGAGCTCGTCGCGCGCCTGCCCAACGCCTACGCCGTGCTGGGGAACCACGACTACGCGGTCTCGAAGGATCCGTTCTCGCGGCCTGCCGAGCTGGAGGAGCTCGGTCCGGCGCGCCTGCTCGCCGACGGGGCCGAGACCGTCGAGATTCGTGGCCGACGGGTGCAGATCGTCGGCGTCGATCCTCGCTCCTACCGGCGGGGGACCGCGCGGCCGGACCGGCTTGCGGACGAGTCCGCCGACCTCCGGATCCTCTTGTGCCACTTCCCGCAGGTGATCGACCGGCTCCGGACCGGCGTCTTCGACCTGGTCCTGTCCGGCCACCTTCATGCCGGACAGATCAGCGTGCCGTACCCTGGCGGGCGCGTCCGGCTCGCGCACCGGCGGTGGACGTACGTCGAGGGCGTCTACGAGCAGCCCGGCGGCGTGCTGCACCTCTCGGCCGGTCTCGGGACGACGTTCGTCCCCTTCCGGTTCTTCGCAAGGCCGGCTGCCTATGAGCTGGTCTTGAGGACGGCACTTCAGCACGAGGACTGAGCGCGCTCCTGCGGCGAGTCTCGCGCTAAGGCGCCCTCCTACAATCCGGGGAGTGACGACCCGCCTGCAAGGTCTGACCGGCGCGACGCTTCCGAGCGCGCCGACGGTCTGCCACGACTGCGTCTTCTGGCAGTCGCGGCCCGGACGGACGACCTCCAAGCGCAAGTGGATCGAGCGGGCAGAGGACGACTGGGGCGCGTGGGGCACCGTGTACGCGGACGACGACGGGCGGGTGCTTGGCTCGATGCAGTACGGCCCGTCGGAGCTGTTTCCGCGCGCCGAGTGGCTGCCGGCGGGGCCTCCGGACGAGGACGCGGTGCTGATCACCTGCGCCTACCTCGTCGAGGGCTCGGCGCAGTGGGTAATGCAGTCGCTCTTCCTCGCCGCGATCGCGGACGTCCGGGAGCGGGGCGGCAGGGCGATCGAGGCGTTCGGTTACCGGTACGCCGAGGGCGAGTCGACCGAGCAGCGCTTCCTCGTCCACCGGACGGTCTTCCCGAGCGACTTCCTGGCCGACTTCGGCTTCCGGTCGGTCAGACGGCAGGGTCGCGTCGAGTTGGCGCGCCTCGAGCTCGGCGGCCTCGTACTGGTCGAGGAGAAGGCCCCGGCCAAGCTGCTTCGCCGGGTGAGGGAAGTGCTCGAGCCGGAACCGGCGCCTGTCCCGCGCCGGCCCTAGGCTTGCCCAGACCGGCGTGCCGCGTAGCATTCGCGCGGGATGAGATCGAGCCGCCAGAGGTGAGCCCGCAGAACGACTCGATCGACGTCATCGTGCTCGCCGGAGGCCGGGGCACGAGGCTCGCGCCGTACACGACGGTCCTCCCGAAGCCGCTGCTGCCGATCGGGGAGATGCCCGTGCTGGAGATCCTGCTCCGGCGGCTCGCGGCGGCGGGATTCCAGCGGGTCCACCTCGCGGTCGGCTATCTCGCCGAGCTGATCGAAGCGTACTTCCGGGACGGGGAGCGGTTCGGGGTCCAGCTCGAGTACCTGCGGGAGGAGACGCCCCTGGGTACCGCTGGCCCGCTCGCCGCGCTCGCGGATCCGTCCGAGCGGATGCTCGTGATGAACGGAGACCTCTTCACGGCGCTCGACTTCCGGGAGCTCGTGAGCTTTCACCAGTCGAGCGGCGCCACCGCGACGGTCGCGACGCTCGAGCGCGAGGTGCCGATCGAGTTCGGGGTGATCGGGCTCGACGGGACGCGGATCGTCGACTACGACGAGAAACCGACGATCTCGTACGACGTCAGCATGGGCGTCTATGTCTTCGAGCGAGAGGTCGTGGACCTGATCCCGAGCGGCGAGCACTTCGACTTCCCGGACGTCGTGCACGTCCTGCTCGAGCGAGGCCTGCCGGTCGCCGCCTACCGCTCGTCCGATTTTTGGCTCGACATCGGGCGGCGCGAGGACTACGAGCTGGCGCAGGAGCGCTTCGGCGAGCTCCGCGGCGAGCTTCTCCCCGACGAGGAACGGGTCTAGCCATGGAGCCTTGGGTCGTGCCCCTTTCCGACGTGGACGTCTCGGACGAGCTGGCGGAAGCGGTTCGCGACACGGTGGCGTCGGGCTGGTGGAGCATGGGGCCGAAAGTCGCCGAGCTCGAGCGGGAGTTCGGGTCGCTCTGCGGGACCGCTCACGCGCTCGCAGTTGCCAACGGGACCGTCGCATTGCACGCGGCACTGGTCGCCTCTGGCTGCGGGCCCGGAGACGAGGTCGTGCTGCCGTCGCTGAATTTCGTCGCCGCCGCCAACGTCGTCGTCCACACGGGCGCCACGCCGGTCTTCTGCGACATCATCGGGGAGGAAGACCTGAACCTCGACCCGCGCGATCTCGAAGCTGCTCTCTCGTCGGCCACGAAGGCCGTGATCACGCTCCACTACGGGGGACATCCGTGCGCGATGGACGAGGTGCTCGCACTGGCCGCGGACCGCGGCTTTGCGATCGTCGAGGACGCTGCCCACGCGCCCGGGGCGACGCTCGACGGCCGACCGTGCGGCTCGATCGGAGCGATCGGCTGCTTCAGCTTCTTCTCGAACAAGAACCTGCCGGTCGGTGAGGGCGGCATGATCGTCACGAACGACGACGAGCTTTCCGAGCGCCTCCGCCTGCTCCGGTCGCACGGCATGACGACGCTGACCTGGGACCGCCACCGCGGGCACGCGCACTCGTACGACGTCGTCACGCACGGCTTCAACTACAGGCTGGACGAGATTCGGGCTGCGATGGCGCTCGTGCAGCTCGGCCGTCTCGCGGAGGGGAATGCGGCGAGGGCGCGCATCGTCGAGCGCTACCGGACGCTCCTGGACGGCGTCGAGGGAATCTCCATGCCGTTCGGCCGGCAGCCGGTGGGCGCTTCGTCCTCCCACCATCTTGCCGTCGTGCTGCTCCCGCCGGACGTTCTTCGCGGCGAGGTGCGCGAGGCGCTGGCGGCGCGAAGGATCCAGACGAGCGTGCACTACCCGCCGATCCACTCGTTCACGGCCTTCCGCGAGCTCTTACGCCGTCCGCTGCCCCACACCGATGCGCTCGCAGAGCGGATCCTCACGCTGCCGCTCTACCCGCACCTGGCCGACGAGCAGGTCGAGCTGGTCGCCGAGGAGCTGTTGGCGGCAGTTCGCGCTTCCAGTCCCCGCGCCCGAGCGGTGGGCTGAGCGTGCACGTTCTGGTCACCGGTGCGGCAGGCTACGTCGGCTCCGTGCTCGTGGACGTGCTGCTCCGCGCCGGTCACGAGGTGAGGGGCGTGGACGCGCTCGTGCACGGGCCGGCGCCGTCCCTGCTGCTCGCCTGGGGCGAGGACGAGTTCGAGTTCGTCCGCGCGGATGTCACCGACGCCGAAGCGATGGGAAGCGCGGTCGAGGACGTCGACGCGATCGTCCATCTGGCGGCGATCGTCGGCGACCCGGCGTGCGCCCGCCAGCCGGAGCTCGCGAAGGCGATCAACGTCGGTGGGACGCGCGACCTCGTCCGCGCCGCGAGGGACCGGGACGTCGGCCGGTTCGTGTTCGCTTCCACGTGCAGCAATTACGGAAAGCTCGATGATCCCAACGCCTTCGCCACCGAGGATTGGCCATTGCGCCCCGTCTCCCTCTACGCGGAGACCAAGGTCGAGGCGGAGGTTGACGTCCTCGAGCAGTCCGGCGACGGCTTCGAGACCTGCTGCCTCAGATTCGCCACGGTCTACGGCGTCTCGCCCCGGATGCGCTTCGACCTGACCGTCAACGAGTTCACGCGCGACGTCCTGCTGGCCGGCGACCTCGTCGTCTACGGCGAGCAGTTCTGGCGTCCCTACGTCCACGTGCGGGACGCGGCCGCTGCGGTGCTAACCGCCATCGAGGCGCCTAGAGAGCAGGTGGCCGGAGAGGTCTACAACGTCGGGGCGAACGAGGAGAACTACCGCAAGCTCGACTTCGTCGAGCTCCTCCGTGAGCGCATTCCGACAGCGGAGATCCAGTTCGTCAAGAAGGACGAGGATCCCCGCGACTACCGCGTCTCCTTCGACCGGATCGAGGAGCGGCTCGGCTTCCGCGCCGTGCGCACGGTCTCGGAGGGGATCGACGAGGTGATCGCCCTCCTGCGCAGCGGGTTGCTCGACGACCCGTACGCCGGGATATACCGGAACTAGGAGCCGGGCTAGGCCGAGACGGGCTCGCGGGCCAGGATCAGCTCCGCGATCTGCATTGCGTTCAGCGCCGCGCCCTTGCGGAGGTTGTCGTTCACGGCCCAGAGCGCGAGCTCGTTCGGGCTCGTCCCGGGGCGAATCCGCCCCACGAGCACCTCGTCCCGCCCAGCCGCAGAGCCGGGAGTTGGGAAGTCTTCGAGCGCCAGGTGGGGTGCAGCGCCAAGGATCGAGCGAGCCTGCTCCGGCGAGATCGGCTCCTCGGTCTCGACCCAGATCGCCTGGCCGTGGCCGACGAGCACGGGTGTGCGGATGCACGTGGCCTGGATCGGCAGGGGCGGCAGCGCCAGGATCTTCCGCGTCTCCTCGCGCAGCTTCAGCTCCTCGTCGAACTCGTCGCCGACGAGGTCCCAGTCCATGGAGAGATCGGCCTGCATCGGCTCGACGGCCCGCAGGCGCTCGACACCGGCGTCCCCCGCGCCCGACATCGACTGATAGGTCGCCAGCCGTACCTGCCGCAGTCCCGCTGCGTCGTGGAGCGGCTTGAGGACGCAGGAGAGCTGGATCGCGGAGCAGTTCGGGTTGGCGACGATCGTGCCGCCGTCGATTGCGTCGTCGTTCACGCCGGCGACGACGAGCGGAATGCCGTCGGCGAGCCTGAACGCATCCGACTTGTCGATGCAGGTGGTGCCGGCCTCGGCGGTCGGCGGCACGAGCTCGGAGCTCGGGCCGGTCCCGACCGAGAAGAAGCAGAGGTCGAGCTCGTCTCCGGCGAGCCGCTCCGGCGTCGCCTCCTCCACGCGAAGCGAACGGCTGCCGTACCGCACCTCGGAGCCGGCCGACCGGGAGGACGCGTACGCCCGCACGTCGGAGAACCCGCGCTCGGCCAGCAGCTCCAGCGCAACGGTTCCGACGACGCCGGTGGCACCGACGACGCCGATCCGGGCCTCACTCGTGGGCACGGACGGCCTCCTCGGCGTCGAGCTCGAAGGCGCTGTGGAGTGCGCGCACCGCATCCTCCACCCGATCGCGGTCGATGAAGCAGGCGATCTTGATCGGCGACGTGTTCACGATCTCGGGCTCGATGCCGAGTTCCCCGAGGGTCGCGAACGTCCTGCCGGCGACGCCCGGGTGTGTTTTCATCCCCGCGCCGATGACGCTGACCTGGCCGAGGTCATCGCGCGACGACCACGAGACACCGAGCCGGTCGAGTGCCGCGGAGGTATCCGCGGCGTCGGACATCGGCCCGGAGAAGACGATCTCCGCGCCGGTCTGGAGGATGGTGTCGACGCTGAGGCCCGCATCGGAAAGCGCCTCGAACAGTCGCGATGGCGCCGCGTCGTCGACGCGATACACCGCCTCCTCCAGCGAATGCGTGACGCCGGAGATGATCGCCTTCTCGAGCATCCGTTCGTCCTCCTCCCGGATCCAGGTGCCTGGCGCGTCGCTGAAGCTCGACCGTACGTGAAGCTTGACTCCGTGGTTGCGCGCGAGCTCGACCGAGCGCAGCTGGAGCACTTTCGCGCCGGACGCGGCCATCTCGAGCATCTCCTCGTAGCTGACCGCGTGCAGCTTGCGTGCCGTCGGCACGAGTCGCGGATCGGCCGTGAACACTCCCTCGACGTCGGTGTACATCTCGCAGGCGTCGGCGCCGAGCGCCGCGGCGAGCGCGACCGCGGTCAGGTTCGAGCCGCCCCGGCCGAGCGTCGTCACGTCGTACGCGGTCGAGACGCCCTGGAAGCCGGCGACGAGGACAATCCGGTCGGCGTCCAGCGCCTCGTGGATCCGGCGCGCGCGGACGTCCACGATCTTGGCGCGGCCGTGCACGGTGTCCGTGACGATCCCTGCCTGCGAGCCGGTGAGGGAGATCGCCTCGTGGCCGAGGTCGTGGATCGCCATCGCCGCCAGCGCGCAGGAGACGCGTTCGCCGACGGAGATCAGCATGTCCACCTCGCGCGGCACCGGTGTGTGCGAGACCTCGTGTGCCAGGCGCAGCAACTCGTCCGTGGTGTCGCCCATGGCGGAGAGGACTGCCACGACGCGGTTCCCGGCCTCGCGCGCTGCCACCAGGCGCTGCGCGACCGCCTTGATGCGCGCGGTGTCCGCGACCGACGTCCCGCCGAACTTCATCACGACCGTGCCCGACGGCCCGGGCGCCTCCCCGGCGACCGCCGGGATCCCCTCGTATTCCGTCGTCGCCACTAGACCTCCCGGCGGCCCGAGAGCGCCCGGCCGAGCGTCACCTCGTCCGCGTACTCGAGGTCGCCGCCGACGGGGAGACCGCTCGCGAGGCGTGTGACCCGCACGCGGCCGCGAAGCCGGTCGGCGATGAAGGACGCCGTCGCCTCGCCGGTCGTGTTCGGGTTCGTAGCCAGGACGACCTCGACGACGCCGTCGGAGTCCACGCGGCGGAAGAGCTCGTCGATCCGCAGATCCTCGGGATCGACGCCGTCGAGCGGCGACAGGGCTCCGCCGAGCACGTGGTAGAGGCCGCGGTACTCGTGCGTCCGCTCCAGGGACATGACGTCCGCCGGCTGCTCGACGACACAGATGATTGCCCGGTCGCGCCTGGCGTCGCGGCAGATCTCGCAGGTCTCGTCCTCGGTCCAGTTCCCGCACTCGTCGCAGAACCGCACGCGCTCCTTGGCCTCCTGGAGCGCACCCGCGAGCGCGAGCGCCTCGTCCGTCGGCGTCCGGAGGAGGTGGAATGCGAGCCGGTGCGCAGTCCGGGCGCCCACGCCCGGAAGCCGCGTCAACTGCGCGACGAGATTCTCGATCGCCGGGCTGAGCACGCGGCCATTGTGCCTGTCCGGATCGGACCCGATAGGGCCGAAAAGTGTTGCCGGCTGTCCCTGGGCGGAGTAGCCTGGACTTAACTGCGGGCCGGACGTAACCCCCCGTCATGGCCAGCCGACAGCCACACGAAAGCACTCGCCTCAGCACCGGCGCCGCGTCGGCCGCCCTCGTCTACGTCCCCTGCCCTGCCTGCAGGCGCGGGGTCCAGCTCTCGGAAGACAACCGCGCAACCGGGGACGACGAGTACGAGTGCCCGAGCTGCGGCGCCCGCCTCGTCGTCTCCGACGCCTAGATTCCTTACGCCGTCGCCGTGAGCAGTGCCGGGGCGGTTCCGTTTGTCCCGCGTCGGTCGAGCAGTCCGTGAAGCTGGGCCCACCTGCTCGCCTCGGTCCGGTTCGCGACGTCGAGCTTCCGGTAGATGTTCGACAGGTGGAACTTGACGGTCTGCTCGGTCACCCAGAGCATCCGGGCGAGCTGGGCGTTGGAGTGCCCCTCGGCCACGAGCCGTAGGATCTCGAGCTCGCGCCGCGTCAGGCCCGGCTCGTCCGCCGCCTCGGTGATCGCCCCGACCGGCGCCGGCGCAAGGTTGGCACGGCCGGCGAGGTACACCGAATGCGAGAATGCCTGCCGCACCGCTGAGGCGAGGTCCTCGGGATGCGCCGTCTTGACGACGTACGCCGACGCGCCGGCGACGAGCGCCGCGTCGATGATCTGGGACTCCTGGTGTATCGAGAGCACGATCGGGCGGACCGACGGCACGGCGGCCCGCGAGCGCTCGATCAGCGCCAGGCCGCTCAGGTCGCCGTTCCCGCCCTCGAGCTCGGTGATCAGGAGGTCCGGGCGGTGCTCCTCGACCAGCGAGAGTGCCTCGGTCGTGGACGTCGTCTTGCCGACGACGCGAATCGCGATGCGACGAAGAACTTGCTCGACGGCGTCGAGCCACATGGGATGGGAGTCACAGATGACTCCGACCTGCTCAGAAGTGCCGTTCACCGAAAGGGCCGCCTTTCGTGTCGTGGGGAAACCCGTCGGATGGGTAATAACGTACTTCGAGTAGTTTGGGAAGGGTTTTGTCCTAGCAAATGGTCTAGTTTTCGAAGATACCGGCAGGTTTTTCGGCTTTGCGGCGCCCCCAAGGTGTGGGAAACGCCCTGTTGAGAGCCTGCGGGAGATGGTGGGTCGGGCGCGAACCCTGTTCGCTCACTCGACTTTCGTCGCATGGGATGCGGAGCCGCGCCAGGTTACGCTAGACGCTGCGCTGCGGGCTGGCCGCGGCCTGCACCGCGAGGGGCGAGCCAACAGCTCCGCTCCTGGGTAGGCGGGCAGCCCCGGAGACCAAGCGGGGAGGCCCGCCTACCCGTCAGTGCCTCCGCGTGTTACGGGCGAGAACGCGTCATCGACGCAGCCTGGTGAACGACCTGCTCGCGGCACCGAGGTGTCCCCCCAAAGGACCAGCGATAGCGCGCGGCAGAAGGCCTCGTTTCTAGCCTTGGAAACGACCCGCCACGTCCTTAGTGTCCGTTCGTGGAACGGGCGAGTCGGAGGCAGATGGCGCGGCGGAAGCGAGAGGGCACACGGAGCGGCGAGACGCGGACGGCCACCCGACTGCCTGGAGCTGAGACCGGTGAGTCCGCGAGGACGGCGGTCATGTGGCTAGAGCTGGCGGAGGGTGCCATGCGCGAAGCCCTCGTTGAGCGGCTCGCGCAGGCACACATGAGCGGGGTGCTCCCCGCGGCCCCCATTGAGGTGCCAAACAGAACGGTCAAGGAAGCGTGACTCCCCTGCCGCCTGCGGAGTGCGAGCTGACACCGCTAGACGTTGCCTCGGGGCTCGTCTTCGGGTTCGGTCCACCCGAGCCCGCCCCCAAGGCCGACGACGTCGAAGGAGGCACGCCCCTGGCTGCGCTCGAGCGCGCCATTCTCCCGGCGCTCCTTCGTCCACCCTGCGTGATGAGCTTCACGGGCGGAAGGGGCTCGTCGCTCGTTCTTGCCGTTGCCGTCCACCTCGCACGAAGCGAAGGGCTGGAGCTGCCCGTCCCGGCAACAATCCAAGTGCGTAGCTCGGCGAACGCCGACGAGTTGGCGTCTCAGGAGCGCGTGATCATCCGTCTCGGGCTGACGGAGTGGATCCGATTGCAGGTCGAGGAAGAGTGCGACCTCGTGGGTCCCATGGCGACGGCTGTTCTCCGCCGCCACGGTTTCCTCTGGCCACCCGACGCGCACCTCTGGACGCCGTTGCTCGAGTGGGCGTTCGGTGGTTCTCTGCTCACCGGCGTCGGGTACAGCAGGGCAGGTGGTGATGCTCCCGCCTTCGTCTCCAGGGACTTCCGGCCCTTGTCGTGGCTCTGGCCGTCTGCCAGGCGTGAGGTGCGGACCCTCTGGATGGCGGACTCCGTGCGCCGACGGAGGGCCCAGCGCGACCGCGGATGGTGGTTGAGGCTTCGCCAGGTCCGTGCTCGGACCGACCTTCTCCGCCGGCTTGGCGCGCCGCGACGGGTCGAGGTGTGCAATCCACTTCTCGACCCAGGAGTCGTCGCGGCTCTCGCGGCGCAACCGAAGCGCTTTGAGCTCGAGCCCGTGCTCCTGGAGGGTCTACGATCGCCACCGTCCACGCCCACGGCATGGGCTGCCGCGCTCTGGGGAGCCGCGAGTCGGGAGCTCGCCGCCGGTTGGTGTGGGGAAGATGTCGACCAGGAACTGGTGGACAGCGACGCACTCGCGCGCGACTGGTCGCTCCCACAGCCCGATCCACGAACGTACCTGCTGCTGCAGTCGATCGCGCTCGCGCGAGAGCGTCGTCTCGCGGGCGATGTCGCGGCTACGGGCCCGATGTAGGCGACTCAGAGGCCAGGCAGCCCCAAGCCCCCCGTGAGCCCGCCGAGGCGGGACTGCGCCAGGTCGTTCGCGGCGCGAAGTGCTTCGTTGACGGCGCCGGTGACCATGTCGGCGAGCAGCTCCGGGTCGTCGGGGTCGATTGCCTCAGGCGCGATCTCGATCCTCTCGATCTCGCCCGAGCCGTTCGCCGTGACCTTGACGGCGCCGCCGCCCGCGGACGCCTCGACGGTCTGCGTGGCGAGCTCTTCCTGGACGCGGGCCATCTCGGTCTGCATCTGCTGCACCTGCTGCATCATCTTGTTGATGTCCATGCCGCCGGGGCCGCTCATTCGGGCCTCACTTCCCGGGCGTCGAACGTGTGCTTGATCTCCTCCACAAGCTCCTCCTCGCTCAGCGTGCGCTCGCGTTCGGGTTCGGTTTCCCCCTGCTCCCCGACTTCGAACTCGAGGGCGAACTTTCGGCCCGTCACCTCGTAGAGAGCATCGACGAGCAGCGTGGCGTTCTTCGGCTCCTCGGCCATCTGGCGGTGGAACGAGGCTGCGGGCGGAAACTCGACGGTCAGTGTGTCGCCGGCGATTCCCGCCGGCTGGGCCTCACGCAGCACGGACGCCGTGGGCACCGACCGCTCCTCGACCGCCGGGATCACCGAGCGCTGCCAGGCAGCCTTCAGCTGGTCGAGCTCGAGCGGCGGCGGCGCGGGCACTTCCGGCCGCGGCGCGGGAACCTCCGAGTCGGCGACGGCGACCGTTGCTGGGCCGCGCTGCTCCAGTTGCTCGATCCGGAAGGAGAGCGACTCGCGGTCGAGATCCGCCCCTGGGCGGGTCACTTTGATCAGCGCGAGCTCGAGCGGAAGCCGGGGATCGCCGCCCTGGCGCATGTCGTCCACGGCGACTGCGAGCAGGTCGCAGAGCCGGATCACGGTCGGGCCGGGTAGCTGGTTGGCCTGCGCCCGGAGGCGCTCTCGGGTCTCCTCGGTCACCGGCAGCGAGTCCGGCACCTCGCCCATGTGCTGGACGAGGAGCAGGTGGCGCAGGTGCTCGAGCAGGTCGGTCACGAGCCGGCCGAGGTCCTGGCCCTGCTCGGCGAGATCCTCGAGGAACTGCAACGCGCCGGCCGTGTCCTTGTCGACCACGAGGTCGCAGAGCCGGAACAGCGCTTCCTCCTCGACGGCGCCGAGGAGCTGGAGCACCGCCTGGACGGTCACTTGGTTCCCCGTAGCCGCGGCGAGCTGGTCGAGCGTCGACTCGGCGTCCCGGTACGCGCCCCGCGCGCCGCGGGCGACCAGCGCGAGCGCCGCGTCGGGCGCCTCGATGCCCTCGGCGTCGGCGATGCGCCGAAGCTTCCGGATCAGGTCGGGCAGTCGCGGGCGTGAGAAGACGAACGTCTGGCAGCGCGACCGGACGGTCGGGAGCATCTTCGACACGTCGGTCGTGCAGAAGACAAAGACGAGGTGGGGCGGAGGCTCCTCGATCAGCTTCAGCAATGCGTTGAAGGCCGCATCCGTGAGCTGGTGCGCCTCGTCGAGGATGTAGACCTTGTAGCGACCCTCGACCGGCTGGAGAACGACGCGCTCGCGGATCTCGCGAATGTCGTCGATGCCGCGCTGGGACGCGGCGTCCATCTCGATCACGTCCAACGACGTCCCGTTCGCGATCGCGACGCACGAGTGGCAGGTGCCGTCGGGCGTCGTGGTCGGCCCCTGCGCGCAGTTGAGCGCCTTGGCGAGGATGCGCGCCAGCGAGGTCTTCCCGGTCCCGCGCGGCCCGGCGAACAGGTACGCCTGCCGGATCTGGTCGGTCTCGATCGCGTTGCGCAGCGTCTGGACGACGGCCTCCTGGCCGACGACCTCGTCGAACGTCTGCGGACGATATTTGCGATAGAGCGCGGTCACGACGGGCTCACCCCGATTAGATCAGACGCGCCCTGTGGATAACCCGGCCGCGCACCTTCCGTTCGTGGGCTCGTTCGAGCCGGTGCAGGGAGTGCTCGCTCGAGTCAGGCTGTCCGCGGCACCTGCAAGGAACTCCTTAGCGCTGCTTCCTCCCGGACCTGACGCGGTTCGGAGGCTCACAGTGCGCGGGACCTGACCGTCAACGCTCGCACCCGAAGCCCGTGTCTCGGACGCGACCCCCTCGGGAGGGGATTCAGCCCCGCTAAAGCGGATCGCGGGTTCAGGGAACCGCTAGCTCCCCACCTAGCGCGGCCGGGCA
>CAWDIJ010000012.1:0-42956 GCA_963802375.1 uncultured Actinomycetes bacterium
GCCGGCTAGAGGACATTTCGCTTGAGGCCCAACCTGCGCCGCTACACTTCTAACTGGCTGGAAGCAAGAAATACCTGCAAATAGGCCAAAATGCCCCCGTAGCTCAGTGGATAGAGCAGCGGTTTCCTAAACCGCGTGCGCATGTTCGATTCATGCCGGGGGCATAGCGCTTGGTTGCGGAGATTCCCGCATTAGCACGATTCCTTTCGCGGCAACGTTGGGTCGGGAGAGTGCCGGTGAAGGCCGCTCCAAACCGCACGGGAGGGAGGCCGACTGGCGCGCAACTGGCGCACATGTGACGACCGCTGGCCTGTCACGCCGGAGCGCGGGTTCGAGTCCCGTCGCTCCCGTCTCTCGAACTGCCTGCAACCGCGAGGGTTCCGCCGGCTCACGCGTGCGCGGCGACCCTCGCGGCGTGCCCCATTAGTGCCCTAAACGTCGGTTTCGGCAGCCTGCTCGAGCGCGGCGTCGAGCGCGTCCAGTCGTTCGGCGATCGCGGAGCGGGCACCGTCGAGCAGCGTCCCATAGTGGCGCTCGATCATCCGAACGCTCGTGCCCATGATCCGTGCGAGCTCGAACACGGCGACGCCGGCGGCGAGCGCGTTCGAGGCGAACGTCGAGCGGAGGTCGTAAATTCGGCGGGCCGCGCTCCTGGTGCGTTCAGGTCGACGCTGCTTGATCGAGCCGCCCTTCGCGGTCTGCTCCCGAAGTGGCGTCGCGGTCGCGGGGAGGGCCGCCATGCCAATCGAGACACAGCGCCGTGGCGTCGTCGCGTAGCTGACCGCCGCTTGCCTCGAGGACTGTCTGGGTGAGGTGCTGCACCGCCTCACGCGCGTGCATGTCCATGCTTGTGGTCAGGATGGCGGCGATGTTCATCCGGGCGGCGTCGCGCTCGAGCATGCCGTCGGTGACGAACATCAGCCGGTCGCCCACCTCCAATGGGAGCGCTTGCACCCGGTAGCTGCGACCGGAAACCAGCCCGAACGGGCGGTCAGCCTCCAGACGAAGTTGCTCGAACCTCCCGCCCCGAAGCCGGAGCGGCGGCGGATGACCGGCGTTGACGATGCTCGCCGTCGAGCTCGCCAGGTCAATGCGCACGAGCAGGCCGGTAACGAACTGGCCGTCGCCCGCCTGCTCGGCGAGCGCATCGTTCGCCAGCCGCGCCTGTTCGGCCAGCTCCACTCCTCGCCGGCGGGCGTTGCGTAGGCCCCCGACCAACACCGTGGCCAACAGCGCGGCGTCCATCGTGTGGCCCATGGCGTCGGTCATCGACAAATGCAATGTGTCTCGCTCCAACGAAAAGTCGAAGGTGTCACCGCCGATCTCACCCGCCGGTTGCAGCCAGGCGGCGAGCGTGAACTGCCCGGCTTCGCAGGTAAAGGAACCAGGCAACAGTCGATGCTGGATCTCCGCCGCCAACGACAACGGCACCGAGCGCTGTCCCCACTCGAAGAGATCGGTGTACCGGCGGTTCGCAATGACCACGTACGCCAGGAAGTGCGCCGCCACGGCCACATCAGCCACCGTCTGCTCAGCCGGGAAGTCCTCCAGCCCCAACTCCAGCACACCGACCGCTTCACCGCGGCTAGTCACCGGCGCGAACAAGCGAGCACCGCCTTCCTCGACGATCACCTCGACGGCCTGGGCGGCCAACGCCCGCCCGTGCGGCGTCCCAACCAACGGCACCCGCTCCGCAGTCTCCGTCCCCTGCAAGCGCATTTCCCCCGTCCTGACCGAGTGGCCCAGTCGGATCAGCGACCGCCCACTGAAATCGGCGATCAGGAAGCTGACCTCGCGGGCTCCGATTGCTCGCGCCAGCGCGGCGGCGAGCACATCGATCGCGGCGACCGGCGGGGCCGCCTCGACCGCCGCCAGCAATGAATTCAAGTTCAGCGGTGATTGGCGACCCTCACCCATCTCGCCCAACTCGTGCAAGCCCGCGGCGCTGTCCGGTGCCGGTGATCGCCATCATCCGCCTCTCCCGTCGTGAGTTCGATCGCCGACCTGGAAACTGGCGCGCCGTCGTAATGAACGTCGACGCCGCCCGCGGTGTGTCCGCCGACATGAGCATCGGCGCCGAGCTCGACTCGGTGCTGTGGATCGGCCTGGGGCTACTTGCCGTCGGAGGCCTCCTCGCAGCCGGGGCCGCGCTCGCGATCCGCCGGCGCGCGTCGCCGCGGGGCGCGCGCCTGACGACGAGGGACGGGAAGGCCGCGTCGAGCACGACTTCTGGGCAGGCCCAAGCCCGATGTTTGCGACGAGCCGGGTTCACGAGGCGCCGCTCACGCCGCTCTGGTCCCAGTCGGGCTTTTGAGCCATCAGCCGGTATTCAAACGTCGGCCTCTCGCTCGACCAAGCCGTGCTGGCGCAATCACTGGCGCGCACGACGTTCAGAGGCAACATTCTGCCTGCAAATAGCATTTTCGCACGCTAGTTCCTAAACCGCGTGCGCATGTTCGATTCATGCCGGGGGCATACCGCTTGGTTGCGGAGATTCCGACGCTACGCAGGCGTTCTTTCGCGCAATGTCGGATCGGAGAGTTTCGGTAAAGACCGCTCGCGACGGGAGGGGGTCGACTTGCGCGCAACTCGCGCGCGCGTGACGACCGCCGACCTGTCACGCCGGAGGTCGCGGGTTCGAGTCCCGTCGCTCCCGCTCTGGACCTGCGCGCATCCTCGTGTGCGCGCCTGCTCGTTAGAAGAGACGTTCGCGAAGCCAAGCGAGAAGGACGCGCTCGTAATCTGGTGAGACGGTCCCGTGCTCCAGCCAGTCCGAGGGATCGGTCGCGTACGTCGCTGCATGCCCGGTCCCCGGTAGGGATACGACGGTGAGGTCGGCGTTCGCCCCGAGCTCCGAGCGCCAGATGTCGGCGCTCTCGGCCACAGGGATCCAACGGTCGTGCTCGCCGAAGAACAACAGCACCGGCAGATCCAGGGTTCGCAGCGCGGGACGGATGTCGAACTCCATCTCCTCCGCCCAGCTCGCGTCGATCAGCGATGCGTCCGGCGGAACGAAGGCGAGCTCGAACCACGGCTCGCCGGCAGCAGAATCCAAGAGGGCCTGGGCGTCGGAGACGCTCATCCGGCCGAGCGAGAGCTCGTCCATCGCTCGTCGCAGCGCCAGCATTTGGTCGACGGCCTCGTCGCCGTAACCAGCTTCTCGCAAGAGTGCCCGTGTTGCGAATGACATCTGCTTGCCGGGCGTGACGCCTGCGGCCGACACTGCCACCAGGAAAGCCGGCGCAGGTGAGCTCGCCGCCGCGAGCGGGGCAATCCAGCCGCCCTGGCTGATGCCCCACAAGCCGATCCGTGCTGGATCGACCCGCTTATCGGCCGCACAGAAACGCATCCATGCTCGGACGTCCGCTGCGAACTGTTCGTAGCTGCTCGCCGAGCCATCGCCGCCTGACTCGCCTTCACCGCGCCGGTCGAATACAAGAGTTGCGACTCCCGCTGGCGGCAGTGTCGACTCCAGATGGCGGAAGAGGTGGAACTGTCGGGTGCTCCCTTCCGCCCCATGCACTCCGATGACCAAAGGAGCGGCCGGTTCCGTCGGAAGCGTGAGCGTGCCGGCGAGCGCGATACCGTCGGTTTCGAGTGTCAGGTCGTCGCGGACCACGCAGTCACAATAGAGCGGAAGCGATCGCGTGGCTGGCCCAGTGAGGGCTGGGCATCCGTCTTCTGGAACGAACGTGGAACGAATCGCTTTCCGACCGAGCTTGTAACGGTCGCGCGAACGAAACGTTCACTCGGGATGACCATCGGCGTCGAACGCGTGTTCTCGACGAAGTAGCCTGGACGGGTGCGCGGGCAGCCACTCGCCTTGATTGGAGTTCCGACAAGCGCGGGTGCCTTCGCGCCCGGTCAGGAGTGCGCGCCCGGGGCGCTGCGCGACGCGGGGTTGCTCGAGCTGCTCGAAGACGCCGGGATCGACGTCCGCGACCGCGGGGATCGCCAGGTCTGGCGCTGGCGGCCGGATCGGGAGAATCCACGCGCCCAGAACCTTGGAGCCGTCGTTGAGATCGTGCGGGATACCGCCCGCCGGGTCGCGGCGGCGGTAGCGGAAGGCGAGGCGACGCTGGTGCTGGGCGGCGACTGTACGGTCGGGATCGGCACGGTCGCCGGGCATGTCGAGAGTGGTGAGGCGACCGGGCTCTTCTATTTCGACGCGCACGCCGATCTGAACACGCCCAAGAGCGTCCATGAGGGCGCGCTCGACTGGATGGGGATGGCGCACATGCTCGGCGAGCAGGGCGCAGCCGCGGAGCTCGTCGAAGTGGGAGCGAAGGTGCCGCTGCTCGATGCGGCACAAGTGGTTGTCTTCGGCTGGGGCGCCGAGCAGGCGACCGAACACGAGCGAAAGGCGGTCGAACGCCTCGCGCTTGAAGTCGTCCCGGCGGATGAGGTAACAACGGATCCAGCCGCCGCTGCCGCTCGCGCTCTCGACCTGCTCGAGGAGCGGGCGAGCCGCTTCGTCGTTCACTTCGACGTCGACGTGATCGACTTCACGGACGCGCCGCTCTCCGAGAATCCGGGCCGCAACGAAGGGCTTGCCTACGACGACGCAGTTCGAGCACTCGAGGTGATTCTCCGGTCGCCAAAACTCGTCGGACTCACACTCACCGAACTAAATCCGGACCACGCAGCCGCTACTGCCGGCAGCGTCCACCGGCTGACGGCCGATCTGGCGCGGCTCCTGTCGCAGTAGCTCCTTGCAACGTGCCGACGAACCGCATCCCCTACTCACTTCCGCTTCTTCAGCTCACGCGGAACGACGAATGCGACCAGGCGCGCTCCGCCCGGCTCGAGCTCCGACCAGCTCGCGATATCCGCCTCCAACGTCGCGAGCGCACCCGTTGGGACTTTCGCCTTGGCACGCTCGCGCAGCTCTCCGGGTTCCGCGAGCTCGAGGACGAGGTCGGCGAGACCGGGGTTGTGGCCGACGAGCATCGCCTCCTCCGCTTCCTCCGGCAGTGCTCGGACTCGCTGCAGAAGGGTCTCCGCGCTCGCGGCGTACAAAGCGACCTCAATCCACACCTCAGGCTCACCAAGACCGGGTAGGCAGCCTTGCAGCGTCTCTCGCGCCCGCACCGCACTCGAAGTGACGACGAGCTGCGGGCGGACGTCGTGCTTTTGCGCCCAGCGTGCGATCCGCGTCGCCGCCCGGCGTCCACGCGGCGCGAGGGGTCGGTCGCAGTCGGTCAGCGTGTGATCGTCCCAGGACGACTTCGCGTGCCGGAGCAGATGTAGCCGCAGCACGATCGACGAGTTCGCACGACGAGGGGTCGGCGGGTGCGCGGCGTCACCCTCATGCAAGTCCGCGACGGGGAGATCGTGGAGGCGCTTGGCTAGTCGAAAGCCGACCTGCGATCCTGAGCGGCGGCGTCTCCAAATGCGATCCCTGGTAACAGGTGCGGGGCCGAAACTGGCGCAATCACTGGCGCCGCAGGTGCTCTCGTCACGAGTAAAAGGCAGGATTTGCAGGTACTTCTCGGGTGGAAGCAGCGACTTCCTAAACCGCGTGCGCATGTTCGATTCATGCCGGGGGCATTCCTCCGGTTGAGCGCAAACCCGCACCGTTAAGCGGAGATCCGCTCTTCCGGTTGCTCACGCTCAATCCGTCCTAGACCGCCCCAGACCGCTAGAAACAGGCCCTCACTGGCGCACAACCTTTTCGCCGGCGTCGGCGAGGCCTTCATCTTCTGCCCGGATTGCGCCGAGCGGGAGTTTTCCGGCGTGATGTTCTGTTGCAGGGAGAAATCGCTACACGACCGGCCTGCGCGCCAGCTCGCGCGCCCGTCCGCGCGACGTTTTGCTCCGACCCTGTCACCATGCGCTCCCGATCAGCGAACAAGCCCGGCTGGAGGCTCACCTTCAAGTGGCTTCACCCGGTCGGCTCGTCCGCCGTCGAGCCCGACGCCCGCCCGGCAACCTTCCGACGATAGTCGGGCAAATGGAGCTGTGCGAGCGCGTCGAGTGCCGTAGACGTGAGTGCTGCCAGCCTCACGAGATTGGCCTCGTCCTGCTCGGTGAACTCACCCTCGAGCCGGTCGGACGCCTGGATGAACCCATAATTCGCGCCGTCCGTTCCAATCAGGGGTACGGCCAGCCAGCCTCGCATCGGCGGGTGGTTGTCGATCTCATCGCCGAAGTTCCGCCACTCGTCGTGGGCACGCAGCTCCTCGTCATTGAGCCGGATCGGCCCGCTGACCTCGTGTGCGTACGCGTGGATCCCATATCCCTTGGCCGGCGCCCGGTAGTCCGCCCATTCCGCGTACTTCTCCGAGAGAGAGATGTACTTGCGGGAGTGCGCCCACCCCTCGCCGATCAGCTGCACCGCCGCACCCTGATGAGCCCGAGCGAGTACCCGAGCGAGCTCCGCCGCATCGGCGAGGACCGGGTCGGCCGCCAGCATGAACCCCGCGAGGTCCGCAGGAATGTCCGGACCTGGTGGGGTGCTTGCGTTGTGGTATGTGTTCAAGAACCGTTCGGTCGTCATATCCCTCCACCCTCTTCGTCGGTGCTCTTGAAGTTGAATCCTGTTTGCTCGCTCATTTCGCCAGGTCCTGCGCGCCACCACGCCCGCCTCCTCGAGCACCTGCACGTGCTTCGAGCTCGTGGGCTTCGACACCCCCGAAGTGACAAGCGTAGGCTCCATCGATGCCAAAACCGCTGCCCGCGAGAGACCCGGCCGTAGACGGGCGTGGTCTGAACACGCTCCGTGCGGGTCACTAGTGGTTCGAGAGCCAGCGCTGGATGAGAGCTCGGATTCCCGGGGCGAAGCGGGAGTTCTCGACGAGCCAGAAGCCGTGCGCCGAGCCGGGGTAGATGGCGTAGCGCTTGTCGACGGCGCCGATCCTGCGGAAGATTCTGAGGGCTTCTTTCAGGGGCGCGCGTCGGTCGTTGCGGGTGCCGACATAGAGGAAGGGCGTGCGGTTTCGCGTGACTCCGCGCGGGTCATTGATGCCGTAACCGCGCCAGAGTCTCATGCCGGAGAGGCTGATCCGGCCCTCGACATGGAGCGCCGAGGTGTTTTGCACGATGGCCGCTCCACCCCTCGAGTGGCCGATTAGAAAGACGCGCTCGGCGCCGGTCGCTCGTGCGTGGGCGACAGCTGCAGCGAAATCGCGGCCAAGCGCGAGCCTGTTTTTCGCCGGTCGGCCCGAGCGCCCGGAGCCGCGGAAGTCGAGTGTCACGATTCGGTAACCACCCGCGATGAGCTGAGTCGCGAACGGCAGCGTGTCGCAGAGGTCGCCGCTACCGCCGTGCGCGAGCACGATGGTCGTCCTGCCGCTGCCGGCTTCGACCGCGTAAAGCCGGACGCCGTCACCGGTCTGCATCCAGAACGTCTGCGCCGTTAGCTTCTCGTGCTCCGAACCGCAGGCGTCTGCCAGGGTCGGCGGGGGATCGTCGGCGACACTCGCCGCGCCGGCCGGCGCGATACAGAGAAGGAACGCGACAACCGCCATCAAACGCTTCATAGTCTCAGCGAGAATAGCATGACGGAGAATATATCGACGACGGACGGTGCGGTGCTCGGCCTACTCGCCGCGGGCGAGCGCTCCGGCTACGAGCTGTCGAGGCTCGCCGAAACCACCGTCGCCTTCCTCTGGACGCCTTCTCGGAGCCAGATCTACAAAGTGCTGCCGCGGCTGGTGGCGGCGGGACTCGCGACCGTACGCGAAGTCGAGCAGCGGGGGCGTCCCGATAAGGCGCTCTACCACATTACGCCCAAAGGACTCGAGGCCTTGCGCACCTGGCTGGAAGACGTCGAGGACGACCCGGTCGGCGGTGGGATCGTCTTCGCGCTCAAGGTCTTCCTCTGCGAGTTCGCCTCTCCCGCGACGGCGCTCGCCCAATTGGGCGCATACCGAAGGTTTCTCGAGCGGCGATTGGATGCGTATGAGGAGTTGGAAGCTCAAATTGCCGGCCCACCGAGCACGTATCCAGAGCACGTGCTTCAGCACGGTTTACGCCGCGCGCGAGCGACGCTTGCATGGATCGACGAAACGACCACCGCGATCGAGACAGCGCATCGTTGCCCCAAACGGACGTAAGGACGAGCAACGAACTCATCCCGCAGACCTGCCGCCTAGTTTGCGATTGAGACAACGCACCCACCGCGCACATCCCGCGGGAGGTCGGCCTTACCCCGCCGGCGCGAGTGGGCTCGCGTGTTTCGGCTCGTACAGGCCGAGTTCGCCGCCGCCGGGCAGGACGATCGCCGTCAACAGACCGAACGCCTCGTCGCGCACCGGGTGAGCCAGCTCAACCCCCTTGGCCTTGAGCTCCTCGACGGTCGCGTGCACGTCGTCACACATAAGGTAGAGCTCGTGGTGATCGGCGCCGTCAGTTGGATGGGCGGCGAGCTCCGCGGGCGGCAGCCCGAAGATCAGCCAGCCGTCACCGGCATCGACCGACGGGAACCCGAGTACGTCCTGGAAAAGCTTGCGTACGCCCTCCGCGTCCTTGCTGAAGACGATTGCGTGAACCCCGGTGATCATGCCTGGCCCCTTCCGTCTCGACTTTGGTGGTCGACGACGACGCTAGCCGGCAGATGCCTGACGCCGATTGAAATCTGTCCTGCTGAAGCGCAATATTATTGCGTTGCGCCGCTTCAGCCCGGTATCTCTGGACGAGATCGACCTCGACTTGCTGGACCTGCTCCAGCGCGATGTCGGCCTGACGCTGCGTGAGCTCGGCGACGCCGTCCGCCTGTCGCCGAGCGCCGTCCATCGGCGCATCGCCCGCTACGACGCGTCCGGCGTGATCGAGCGCCGGGTGGCGATTCTCGATCCCCAGTCTGTCGGAGGCAGACAGCTGGCCGTCGTCCTCGTGACGCTCGAGCAGCTGTCGAGCAAGGAGTATGCCTCCCTGCGCGCCCGGCTGCTCGCGACGCCCGAGGTGCAGCAGTGCTACGACATCGCCGGCGAGTGGGACTACGTCGTCGTCGTAGTCACTAGCGGCATGCATGAGTGCCGTGAACTCGTCGAACGCCTCTTCCTCGACGAGCCCGGGGTCAAGCGCTTCGTCACGCTTCCTGTCTTCGAAGCGGTGAAGATCGGCTTGGACGTCCCCGTCCGTCGTGCGGCGGACCGCTGATCGACGGATGCCGCGCCGGTCAGGCGTACGGGTAGTACCCAGACGCCTGGAACGAATATGGAACGCAGCGGTGGCGACCAACGGCCAGGTCGACGTGGTCGTCCAGCCACGCCTCGAACGCCATCGGGCAACGATCACGTTGTCGGGACGGTCAACTTCTCAGTTTTTCGGCATCATCCGGCCCATCCGATTCGTGCTCGGGGAGTACGGTCGGCGACAGTTGCGTTCTCACAGGTATGCCGTCTGATGCGTTATCTCCTGCATGAGCGCATCCGCCAGGCATGTCTGGGGCGCGCTCATCATCGTCTACTTCGTCTGGGGGTCGACGTACCTCGGGATCAAGGTCGTCGTCGACACGCTTCCGCCCCTCTTCTCCGCGGGCAGTCGCTTCCTCGCCGCCGGAGCGATCCTGGCCTTGGTGCTCGCGGCGCGCGGGCACAGCCTCCGCGTCACGCGCCGCGAGCTCGCGTCGAGCGCGCTCGTGGGCTTGCTGCTGCTGACGCTCGGCGTCGGCGTCGTCCATGTCGCCGAGACGCGCATTGACTCGAGCGTCGCGGCGATGATCGCCGGGACGGTACCGCTGCAGGTGGTCCTCCTGCGCTCCGCCCTCGGCGAGCGCGTATCACGCGGGATGCGCCTGGCGACGCTCGTCGGGCTCGTCGGGCTCGTCCTGGTCGTCGCCCCCGGCTTCGAGGCCGGCTCCACCGCGGTCGGCCTCCTGGTGATGGTCGGAGCCGCGATCTCCTGGTCGGTCGGTTCGTTCCTCTCCCCGCGCCTCACGGTGCCTCAAGACCCGTTCGTCGCAAGTGTCTACGAGATGGCGGCCGGCGGCGTGCTCCTCGCACTCGGCTCGCTCGCGTTCGGGGAATGGAGCGATCTCGACGGCGCGGCCTTCGCAGCAGACTCTGTCGCCGCGTGGATCTACCTCGTCCTCGCAGGCTCGCTCGTCGGCTTCACAGCCTACGCGTGGCTCCTCCGCTCAGCCCCGATCTCGCTCGTCGTCACGCACCAATACGTCAACCCACTCGTGGCCATCGGGCTCGGGATGCTGCTGCTCGCGGAGCGCCCGAGCCCGCTGACGCTCGCCGGGGCGGCGCTCGTGGTCGGCGCCGTCTACGTGACCGTACGGGCCGAGTCGCCGGCGCTCGCTCGCCCTGCCACAGCCGTGGGAGGCGCTCAGGCGGACCAGCACGCCTAGGCGCAGCCGACGAGAAGCTTCGTCGGGATCCTCGAAATCACGCGGCCGGCTGGCCGCTGTAGAAGTCCGTCGTGCGCGCTGCGGCTGCCTGCGCCGCTTCGGCGTCAGTGCCTGCGGCGATGCTGGCCTCGGCCCAGCGCTCGCTGGAGAGGCTGGTGAAGTGGCGGCCCACATCGGATGTCTGCCAGGCCTCGACGGCGTCGCGCTCGGGCAGATCGGCGGGGCTGGTCAGGTACAGGGTCAAGCCGAGGACGGCCTGGTCCCAGCCGACGCCGACGGCACCCGGGCCGAACTGGGCCCAGAACTCGTCCTCGACGTGGGCGATGTGCTCGAGCGCGAACCGCGTTCCGCGGTCGGGCTCTGGCGTAAGGCGCAGCTCGACCCACGAGGTCTGGCCGCCGTACTCCCACGTCGCGTCCAGGCTGTGGGGCGGCTCGCAGCGCTCGATCGTCCCGGATGCGTTGCCCTCGAACTCGTAGCGGCCGCCCGGCCGCAGGTCGCCGGAGATCGGGAGGAACCAGCGCGAGACGCGCTCGGGGTTGGTGCAGGCGTCCCAGAGATCCTCGGGCGTCGTGTCGTACACGCGCGAGACGGTGATGGTGCGCGCCTCGCCGGCCTCCAGCGTTCGGCGGCCGACCTTGCGGTCGATGCTGCTGATCTGATGGACGACGTCGATCATGGGCTGCTCCTCTCGTCGGGGGTGGCGCGGTGCCGGCGTTGGCGGCGGCCGCGGGCGATCTCGGTGGCGAGCGCGTCCAGGTGGGGGGTCCAGAACGCGCGGAAGTGGTCGAGCCAGGCGTCGACGTCGCGCAGCGGCTCCGGGTTGACGGCGTAAAGCCGACGGGCGCCCTCGGGGCGCACCGTCGCGAACCCCGCTTCGCGCAGGACGCGGAGGTGCTGGGACACCGCGGGCTGGGAGATCCCGAACTCGGATCGGATGATCTCGGTGATCGCGCCCGACGATTGCTCACCGCTCGCGAGCAGCTCGAGAATGCGTCTGCGGACGGGATCGCCGAGGACGTCGAACGCGTGCACAAGGGGGATCATATCATGGTACGCTTATATAAGGCTTCGTTGGTAACGATCGATTGGCGCGGCTGTCTCACGAGGTAGGGCGATGGCGCGACGCCGGGCAATCGGTTCGCCGCGCCCTTGGAGGTCGTTTGCGCAGCGCGGTGGCGGGCTCACCCGGCCTCGGGGCCGGAAATTCAGGCTGGCGCCGCTACGTCGGCCGCAGCTCGCCGGCGAGGCGATCGACCTGTGCCTCGCGCGGGAAGGCGAGGGCGAGCCGGTCTGCCGTACCCGGCGGGGCGCTATGCACGAGCACCTTGTCGCTGTCGAGCTGCTCGGCAACCTCGGGGTAGGCCATCGTGCTCACGACGAGCGCCCTGACCGGCTCGTCGGTGGTGTTCTGCAGCTGGTGCGCGCCGCGCGGGCCGACCGGGCAGGCGACGACGTCGCCGGTCTCGAGTTGGCGGAGTCCGTCGAGTGTCCGCAGCGTCGGCCGCCCCGCGACCACGATGATCATCTCCTCGTTGCCGTGGTGGAGGTGGAAAGGCGAGCCGTTGTTGCCCGGATCGATCTCGTAGAGCGTCGCACCGAGCTGCTCTGCACCGGCTTGCGCACCGACGCGAGCAGTTCGCCCGATCAGCGGCGCCTGGGCACGCTCGACCCACTCCTCCGGCTGGAAGATGTTCGCCACGCCGTGAACCTAACAGTCGACTCCCGGCGCAGCCCCAACATCTACCAGGGAGACGACGAGCCCCACGGTGACAGAAACAGGTACAGGTCCGAAACTGGCGCAATCACTGGCGCGCGGCAGCGCTCGTCACGAGAGAAGGCGGGATTTGCAGGTACTTCTCGCGTAGAAGCGGCGGCTTCCTAAACCGCGTGCGCATGTTCGATTCATGCCGGGGGCATCCCATTAACGGCCCGGTCAAGTTCAGGCAATGGATCGCCGAGCAGATCACCCGACGCCATCTTCACGCTGTCGTCTGCGTTGACCGTGTAGATGTCCCGTTCCATATGGAACCGGGGCGAGCCCGTGGCTCAGCGAAGCTCGATTCGAGAGACGGAGCGAGGCCGAGGGCGACGGCCGTCGCGAGCGAAGCCATGCAAGGGGTCGCCGCATCTCGGCGACATCATGATCCGGATCCAAGTGGGGGTGCCCGTTGAGCGGGCACCCCCAGGTTTCGAATTAGCCCCGGCCCACGAGCAGGTTGACCGGGAAGCCCCTGCGCCTGACGGCGCCTGGCCTCGGGCTCTGACCCACGACCCGGCCGCGCAGTGCTCGCCTGGTGCGAACGCGGCGCACGCGGCCGACGGAGCAGTTGGCCCTGCGGATCCGCCGCCTTGCGTTGCCAAGCCTCAGTCCGAGCACCCGCGGCACGCGGCAGCGAGCCGGCGGAGGCGGAGGTGGCGTGGAGGTGGAGGCGGAGGCGGAGGCGGAGGTGGCGGAGGTGGAGGCGGAGGCGGAGGTGGTGGAGGCGGTGGCGGTGGTGGCGGAGGCGGAGGTGGCGGAGGCGGAGGTGGCGGAGGCGGAGGCGGTGGAGGTGGTGGCGGTGGCGGCGGAGGCGGAGGTGGCGGCGGTGGCGGAGGCGGAGGTGGCGGAGGCGGAGGTGGAGGTGGCGGCGGTGGCGGTGGCGGCGGTGGAGGTGGCGGCGGTGGCGGAGGTGGAGGTGGAGGTGGCGGAGGTGGAGGTGGCCCCGTTGTGATGTTCAAGTTCCAGCCGCGGATGTAGCCACCGTCCGCACCGGCATCGTCGTAGACGTAGAGCTTCCAGAGCCCGTTCGGTGCGGTGCCGTCGAAGGCCGCGAGATTCACGTTGCCGCTCGGTGCGGGCGCCGGCGCAGGCCACGTGTCTGCCGGTGCGTAGTTCGCCGGTTGGTAGGAGCCGGACATGATCTGCACCGCGTCGGGAAGCGGGGAGGCCGCCTCGTCGTCGAGCGTCACGTCGACGTCGACGATGTCGAACGAGCTCCCGGCATCGGACATCGTGATCGCGTCCTCACCCTGCGGGCCGACGAGCAGGAGGTCGAGATCGTCCGGGAAGGTGTGGAAGGCGCCGATCAAGACGAGGTCGACGTCCGTGATCACGCCGCTCATGCCGGAGACTGTGCAGTTCGAAGGATAGGGCGAGGCCGTCGTCGCCACGGCCGCGGAAATGTTCATCTCCTCGCCGCAGGTCGGCGGGGGCACGGGACCGGTTTCGATCTCCAGGTCCCAGCTCCCGATGCTGCCGCCGTTCGCGGCCAGGTCGTCGTAGACGTAGAGGCTCCAAGTCCCGGTCGGGTCAGTGCCGTTGAAGATCGAGAGGTTGGACACGCCATGGGGCACCGGCGCCGGGGCCGGGAAAGTGTCGATCGTGCCACTGTTCGTCGGCCGGAAGGTGCCGGAGACAAGCGGGCCGGATTCGGGGAGCGAGGTGGCGGCGGCGTCGTCGAGGACGAGGTCGAGCTCGACCGCGTCTGGGGTGCCGCCGACGTCGGACATGACCGTCGCCCGCTGGCCGTGCGGGCCGACGAGCAGGATGTCGATGTCGTCCGGATTGAGGTGGCTGACGTCGTTCAGGACGAGGTTGACGTCGGTGACCGCGGCGCCGCTGCTACCCGAGACGGCGATCGTGCAAGTCGACGGGTAGGGATCGCCCGTCCCGGGCCCGCTCGGAATCGTCACACCGGCGCCGCACGCAGGTGGTGGTGGCGGTGGCGGTGGCTGGTGGCGGTGGCGGCGGGGAGGTGGCGGCGGAGGCGGAGGTGGCGGTGGCGGCGGAGGTGGCGGCGGGGGCGGCGGAGGTGGCGGCGGAGGCGGAGGTGGCGGTGGCGGCGGTGGTGGTGGCGGCGGAGGCCCAATCGCCTCAGGCTCCCCAGCGGTCCAATCGGAGAAGTCAGTCACACCGGTGATCGTTGCCTGGTGCGTGGTCGCGTTCACAGTGCCGCCCGGCAGGCTGAACGTCCCGTCGTACTTGATGATCACGAAGTTGTTCTCGTTGGCGCTCCCGGGAACATCACTGGCGAGGTAGTTGAAAGTCAGGTCGGCGGTGAGGTTCGCGGCCGCCAGATCCCAGTACCGCTGAAGCGCCTTGCTGGGATCGAAGAGATTCGGCTGCGGCCCCTGGACGGCCCTGACCTCGACGATCTCGGGGAAGGTCCCGGCGGTGACGTTGAACACCACCGGCGAGTAGCCGTTGGCCGTCCCGACCTCGAATGTCTTGTTGGCAATCGTGGAGTACGTCTTCCGGTAGTTGCCGTCGACGTACCCGGCCGTCCGCGTCACCACAGCGGTTCCGGAGCTCAACGTGAGCAGATCGGACCCGGTGATGAGCCTGCCGCTGGTGAGAACGAGCGCCGTTCCGGCCGAGTTCAGAGTCAGGTCGCCGCCGGCGATCGTCACGTCGTTGATGTTGTCGACGAGGTTGATGCTCGTCAGCTGCCGAGTCGGGTTGATCTCGACGCCTGTCGTCCGCGGCGCCTGCTCGAACGCGTAGAGGAGAATCTCGCCGCCGGTGCCCTGGTTGTGAACGGGGCTGACGTCGAACGAGCCGCCGGCCCCGACGAGCCCGGTCGAGCCGATCTGGACGACAGTCGTCGAGGCGCCGCCGTTCCCGAGCGTTACCTGGTTGCTGTTGACGAATCCGCCGTTGAACAGGTTGACGCGGTTGGTGACGATCGGCGCGTTGAGCGTGATCGGGAAGAAGCTGTTGGTGCTGACCCCAATGCCGCCGAACGGGAGAGCGTTCGTGCCGAAGGTGCCCGAGCCGCCGTAGGTCATTGGGCCGAGCAGGTTCTGGAAGTCGTAGCGGGCGTTCGCCCCCGTGAAGTCGATCACGCCGTCGTTCATGACCGTCGAGCCGCGCATGCGGACGGTTCCGTTGTTGACACGCATCGTCTGCGTCGCGTTGACGACCGTGCTCGGCATCTGGCCAACGACGTTGTAGATGCTCCCGGCCGGTGCGCCGCCCGCGCCGATGACGACCGATCCGCCGGTGATGTTCGTCTGGAAGGTCGGAACGTTGTTGCGATAGTCGACCTTGGTCGTCCCCGTGCTCGGGTTGACGAGGTTGATCGTCCCGCCGCTCATGTTGAACGCCCCCGCGGTGCTGGCGCTGAAGAGCTCGAACGTGCCAAAGTTGGCCACGTTGTTGCCGACGACGCCGACGTTGAGAATCCCGCCGGACTGGTTGTAGATGACCGCGCTCTGCGGGTCGAACGCGCCGGCGACGTTGATCGTGCCGCCCTCGATCGTGAAGACGGCTCCGGTACCGCCGCGCATCTGGTCGCTTGCGCCGACGCCGATGTTGTAAGTGCCCCGCGAAACCCGGAAACGACCGTTATTGATCGTAGTGCTGCCTGATGCGGTTCCGGTCACGACGTAGTTCGGGTTGTCGAGCCAAATGCCGGAGGAGCCAGGAATGGTGTAAGCGCCGGACGTGTTGAACGTCCGGTTGTTCATTGGGAAGGTGCCAGCGATCTTCAACGTGCCGTTCGTCAACGTTAGAAAGCCGCCCGGCCCATCGGTATTGCCCCCGTGCAGCGTGAAGTTCGACGGGCTCAACTCGAGGACGTTGTCCGGGGAATTGCCCTTGTCGACGGTGATCGACCGGATGTCCGTCGTCGGACCGGAGCCGGCGAACACAGCATTCGCGGCGCCGCTGAAGACGATGCTCGCCCCGGCGAGACCGCCGTTGGTGCTGAAGTCGAGCGTGCCGTTGTTCAGCAGGTTGCGGTGCACCGTCAAGGTGTGCGTCCCCACCGTGCCTGTCGCGGCGGTCTGGAAGGTCCCGCCGTTGTCGATGTTGACGTTGTCGGCCGCAGTCAGAGTGCGTGCCGTGGCGTCCTCGAACTGCAACACGCCGCCGCTCTGGATGTTCAGCCCATTCGTAGAGGCTGTGGTGTCGATTGTGACCGTGCAGCCGTTCGTGATCGCGACGTTGTCGGTCACGCTCGGCACGGCGCCGCCCGTCCAGGTAGAGGTCGAACTCCACAGTCCGCCGGTTCCCTCGCAGGAAATGTTTCCGGCCGGTTGCGTCGCCTGGTTCCCGGTCAGCTCAGCGCTCCGGGATCCTTCCGACACCGCGTAGACCCTGAAGTAGTAGGTGGTGCTCGGAAGCAGGCCCGTGAGTACGTACGAGGTCGCGTCCGGAGGTGTCTGCGCAACGAAGGAGTAGTTCACGTCGTCGGTCGACTGGTAGATGACGTACCCGACCTCGTTGCTCGCGTTGTCATTCCAGTTGAGCGCCATCCCGGTCTGGGTGACACTCGTGAAGGTCAGGTTCGTGGGAGCGGCGGGCACGTTCGGCGTGAACAGGAACGCCGTGCCGGCTGCGATCGCATCCAACTGCGTGTTGTTGGCGGTCGTGTACGAGACGCTCGGGCCGGCAGTCGTGACGCTCGCGAAGTTCGTCGCCGCGCCGGACTGGAGCCCGATCGAATAGCCGCCGTCCAGAGAAGCGGCCGCCGGAAGGCCGCCGTACACGAACTCGATGATCCCCGACTCAAAGATCCAGGCCTGGAAGGTGCCGTTGCCGTACGCGCCGGTGCAGGTCCCGTTCCGGGTCATTTTCATGTTCTGCCACTCGACTACGAGCTTCCGGTTCGGCGCGCTGCCGACGACCTTGTAGTGCACCTTGCCGTCCGCACCGGTGCACAGGTCGTCGTAATACGGAGCGATCTTCGGCGCGTTGACCGTGCTGGCGAAGTCGGTTCCGTTGTTGAAGCTCGTCGTGATGACCGTCGGTCCGAACCGCAGCAGGCCGTTCGTGTTGACAGAGAACTGCGTCAGGCGAACGCCGTCGTACCAGTACTCGAATCCGATGTTCGTGACCCCGGACACCGTGTCGTCCTGACTGGGGGCGACGAGCAGGTTCGTCCCGCTGCTCATGTCCTCGAGGGCGACGCCGGGGAGATAGGTGAAGGGGTACGTCCCCGCGGTGATCAGGTCGGGGTCTCCCGTGCGGACGGGCTGGCCGGCGCCGAGGGCGTCGAGAGAACTGGGGAAGCTGATGGGAGCGGCACCCGAGGAGGGACTTGCCGCCTGGGGCTGAGCACCGACCTTCAGGGGCTGCGCGACGCGACCGCTCGCGACCGCCGGTTGCTGCGACACGGCCTGGTGGGACCGCTGCGAGCTGGTACTCGTGCCGGCCTCGGCCATGGGAACGAGCCCCAATCCGAGTACGCCGACAACAAACAGGCAAAGACGAGTCCGGCCACGCACCTCGCGCGCGCCGCCGAGCCGATGCCGCATGAGTTGAAATCATGAGATACTCCCTCCCCCAACGCCAGATTTGTGGCGTTCTTACAACTTATTCGCGGGTAATTCAAGGTTCGCGCCCACTACTGTCCCGCTCTGACGATCTTGGCCAAGTCCGGAATCCGTGCTCAAGTGGAGACGCAGCCGATCCGTGGTCATCTGAAGCCGGTGCCGCCAAAGAAGGGCCAATGGAGGATGGTCTCGAGTCGAGGAGGCCCCGAGCCGCTCGACGCCGACCGGCTCACCGCGCACGTCGCGCGCAGGCGCCCCCGAGGCGGCGTGACCTCTACCAGTCGAGGTCCAGGTACGCCGCGCCGCTCTCGTCTCTGACGACAGCCGTTCGGCCGGTGCCGTCGGGCCTGCTCGTCCCGATGCGCAGGCGCTCGCTCTCCGCGACGAAGGCGACCCGCGTACCGTCGGGTGACCAGGCAAGTCGGGCCGTGTCGAGCCCGTCGATAGGGAGCGTCCTGAGGCCGGTTCCGTCGGCGGACACGATCTCCGCCGAGGTCGAGGCGAACCGACCGTCGTCGCACACGACCGCGAACACGAGCTTGCTCGCGTCGGGCGACCAGTCCGGAACCGCGATCGACGTTTCGTTCCCCGGCGGACAGATCGTCGAAGCGTCGGCGATCGTCCGCTCGACTCCCGTCGCGATATCGACCGCGAACAGGCGCGCCCCGCGCACGAATGCGATCTCGCCACCGGCCGGCGACCAGGCCGGGCTGAAACCGGCTGCGACCCGGCGCGCGGGGCCATGGCTCACAGGACGGATGCTCACTCCCGAACCCCCCGTGAAGGCCAGCTGCGTGCCGTCCGGGGACCACGAAGGCTGCGTGCCCCGGAAGAGCCGGCGCTGCCCGCTCCCGTCGGCGGCCATCACCCAGATCGCTCCGCGCCGGACGAAGGCGATCTTCCGTCGGCTTGCAGACCACGCCGGCATCCAGTCCTGCACCGAGTTTCGAGTCAGCTGCCGAAGCCCGGAGCCGTCGGCCCCGACCGTGAAGATCTCGAAATCGCTCCGGAGCAGCGTCAGGGAATAGACGAGCGTGCTGCCGTCGGGCGACCACGCCGGTCCATCACCGAACTCGAACCCCCGCTCGGTCCTCACGCGTCGGACACGGGAGCCGTCCGCATTCATCACGTACACGCCCGACCCAGCTGTGAACGCGATGTGCCTGCCGTCGGGCGACCACGTGGGCCAGTCGCCGGTGCGTCGCAGCCTGCTCAGCGCTCCATCTGCCACGCGCACGACGTAGACGCTCGACCTCGCCTCGAACGCGATCAGCCGTCCCGAGGGCGACCACTGGGGAGTCCGACCGATGTCCACGTCCCGCCCACGGAAGAGACGGCGGTGGCGTCCGCCGGCGGCAGAGACGAGATCGACCGATTGAACCACGCCGTTCGAGTCGGAGCGGACGAACGCGATCGTCCTGCCGTCGGGCGACCAGGCGGGGCTTGAGTCGAAGGGGCCGCTCGTGAGACGCCGGACCTTGCCTCCTCGAGCCGAAATGACGGAGATGCGGGCCGAGCCAAACGCGATCGCGCCTCCCGTGGGTGACCACACGGGCGCGAATCCGTCGCGTGCGAGGAACCGGAGATGTGTGCCGTCCCTGCCAACGGCCCAGATTCCACGTTGTGATCGGCGCTCGCCGGAGAAGGCGATGCTTCGGCCGTCCGGCGACCAGCTCGGCGGGTCGGAGTCGCGGCTGGCGACGAGGCCGCGCGGGGTCAGGCGGCGAAGCACGTGGCCGCGCGCCGTCATCAGAAAAAGGCCTCGGCTGGTGTCGCCGGGAGCCGAGCGCTCGCTCCAGAAGGCGAGGAGCTTGCCGTCCGGTGACCACGTCGCGCCGCCCGCGCCGCCGCCCGGATTGCGGACGAGTGCCCGGTGGGCAGAGCCGTCGATGCGAACTGAGTAGATGCCGCTGTTCTCGAGCGTCGAACCGCGCTCGCTCGCGAAGACGATGCGCCCGGGCAATCGCGGCGCCGCATCGCCGGTCGTCGCCGTGGCAGCGGAAACGGCGAGCAGGACGAGGAGAAGCCGTCGCACGACGCCGACGGTAGCGAGCCCGTGCTAGGGATTCGTAAGCGACCTGAAAACACGCCTGCGCGATCGCCAACACGAAGACGAGGTCGAGGAACGGCTCGATCGGAGTTACCCGCTCCTCGCGCTGCTTCCTGTCTCCGGTCTTGACAGCGTCACTCAAGAAGCGTAGGACGTAGTTCGATGAACGTGCGGAGTGCCGCGCTTCTCCTGCTCCTGGCTGCTTTGTTGGTCGGCGCGTTTCTTGCGGTCGGCGGCCATGGCTCCGCCGAGGCGGCGAAGACGCCCGCCACGTGCTCGTTTCTCCTCAACGACTCGTTCGCGGACGACTCGGTCCCCTGGGTGCTCGGGCCCGAGTGGGAAATCGGGCCGGCGTCGGAATCGAGCGGCCACGAGATCGGCTACCCGGATCCTGCCATCGACCACACGTCCGGTTCGGACAACGGTGTCGCCGGTGTTGTGATCGGCGGGAACGCGACGACGGACCCCCATCCATATTGGTACATCACGAGCCCGACCATCCACGCGTCCATCAACATGGACCTCGTGGGGCTCGAGTTCTGGCGCTGGCTCAACTCCGATTTCGCCCCGAACATGGTGAACACGGTCGAGGTCTACGACGGGGCCAACTGGATCACGCTCTGGACGAGCGGCGGCATCACCGAGGATCAGTGGACTCATCAGGGCTTCGACCTCACGCCGTACAGGAGCGCCCAAAATTTGCGCTTCCGCATCGGCCACAGCGTCGGATCGGCTGGGGCGCACGTCGTCTCGAGCTGGAACATCGACGACGTCCAGGTGACTGAGTGCCACCAAATCCCGCCACCGCCGCCGCCTCCTCCGCCGCCTCCGCCACCGCCGCCGCCGCCTCCTCCGCCTCCGCCTCCTCCTCCGCCGCCTCCGCCTCCGCCTCCGCCTCCGCCTCCACCTCCACCGCCGCCGCCACCGCCGCCGCCACCGCCGCCACCGCCACCGCCGCCGCCGCCCCGCCGCCACCTCCTCCGCCCGCCGGCACCGATCAAGTGCCGGGTGCCGAAAGTGATCGGACTGCGCCTCGCCACTGCCCGCGGACGGATCTCCGCCCGGAATTGCCGTGTCGGCACAGTCCGACGCGCGCGTTCAAGACGAGTCGGGCGGGTGGTCTCCCAGCGTCCGCGCGGCGGAGTCGTACGACCGCGCGGTTTCAGGGTCAGCTTGGTCGTCGGCCGTCGGTAGCTCGCTAGAACGGTTCTGGAGCGCAGCGGTGGTGACCAACGGCAGCTGGCGGCGACCTGCGCAGTAGTGCCGGCCGCGCAGATCAGCAGCGACTAACGGCGAACAGCCGGGGCCGCGCTCGCACTCGGTGGATCCGCCGATCGACCCGCGGCCAAGTCCGGAATCCGTGCCAGACTGGCGCGCAAAATCCGGTCTAGAAGCTGCAAACCGTACGTGTTACGTCGTCAGCAATAGCCGTCATAGGAGGCGAATACATGGCGAACGAGAACCAGAACCGCTTCTGCATCTGCATCTCCGAAGGGCCGCAGGGCTCGAACGAAAGGGCTGCGCTCCTGAACGAGGCGCGGTGGAATCCGGGCGACGTTATCCGCGTCAAGTTCCTTGAAGGCGACGACTCGCTGCAGCAGCGCGTCCGCGAGACTGCGGAGCGCTGGACCGCTCCGGGCTTGGCGAACCTGACGTTCCAGTTCGTCGACTCGGGCGACGCGGAGATCCGAATCGCGTTCGAGCAGGGCAACGGATCATGGTCGTACCTCGGCACGGTCTGCCGGAGCATTCCGGACGAGCAGCCGACGATGAACTACGGCTGGCTCACGCCCGATTCGGACGACGACGAGCTGAATCGCGTGGTGATGCACGAGTTCGGCCACGCGCTCGGGTTGATCCACGAGCACCAGAACCCCCAGGGCGGAATCCAGTGGAACGAGCCGGCCGTGATCGCGGAGCTGAGTGGGCCGCCCAACAACTGGGACGAGCAGCAGATCAGGACCAACGTCCTAGACCACTACTCGCCAGGACGACGTGACCGCCACGCCAGTCGACTCGGACTCGATCATGATGTATCCGATCCCCGCGTCCTGGACGCTCGACGGGTTCTCCGCCGACCTGAACACGGACGTCTCGCCGCAGGACGTCGAGTTGATCCACCAGGAGTACCCAGGGAACGACTAGCCCGACAGGCTCGAGCCCAACCGAGATGGCCGTGAACGACCACGACTGGGCGGTGGTAATCAGCGTCAGCAGCTACGCGGGCGCGGCGGCGCAGCCGCCTGGATCACGACCCTCAAGGGACCGGACAACGATGCGGCTGCGATCGCGGACTGGCTAACGCGACCCGACGGCGGCGGACTGCCGCCCGATCAGGTCTTGAGGGTTCCGTCGCCCTCCCCGCCCGCGGGACAGGGCATTCCGAAGCAGGAGGAGATCGTCCAGGCGTTCAACGACCTCGCCGCCTTGCCGAGCGACGCGTACAACCAACGCTCGGGCCGGCGCCTCTACGTCTACGTTTCGGGCCACGGCCTCGCCGCGCAACGTCACGACGCGGCCGTGGTCACGGCGGAAGCGACGTTCGAGGACGCGCTCAACGTGCTGATCACGAGCTGGGTGGACTGGTTTTGGTACGCGGCTCGCTTCGAGGAGTTCGTCCTGTGGGTCGACACGTGCGCGACTCGCACGCGATCCGCGATCACGCTCCGCGCGTGCGATCGGCCGGCGGAGAACCGAGCGGACGCGGCCAAGGGACGCCTCGTGTTCATCTTCGCCGCGGGCTTCAACTACACCGCGGTCGAGACCGAGCTCGAGGGCGCGTGGCACGGCGTCTTCACCCATGCGCTCCTGAAGGGGCTGAACGGCGCCGCGGGCACGCCCGTGACGACGCAAGCGTTGAAGAAGTACCTCTTCAACACCATGAAGACGTTCATGACGACGGAGCAACGAGCCAATCCGCAGGTCGCGAAGGAGCCGTGGTTCGAGGAAGAGCACGACCTCGAGTTCGCCAGCACCCGCGGCGCAGCCGACGTTCAGGCAAAGATTCGATTTCCGCCCGAGTGCGTCGGGAAGCGGGTGACGATCAGCGTCGACGCATCGAGCCCGCTGGTAGCCGACGAAACCCTGGCGGCAGCGTGAGTGGAAGCCGCAGCTTCCGGTCGGCGTCTACGCCGTCTACGTTCCCGAGTTGCGCCTCGAGAAGCCGGATTCCAAGTAACCGGAGGGCAGGATGCAGCCGTCACCGTTCAGTGACGCCGGCGGGACGGTGCACGTGCACGTGACGGCCGGAGGCCCGCTCGCCGAGGTCTTTCTGATCGACCACTCGTTCTCGCTGGTCAGCCGCGCGGTCGGAGTGCTCGACGCCGACGTCGAGCAGGGCGTTTACAAGGTCAAGGCGCAACTCGGAGAGGCGAGCGCGGAGCGCGTCGTCATCCTCAACCGCGATCAGGACGATCGATCTGTCGCACGAGCTCCCCGTCGCCTCCCCCGTGCCGCTGCCGGGCACAGAGCGGACGCACGAATTCCACATGGGCCCTGCCGCCGACGACAGCAGGACGGTGCTCATGACCACCGGGAGCGGCGCGCAGATCTTCCTGTGCGCCCGACGCTGGAGTGAACCGGGAATGGGCTACGACGACACCACCTCGGCGCCGGACTTATCGCTTCACCGCCAGTCCGGCGAGACGATCATCGACCTCAGTGCGTCGGGCCGAGGCGACCGCAGCCTGCGCGACCCGATGCTCGGCGCTACCGTCGACGTCGATCCTGGCCGCTACCTCATTCGCTGGCGCGACGACTCCGGCTTCACGGCCGAGCAGAGCGTCGAGGCCTTGCAGGGCTGGCAGACGCAGGCGTTCCTGCTCGAGGACGCCAAGGGCGAGACTCACCACGCGATCAGCATCCTGATGGGGCGCGACGGCTTCGACTGGAGTGATCCCAGTGTGCGCGTCGCCGAAGAGGCTCGCGTGGCTCTGGCAGACGAGCGACGAGTCGCGTCGCAGTTCATCTCGGAGTCGCTCTTCGCAAAGTTCGAGAAACCGATGCTGGGCCTCTTCGGCGCCCACCTTTTGCTTCTCGCGCGCGACGACGAGCTCGAAGCCGCGGAGGCCGATGGCGTCAAGCGCCTTCGCGCCCCGGTGGCGTTCGACCAGTCGTACTTCGACGGCGTCGTCGCGAACCTCGCCACTCTGCTCGGCCCGAACGATCCGGACGTCATCGCCCTTGCGACGCAGGCAAGTGACCGCGACCTCGGTGAGCTCGAGCCCGTGACCTTCCCGCCCATGCTGTGGCGCAGCTGGCTCCTCCTCATCCAGGCCAGCAACGAGCGCCGCGACCTGCTCCCGACCCAGACCTGGCGACACTGTTGCGGCTCCTGCCCGTTCGTCCCTTCCTCGTCTGGTCGCCGGACGACAGTGGGGATGAGGCGGTTAGCCAATGGCAGCAGAGCGTGGCGCCCTTCGTCGAAGCGTCGCTGGCCGCGGGCGATGAAGACGGCGAGGTCATGCGCCGGCTCACGACGCAACTCCTGGCGCCACGCTCGGCGATCGAAGACCTCACGACGGGCGCAACCGACCTGAGCGGGCCGTTCGAGCTCGACCAGGGCCGCATCCGCCTCGGCGACGCGGTCTTCGTCTACCTCGAGCGAACGATCGCTCCGAGCGCGCCTCTGCCGCCCGACGTCGCGCCCCGGGCGTACGGTCTCTCGCCGTCCGCAGTCGCGCCGTCGGGGCCGGTCGTCGCGGCGGTGGCGAGCGGTGAAGCCGTCTGGCTCGGCTTCCAGGCAGTCGACGCTTCCCGTCCGGCGACGCTTCGGGTGCGGCTCGACCGTGCGGAGCCGCTCGACGCCGTCACCGGCGAGCGCTGGGACGATGCGCTCTCGAACGAGCCGCGCAACTACTTGGTGACGCCGCCGGATTCGCGGTTGACTGGTCTTAGGATCCCCCTGCCGCCCGGCTACGTCCTCTTCCGAGCAGGGGACGATCTGACCGTCCGGGTCGAGGGAGATATGCCCGCGTCGGTCGACGTCCAGCTCGTCCCGCCAGACACCTTCCGTGAGCTGACCGGCATCATCGCCAAGCCGCTCGATCCGGACGCCGCCTACAAGGGCTGGCGCCTGCCGTAAGCACCTTCGCGGTAGGCGCTCGCGGGGACCGCAACCTTCTCGGCCGGTTCCATCGCTACCCACTTCCAATCCCTCTGCCAGGCCGAGCACGATGAATGCGACGCCCACCACGATGAGGACGATGCCGAGGAAAACTGCGGCACGACTCGACGCCACCTTGACAGGCGCAAAACGGCCGCAATAAGGTCGAGACGACCGTCAGTCGAAAAAAGGGGGAGCAATGGCGCGTGGGATGTCTCTCCACGTTGGTTTGAACGCGGTCGACCCCGCGCACTACGACGGGTGGGACGGCGCACTCGCAGCCTGCGAGTTCGACGCGAACGACATGGAGTCGCTCGCGCAGAGCCGAGGCTTCGAGACGACGAAGCTGCTGACCGGCGACGCGACCGCAGACGCCATCATGAACGCGATCGAGAGCGCTGCGAGCGAGCTCGAGTCGGGTGACATCTTCTTCGTCACGTACTCCGGCCACGGCGGCCAGGTCCCCGACGGAGACGACGAGGAGGCAGACAGCTCGGACGAGACCTGGGTCGCGTACGACCGCCAGATCGTCGACGACGAGCTGTACGAGCTCTGGGGGAAGTTCAAGCCCGGTGTGCGCATCATCGTTCTCTCGGACAGCTGTCACAGCGGGTCCGTCAACAAGGGGATCACCGACGACGAGCGCGTTCCGGACCCGGTCGCGACGGCGGAAAAGGCTGCTCAGCAAGACCCGCGCTTCCGCGCGCTGCCGCGGGACAAGATGATCGCCACCTACCGCAAGAACAAGGAGCTCTACGACGGGATCCAGAAGCAGGTCGCGGGCTCGGAGAGCACGGAGTCGGAGCTCGGCGCGACGGCGTTGCTGATCTCCGGGTGCCAGGACGACCAGCTCTCGAGGGACGGCTTCAGCAACGGCCGCTTCACGGAGGAGCTGCAAGAAGGTCTGGGCCGACGGCGCCTGGCAGGGGGGCTATCCCGCCTTCCACGAGGCGATCCGTCGCCGGATGCCGGACGACCAGCGCCGAACTACAACCCCGTGGGGGCCGCGAACCCCGACTTCGAGCAGCAGAACCCCTTCACCGTCGACTAAGCCCGGGAGGAGGCCCGTGCCGCGGAAGGCGATGCGCGATGTGGTGGTGTGCATCCCCGGCATCACCGGAAGCGTCCTGCGGAAGGACGGCCGGGACGTCTGGAACATCTCCGGCGGCGCGCTCCTGAGCGCGCTGACCACGCTCGGGCGCGAGCATCAGCGACCTGAAGCTCGAGGGCGACCCGCCGGACGTGGACGACCTCGGCGACGGGATCACCGCGCCGGAGGTGATCCGCGACGTCCACCTGATCCCGGGCTTCTGGAAGATCGACGGCTACACGAAGATGCTCCGCTACATCGAGGAGACGTTCGACGTCACGCGCGGACGAACCTCTTCGAGTTCCCCTACGACTGGCGGCGGGACAACCGCGTCGCCGCCCGCCGGCTGCAGCGCCAGGGCCGCGAGTGGCTGGACGCCTGGCGCGCCTCCAGCGGCGCGAGCGACGCGAAGCTCGTGCTCGTCGGCCACTCGATGGGCGGGCTGATCTCGCGCTACTTCCTCGAGTGCCTCGACGGCTGGCGGGACACGCGGACGCTCGTCACCTTCGGGACGCCGTACCGCGGCTCGCTGAACGCGCTCGACACGCTCGTCAACGGCAAGAAGATCAAGTTCTTCGACCTGACCGAGCTCGCGCGATCGTTCACGGCGATCCACCAGCTGCTGCCGACCTATCCCTGCTACGACGACGGCGGCGGCAGAGCTCGCGTACGTCGACGAGGCGGACATCCCGCAGCTCGACCGGGCGAAGGCGAAGGCGGCGCTCGACTTCCACCGCGAGATCGCCGCCGCGGTCGACGCGCACCGCGGGGACCCGCGTACGACGACGGGGCGCTACGACCTGGCGCCGCATCGTCGGGTTCAAGCAGCCGACGCAGCAGTCGGCCGTACGCGACGGCGACCGGGTCAAGCTCCTACAGACGATCGAGCGGGCAGGATCCCGGGCGGCGACGGGACCGTGCCCCGGCCGTCGGCGACCCCGCTCGAGTACGAGGACGATCAGGGCGCGACGTTCTCGGCCGAGCGGCATGCCTCGCTGCAGAACGACGACCACCTCCTGCTCCAGCTCACGGGCGTCCTCACCGGGAACACGATCGACTGGGCGCGTTCCGCGGCGCCGTCCCGATGATCGACCTCTCGCTCGACGTCGACGACCTCTACTCGACCGCCGATCCCGTCCTCGTCCGGGCGCAGCCCGAGCGGGACCAGCCGAACGCTGCTGGCGGTGGCCGTCGACGTCGAGACCGGCGAGGAGCGCGCCCGGCAGACGCTGGCGCGCCGCGACGAGGGCTGGCACGAGGCCGAGCTCGGGCCGCTGCCCGAGGGCGTCTACCGCGTGACCGCGCTCGGCGACGGGCACGGTCGAGCCCGTGACGGACCTCGTCACCGTGCTGGCCGAGTAGGTCGCGGTGCGCTGGGCGATCGTCATCGGCATCGACGAGTACGGCGGCGAGCGACCTGCGGCTCCAGGCCGCCGTCACGGACGCCGTAGCGGTTCCGCGAGTGGGTCGTCGAGCGAGGACGGCGGCAACGTGCCGCCGAGGCGAATCTGCGCTGCTGCTCGGCGGCGACCCGAGGACGGCGCGCGAGCGCGGACGACGACGCCGCCCGACGAAGGACAACATCGTCGCGGCGATCAACGACGTCGTGACCGAGAGCGGAGGCGCGGCGAGCAGCTGTACTTCTACTTCTCCGGCCACGGGATCACCGCCGACGTCGCGAACCGCGAAGAGAGCGCGCTCGTGACGCCCGGGCTTCGACGAGCTGCACACCGACCAGTCGCTCGCCGTGCGCTCGCTCACCGAGCACTTCGAGACGACGCCGTTCCAGGATCAGTTCTTCTTCATCGACGCGTGCCGCAATCCGCTCGGGAGAACCGCGAGTTCGAGATCGGCGCGTGGCCGATCCCGCGCCGGCGCGACCCGGGCCAGCCGCCGGTGCAGCAGTTCATCCTCTACGCGACGTCGCCCGGGCTGACGGCGGCGGAGGTCGGCTGGCCCGGCGAGGCGGCGGCGCGTTCACGGACGTGCTGATGGACGGCCTCGCGGGCGAAGGGCCGGGCGAAGGCATGGTCGTGGGAGCGCAACTGCTACGAGGTGCGCTGGGAGCGGCTCGCGGGCTACGTCAACGACGTCGATGGAGCAGGAAGCAGCGACGCAGCCGGTCACGGCAGCCGGCGAGGACTGCCGATCCAGATCCCGCAGGACGCGGGCAGCCGAGGCGTCGCCGGCCGCGACCGCGACGCGCTCCTGGTCGCGTTCCCCGAGGCCGCTGCCCGAGCGTCGAAGCTGACGGTCGAGCTGAACGCCGAACCGGCGTCGAGGAGGCTGAGCGTGAGCGTCGCTCGACGCGCTCGGCGACGCCGTCGTGAGCGCGCTAAGGTGCCGGGAACGTCGGTCACGTTCACGCTGCCGCCGAAGACCTACGCGGCGCGCGCGATGACGGCCGACAGGCGCGTGGCAGGTCACGGCGCCGATCGAGCTGTACGACGACGCTGACGAGCGATCAGCTGCGGCCCGGCGACGATCGCCTCGGCGAGGACGGACGGACGAGGCCGATCGCGGACGACGGCCGTACGCGCGACGGCACGATCGCGATCCGCTCGCCCGACCCACTCGCGGTCGCCGAGATCCGCGACGAGACCGGCCGGGTGGTCGGCGTGGCGACAGCGGACAGCGGCTGCGAGCTGCCGCCGGGCTTCTACCGCGTCCGCCTCGTCGGGCCCGGAGCGGGACAAGACCGGCGAGGAGCAGTTCGTCGTGCTCTCGGCGGGGAGCCGAGCCGGTGGAGCTGCGCCGAGCGCCGGCGCCGACGGCGCGTCGTCGCTCGCCGAGGCGCTCGGCGGCAGCGTCGACGAGCGGCTACGTCATCCCGTCGCCGGCGCCGAGCCGGCGGCCTGGGCGCAGCCGTCGACGGTCGTCGCGGCCGCGCTCGGCGCCGCGCTCGCAGCGAGCCGCGAGGCCCTCGAGGCGCTCGGCCTCGACGAGCGCCCGTCGCGAGCAGGGCGGAGCGGCGTCGCGTTTCTCGCCGTCGCCGGCGACGGCGACCATGAGCGCGCTCGACGGCCTGCTGCGTCCGCATCTGGCCGGCGGGCGACCCGTGCCCGACGAGGCGACGCGCGCTCGAGCCGCGGCGGCGGGCGTCGCCGCCGTCGTCGACGATGCGTCGACGAGCCGGAGCCGCACTGGCTCTCGATCGAGCGCGACGGACGCGAGCCGACCGTCGTCGCGCTGCCGCTGCTGCCGGACCGGCTCGCCACGGTCGTCGCCCAGGTCGAGCCGGACCGGATGCGGCTCGTACCAGTTCCATCCGGTCGCCGGGCCGCACGCGTCTCGTCCACGCCGGACCGGCTGCGCCGCCTCGAGCACCTCGCAGCGCCTGCTGCTCGGCGGCCGCCTCGACGGCGCGGACGCGCTCGCCGAGGAGATCGCGAGCAGGCGCGCGACGACCCGTTCGCCGGCTGCCTCGCGGGCTACGTGCTGCTGCGGCTCGGGCTGCCACGAGGGGCTCGGCGAGCTCGCGTCGACGATCATCGCGGCCGCGCCGACGCTCAGCGACGCCTACATCCTGCGCGGTGAGTACGAGGCGCAGCCGGCGAACGAGGAGCGCCGCACCAGGCGTTCGCCGACGCCGTCAGCGCGGGCATTCCCGCGTTCGGCGAGGGCCTGACGCGGCTGGTCGAAGGCCTGCGCGCGAGCGGGTTCGTCCACCCGCGCGGCGCGCTCGTGCGCCACATCTTCCAGCGCCATGCGCGCGGATCGATGTGGGCGGCGTTCACGCCGAGCCGAGTGCTCGAGCCGGGCGGCTGGTGATCACCGGCGCCGACATCGGGTACGAGGGCTAGAGGTTAGACTCGCACCGGATGACGTCGCCGACATCGCCGCGAGGTACGCGCCGCTCGTCGTCCTCCACGAGGACGACAAGCTGCGGCCGTGCGTCGGCCGACTGGTTCGTCGCCCGGAGCTCGCTGCGCTGGGCGACCGGCGTCGGCCTCGACGGCGATTCCGTCCCGAGGCCGACGACGAGGTCGACGACAGCCGGCTCGGCGCCGCGAGCACGAACCCCTACCGCTATCGACGGCATACCTCGCGAGCGCGCTGACGCGCCCGCTCGACGACAACTCCGCGCGGGGCGGGACCCGCCGGTCGCGCAGGGCTTCTTCCTCCGCCTCGCGAGGAGACCTTCGCCCGCGGCGACAAGGGAACGTCGTCGGATCCCTCGGTCTACGCCGGCGCGACGGCGTACTGGGACTACGAGGAGAACACGAGGGCGATGACGTACTGGCTCTTCTACGCCGGGCAGCTCGCCGCCGCTCGGGATCCTCCGAGTGAGCGAGCAGATCGGGCTCAAGGCCCGAGACGCCGGCGGCGTACCGCGGGACGAGCGCCGCCGCCCGAGCTCGAGGCGGCAGCCGCGGCGTCCTACCTCGAGGAGTTCCAGCAGGCGTACCCAGGCCTCGCGCGCGAGGTCGAGCCCGCGGTGCAGAACGAGGGGCTCTGGGACGTCCTCCAGCGGCTCTGAAGATCGTCGCCGCAGGCGTGCAGGCGCTGCTGCGCGACGACGACGTGCTCCACGAGGGCGACTGGGAGCGCATGACCGTCTACCTCGACCAGGCGGATCCCGAGGGCGCCCCGCCGGCATCGGTCGCCTTCTACCGCCACTCGACGAACACGCTCAGGAAGTGGGACGAGCGTCGAGAAGGACGGCGAGACGCATCCGGTCGGCTACTCCGCGATCGGCAGCCACGCGTCGCTGCCCACACCCGGCTTCGGGCTACATCGACGTCGGCGACCCGGACGGGCCGCGCTGGCGGACGTGGGAGGACCTCGCGTCGATCGTCGAGCAGCCGTGGTACGGGTTCGGCGGAGCATGGGGCCGGGTCGGCAAGGTGCGCGACTCGACGGGCCCACTCGGGCCCGGCGCACACTGGAAGCACGCGGCGCCGCGGCCAACTTCTTAGACGGGCGGCAGCTGATCTGGCAAGATTGGAGATCAGCTTTCCGCTCAAGCGAGGATCATCATCGACTGGTTGAGGGGACGGGATGGCAGCAGTCGACTTCTTTCTCAAGTTCGACGGCATCAAGGGTGAGAGCACCGATGCCAAGCACAAGGACGAGATCGACGTCGAGTCGTGGAGCTGGGGCGAGACGCACGCCGCGGCCGGCCCAGGCGGGGGCGGAGGCGGCGGCGCCGGGAAGGTCGCGATGCAGGATTTCCACTTCACGATGCAGCAGAACACGGCGAGCATCGGCCTGATGCGGGCGTGCGCGACGGGCGAGCACATCAAAAGCGCGACTCTCACCGGCCGCAAGGCGGGCAAGGACCAGCAGGAGTACCTGACGTACAAGTTCCACGACGTTCTCGTCAGCTCGTTCCAGACGGGTGGTAGCGAGCATGCCGAGGTCTCGCCGATCGACCAGGTGTCGTTCAACTTCGCCAAGATCGCGGTTGACTACCGGCGACAAAAGCCGGACGGGACACTTGAGCCCCCGCTCCACTTCGGCTTCGACGTCAAGCAAAACAAGACCTTCTAGGTGAAAGGCACGGAGCGTGGAGCCGGTCCGCGCCGTTTCGCCGCCGACGCGGCCCGAACCCCCGCGTGCGGAGAGCGCTGACGCCACGGCCGAGCTGGCGCGGCTCCTGCGGCTCGCCGGATATGACTCGGCTCGGATCCAGGAACGACTCGCGACCGGCGACCAGCTGCTCGCGCGCTCACCGGAGCTGCCGTCGTATCTTCGCCGGCTCGGCGACTCCGACGCGCTCGCCGTGCTGCTCCGGCTCTTTCTCCTCGGCGTCCCAGTCGCGCGCGTGCGGGTCGAGGCGCTCCTCGACCCGCCCCTTTGCGAGCTTCTCGGGGCAGCGGGCCTGCTCGTCGAGGACGGCGAGGCCGTTCACGGCGCCGCCCGCATCGTCCCCCACGACGAACTGCTGATCGCATCGGATCACGCCGCGGTCGCCGAAGGTCAGGCCGATCACGTCCCCGGCGTGCACCGTCCGTCGGTCGCGCTCGCGCACCTGACCGTCCGCGGCTCGAGCGAGCGAGCGCTCGACCTGTGCACCGGCAATGGGATCCAGGCGATCCTGCTCGCCGCCCACGCCGAGCACGTCGTCGCGACAGACATCAACGAGCGAGCACTTCGCTATGCCGGCTTTAACGCGGCGCTGAACGGCGTTAGCAACGTCGAGACCCGCCACGGCAGTTTCTTCGATCCGGTCGAGCAGGAGCGCTTCGACCTCATCGTCGCGAACCCGCCATACGTCGTCTCGCCAGAGAGCGCGTACCTGTTCCGCGACAGCGGCATGACGGGCGACTCCGTCTCGGAGCACGTTGTGCGAGGCGCACCTGCGCTTCTCTCCGCGGGCGGCTTCGCAGCGATCCTCATCGCCTGGGCACTCGATCCCCACGACCCCGGGGCACGGCCGCGCGGCTGGCTCGAGGGCGCGCGCTGCGACGGAATCCTGCTCCATACCTCCACGGACGACCCGATCGAGACAGCGACCGTGTGGAACCGCGACCTGCTCGACCGTCCAGAGGCGTACGCGGACGCACTCGACCGCTGGCTCGACTACTACCGCAGGCTCGGAATCGAGCAGCTCGGCTACGCATGCCTCGTCCTCCGGAAGCGCGGCGACGGCCGCGACGGGGAGCTCGTGTCACAGCCGCTCCCACGAGCCGCGCTTCGTCCGGCCGGCCAGCACGTGCGACGGCTCTTCGAGACGCACGACCGGCTCGCGGAGCTAGACGACGGTGCCTTGCTCGACCAGCGGTTGCGCGTCGTCGACGACGCGGTCGTCGGCCAGGAGAGCCGCTTCTCCGACGGCCGCTGGCATTCAGAGAGCCTGACGCTCCGGCTCGAGCGCGGGCTACCTTTCTCGGCTGAACTGGACGCCGCCACCGCGACGCTCATCCGCAGGCTGGACGGCTCCAACACGCTGAAGGACGCGCTGGTGGGCCTCGACGACGAGACGGATCACGCGACCAGCATCGAGCTCACCCGCCAGATGCTCTCTGTCGGCTTCCTCGACTTCGCGGACTGAGCTAGGCGAGGCCGCAGATGAAGAGCCGCCGACGAGGGGGGTGCGCTTCGCCGAAGCGTTAGCCCGACTCGGGTGCAGCGCCATCCCGCGCTGTTTCCCTCGGCACGAAGGGCAGGAACTCGGGATCGAACGGTGAGCGTTCTGCGGCGGGACGACCGAAGCCACAGACGGCGAGCACGCCCTCCCGGTAGCCGTCGATTCCGAAACGTTCCTCGATGTCGGTGTTGTTGATCGCGGCAGTGACGAACGCACCGAGCCCCAGTTCGGTTGCGACGAGGTACAGCGTCTGGCTCAGATGCGCCGCGTCCATCAGCAAGGCAGTGAGCGCCTTGCGGTGGTTCCGGTACTTCCAGAACGCACGGTCGAAGCGTGCAGCAAGAACGAGCATGACCTGAGCGTCGCCGAAGTAGGTCTGGCCGCACACGAAGGCAGTCGCGGCTGACCGCGCCTCGTCGACGGTAAGGGGTGCCAACAGCTCGAGCGAATGTTCGGCCCCGTTGTAGTGATAAAGGCCGGGGTCGAGCTCGTCGACGGCAGTGATCAGGGGATACGCCTCAATCGGGTGGAACCCGCCGGCGGACGGGCTCGTGCGCTTCAGCGTCGTCACCTGCCCGAGCAGCGGCATGTATCCGTGGTATCCGAATACGTAGCGGAGGACGACCGCGAGCTCCTGCAGCGTGAGGCTGGCTCCTCGATCGAAACTCCGCGTCGTCTCACGGCGTAGTAGCACGTCGTAGAGATCTCCGTCCCGCTCGACAAGCGGCAGCGCATGGACGGCGAACGGCCTTGCGACCGAGTGGAACGCCACCGGTGGCATCCCAACGCGATCCACGAACGCCTGCACCGCTTCGTCCGTCGGCGGCAGTAGCTCAGAGGCCTCGTCCTGGCCCGCCAGCCGGCGGAGGTCGATCCCATGCCATTTGGAGAGGAAGTAGTAGAGGGCTGCTTCGAGATTCCAAGGCCGTTTCGAGGCTCTCGTGGCGCGTGCGGAGGGCCTCCAGCTCAGGGTCGGTCTCGTCGCTGAGGAGAACGCCCTGTAGCGCCAGCTCACGTGTCGCCTCTTCTTCCACGGCCTCCACCCAGTCATTCGACGGGGTGGACACGACGAGCTCGAACTCGTCAGCCGAGAGCGGTATCGCCTCCCCACGAAGGATCGACAGCGCATATACCTGCCGCACGGTCACCGGCTCGACGGTGCCGCGAAGTAGAAATCCTATGTCGAGAAACGGGAAATCGTCGAAGAAGAAGCAGACGTAGCGCGGGCGTCTAACCCGTACCATCGAGCGACTGGCTGTCTCCTATCAGGACGGGCATCGCGGCGAAAACGAGGATAGGAGGCGAAGGCGAACGGAGACGCTGCCTCCTCCTCCGGCGCGATCTTCGCTTCCACCAGATCGAGGAACTCCCTAATCGCGTCCGGATCCGGCAGCGTGACCTGCTCTGGGAGCGTCTCGGGCCCGACCTCGATCCCGTGCTCGGCGAGGACCTGCGCGTGTTCCTTTCGAACTCGTCCCTGAACCCTCACGTGCAAGCTGGACGATGAGCTCTCTCGCGTCTTCGCGAGTGATGTTCGCGTAAATCACGTACGGGAGTGGCATGACGCCTCCTTTCGCTCGAAGCCAGGCGGCGACGGGGAGTGTCCTACCAGTGCCGCGATAGTCAACCTCGACGGGCTGGCCGCCCGATGAGCGTCCGAACCGCGGCCGCCGAGACGACGTTCCCCTTCCTCTCGTAAGGCCGACCGCCTGCTCGAGTGTGTCGGCCGTTTCGCTGTGGCGATCCATGAGCCGCAGCGTTTCGGCCAGGTCGACAAGGGCGTCTGCCTGCATGTTGACGCAATCCGTCGGGAAGGCGAGCTCGACTGATTCGCGGGCGAGCCGTTCGGCGTCCATGTCGCTCCGGCCGGCGACGGCGATCATCCTGGCTCGGGTGCCTCGCCACATCGCTTGGGTGATTGGGTCGTCCTTGGACGCGGTGTCGTCACTGACTTCGGTCAGGCGTTCCGCCTCGTCATATCGTCCGCGCGAAGAGTGCACGTGCGAAGAACGCGGCCATCGTCGAGAGGACCGACCGCTCGCCCATGCGCTGGAGCGCCTCGTACCCGATTCGAAGCTCCCGCTCCGCGGCCATCGAGTCGCCTGCGATGAGCTCCGCCCAGCCCGAGTACATCCGGAACGATGCGAGCTTGAAATTGAAGCCGAGTTCGTCGAAGGCTCGTTGGCCCTCCCGGTAATGCTCGCGTGCGTCGGCGAAGCGACCACGCATCGCCTCCAAGACGCCCAGCATCGAGTCGATGACGGGCTGCATTGCGGGTTCGCCGCGGGCCTGCGAGCGAATCGCGAGACACCGGCGAATCCCGTCCTCGACCGGTAGAGGGCCCACGGGCGCGACTCGACACATCGCGCCCAGGATCCACGACATCGTACGGCGGTCACCCGCGCGGTCGGCGTAAACCCGAGCCCGCTCGAGGACGTCTTCCATGATCCCGAATTGCGAGCGGAACCAGTGCGCGTCCGCAACAAGGGCCCAGGCGCGTGAAAGGCCGAGCTGATCGCCGCTTGCTTCGAAGACCGGGGTCGCCCGCTCAGCGACCTCGAACACTTGCCGCGGCTCGATCTCGGGGTCGAGGTAGAGGCGAAGGACGGACGCTCACTTCGGCCGCATCCGGAGCCGTTCGTCGCCGTGTACCGGGTGAGCGTCTCCGCCTCGACCAGAACTGTGTCGGCCCGGACCTGGTCGCCCTGCTCCCGCGCGACCGCGCCGAGATCGAGGAGAACCTCGGCGCGCGCCTCCGGGTACGCATCGAGGAGATGACCGCGCGCTCCAGAAGCTTCCATGCTGCCGGGACGTCGCCGCGGGAGAAGGCACGTCGACCCGCGGCCGTCAAGCGGGTACCAGCACTCAAGGAGAGCTCGTCCGTTGCGCTGTCGAGACGACCGAGCTCGACACGGCACCGGACAGCTTGTTCGAGGTGGTAGCCGATGATCTCCTCGAGCTCGACCCCGTAGTCTCCGAAATACGCCTCCACCTCCCCCGCGAAGCACTCGTGCAGCTCAGCCCGGACTTCCTTAGGCAGCCCCTCGTATGCGGCGTCGCGAATGAGCGCATGTCGGAAGCGGAAACCATCGTCTCGGGCGCCGGCGGAAGTCGCGGGCCGGATGAGGTCCTTGCGCACGAGCGCCATCAGATTCCGACCGACCGACGGCCGCAGCTCCGTGGGCATAGGTCGACGATCTCCCGGCGGACAAACTCCTTCCCGATCATGGAGGCGCGCTCGACCACCGCGCGTTCGTCAGGGCTGAGCCGGTCGAGTCGCTCGGCGAGCAGCGCGTGGATCGAGGGAGGAACGGCGAGCTCGCCGTTCCCGTCGTCCGCGGCCATCGCAACCATCTGCTCGACGAACAGCGGGTTTCCCTCCGAGGTGGCCGCGATCCGGCGGCGCATGGGTTCGGTTAGCGTGACGTCTCCGCGGAGGGCGTCGAGCAGGAGGTCGGCCTCCGACTCAGACAGGGGCTCGAGCGCGAAGACGCTCCCGTTAGGCCTCGGGGTCAGCCATGAGGGCTCGGTCTCGAGCAGCTCGGGTCGCGCGAGGCAGAGGAGGAGGACCGGCGCACCGCGGATCCACGCGGCCAGATACTCGATCAGGTCGAGAAAGTCCGCTCGGCCCAGTGGATGTCCTCCAGGCAGACGACCAGTGGTGCAGCCGCGGCCAGCGCCTCGAGGAAGCGACGCACCGCCCAGAAGGCCTCTTCGCTTCCGCCCGCGGCCGGCGACGCCCCGATCGTGCCCTGGACGAGGTCAATAACGACATCAGCCTCGTCGCTATCTTCGAGCGCCGCGGCGATCCCCACAACGCCGCCGGCCTCGCGCACGATCTGAGCCAGCGGCCAGAAGGTGATCCCATCGCCGTAGGGAAGGCAGCGCCCGGTCAGCCACGCAGCGCGATCGCCGAGGGTCTCGCAGAGCTCCGCCGCAAGTCGCGACTTGCCGATCCCCGCGGGTCCGATCACGGTCAGCAGACGGCAGGAGTCCCGCGCACCGCCTCGTCGAACGCCTCCCTCAGCCCGGCGAGCTCGGCGCGCCGACCGACCAGGGCCGCGTCAAGCCTGCGCGTGTAGCCGGGTGCGTGGACATCGACCTCGTCGACCCGGAGCGGATCCACCTGTTGCGCCTTGCCCTTGACAGACACCGGCTTGAGCGGGCTCGCCTTGATCGCATTCTTGATCAGCGGGTAGGTGGCTCTGCCGATCAGGATCTCGCCGGGCGCGGCCGCCTGCTCGAGCCGCTTCGCGAGCACAACCGGATCGCCCGTGACATACGTGCCGCCGGCCGAGGGGTCGCCGGCGACGACCTCACCGGTGTTGACGCCGGTTCGGGCGGTCAGCCGCACACCCCATTTCGTCTCCAACGCGTCGTTGAGCTCGTCGAGGCGATGACGCATCTCCGCCGCAGCGCGGAGCGCGCGGAGCGCGTCGTCCTCGTGGACGACGGGGACGCCGAACACTGCCATGACCTCGTCGCCGATGAACTTCTCCACTGTCCCGCCGTGCCGCTCGACGATCGCGCGCATCTCGTCGAAATAGCGGGACATGACCTGACGCAGTGACTCAGGGTCGAGCCGATCCGCGAGCTCGGTAGACGTCACAACGTCCGAGAACAGAATGGTGACCGTCTTGCGGACCAGCACCCGATCGAGTCTAGGCCGGAAACGTCAGTTGTCTAGCCTGGCGCTGCCTGGAGCGACCCTCATGGTCAACCGCGTGGGCTGAGGTGGCAGGAGATCGCTGGCCGGTTGGGCATTCAAGGCAGAAGGCCCCGCTCTAGCCCTGCGACCAGGAGAACTTCCTCTGCATCTGCGCGTGCTCTTGCGCTCCCGCGGAGTTTCCTCGGCTGTACGTCTGCTCGCGTGAGCCGGTGACTTCGCGGCTCGCCGAACGCCACCGCGGCCGACGATGAGATTGACCCGGAAGCCGCGGGCACGAACCACTCCGGCCTCGGGGCTGTATCTCCGAGCACTCGTCCACGAAACTTCCGCCGCGAGCGGGCCTTGCGGACACAACCGACCGAGCAGTTGGCGTTCCGTATCCGCTGCTTTGCGCGCCCAGACTGGAGCCCGATCACGCGCGGCACGACGCACTCACCGGATGGCGGCGGTGGAGGTGGTGGCGGCGGCGGAGGCGGTGGTGGCGGGGGCGGAGGCGGTGGTGGTGGAGGTGGAGGTGGTGGTGGTGGTGGTGGAGGTGGTGGAGGTGGCGGAGGTGGTGGTGGAGGCGGAGGTGGCGGAGGTGGAGGTGGAGGTGGAGGGGAGGTGGAGGCGGCGGTGGAGGGGCGGAGGTGGTGGAGGTGGAGGTGGAGGTGGCGGTGGCGGTGGAGGTGGCGGTGGTGGTGGTGGTGGAGGTGGAGGTGGGTGGTGGCGGAGGTGGCGGTGGAGGTGGTGGTGGAGGTGGTGGTGGTGGCGGCGGTGGAGGTGGAGGTGAGGTGGAGGGGTGGAGGTGGCGGTGGTAGGTGGAGGTGGCGGTGGCGGGGAGGTGGCCTAGAGGTGACCTCGATTGGCGCGGTGGGGCCGGTCGGAGTCACCGAGACATCCGGCCCAGAGGCGCCTGCATTGTTGAGGTACATGCCCGGCGTACCTGAAACGGTGACGTTGAAGTGCAGGGTCAAGCCCCGGCGAACCCGGGGGCACGATGAACGGGCCCGGCCCCCAGCTCAGGCCTGGCCCACAATCGTCGGGTCGGCTGTCGTCGCACCACTGCTCGAGCCGGCGACGTACGTGAAGCCCGTCGGAAGCTCGTCGCTGATCTGCGTAAGGGTCGCGGGCTGCTGGCCGGGGTTCGAGATCGTGATCGTGTAGCCGTTCTGACCGCCCGCCTGGGTCGTCGGGCTGTCAGCCGTCTTCGAAGCCGAGAGAACAGTCGCTCCGGTCTGGCATGAGCCCCCCGCAGCCGTTCCAAGACGGAGCTTGTCGAGGAAGATCGCCGAGTCGTAGGCACGGTCGCCCTGGTCGAAGATCGAGAGGTAGAGGCTGTGGGCGCCCGACGTGATCGGAGTTGACGCGCTGAGGAGCGGCGTTGCGCCGTCGTACGTCGTGCCGGCTGCTTCACCCTCACTCATGCTGGTGGCGCCGGCGGCGTTGATCGAGATCACGTTGTGGGTCGGATCGAACGCGAAGTTGTGGGGCGCCGTGATCTCGGAGCCCGCGGTGGTCCAGTCCGAGGTGTCGACTCGGCGATGAACGCGTCGTTGTACTCGTGTTCACGTACTCGGGGAACTCGTCCGAGAGGAAGCGGAAGTCGATCGAGAGGCAGTTCGGCCCCACGGGCACGTTGAGGTCGACCTTGAGAATCGTCACGTCGAGGTCGGTATCGCCGCGAACGTTCGGTCCCTGGTCGTCCGCGCCGCTACTTCCGGAGGAGTTCGGGGTATCGGCAAGCGTGGCGTCGCCGCTCGTGAGGATCCCGTACGTCGACCCATCGGTCGGGAAACCGCCGAGGCTCGTCGTCTGCACATCGTGCGGCAGCCCCTGTGGAGGTTGCGCGACGAAGCTCGCCCCGGCGACGAATGCCGGCGACTGCGCGATCGCGTTGGCGAGGTCGAGCGCAGTCGGCTTGTTCGTGAGCTCGGTCTCGGAGTCGTTCGCCGGATTCGAGTCTTCCACGTTTCCGGTCACCTCCGCCGTGCTCGAGATCACCCCGCCACTGCTCTTCGTGACGGTGATCGTGGTGGTGACGCTGTTGCCGCTGTTGACCGTCCCGAGGGCGCAGGTAACGGTGCCGCTGGCGTGGCTGCAGGTACCCGCCGTCGGAATGGCGGAGACGAACGTCGTCCTACGGTGGAGGGTTTGCATCATCGACACCGCGGACGCGTTGCCGGGTCCGGCGTTCGTAACGACAGTCGTGTAGGTAAGCGTCGAGCCGGTCGTAACCGGGTCGGGCGAGTCGCTCACCGCCACGCCGAGATCGGCCGGATCCCGAACGAGCGTCTCGAGCGTGAACTCGTTGTTCGTCGTGTCGGGATCGGTCTCGTTTCCGGTGACAGTGACGGTGTTCGAGATCGTTCCGGGCGTCGACGGAGTCGCCACGGTGATCGTCGCCTGCGTGCTGTCGTTCGCCGCGAGCCCACCCAACGCGCATGTGACGACGCCCGAGGCGTGAGAGCAGCCCATGCTTGCGTTGAGGAACGTGACTTCGGGCGGCAACGTGTCGGTCGCGATGACGCCCGTTGCGTCGTCCGGCCCGAAGTTCGAGACGTAGAGCGTGTACGTGAGCTCCGAGCTGTCGGCGCCGGTTCGGGATCAGCCCACTTGATGATGCTCAGGTCGGCGCCGGGGGCCACAACCGTCGTGTCCTCCGATGCCGTGTTGTCCGAGGGGTTCGGATCGATCTCCGACGCCGATACGCTCGCGGTGTTCGTGATCTGCCCGGTCACGTCGGGCGCCGTCACCGCGATCTCGACGAACGCCTGCTCGAATTGAGGCATCGACCCAAGGTCGCACGTGAACGTCGCTGCAGGTGGGTCGCACGTGCCCTGGCTCGGAGTGACCGTCACCTGCGTGACGCCCACGGGAAGAGTGTCCGTCACGCTGACGTTGGTCGCTGCGTCCGGACCGTCGTTGTAGACGTTCAGCGTGTACGTGAACGAGCTTCCGGCGGACACCGGGTCTTGGGAGTCGTCTGGAAAAGCGAGAGGTCCACGGTCGCCAGGGCTACGCCGGGCGGAACGAAGCTGGACCCAAACTGCACCGACGGCGCCCGGTGCTCCACGCCGCGACTCGCCTGAGGCCTTGACGGCGCCTGGGCAGTCGCCGCTCCCGCCACCACAAACAGCAAGGTCAGTGAGACCGCAAAGACAACGCCATGTCGCATCAGAAAAACCCCTCTCGCCGCAGCGTAACCCGCTCCCTCATCGAGAGTCGAATCAGGATCAACTGAGCAGGGTTGTACAACTTTTCGCCGCGAACGACAAGGGGGCCCACGAACGGGTGGTCGCCCTGAGAAAAGACACGTTCGTAGAAGGGGTTGCCCTGGAAAGTCCATGACCAGCCGTACGAAACGATGGCTGTCGGGCCAAGCCAAGCGCGCTGCAGCATCGAGTCGGGTACCGGCACAACGTGACCGACTTTGTCGCGCACGACGGCAGCACCAACGTCGCCATCACTGCCGACGTCCAAGACCTCGGTGCCTTGCAGGCAATGTTGGCTTCGCCGCCGCCGAGGTCGCAGCCGCGATGGCGGAGCACGGCGTCGTCCAACCCATCTCGGCACGTCGCAGCGACTAGCTCGAGACTTGGACGAATGACCCATTTAGGGCATCCGGAGGGCCAGTGCCGTAGGCCATCCTGCAGGCATGCCGCAAAGAACTCAGGCCGGACGCCGCGTTGTTTCGGCGTGGCGCCGCCTCCATCGCGAAGAGGAGGGCATTGCTCTCGTCCTCACGATCGTCACGATGCTCGTCCTCACGATCACGCTGTCGACGGTGATGTTCATGACGGCCGCCGGCGCGCGCGACGCGCACCGCTCCAATGCCGGGCAAAGGGCCTCCGCCTTGGCCGAATCAGGCATCAACAACTCGCTCGCTGTGCTCAATGAGAGCTATGCCTCGCCGACCGTCCCCGCATACCCGGGCGATACGTCGTGCTGCCCTCGCGGCAGACCGTATAGCAGGGGGTGCACGGCGCCGGTGAACAACTGCGTGACCTGGAGCGGGACGCTCGTCGGGCCGCTGGCCCCCTCTGCGGAGGCTCCGTGGAAATACGAGTGGCGACTCACGGCCACCGGTGCGGTCACGAATCCGACCGGACCTACCGCTTCAGCGGTCACCCGCAGGATTACTGCCATCGTCCCAGTGGTCATTCCAACGACATCGCCGGTAAGCGGGGCCGGTCCACTGAACTTTCTCTATTCGGGCGCCGACATGTGGTTCCTGAACTCGGTGCACGTCAAGGCGCCGGTGTACGTGACGCGGGGACCTCACCTGGAGTCCACAGCCGTAATCGACGGAGAGGCGGAGAAGGCCGCAATCGGCCGCGACCTCTACCTCAAGAACCCCCAGAACCAGATCGGCTCCACGGGAGGCAGCGACCCGCGGATCCCCGAAGTTCACGTCGTGAACCAATGCTCGTCGAAGAAGACCCGGCGCTCCACCCCTGCGGACCGTTGAACGCCGACTGGGAAGACGACGCGATCTTCGCGACGGTTCATAACAACGTCATCCCGCTGGGCCCGCCGCCGTTCATCTCATTCATCCCGAAGCTCACCTGTTGCGCGCCCTTCGGCTACCCGTTCGCTGCAGGCGCACCGCTCGCTCCCGGCCGAACCCCCGGTCCGCCCGACAACCCGAGCAACATGGGCTACTGGTACCAGAACACCGATCTCGGGCCGCTCGCGCCTTGCACGACGTCGTCAGGTTCGCCGCCGAAGTTCGACACCCCGAGCGGAGCGGCGGACAACTCGATCAACTGGAGCGCGACCCCGACTACGGCGATCAACCTGACGCCGGGCAACTCCCCGGCCGACTCCTATTCGTGCAGGTCCATGGCCGGCTCGACGATTCTGGGTGAGCTCTCTTGGGACGCTCCCGCGAAGTTGCTGACCGTCAAGGGAACGATCTTCATCGACGGCAGCTTCTACATCAAGAGCGGGACCGCGAAATACACGGGCCAGGCGACGATCGTTACCTCCGGGAACATTCGGAATGAAGGGCGACACCATCTGCGCAACGCATCCCGGCTACACCGGTCCCGTGACTTCACCGGGACGTCGCCCTGGGATCCCACGAAGTCCGCGCTCATCATCGTCGCCGACGGTCTCGAGGGCGCCGGCTCGGCGCAGGGGCAGGGGAGCGACTTCGACCCCGGCGACGGAATCCACCTGAAGAGCGCGGAGTTCCAGGGCGCGCTGATCGCGAACCACGCGGTCAAGACCGAGACGACGGCGAAGATGCAGGGCCCGATGATCAGCGACTACGACGGCGGTTCGCCGGCCAGAGCAACGACTTGATCTTTCCGCCGCTCCTCTTCGCACCGTCGGGAGGCGGCGGAATCATCACCGACCCGCCGAAGCCACAGCTGTTGTCGCCGCGGAACTACGCAGGAGGCTGATAGCGGCTATGTCCCCTCGAGAACGAAGGAGCTTTCACCGTATGGAGTCATCATGGATCT
>CAWDIJ010000013.1:0-237518 GCA_963802375.1 uncultured Actinomycetes bacterium
CGCCACGACGATGCCCCCGGCGCTGTTCGACTGACGGCGCTCCGCGCCGCCGCGGCGGCTGCCGTGTGCGGTAGGACGGCCTCCGCATCGAGCGCCCTGGCGATGTCCCCCGAGGCTTCGACCGCGCACATGCTCGAGCCTGATCCGGTCGACGACCTCTTGCAGAGCAAAGGCGGTGCCCCCGACCTGACAGAAGTGCTGCAAACCGACGGGTAGTGCTCGGCGCCTGACTCAGCCGCAAGTCGCCTCACCTCGCACAGCAAAGCCCCGTTCGGGGGATGGTGGATCAGGCGCACTCCACCGAACCACTACAGGTGGCTACGGAGTCCGAGCGCAAGCCTTGTCCCTATCGTGCTGAGCTGATCGTGGCGGGAGCAATCGCCCTGGTCGAGGCCATGCGTGGCCTGCGCCACCTTCGCCTCCTCGAAAGCTTGGGGAGAGAAGGGGAGGACCGAAGCGCACCGAGGACTCGATGGACAACCTCCTCTAGGACGTCGCGTTTGTGGACGGCCACCTCGACGATGTCCTGAGCGCCAGGCTCCATGACGGCCACGAGTTCGCGGCGCGCCTCGCCCCGCCCCGAGAGATCGCAGGTCGCCGCGCCCGCGGCGTTCTCCTACGCTTCACCCTCCGTGCGGACGCGAAGTCCAGTCTCGATCATCTGCGTGTTCAACGACGCGCAGGTACGCGAGCAGTGTCTCGACAGCTCGATCGAGCGCCATCGCTCGGAGGTCGACGACCTCGACTACATCCAAGTCGACAACCGCGACGGCGCGTTCCCGTCTGCAGGCGCCGCATACAACTTCGGCGCGTCCGGCGCACGCCACGACCATCTCGTGTTCGTCCACCAGGACGTCGTTCTGCACTCCCTCGCGGCGCTCGAGCGCGCGGCGGCGGCGCTGGACGCCGACCACGGCATCGGGCTCGCGGGGGCGTTTGGCGTGGAGCGCGGAGGACGGCTTGTGGGTCGCGTGCGCGATCGCGTCGTCCTGATCGGCGAGCGCGCCGCCGGGCCCGTCGAAGTGGACGCCGTCGACGAGGTGCTATTCATCGTTCCGCGCCACGCCTTCGACCGCGAACGGCTGTCCGAGGCGCCGGAGTTTGCCTGGCACGCGTACGCCGTCGAATATGGCCTCCGCCTGCGCCGGGAGGGGCTGCGCGTCTGCGCGGTCGACGTGCCGCTCACCCACAACAGCCTCTCAATCAACATCCAGGAAATCTCCACGGCGCAGGCCGAGCTCAGGCGCGCGTACCCCGACGCGCTGCCGATCCGCACGCCGAGCGGGATCATCACCCGAGGCCTGCTCGACCGAGGCCGCGGCCAGGTGATCCTGCGGCACGCCTGGCGCCTTCGCTGGCTGCGCGAGTCCGTTGCGGCGCACACCGGCCGCCGCATCCTGAAGGACGCTCGCTGCGTGCTGGGCGACATCCGGTGGTGCATCGACGACGTGCTCGCCGGCGGCGCCGATCCGCTGCTCGTCGTGAACCTGGATCCGGAGCGGACGTTCGTCGAGGCTCGCCCCAACCCGCTCGAGCTCGAGCGGTTCGGACACGAGCTGCGCCTGACCTCGGGAGAACCGGAGCGGGCCATCGATGCGATCCGGACCGCGCTCGCAGGTGCCAACGTGCTGGTGAGCAATCTCCAAGTCCGCGACCTCCGGGCGCTGGCTCCGCACCTTTCGACCACCCGCCCGCTGCTCGGCTTCCGCCGCGAGGTCGGGTACTGGCTCCTGATTGGCCCGAGCGTCGGGCGCGTGGCGTCGCGCTTGCGCTCGCGGAGATCGACGCCCGTGGGCATGGCACGGGACACCGCGTGACCGCGCTCGATGCCGCTCCGGGCGAGCGGGACGCCGCCGCCGAGGACGAATGGACCGAGAACCGCCCTCCGCGGCGCGGGCTGCCAAGTCTCGAGCTCCGCGAGGCGTGGGCACACCGGGATCTCGGTGTCGTGCTCGCACAGCGCACGCTCAAGGTGCGCTACCGGCAGACGCTGCTCGGCGTCGGGTGGGCGCTGCTGCAGCCGCTCGCCGGCCTCGTGATCTTCACGATCGCCTTCGGGCGGCTCGCGAACCTGCCGTCGGACGGGCTCCCATACCCGGTCTTCGTGTATCCCGCGATCTGCCTGTGGATCTACGTCTCGACGTCCGTGTCCGCCGCGGCCGCCGAGTTGCCGCAAAACCCCCACCTCGTCACGCGGGTGTACTTCCCTCGGATCCTCTCGCCGGCGTCGGCGGTCGTACCGGGCCTCGTCGACTTCGCCGTCGCGCTCTCCCTCACCGCGGTCCTGCTGGTGGTCTACGACGTCGCGCCCGGGCCGCAGGTCCTGCTCGTCCCCGCGTGGATCGCCGCGGCGGCGGTCGTCGCGTTCGGCGTCGGCACCTGGCTCGCGGCGATCAACGTCAAGTACCGCGACGTGCGGCACGTCCTTCCCTTCCTCCTGCAGACGTGGTTCTTCCTGAGTCCGATGGTGTTCCCGTCGTCGCTCGTGAGTGACGACTGGCAGGCGCTCTATGCGCTCAACCCGCTCGTCGGCTTGGTCGACGGCCTCCGTTGGTCGCTCGTCGGCGGCCCTGCACCGCCCCTCGCGGATGTTGCTTCGCTCGTGAGTGCAGTCGTGATCGCGGTGGGAGGGCTGTACTACTTCCGCTCGGTCGAGGTCAGCTTCGCGGACGTGATCTAGTGGGCAACTCCATCGAGGTCGCCGGGGTGAGCAAGCGCTACACCGTCGGGGGGCGCCAGGGCGCGAAGCTGCTCACCGAGGTCATCGCGAACCGCATGCGCGGGCGCGGTGGCGGCAAGGGCGAGGACTTCTGGGCGCTGCAGGACGTGTCGTTCACGGTGAGCACCGGCGAGCTGATCGGCATCATCGGCCGCAACGGTGCGGGCAAGACGACGCTCTTACGGATCCTCGCGCGGATCACGGCGCCGACCGCCGGCGTCGCCCGTGTCCGCGGTCGGCTGAGCGCTCTGCTGGACGTGGGGACGGGCTTCCACGACGAGCTCACGGGGCGCGAGAACGTGTTCCTCAGCGGGGCGATCCTCGGGATGTCACGCCGCGACGTGCGCGCGCGCTTCGACGAGATCGCCGCCTTTTCCGGCGTCGAGCGCTTCCTGGACACGCCGCTGAAGCGCTACTCCGCGGGGATGCGGCTGCGGCTGGCGTTCGCCGTCGCGGCCCACCTCGAGCCCGACGTGCTCGTTATCGACGAGGCGCTCGCCGTCGGCGACGCGGAGTTCCAGCGCCGCTGCATCGGCAGGATGGAGGATCTGCAGCGCTCCGGGCGGACAGTCGTCTTCGTGTCGCACGAGCTCGGTGCGATCGGCCGGCTCTGCGAGCGGACGCTGTGGCTCGATCAGGGCCGGGTCCGGTTCGACGGGCCCACGCACGAAACGCTGCGCCGGTATTTCGACGCCGTCGGCCGGATCGATGCCGGCCGCGTGGAGTTGGAGCCCGATCCGCATCTCCCCGTGGCGTTGACGAGCGTATGGATCACGGGTGAGGACGGCGCGCCGATCCCGGGGGCGACGCGGCTCGACACGGTCGTCCTCCGGCTGCGGTTGCAGGTGCGCGAGCGGATTCCCGGTCTCGACGTCGGCTTCTACATCGCGGATTCCATGGGCCTGCGTGTGCTCGAGGACATGCTTCGCGTCGCCGAGCCGGCGTCAGGTCTGGGCAGCGCGCCGGGCGAAGCCGAGATCGCGGTCACGCTCCCGGGAGTGCTGCGGGCCGACGACTACCTCGTCGGCATCTATGTCTACTCGGGCCACGACTACTACGTGGTCGAGGAGCCGCTGCGTTTTCGCGTCGCTCCGGCTCCGGGGGAATCCGAGGACGGATTGCGTCCGGCGGTGCGGCCGCAGCTGAGCTGGTCCATCACCGGGGTCGAGGCCTGACGCCGTGCGCCGCCGGCTGTGCATCACACGGTCATCGCGACGGTCGGTGGAACGAAGCTGGTGCGACAGGGTGAGGTCCCCATGAGCGCAAGCGCCGCTCTGCGCGCCGCCCGTCGCACACGTCGGCATCCGCGGCCGTGGCAGTTCGACTATTTGCATCTGCGCCGGCTGCTCGACGACCTGCGGCCGGCGATGGTGCGGCTCGCCGAGCCGGGCGGCGTCGTCCTCGACGTGTTCTGCGGCAGCCGCCCGTATGACGACCTCGTCGCGCCCGGGGTGCGCGTCGTCGGGCTCGACATCGACGACCGCTACGGCGTGGCCGACATCGTCACGACGGAGTTCCTGCCGTGCGCGGACGACAGCTACGACGGCGTCATGTGCATCGAGGCGTTCCACTACGTCACCGATCCGGCCCACGGCGTTCGGGAGCTCCGGCGGGTGGTGAAGCCCGGCGGCCGGGTGCTCGTGTCCGTGCCCGTGGTCTGGGAGTACGACCGCGAGATCGTCGAGCACCGTTACACGTCGGGCTCACTGCGTCAGCTCTTCGACGGGTGGGACGACGTCGTCGTCATCGAGAACGGCGGACGCGCCGTCACCTGGGCGCTGCTCACCGGCACGCTGCTGCACGCCTGCGAGGAGGAGCTGGGCCGGCGCCTCCCGCGCCCTGCGGTGCGCGCCGCTTTCGCGCCGGCGTACGTCGGCCTCAACGGCGTGGGCGCGGCGCTCGATGCCGTCGAGCAGCGTCGCCGGCATCCGCGCCATGTGCTCGCACCGAACATCTTGCTCACCGCCCGGCGGCCGGCCGGTGGCTGACGTCGTCTCCGTCGTGATCCCGACTCGCGACCGAGCGCAGATCGTGCTCAACACGGTGCGTCTCACGCTCGACCAGCGGGACGTCGAGCTCGAGCTCATCGTCGTCGACGACGGTTCGAGCGACGGCACGGCGGAGGCGCTCGAGGCACTCGGCGACCCGCGCGTCACCGTGCTCCGCAACGCCGCGAGCCGGGGCGTGGCGCACGCGCGTAACCGCGGGATCGAGCGGGCGACGCATCCCTGGATCGCTTTCCTGGACGACGACGACCGCTGGAGCCCGGACAAGCTTCGCGTACAGCTCGATCTCGCCCGGGCGGAGGCCGCCGACTTCGTCTACACCGCCGGGCTGGCGGTCGCGGCCGCCGACGGCCGGGTGCTGTGGAGGTCGCCGGCGTTCACGCCCGCGGAGCTGCGACAGGGCATCCGCAGTCGCAACCTCGTCTTCGCGGGCTCGTCCAACGTGCTCGCGCGCACCGAGCTCGTGCGGCGTCTCGGCGGGTTCGACGAGTCGCTCGACCACATCGCGGACTGGGATCTGTGGATCCGCCTGACCGAGGCGGGGCGCGGGGCCGCGTGCCCCGAGCCCCTGGTGGCGTACGTCGTGCACGAGACGAACATGCACCAAATGGTGATCGACAGCGCTGCGCGGGAGGGTCGCCTGCTGCGTACCAAGCACGCGGACAGCAGCCTCCCGGGTCGGTTCGACCCCATCGTCTTCCGCAGATGGATCGCCGAGGGACAGGCGCACTCGGGCCGACCGGGGCGCGCCGCCCTCACCTATGCCGTCACGGCCCTGCGCCACCGCAGCCGACCCGATGCGCGGCGTGCGGTGGGCGCGACGCTGCGTGCGCTCGGCCTCCGCCGCGCGCACGAGGCCGGGGAGCCCGACGGCCCCGCGCCGGACTGGCTGGCGATCCGCCCATAGCTCGATGCCCTCGCGGCCGATCGCGCGTGCGGAGGTGCGATCGAGGAGCTCCTCTAGCGCCTCACGACCCGGGCCGGTCCCGCGGTGGTTAGCGGTCCGCCCATAGGTCGGAGGCCAAGGCCAGCTCGAACGCGCTGGGATCCTCGAGCAGCAGCTCGGTCCGGCCGAGCAACAGCCGATCGGCCCGCGCCGTGATCGACCGGTCGGGTCCGCCAAAGCCGTCGGTGTAGCCGGCGCTGCGGGCCGCCGCGGCGACGCGCTCGTCGGCGCTTCCGTGGGGATAGGCGAGTACATGCAATCGGTGCCCCGTGGCCTCCTCGAGCGCTGCTCGTCCGTCTTCCAGGGCGCGCGCGAGTTCGTCGTCGGCGAGCTCGGGCAGCGGTCGGTGATCGCGGGTGTGGAAGCCGATCTCGAAGCCGGCCCGCGCCAAGTCCCGCACCTGCGACCGGGTCAGGCGGTACGCGGGCGGGTCCTCGCCGATGAGCTGCGAGAGCGCGTCCGCCACGGCGGCGCGGACCGCCGCGGGCGCCTGCTCGACGTCCGCGGCGAGGCCTGCGAGCGGCTGCTCCGCACCGGCGCGCAGGGAGACCGCGCGAAGCGCCGGGCGTGGGTCGAGGCCGCGATCCGCCGCCGCCTGCAGGCGCTGCCACCAGAACCCGTGCGCTCCGTCGAGCCCGGCGCCGGTCAGGAAGAACGTGGCGGGGCAAGCGAGGCGCCGCAGGAGCGGCGCCGCCACCTCGAGATGGCTTGCGAGGTCGTCGTCGAAGGTGACCGCAATCGGGATCGGCCGGCCGCGCCGGCGCGCGAGCATCGCGCGGTGGAGTTGCGAGGCGGGTACCAGCTCGTACGAGCGTCGCAGGTGACGTAGATGCCGTTCGAGCGCCGCCGCGGTGATCCCGGGCACGATCTGCTCTCCCGACGGCGGCGTGGTGTCCGTGCGGTGGTAGACGAGCGCACCTGCGACGTGGGCCGGCGACGCCCGCAGCCGCCAGCGAAGAGCCGCGGCGCGCAACCGGCGCGACGACGCACCGAGGCGACGCCGCAGCACCATGCGGACCCCACGTCTTCGGCGCGCATCCGGCCGGTCGGCTCGGCCGGCGGTGAGCCGCGCGATCTCGGCGCCCAGCCGGAGGTGCGCCTGCGTCTCGTCGAAGTCCCGCTCCACACGGCGGCGCCCCGCTTCGGCGAGCCTGTCCGCAAGGCCCGCCTCCCGGCGAAGGCGAGCGACCGCTGCGGCAAGCCCGTCCGGGTCGCCCGGAGCGACCAGCAGGCCGTTCACGTCGTCGGTGACGACGTCGGGGATGCTGCCCATGCGCGCTGCGACCACCGGGGTCCGGAGCGCCATCGCCTCCATGAGGACCAGCGGCGTCACCTCGCCTGCCGGAAGCAGCAGTGCGTCCGCGGCCAGCAGTCGGGCGGCGACGTCGGGGGTCGGCCCCGCGAAGTGGACCTGCCGCGCCACATCGAGGTCGCGCGCCTGATCCCGGAGCTCGGCCGCGTAGGCGCCATCGGCCTCGATCCCGAGAAGCGTCAGCTCGGCCTCGACTCCCCGCTGATGCAGCGCCCGGACGGCGGCGATCGCGACGTCTTGGCGCTTGTGGCGGTCCACGGTGCCGATCAGCACGAGCCGAACCGGATCGGCGGCGCACAACGCGCGCGGCCCCGGATCGGGCGGGATGTGGATGCCGACCGGATTCAGCACGACGTTGGCTCGTGCGCCGTCGAAGGCCCGTGCGATCCACGGCGAGATCGCGACGACCGTGTGCGCCAGTGCGCCGTGCACGCGGAACAGTCGCCTCGCGGCCACAGACTTGGGCGCTTCCTGCGCATGCACGATGACGGGGACGCCTGCCAGCCGGGCGCCGATGACCGGGGCAACCAGGACAGTGCTGTTGACGATCACCACGTCGATCCGATGCCGTCTGAGGAGCCGGGGGAGCCGCACCGCGTCCGGGATGGAACGGCCGATCTGGAGCGCCCACCGGCCGTGCGACGCCCCCCAGATCGGCAGGGATGTCGGCCCGCGGACGATCGCGGCGGCGACGTCGGCGAACGCCCCGCGCAACGGGCCGGTGCCGACCGCGATTACGAGGTCGCACTCATGACGCAGCGCACGCGCCTGACCGAGTGCGACCAGCTGCGCCCCTCCGCGCTCGGCGCTGTGCACGGCCATTAGCACGCGTGTCCGGGGACGTGGCGCCGGTGCGTAGGCGGGAGCCGGCATGCAAGGATCCTGGACGATACGTGCGCGCGGCTGTCCCGAGTACGGCGGTGCAGTCTGTTAGGACGGCTGCAGGCAGAGAACCATAAAGATGCCCGCCTGCCGCGTTACGTCAGCGGGTTGTTCGTCGCCTAGGCAAGGCTTGACTCCGCGGCGCGTGTCCTTCACGCTGGAGTAGCCGCCAACCGAGAGGGACCCGTGAAGCACCGTCAGCTGCTGCGGCTGAGTCGAGGTGTTTTCCAGCGGTCCTCGGCCGCTTTGCTCATTGCGTTCGGCCGGCGTCGTCTCATCCGATCGTGCGTTCGCCGCTGCCCGGCTGGCGAGGCGCAGACGTGATCGACCCTGATGGCGGGCAGATCACAAGGAGGAAGCATGCACCGAAAGCTCATAGCGCTGGCAGCGGCGGTCAGCATGGTTCTGCTCGTATCCGGAGTGGCAACGGCCTCCATCACGCTCTTTGAGCCGCCCCTCTTCCACCTTGGGTCCGTCAACGCACAGAGCGGCGTCGGCGGCTTCCCCTGGAAGAGCGCTCCCCCTGGCGCGATTCCGGCGTGTGTCCCAACCCCAACCAACGGACAGTACGACCAGGAGGTCGTCGCCAACACTGTCGCTCCTCCTGGCGATCCTCCTGGGTTCGGCGGTCAATCGCTGCGTATGTCGAACGCATGTGCGTCTGGTGAGTTCTTCTACCAGACGTATTCCCCAAGGGAGCTACAAGAGGTCGGCGAGGCGCGGCTCAATAAGGTGTTCATCGCCGAGTTCTCGTTTATGTCCAAGACGCGCGCCTACCAGCCCGGACTGTTCTTGAGCGTCAGCCCGGACTCCGGCGAGGGCTCGCGCATGTCCTGGGTGGGCCTGCAAGACACCGCGGACGGTATTCAGGTCAGCGTCAACGACACCCCCGACGTCGATGGCAAGTTCGTCGCGCACCCTGGCCCGCTGCTTAGCCACAGCAGTCCGCACAGGATCAGGTTCTGGATCAAGGTCAACCAGGGCCTTGACAACGACCTGGTGCGAATCTCTGTCGACGGCCGCGACCTTGGTCAGTGCTTCACGACGTGGGAGAACTACTACCGCACCGCTCCGGAGCAGGCACCACCGCCGAACCGCAATACGCCCGCGACCATCAACAGCCTGCAGTTCCGCTCCAGCGTGCCGGGGCCCCCTGCCCTCCCCGGTAATGGCTACCTGTTCGACAACGTGAGTATCACTCCGAGTGACGGCCCTGGTCCGCCAGGGTGCGACGTGCCGATCGAGAAGACGGCTGACAGTCCGACGGTGACCGCCGGTGGCCGCGCGGGCTACCGGATCACGGTCCGCAACCGCGGCCGTCTCGCCGCCCGCAACCTCCGGGCCTGCGATCGCATCCCGCGTCGGATGACCTTCGTGAGTGCCGACCGTAGGTTGCGTCGCATCGGCCGCCAACGCTGCCTCACGATCCCGCGCTTGCTGCCCGGCCAACGCGCCAGCTTCCACATCGTGCTCCAGGTCAATGCTAACGCGCCGCAGGGCAGGGTGACGAACACCGGCGACGTCACGCCGCCTCCGGTAACGCCGCCCACGCCCGCGGGGCCGGAGATAGCGGGCGCGCCGGCCAGCCCAGGGGGGCCGCCCGCGGCCATCGCGACGCCCAAACCCATCGCGAGAGCCAGAGCGACCGTGAAGATCGTCAAGCGCGCGCCGGCTCAGCGCGGCCGTCCAGCAGCACGGCCGCCGTTTACCGGATAACCGCCATCGGCTGCGCCGCTCGGCAGCGAGCGGCGCAGCCTTGATGTCCCTGTATTACCAACCGAGGCCTTGTCGGGAAAGGATGCGATTCGAGGTGCCCCGGCAAGAATCGAACATGCGCACGCGGTTTAGGAACCTTCTGGCCGAATCGCTATTTGCAGGGGAAAACTGTTTCGGTCCAGGGATGCGCGCCAGTGATTGCGCCAGACCGTGGCGATCTACGCCCGCTGGTGATCCCGTTCAGACGGCGCTGCAGATCGCGCCGCTTCGACTCCTCGTCGCACGGGCGGTGGGGGACCTTAACCGTGTCGCGACGTCGGCACTTGTGACTACGTAAGGCGGTCGGCCCGACGAGCCTACGAAATCGCCGACTCTTCGTGGAGTTCTGCGAGCATCACCCGCGCCCATCCTGCCGAGACGACATTCCCTTTCTCTTCGTGCAACCGCAGCGATTCCTGGGCCTCGGCGGACGCCTCGCTCATGCGCCCTGCAAGTCGCAGCACCTCGGCGAGGGCCAGATGGACAGTGCCGCGTAGGTCGAGGTGTTCCGTCGAGTCGGCGAGCGCGACCGCCTCGCGGGCGAGCTTCTCGGCAGGCTTTCGCTCGCCTCCGCGAGCGAGCACCTTCGCCCGCACCGAGCGCCAGAGATACTGCGACATGACGTCATCCGGCGCTGCCGCACGTTCGCCCTCCTTCGTGTAGCGGAGAGCTTCCTCGTCGCGCCCCTGCGCGTAGAGCGCTCCAGCGAGGTAGCCCGCCGCCGTCGAGAGGTATCCGGTCTCGCCCATCCGCTCCGACAGCTCGTAGCCTGCACGGAACTCGCGCTCGGCGGCCGCCGGATCACCGGCGAGGAGCTCGACCCACCCGAAGGCTTGGGCTGCGCCCGCCAGCTCGAGTCGCATGCCGAGGTCCTCCATGGTCGCCCGCGCTTGCTCGCGGAGCTGCCGTGCCTTGTCGAAGTTGCCCAGCATCGCCTCGAGCGGGGACCGAAGGGTGTGCCCCCAGGCCTCGACCGGCCGGTCGGCGGCCGCCCGGTCGATCGCCTCGGACCTGCGAATCGCCTCTTGTGCCGGTGCGGGACCCCAGAGGAGACAGCCGTGGATCCATTCGAGGCAGTCCAGCTCAAGGCGTCGGTCACCAGCACGGCGGGCGTGCTCAGCCGCCCGCTCGAACGCCCCGGCCGCTTCCGCCGCCCTCCCAAAAGAGAGGTCGAGGAGGGCGAGCATGCGTGATGCCCGCGCCAGCCCCGCCTCGTCGCCGAGCTCCTCGAACGTCTCGACCGCCGCGCGGAGACGTGTCTGAGCTGCGGCAAACGGCGTCTGCGGATCCGTCGCGATCAGGACGCCCACCTGGTAAGGGACGACGGAAGCTTCGAGTCCGCGATCTCCGACGCGCCTTGCCGCTTCACCTGCCTCCGCGAGGACAGCCTCGGCGCGGTTCAGCTCACCGGCCTCCATAAGCGCATGGCCAAGATGCGGGAGCAGGCGAAGGCGTGCATCCTCCTCCGGTTCGAGCAAGGCCGTCGCCCGCTCGAGTAGCCCAGTAGCCGCGGGCATGTCTCCGCGCGCGAGAGCGCGCTCCCCTGACGCGGCCAGCCGCTGCGAGGCCGCCGTGCCAAGCTCCCGTCCGTCATCGTCGAGCGCTCCTAGCTCGCTGCGGTACCGGTACGCCTGCTCCAAGTGGTAGCCGAGGATCTCGTCCAGCTCGACCAGCGTCGAGCCGTGCTCGCCGAGCCAGTCGGCGAAGCGCTCATGGAGCTCGGCCCGCGTCGCCTTCGGCAAAGCGTTGTAGGCGGCGTCCCTGATCAGCAGGTGCCGGAAACGGAAGGCATCCTCGCCAGGCAGCAGCGACTTGTCGGGACGCACGAGTTCCTTGCGCACGAGCGCGGTCAGACGCGTCGTCACCTGCGACTCGTCGGGTGCGAGCGCCTGCACTGCTCCTCGATGGAAGACCCGGCCTTCGACCGAGCCGGATTGCAGCACGTCGCGATCGGGCGGGTCGAGCTGGTCGAGGCGGGCGGCGAGCAATGCCTGGATCGTCGGCGGCACGGCCACGTCGCCGCCATGCGACTCGCGCAGCATCGCCACCATCTCCTCGACGAAGAACGGGTTTCCCTCCGCCGCCTCCCTGATCCGGAGCCGCAGGGCGTCGTCGACCTGGGCCAGGCTGTCGATCAGGCGCTCCGACTCCTCAGGCGCCAGCGGCTCGAGTAGCACGGTCGTCGCGTTGACCTTGCCGCCGCCCCAGCCGGAGCGGCGGTCGAGCAGATCCGGCCGCGCCATGCATAGGAGCAGGATCGGGGCGTCACGGGAAAGGTCGGCGACGTGCTCGACCAGGTCGAGGTAGGTCTCCTCGCCCCAGTGCAGGTCGTCGAGGACGCAGACGAGCGGCTGCTCGAACGCGACAGCCTCGAGCAGCTTGCGGAATGCCCAGGCGATCTCCTCGCTCGAGGTGACCATCTCCTCGTCGCCGACGAGGGCGCGAAGCGTCCCGTCCGCGACCGCATCCACCTCGGTTGCTGGGAGCTGCTTCACCACCTCGACCACGGGCCAGTAGGTGATGCCCTCGCCGTAGGGGAGGCAGCGGCCGCGGACAAGGACGATGGCGTCGCCGAGCGAGGCCAGGAACTCGGCCGCCAGGCGTGATTTGCCGACGCCTGCCGGCCCGAGGATCGTGAAGAGCTGGCAGGCGCCTTCGGAGACCACACGTTCCCACACACTCGAGAGCAGGCGCTGCTCCCGCTCTCGGCCGACCATCGGTGCATCGAGGCGGCGAGAGAAGCGCTCCTCGCCGCGTATAGAGACCAGATGGTGGGCGACGACGGGCTCGCTCTTGCCCTTGAGCTGCAGCGGCTCGACCTCCTCGACCTCGACCGCAGCGCGAGTCAGGCGCAAGGTCTCCTCCCCGATCAAGATCTCGCCCGGCTGCGCCGCCTGCTCGAGACGGGCGGCGACGTTGACTGCGTCGCCGGTCGCGAGTCGCTCCTCGGTGCCCGTGACGACCTCGCCGGTCGTGACTCCGATCCGGCCCTCGACGCCGAGCTCGGGGAAGGCGTCGCGCATCTCCACCGCCGCCCGGCAGGCGCGGAGGGCGTCGTCCTCGTGTAGGACGGGAACCCCGAACACGGCCATCACCGCGTCACCGATGAACTTCTCCACGGCGCCGCCGTGGCGCTCGACGATCGCCTTCATGCGCTCGAAGTAGTCGGCGAGGAGGGCCCGCAGCGGTTCCGGGTCGAGCCGCTCGCCGAGCGCAGTCGAGCCGCTGACGTCGCAGAAGAGCACCGTGACGGTCTTGCGCTGCTGGCGTGCCGCAGGAGTGGCGGTCAGGACGTAGCCGCAGCCATTGCAGAAGCGGGCGTCGTCGGGGTTCTCGCGGCCGCAGCTTACGCAGGTCGGCACCTGGCGAGTCTAGGCCCCCTTCGCCGCGAAGGCCACGCGCCAGTTGCGCGCTAGTCGCCTCCCTCCCGTGCGGCTTGAGGCGGTCTTTGCCGGACTCTCCCGATCCGGCGGGCTGAAAGAACGCCTGCTTAGCGGGTGAAATCTCCGCAACCAAGCGGTATATGCCCCCGGCATGAATCGAACATGCGCACGCGGTTTAGGAAACCGCTGGCCGCATGCTCGAATGCGGCCTAACACCGGGTTGCCGGCCGGCCAAATTCTGCTCTAGACCCTGTCGCAGCAGCTGAGAGGCGACATGGTGGCCAAAGCGTGGCTCGTGCGCGGCGCCAACGTCGACGGCGTCAATCTCGCCCCCAGTGGGTTGCCGAGGGTTACGCCTCATCGGGTGGCAGGACATGGGAGTTTCCGCCGCTGTAACGGAACTCAGGGCGGCACCGTAATCCTTGACAATAACTGTGCTAATTCTGTACAATACCTAGACACAACTACGACAGAAGGAGGAACCGTGAAGAAGATCCTCATCGCGGCTGCACTCGTTGTCGCGGCGCTCGCCGTTCCGACGGCACTCGCAGGGACGGGCCAGCGCCCGGCTGCGGCATCGCCGGACATCGTTCAGCAGGCCGTTGCCCTGAACGCATCCGGCCCGTACGCAGGCTCGTTCGACACGCTGATCTGCCTCGTTTCGAACAATCCCGCCGTCCTCGACACGTTGTCCCAGAAGGGGCAGTACACCGTCTTCGCACCCACGGACGCGGCATTCTCAGCTATCGGCATCACCAGCTCGAACTGCGCCGGGGCCGCGCCGGCGGTGACGGGCGTTCTTCTCTTCCACGTCGCTCACGGGAGGCGTGACGCCGCCGCCGTGATCTCCTCGACGCGGATCCGGATGCTGAACAAGCAGTTCACCACGATCTCGTCGTCCAGCGGCAGGTACTACGTCAACAACGCGCAGATCGTCGCGACCGACGTCTTCGCGTCGAACGGGGTCATCCACGCCATCGACAGCGTCCTTCTGCCCTCGTAGCGTTACTTAACGACTCTGTTCCGCCAGGACCGGCGGGGCGCCTACTCCGCGGTGCCGATTTCGAACCGTTCGTCGGGAGGCCTGCTAGACGCAGGTCTCCCGACATGCATTCCCCGAGAGTTCGCGACGCGGCGGTCTTCGTTGCGCCCCCGGATACGGGCTCATTGACGAGAATGCGTCCGGATGGTCGGGCAGGAATTGAGAGGGACCAGCCGAGCCTGGCTTCCACAGCGCTGACGAGGAGGCGTTCAGTCCGGCGGACGAGGATGTGTTCAGAAGAACGTGCGCCTAGGCCATGAGGCGCTGGCCATCGAACTTCCCGGAGACGAGCCACGTGAAGATCGTTAACGGCCGCGTCCGCGGTTGAGGAAACTCCACGCGGCGCTCTGTCGCCCAGAAACCGCTTGAATAGATGCCCCCGGCAAGAATCGAACTTGCGCACGCGGTTTAGGAAACCGCTGCTCTATCCACTGAGCTACGGGGGCGGATGCGCCGTACAGGCTAGCCGGGACAGGCTCGCCCTTCCCGGCCCGAATTTGCGGCTCTCGGAGCAGGGTCACGAGGCACGCAGGTCTGAGACGATTCGCATGAGCCGGCACCCAAGAGGGAGGACTCGATGATCGCCACGGACATCTCGATCGACGCTTTCCGCCAGGCCCACGAGCACGTCAAGGAGCACGCGCACCACACGCCGTTGATGGGCTCGCGGTCGCTCAGCGAGGCGAGCGGATTCAACGCCGTGCTGAAGGCGGAGTCGTTCCAGCGAACCGGCTCCTACAAGATCCGGGGCCCGCTGAACAAGCTTGCGCACATGGACGAAGCGGAGAAGCGGGCCGGGGTCATCTGCTCATCGGCCGGAAACCACGCCCAGGGCGTCGCGCTCGCCGCTGCGCTTCAGGGAGTCCGAGCCGTGGTCGTGATGGCGGAGAACGCGACACCGTCGAAGATCGAAGCGACGCGCGCGTACGGCGCCGAGGTCGTGCTTCACGGGTCGATCTGGGACGAGGCGAACGAGAAGGCGCTCGAACTGGTCGAGGAGCAGGGCCTGACCTACATCCATCCGTTCGACGACCTCGACCTGATCACGGGCCAGGGGACGCTCGGGCTCGAGATCTACGACGACCTTCCGACGGTCGACACGGTCGTCGTCCCGATCGGCGGCGGCGGACTGATCTCGGGCGTCTCGACGGTGCTCAAATCACTCAATCCGAAGATCCGGATCATCGGGGTCGAGTCGTCGGGAGCACCGGCGATGAAGCGAAGCGTCGAGGCGGGCCGCCGTGTGGAACTGGACGAGGTCGACTGCATGATCGACGGGCTCACGGTCAAGCGCGTCGGCGAGCGGACGCTCGAGATCGTCCGCCGCAACGTCGACGAGATCGTCACCCTCCCGGACGAGAAGATCTTCGAGGCGCTGCTCTGGACGCTCGCCCGCACGAAGGTGGTCGTCGAGGGAGCCGCTGCCGCACCAGTGGCCGCCGTGCTGAACGGGCTCGTCGAGGCCGACCCGGGCTCCACCGTCGTCTGCGTCCTCAGCGGAGGGAACATCAACCTCGACCAGCTCCGCGGCCTCAGCTGGAACTGAGCAGGCCAATCTCTTAGGCCGGACTTACCTTCCGGCGGCAAACTTAGGGCCGTGAAAGTCCTGGTCGTCGACGACGAACGCGCAGTACGCGACTCGCTTCGGCGGGCCCTCGAGCTCGAGGGCTACGAGGTCGACCTCGCGGTGGACGGCGCCGACGCGCTTCATCGACTGGAGGCGAACGGCCAGCCCGACGCCGTGATCCTCGACGTGCTGATGCCGGGCGTGGACGGCCTGGAGGTTTGCCGCCGGATCCGCGGAAAGGGAAACGGCGTGCCCGTGCTGATGCTGACCGCCCGCGCCGAGGTGGAGAGCCGCGTCGCCGGTCTCGACGCCGGAGCGGACGACTATCTCCCGAAGCCGTTTGCACTCGAGGAGCTGCTCGCGCGGCTGACGGGCGCTTCTGCGCAGAGTGTCGCCGGGCGCGGAGGAGATCCTGCGCTTCGGCGACCTGGAGCTCGACCCGAACACCCGCGAGGTCCGCCGGGGCGGCGAGGCGATCGAGCTCACCCGAACCGAGTTCAACCTGCTCGAGCTCTTCCTGAGGAACCCGCGGCAGGTGCTCACGCGCTCGGTGATCTTCGAGCGCGTCTGGGGCTACGACTTCGGCTTCGCGTCGAACTCCCTCGACGTCTACATCGGCTACCTGCGGCGCAAGACCGAGGCGAACAGCCGGCCGCGCCTGATCCAGACGGTGCGCGGCGTCGGATACGCGCTGCGCGAGGCGTGAGCTTCCGCACCCGCCTCGCGCTGGCCGCAGCGGCGGCCGTCGCCCTGGCAGTCATCCTCGCCTCTGTCGTCGTCTTCGCCGTCGTGAAGAGCGAGCTTCGCGCCGAGGTGGACGCGGCGCTCCGCGACAGAGCCGAAGAGATCTCGCGCGAGCCGCCCGACCGCGTCGCGCGGTTCTTGTTCGGTCCGGGGCCCGGCTTGGGCGGTGCCGAGGGGTACCCACAGCTTGTCGAGCCAGACGGCTCGACACATCGTCCCCGCGATGCGGAGGTTCCGCTCCCGGTCAGCGACCGCGTCCTGGAAGTGGCGCGCGAGGAGCAGGACGCATTCCTCAGCGACGCGAGGGTGGAGGGCACCCACCTCCGCATGATCACCTTCCCGTACGCGATCCCGTTCGGCGAGCGCTACGCGATCCAGGTCGCCCGCCCGCTGACCGAGGTCGACAACACGCTCGACCGCCTGCGCACCTTCTTGATCCTGATCGCGCTGGTCGGGATCGGGGTCGCCGGGGGGCTCGGCCTCGTCGTCGCCCGCGCTGCGCTGGCGCCGGTCCGCCGCCTCACCGAGGCGGCGGAAAACGTTACGCAGACCGGAGATCTGTCCGAGCGGATCGACGTGGCCGGAGAGGATGAGCTAAGCCGTCTCGCGTCTCGCTTCAACACGATGCTGGCCGCGCTGGAGGCGTCCGCCCGGGCGCAGCGCCAGCTCGTCGCTGACGCCTCGCACGAGCTCCGCACCCCGCTTACGAGCCTGCGCACCAACATCGAGGTGCTTGCCGGCAAGCGACGGCTCCCGGCCGCCGAGCGCGAGCCGCTGATGCGCGACGTCGTGGAGCAGCTCGACGAGATGACGACGTTGATCGCCGAGCTGATGGAGCTCTCGCACGGAGACCGGGAGCCCCGCGAGGCGAAGGACGTCCGTCTCGACGTCCTCGCTGCGGAGGCGGTGGAGCGCACGCGGCGGAACAGGCCGGGCGTCGAGTTCAAGACCGACTTCCGGGAATCGCTGGTGCACGGTGTGCCCTCGAGCCTCGAGCGGGCGATCGGGAACCTTCTCGACAACGCGGCCAAGTGGAGCCCCGTCGGCGGCGAGGTGGAGGTCGTCGTGCGTGAAGGCGAGGTGACGGTGCGGGATCACGGGCCGGGAATCGACGACGCGGACCGGCCGTACGTCTTCGACCGCTTCTACCGCTCCACCTCCGCCCGCGGGATGCCGGGCTCCGGCCTCGGGCTCGCGATCGTCCGCCAGGTGGCGGAGGCCCACGGCGGGACCGTGACCGCGGAGAGCGCGGACGGCGGCGGGACGCTGATGCGCTTCCGGCTGAACGGCCGCCCGAATTCTTAGGCGACGTTCACGCCACTCTTAGGGACGGCTGTTTCGATGGCTGCATGACACGCATCCAGAAAATCGCAGTCGGAGGGGTGGTCGTGCTCGCCGTCTCCGGGGCCGGAGCCGCCGTTGCGGCAACGAAGCTGCGGTCGCCGGAGCAGGAGAGCCGTGCAGTGCTCAACGATGTCGCGGGTCAGTTGGGAGTCACTCCGCAGCGTCTTACGGACGCGTTCAAGACCGCATTGAAGAACCGGATCGACCAGGCGGTCAAGGACGGACACCTGACGCAGGCCGAGGCGACTCGGATGAAGGCCGCGATCGACCGGGAGTCCGTGCCCATGCTCGGGCCCGGATTCCGCAAGGAACGCCACTTCGGCGGCCGCCATCACGGGCTCGAGGCCGCCGCGAAATACCTCGGCATGACCGAGGCTGCGCTTCGCACCCAGCTCCAGACCGGCAAGACCCTGGCGCAAGTCGCCAAGGATCGCAACAAGTCCGTCGACGGACTGGTCACCGCGCTGGTGGCGGAGAAGAAGGCGCGGATCGAGCAGGCGGTCAAGGAGGGCCACCTGTCACAGGCTCAGGCGAACGAGCTCGTCGCAGGCATCAAGGAGCACGTGACCGCGATGGTCAACGGGCGGTTCGAGCGGCGCCGCGAGCACCACTTCGGCCCGCTTGGCCCTCGCGGCCCGCCGGAATCCGGCTCCTCCTTCTCGTCCTTCTAGCGACGGAACTGCGCGCACCGCCTTGGTGTAAGACGGGCGGTGCGCCAGTCCATCGTGCTCGCCGTCCTCGTCCTGCTGGGCATGTCCGCCGCTCGCTGTCCGGGTCGGACGTGGACGCCATCGGCTTCGAGTTGTCGCGGTCGACCGGGCCGGGAACCGCAGCCGGCCGGCGAGCCGCACGGTTCGCCGCTAACCGGCGGTACCGGGGCCGCTCACCTCGGGCGGCGCACTAGGTTGTCGCCGTGCGGATCCACGGAGAGCGGCGCTTCGACGCGCCGCCTGGTGCTGTCTACCGGACGCTGACGGATCCGGACGAGATGGCCGCGGCGTTCTCCGCAGTCGAGCGCATCGACGTCGAGGAGGACGAGTGGACGGTGATCGCGAAAGCGCCGTTTCCCGGCGCCTTCAGGCTGCGCTTCTCCGTCCGGCTGGAGGACCTCCGCGAGTCCGAGCACGCGCGGCTCATGGCCTGGGGCAAGAGCCTCGGCGGCCGAATCTCGCTCGACAGCTCGTTCGATCTCGAGCCGGACGGGACCGGCACGACGATGCGGTGGCAGGCGGAGATCGATGCCGCGGGCATCTTCAGCGGGCTGAACAGCCAAGCGCTCGGCCCCGCGGCGACGAGTCAAGCCGAGCGGGCGCTCGACCGGCTCGAAAGGGCAGTAGCCGCTACAGCTCGCTGACGTGCCGCTCGGCGATGCAGGCCTCGGCCCACTGCTCGGCGGCGACGACCATCCGGACGCTCAGTTCCTGCAAGGCGTCGCGGTCCTCGGGAAGCGACGCGGAATCGACCTCGATCCGGACCTGGTGGATCGCGGCCTCCGACTTGTCGTCGATCTCGTGGCGCTCCTCGGCGACGATCGAGACCGCTCCGACCTGCTCGAGCAGCGTCGATGCGAGGTCGTCGATCTCTGCGGGCGTCGCCTCTCGCCCCGCGAACATGCCGAAATTGACCCGAACCTCGAGGGCCGGGGGCTCGTGCTCGTGCACGGCGAACGCCAGGGTGGGATTGGCAGCCATCGACCCTTGGTACCCGTAAGTCGTAAGCGCCTAACGCTCGCGCGGTTCCCAGCGGAACCCGCGCAAGGAGACGATCGTGCCGGCGATGCCCCAGGCGGCCACAACCGCAACAGCGGTCGGATGGTCCCAGATCGAGTCGTCGAAGACCATGACGTCCCGCACGAGGTCGATGAAGTGCACGAGCGGCAAAACTTGGGCGACGGCCTGGAGCACGGGCGGGAAGGTGTCCGATCCGAAGAACGAGCCGGAGATGAAGGTCACAGGGAGGTAGATTGCGTTCACCACCGCCGACGAGCCCTCGGCGCTTCGGATCACCGTGGTCAGCGCGACGCCAAGGGCCGCGAAGGTCGCCGCACCCAGCGTGAGGGCGAGGGCGAGCGAGAGCACGTCGCCCTGAGTCACCGTGTCGAACGCGGCGCGCGCAAGGCCGACGAGCGCCACAGCCTCGAGGAAGAACACGAACGTGATCGAGCCGAGCACGGCCGCGATGTACGTCCACGCCGGCAGCGGCGTTGTTCGAATTCGCTTGAGCAAGCCGGCCTCGCGCCGGAGCACGAGCAGAAGCGCGAGCCCGGCGAAACTCGTCGCCGCCGCGCCGTAGCCGATCATCCCGGCGAGCAGGTAGAGGTAGCCGTTCTCGCCGTCGATGTCCTCGTCTCCGTACGCCGAGCCGAGGATTAGGAAGAACACGATCGGTAGCAGGAAGGTGAAGAACGCGAGCTCGCGGCTGCGCCAGAAGAGCTTCTGCTCGGCGCGGAACTGGTGCAGGAGGAGGTTCACTCCGGTTCCTCCGCCGTGAGCGAGAGGTAGACGTCCTCGAGCGTCGGCCGGTGCACCTCGAGCGCGTCGAGCCGGAGTCCGTCGCGCAGCGCCCGCTCGGTCAGCTCGTGGAGGACGCGGACAGGATCCTCGGTCTCGATCGCGACCTCTTCCCCGTCCAGGCGATAGCTGATCCGGCTCGCCGGTGCAGCGGCGGTGAGCTCGGCCGGCGTCCCGGCCGCGACGATCTCGCCTCGCCGGAGGACCGCAACGCGGTCGGCGAGCCGCTGCGCCTCCTCGATGTAGTGGGTCGTCAGGAGGATCGTCCTGCCGAGTGTCCGGAGCGAGCGGATCGTCTCCCAAGCCGCCCGGCGGGCACCCGGGTCGAAGCCCGTGGTCGGCTCGTCGAGAAAGATCAGCTCAGGGTCGCCGACGAGGGCGATCCCGAGATCGAGCCGCCGCTTCTGGCCGCCCGAGAGCGTCCGGAACCTCGCGCCGGCCTTGTGCTCGAGCCCGACAAGGCTCAGCACCTCGCCCGGCGGGCGCGGGTTCGCGTAGTAGCCCGCGAAGAGCTCGAGGTGCTCGAGGGCGGTCAGGTTGGGGAAGAGCTCACCCGACTGGGGGACGACGCCGATCCGCCGGCGCCAGTCGGAGTCGGCGCGCCGCGGGTCGACGCCGAGGACGCTGACCTCGCCGCCATCAGGCCGCCGGTAGCCCTCGAGGATCTCTACGGTCGTCGTCTTCCCGGCGCCGTTCGGTCCCAGCAGCCCGAAGACCTCGCCAGACCCGATCGTGAAGCTGATCCCGCGCACCGCCTCGACGCCGTCGTAGGACTTCTTGAGCTCGTGGACCTCGATCGCATGCATCTATCTGGCAGAGACGTTACTATGTATCGGGAAGATATGTCAAGCCTCACTCCGACCGCACGCGTGATCCTCGGGATGCTCGCGCTCGGCGCCCGCACCGGCTACGACATCAAGCGGGCGATCGATCTTTCCACGCGGTTCTTCTGGGGCGCCAGCTACGGGCAGATCTATCCCGAGCTTCACCGCCTCGAGGCGCGTGGGCTCGTCGAGGCGACCGAGGACCCGAAGGGCGGGCGGCGCCGGACGTCCTACTCGCTCACCCGCGCGGGGAAGGCGGCGCTCCGCGAGTGGCTGCGAGACGACAGCTCCTTCCTGTTCGAGATCCGCGACGAGGGAACCCTCAAGCTCTTCTTCGGCGACCTCCTCGGGAAGGAGGACGTGCTCGCCAGCCTCCGCGCCAAGCAGGCGTGGTGCGAGCTTTCGCTGAAGATCTTCCGCGAGCTGGAGCCTCAGGCCAGGACCGGGTTCTTCGAGGACGACCAGCTGTATCCGTACGTCGCTCTGACCTACGGGATCGACCTGCTCGAGTGGATGGGCGAGTGGTGCGAGCGGACGGCGGCGAAGATCGAGGCCGGCGAGCTTCCGCCGCCTAGCGGCTGATGCGGTAGAGCCGACCGCCGGCGGTGTCGGCGATCCAGAGCGCGTCGCCGGTGGACGCGAGGCCGTTCACGACAATGGGTGCCGTCGGGCGCAGCGTCTCGACGACGGCGGTGGTCGCCGGATCTACGCGGAGTAGCCTGTCGAGGAACGGGTTGCCCTGACGATCGGCCTCGTCCGTCGGCGCCGCCACCCAGATGCTGTGCGCCGCCGCGGCAACGTCGATCGCTCCGGCGCCGACGTCGATCGTCGACTGGACTGCTCCGGTGTTCGGGTCGACGCGGAGCAGGTTGGTGCCGCGGCCGGTGACCCAGAGCGAGCCCTCGGCGTAGACCATCCGTTCCGGTGCGTCGCCGGGGAGCCGGCCGAGCGGAGTCGCGACGTTCATGGCCGGGTCGATCCGCTGCAGCGTCCCGTCCCGGTGGTTGACGATCCAGAGCCGCCCGGCGTCCTCGGCGAGCGCCGAGGTTCCGTTGCCCGTCGGGATCGTCGCAACGACTCGACGGCCCGCCGGGTCGTAGCGCATGAGCGCACTCGCCTCATCGTCCGCAGCCCAGACGGAGCCCGCGGCCGTCCAGATGTAGGAGAACCCGCCACCGGACACCGCAGTCGTGGCCCGGCCGGTGCGAAGGTCGATCCGGTTCACGATCGGGCCGCGCTCGGCGCTCCAGACTGCGCCCAGGCCGGCGGCGATCGCGTACGGCGTGCTCGTCAGCCGCAGGATCGCGCGCGTCTCGCCCGTGGCCGGAGAGACCCGGTGCAGGTGAGCCTGTGCGCGGCATGACGCCCACAGCGCGCCGCTCGCCGGGTCGCGGGAGAGTGCGTCCTGCGGGTACGGCGGTCCGGTTCCGCCGCAGAGCCGGAAGGCCTGCGCGGTGGGCAGCGCCGGCGTCAACGCGGGAGCCGGGCGGACGGAAACGGAGCCGAGCCGGCGCGGGCCGGCGAGGAGCTGCCACCGTCCGGAAAAGGGGAAGACCGCGCGCATGCGGTAACGGTTCTTGCCGACTCTCCTCACGGCCGCGGCCCGGGTGGTCACGCCGTTTCGGACACTCGCCGACGCGAGCCGTCGCCTGGAGGTCACGAGCCCGGTCCAGGGTGTCGCGGCACGGGCCGGCTTGAACGCCGCGAGACCAGCCACCGTGATCCGCCTCACCGCGCCGCGCCGCTCCTCCGTGACGTAGACCGTGCCGTCGGCGCCGACGGCGACCGAGCTGGGCCTTGGGGAATCGGCGATCCTCGTCACGACGCCGGCCGGCGTGATCCGCACGATCCGGCTGTTCCCCCACTCGGTGGAGTAGACGTTCCCGTCCGGGCCCAGCGCGACGTCGTTCGGCTGGCTGATGCCGTCGGCAAGCGTGCTGACTGCGCCGCTCGGGGAGATCCGCTGCACGCGGTTGTTGAACGTGTCCGCGACGTAGACCGTGCCTTCGGGCGCGACCGCCAGGCCGTGCGGCCGGTTGAAGCCCGCGTAGGTCGTGATCGCTCCGGTCGCTGCGTCGCGGCGCTTCACGCCTCCGAGCAGCTCGGAGACGAAGAGGTTGCCTGCGGAGTCGTACGCGAGCGCCGTGGGCTGCTGGAACTCGGCGACGGTGGTGATCGTCCCGGACCTGTCGACGTGACGGATCCAGCGCTCGCCGTGGACGATCCCGAAGCCGCCCCGGGGATCGACCGCGATCTCGACCGGGAAGCCGATCGCCGCCCGGGTCGCTGGACCGCCGTCACCGGAATACCCGCGCCGGCCGCTGCCGGCGACGAGGGTCAGGCGTTGGCCGTCGAGCCGGAACACGCGGTCGGAGAAGTCCGAGACCAGGAGCGATCCGCTCGGCTCGACCACGACGTCCATCGCGTTCGTGAGCCGGAGCGGCGCCTGCCGCACGAGCACGCTTCCGAACCGCTGCTTGCTCGCCCAGAGAGCCCAGCGTCCGGCCTGCTGGAAGATCGCGCGCAGCTGGTAGCGGCCGGGGCGAAGGCGGCGGACCGTCACAGCCTGAGAGCGGCGCCCGAGGCGTGCGGTCACGACCGGCCGGCGGGACGAGGAGACGACGCCGATCCACCGCGCGCCGGTCTCGACCGGGCGGTTCGACACCAGCCGAGGCTTCGCAGCGGGTGAAGCCGCGACCACTCCAGAGAGCACGGCCGCGCAGGCACAGCTCAGCACGGCCGCGCTCGTCAGGAGCCTCATATCGGTTCCTACACCGACGGAGCCTAGGCAGGTTCCTGCGACACTCAGCGGCGTGGCCAAGTTCCGCTACGTGGTCGCCGACGTCTTCACGGACAAGCCTCTCGAGGGCAACCAGCTGGCGGTCTTCACCGACGCGCGTGAGATTCCGGAAGACATGCTCCAGCCGCTCGCGCGCGAGATGAACTTCTCCGAGACCGTGTTCGTGCTCCCGCCCGAGCAGGGCGGGCACGCCCGGATCCGGATCTTCACGCCGGCGACCGAGCTGCGCTTTGCCGGTCACCCGACGCTCGGCTCGGCGTTCGTGCTCGCCGCTCCGCTCCAGCTGGGCGAGATTCGGTTGGAGACGTTGGCCGGCGTGATCCCTGTTCAGCTCGAGCGGGAAGGCGCGCGGATCATTTTCGGCTGGATGGAGCAGCTGGTGCCCGACGTCAAGGCGTTTCCCGACGAGGCCGCGCTGCTCGCCGCCCTCCGCGTCGATGGCTCCGAGCTCCCGGTCGAGGTCTATGACAACGGGATGCGCTTCGTCTACGTCGCGCTCGGGTCCCAGGACGAGGTCGCGCGCGTGCAGCCGGACTTCGCGACGCTGGGAGACCTTCTCGACGGGATGGGCGCCAGCATCTTCGGGGGCTCCGGCACGACGTGGAAGACGAGGATGTTCGCGCCGGGCAGCGGTGTCGCGGAGGATCCTGCGACCGGCTCGGCCGCCGGCCCGCTGGCTCTCCACCTCGTGCGGCACGGACGCATCGAGTTCGGCGACGAGATCGAGATCTCGCAGGGAGCCGGAGATCGGCCGCCCGTCCATGCTCTTCGCGCGCATCGAGGGCTCGGGGGAGCAGGTGGACAAGGTCATGGTCGGCGGGTCAGCGGTGACCGTCGCCCGTGGCGAGTTCCGGCTCTAGCGCGCCAGCTCGACGGCTCGGATCTCCCAGGGCCGCAGCTCCAGCGCGACCCCGCCGAGCTCGGCTCTCACCGGCTCCGGATGCTCGCACGCGACTCGCGCCTCCAGCCGGCGGCCGCGGAGCCGGAGGGAGGACAGGACGACGCCTTCGCCGCGCAGCTCCGGCCCCGTCGCGCCGGTCGGGCCGTCGAGCGCCGCGCCCGGCGCGACCAGGAAGGGATGCAGGTAGCGCTCGAGCTGGTCGAGTACGCCGGCTTCGTGCCACGCGTCGTCGTGCGGATAGAGCGCGAAGCCGATGCTCCAGGGGCCGCGGCACTGGGCGTCCGGGATCGCGATCTCCGGACCGGCCGGGCTCTCGCGGTAGGCGTGGGCGCTGCGGCTGATCAGCCCCGTCGAGCGGAGGATCGTCAACGCGAGCTCGCGGCCGCCGTCCACCACCTCGTACTCCATCGGGTGCGCGAGCAGCGCCGCGATGCCGCCGGCGTCGACGAAGCCGTAGGCGGGGAACGTCGGCAGTGCGACTTCTCCGAATCCCTCCTCGGCCTCGAGGGCCCGCTCAACGACGGCGAACTGGCCTTCGGCGGCGGAGAACCGAGCCTCCTGCGGGAGCGGGACGTGAAACCGAAGGCGATGGTCGCCGACCGGATTTTCGAAGGAGATGCGCACTCGGCAGAACGGCTCGCCGGCTCGTAGCTCGACAGTCGTCTCGACGTCCACCGGCACCTGCGCGGGCGACCAGCGGTACGACCGGACGATGCTCAGCGCTCCGCGCACCGGGCCCTCGGCAACGACCGAGACCCGAACCTCGTCGGGGGCCTCGACGAGGTGGTCTTCGGCGGGCGGCGCGTAGTTGTAACTGTCGCCTTCGTCGCCCCCGTCGACGAGGCGGCCGACACCTTCGACGTCGCCGAGCGAGAGTGTCCCGTCGGCAGCGACAAGTATTGAGACCAGGCCGTTGTCGAGCCTGTCCGCGCTCACCTGAACCGCGTCCTCGACGGAGCCGGTGCCCTCGACGGGCTGCAGCGCCGTCCAGCCGAGGGCCGGCGCGGGCACCCTGGCGATCACGTTGGAACGGCGGCTGGCGACGATCCGGACGTCCCACTCACCGTCCTCGCCGCTCGTCGCCACCTCGAGCTCGTTCTTCAGCTCGTCGAGGTCGAGCCAGATCGGGTCGTCCTCCTCGTCGACCTCGAACGTGACCGTCCGGCCCTCGATGATCATCCGGTTCAGGCGCCGAGCAAACAGCTCACGACCGTGGAGCCGCCGGCGGAGCCATTCGGACACACCCGAGCTCGGCACGCGCTCCTCGTAGAGCAGCGGCTCGTTCCGGGTGATCCGCTGTGCCGCGACGCGTGTCCCATCCGGAAGCTCGAGCGCGATGTCCTTCCACCGGGCGGGGACGGCGAGGCTGAGCTCGACGTTGTCCCAGCGCGCCGTCGGCGAGGGGTTGAAGGCGACGACTGATCCCATCGGCGCCGCGGTCGCAGCCTCGCGCGCCGCGTCCTCGGCGAGGCCCATGGCGATCTGCTCGGCCTCGTAGCAGCGGACGAGCACCTGCGTGGAGACCTCGTCCACGGAGCAGCCGCAGATCGAGTCGTGCGCGGAGTTCTCGATCACCCGTCTCCACGCGAGGTCGAGCAGACGGTCCGGCCAGGCGGTGCCGTACAGCGCCTGGAAGGGCTCGGCGTACCGGGTCAGGGCTCGCTCGGCCCGCGCCATCGCAACCTTCAGGTCGAGGCGGGCCGAGAGCGTCCCCATCAGCATGTTCGCCCGCGCGCTCGAGCGCAGCTCGCCCCGCCAGCGCTGCCGGTGTGGTCGGCCGTCGACGGCGGCGAGATAGTCGGCGAGCGTCGAGACCTGCGCCGCCGCGCCGCTCTCCTCGAGCAGGTCGGTCAGCTGGGGCACGGGCTCCATGTGGTCCGTGCCGAACATGGCCAGGATCGGCTCGTCTCCGAAGAACTCGCGGTGTGACTCGCGTACGGCCTCGAGCCCGCGGCCTAGCTGGCCGGGAACGTCCAGGAGATAGGCGCCGTTGCTGTACCCGTAGGGCAGGTACTCGGCACGAACGCGGGAGCCGTCCGGGGACTCCCACTCGAACGAATGCGACTCGATCGCGGCCGGCACGCCTCTCCAGACGACGGCGACGTCGATGCCGGCCTGCCGCAGGATCTGCGGCATCTGCGCGACGTGGCCGAACATGTCCGGCAGGTAGCCGACCGTCATGGCGCCGCCGAACTCGGCCCCGCGCCGCTGGCCGTACTCGAGGTTCCTGACGATCGTCTCGCCCGAGACGAGGAACTCGTCCATCAGCACCTGCCACGGGCCGATCGCCAGCCGTCCCTCGTCTACGAGCCGCCGGACACGATCGCCCGCCTCGGGCCGGACCTCGAGATAGTCGTCGAGCGTCGCCAGCTGCCCGTCCAGCGTGAACCGGTAGCGCGCGTCGGCCTCCATCAAGTCGAGCAGCCCGTCGACGAGCCGGACCAGCTTCAGCCGGAACCGCTGGAACGGGAGGTACCACTCCCGGTCCCAGTGGGTGTGCGGGACGAGGTGGACCGGCGCGGCTATTTGACCGAGCCGGCGAGAAGGCCTTGCACGAAATAGCGCTGGAGCGCGAAGAAGACGATCAGCGGGACGATCATCAGCAGGAAGGCGCCGGCGCTGAGCAGGTGCCACTCCCCGCCGTAGGTCGACTGCATCTGGTTGATGCGGACCGTCATCGGGAGCAGCTCGCCGTTCTGGATGAAGATGAACGCCATCAGGAGGTCGTTCCAGACCCAGAGGAACTGGAAGATCCCGAACGCCGCGAGTGCCGGCACCGAGAGCGGGATGACGACTTTGAGGAAGATCCGCAGGTTCGAGGCTCCGTCGACCCTGGCGGCTTCGATCAGGTCGCGTGGCAGGGTGATGAAGAAGTTCCGTAGCAGGAAGATCCCCAGCGGGAGGCCAAAAGCCGTGTGGGCGAGCCAGATTCCACCGAAGCCGTTGGCGATCCCCAAGTCCCGAAAGAGGGTCAGCAGGGGCACGAGCGCCATCTGCACCGGAACGATCATCAGCGCGACGACGACCAGGAAGATCGTGTCGCGGAAGGGGAAGGAGATCCACGAGAAGCCGTAGGCGGCGAGCGCCGCGACCGCGAGCGGCAGCAGCGTCGCCGGGATCGTGATGATCAGGCTGTTGACGAAGGCCGAGTCCATGTTGGCCCGGTTCAGGACCTCGCTGTAGTTCTCGAGCGTGAAGTCGAGCTCGGTGACGGAGCTCCACCAGCTCGAGGACTGGATCTCCCCACGAGGGCGGAAGGAGGTCACGGCCAGCCCGACCGTCGGGACAAGCCAGACGATCGCGATCACGATCAGTCCGAGGTGCACCGGCGTGCGGGTGATGAACCCGAGGATCCGCGCGCTCGGCGTCGCGCGCGGGCGTGCGACCGTGACGTCGGCGGCGGCCATCTAACCTGTCACCCGCTCGCTGCGGAATCGGCGGATGTTGAACGCCATGATCGGGATGATCAGGAGCAGCATCACGACCGCGATCGCGGCCGAGTAGCCGCCCTCGCCGTTGCCGAACTCGTCGACCATCGTGACCGCGATCACCTCGCTGGCCCCGCCGGGCCCACCTCCGGTCATGACGTAGATCAGGTCGAACACCTTGATGACGTTCACGAGGAGCCACACGGTCACGACCGCGATCGGCAGCGAGAGCAGCGGCAGCTGGATGCGCCGGAAGATGTCCCACTCGTTCGCGCCGTCCGTCCGCGCCGCCTCGATCACCTCCTCATTGATCCCCTTGAGTGCCGCCGACAGCACGACCATCGCGAAGCCGGTCGAGGCCCAGACGTAGGCGAAGATGAGCGCATAGTTGACCGTGTCCGCCCGTCCATACCAGGCAATCGGGTCGGCGCCGAAGGCTCCGATGAAGGCATTCAGCGAGCCGAGACCCGGATCGGGCTCGTAGACGAACTTCCAGATGATCGCCACGGCGGTGGCCGCGATCGCCATCGGGACGAAGATGATCGCCTTCATCAGCGACTCGTACCGCACGCGGGCGGCCAGCACCGCGATCAGCAGCCCGAGCAGAAGCGAGAGCGAGGTGTAGAGGATCATCCACTTGACGTTGTTCGCGAGCGCGCCGCTCGGCGGGAACTCCTCGAGGTTGAGGAAGCTCTTGTCCTTCGTGAACAGCCGCGTGTAGTTGTCGAAGCCGATCCAGCGGGTGACCTCGAGGCGAGAGTTGAGGTTCGCGAAGCTGTAGATGCTCGTCCTGATCATCGGGTAGACGAGCAGGACGGCCAGCAGCAGCACCGCCGGGCCGATGAAGAAAAACGCCTGGACGCCCGGGCGCTTGAAGAGCGACTGCAGCCGCCGTCCCCGGGGTCTTCCGACTGGTCCGGGGACGGCGGTGCTGCTCATTCCCTACGCGCTACCTGGCTGCGAAGGCGCTCTCGGCCTCCGCCTGGTAGTCGTCGAGGAGCGAGTCCACGTTCCTCGGCGTCTTGATGACGTTCTGGAGCAGCGTCCCGAAGTCCTGACCGAGCGTGCCGGGCAGCAGGTCGGAGCCGTCGAAGAGGAACGACTCGGCGTTCTTCAGCTGCTCGGCCTCCTTCGCGACGAGGTCGTTCGGGTACGCGTCCTCCGCCACGCCCTTGTTCGGCGAGGCGATCGCGCCGGTCGAGACCCAGATCCGCCCTGCCTCGGGCGTGGCCAGGAACTCGATCAGCTTCTTGTTGTCCTCGTTGTTCACGAACGCGGACGCAACGTCACCGCCTCCGACGAGCGGGCTCCCGTGCTCCTCGCTGATCGTCGGCCACGGGAAGAAGTCGATGTCCTCGCCGACCTTGAGGTCCGGGTTGACGTCGCCGAGCGCGATCCCGCCGACGAAGCCACCCTCCATGTACATCTCGGCGACCGGGTTCTTGCTGAATACGCGGCCGATCCCGTCGACGAAGCTGATGCCAAGCGCGGTGTCGATTCCGCCCGCGACGTACTTGTCGTTGACGATCTTCACCATCTCCGTCACCGCGTCCTTGACCGTCTGGTCGTTGAACGGCAGATCGCCGTTGAACAGCTTCGTGTAGTTGTCAGGGCCGGCCGTGCGGGCGTAGATGTTCTCGAACCAGTCGGTGAGGGTCCACGAGTTGTCGCGTCCCTGCGCGCCGACCGCCCACGGCGTCTTCCCCTTGCTGTCGTACTGCTGCGTGATGTCGAGCAGCGCGTCCCAGGTCGCGGGGATCTCGAAGCTCTCCTCCTCGAACGAGTTCGGCTTGTACCAGATGGTGCTCTTCGAGTTCGCCTTGGCGACCACGCCGTACAGCGCGTCGTCCACCGTGGCGAGGCTCGTCCAGGTGTCGCTGTAGTTCTCGTTGATCGTGTCCGGGTCGAGGCCCATGTCCTCGAGTGGAATCAGCGAGTCGTCCCGAGCGAGCTCGGCCACCACGCCGGGCCGCGGGATGATCGCAACGTCCGGCGGATTGCCGGCCGCGAGCCGCGTCCGGATCACGGGCAGGAAGTCGCGAGCCGACTCGTACTTGGTCTCGATCCCTGTGTCTTCGGTGAACTGGTCGAGGACTTTCTGGAACGCCTCCTGCTCGGATCCGCCCCAGAGCGAGAAGACGGTGATCGATCCGTCTCCTGCCTCCGTCCCTCCGTCGTCGTCCCCTCCGCACGCGCCCAGAGCGAGCGCCATGGCGGCGAGGACGGCGGCAGGAATGAACCACCGTCTCTTCATGCCGAAGCTCCTTTCGTGCCGTTGCTGTCGTCGTAGATGGCCAGTCCGCTGTCTGGATCGAAGAAGTGCAGTGCCCGGGTGTCGACCGCGATCTCCGCATCTTGCCCCGCCTGCACCCTCGAGTCCGCATCGAAGCGGCCGATGATGACCGCGCGGTGCTTGTCGCCGCCCCCAAGGTCCTCGGCCGTCGTGCCGGCGTCCTCGGCGAGCTCCTTGACCTCCTCGGTCATCGCCGGGGGAGCGTCGATAGCCAGGTGCACCATCAGCTCGGAGCCGAGCGCCTCCCGAAGCTCGACGTGGCCGGTCAGCCGGCGGTCGGACGAGTCCTCGTGCGCGATCGACGCGTCCTCCAGGTGCTCGGGACGGATCCCGACCACGAGGGGCTTGTCCTCGAAGTTCTTCAGCGCCGGGCGCGAGGCGAGGTTCTCGTCGTCGAGCTTCAGCCGTGCGTCACCGAGCGCTGCGACGAGCCCGCCGTTCTCGCGCACGAGCTTTCCCTCCACGAGATTCATCGCGGGCGAGCCGATGAAGCCGCCGACGAAGAGGTTGAGGGGACGGTCGTAGAGCTCTTGGGGGGGCGCCACCTGCTGTAGCTGGCCCTTACGCATGACCGCGACGCGGTCGCCCATCGTCATCGCCTCGACCTGGTCGTGCGTGACGTAGATCGTCGTGACGCCGATGTTGCGCTGGAGCTTCGAGATCTCGGCTCGCATCTGGACGCGGAGCTTCGCGTCGAGATTCGAGAGCGGCTCGTCCATCAGGAACGCAGCGGGCTGGCGGACGATCGCTCGTCCCATCGCCACCCGCTGGCGCTGGCCGCCGGAGAGCGCGCGCGGCTTGCGGTCGAGGAGCGCCTCGAGGTCGAGGATCCGCGCCGCTTCCTTGACGCGCTTGTCGATCTCCGGCTTCTTCTCCTTCCGGAGACGAAGGCTGAAGGCGATGTTGTCGTAGACGGTCAGGTGGGGGTAGAGCGCGTAGCTCTGGAACACCATCGCGATGTCCCGGTCGCGGGGCGCGATCTCGTTCACGACCCTGTCGCCGATCTTTATCTCGCCTGCGGAGATCTCCTCGAGGCCGGCGACCATGCGGAGCGCGGTCGTCTTTCCGCAGCCCGACGGGCCGACGAGGACCATGAACTCGCCGTCCTTGGCATCGAGTGTGAGGTCGGAGACGGCCCGCGTACCGTCGGGGAAGATCTTCGCTACGTCTGAGAAAGTGACTTCGGCCAATGCTTCCCTAGGTCGATCCTTACCACTTGGAAACAGGTTGCGGCAACCTCGAACCAAGGGAGCTTAGGCCCAGAGCCAGCACGAAGGAGGCGGCGAAGCTCGGGAGGGAGGCGCCGATGCCGAGGTTCGGCTGCCCGGTCTCGTCGACGATGTCCACCCACCACGACGGTCCGAGGGGCGGTTCGTGCAGCCAGTGGTACAGCGCGAAGCCGACGATCCAGGCCAGGAGCATCTCCGCCCGCCAGGCCGGCGCGTCGAAGATCTGTGAGCGCGTGTAGCGGGCGCCCGCGCGGAGCCAGTCGGCGAGCAGGACGCCGAACAGCGGCACGAAGCAGGAGCCGAGGAGGAGCAGGAACGACTCGTAGTTCCGGAGCTCGATCACGAGCGCGCCGATTGTCGCGAGTGCCGCAATCGCCGCGATGAGGATGCGTTGCGAGACGTGGGAGAGCACGTTCTGGAGCGAGACGGCGGCCGAGTACACGTTGGCGAAGGCCTCGTCGGTCTCGTCCAGCGTGACCGCGAGGAGAGCGAGCGCGGCCGCCAGACCTGCCGCAGCAACGGCGGGCGGGATCTCGACGGGGTCGCTGATCCCGCGCGAGAGGACGATGAAGATGCCGAGCGCGAGCATCCAGGTCCCGCCGAGGAAGTAGCCTCCGCCGGAGCCCCAGAACGCCGAGCGTCGGTCGCGCGAGAAGCGCGTGTAGTCGGAGACGAGCGGAACCCACGAGACGGTGATCGCGATCACGAGGTCGACGCCGAGCCAGAACGACGAGCCGCCCTCGGCCGGCGCGTTCCAGAGGGCGCTCAGGTCGGCCTCGGACAGCGCCCACCAGCTCAGGTAGATGAGGGACGCGAGCACGATCCACACGCCGAACCGGCGCAGGATGCGACGGACGAACCCGACCGGCCCGAGCAGCGCAAACGCGGCTGCGAGGATCCCGAAGAAGATCGTCCAGGCGGCCTCGGCCCGGACGCCGAGGAGCTCGTCGGAGAGCGCGCTCGCGGCGGCGGCGATGATGATCAGCTCGAACGTCGCCCAGCCGAGGCACTGGACCGCGTTCAGCGCGGTCGGGACGTAGGAGCCGCGCCGGCCGAGCGGGGCTCGCAGCAGGACCATCGCCGGAACCCGGGCGTCCGCCCCGATCAGCCCGGCCGTTCCGACCATCGCGTTCCCGATCAGGCCGCCGACGAGGATCGCGAGCAGCGCGTCCCGAAGGCTGAGAGCGGGGACGAGCAGCGCCCCGATCACCAGTACGAGCAGGGAGACCCCGAGGTTTCCCCACAGCGCGATCTGGTCGAAGAGCCCGAGAGTGCGGAGCCGCTCCGGAACGGGGTCGATTCCCCACGACGGCGTCCGATCGTCCACTTCGGCGGTGCGGACGCGTGTCGAGGCGCTGGCGCCGATCGCGCGAGCCCCCCAGTCGACGGCAAGCCCGCCGCCGAGTGCCAGGCCCAGGTGCACCTGGAAGCCGACGAGGCCGACGGCGAGCGCTAGCACCCAGGCCCACGGCTCTCGAAGATCGCGCAGGAGTCCGATGTGGAGCAGGCCGGCGGTCGCGAGGAGCGCCGCGAGGATCGGCAGTGGGAATGCGGTGAGGAGCGCGGCGAGGCCGGCGCCGAAGCCGAGGGCTGCACGAGCAGCGCTGCGCCCATCATCAGCGGCGCCCCGCCCGTCCGGGCGCCGCAAGCAACGTGGGCGGTCAGTCCGCCGGCCCCGTGGCACACGGGCATTCCGCCGATCGCGCCGGCGAGAAGGTTCGCGGACCCGAAGCTCGTCGCCAGTCGTCCGGGCCGAATTCCCTCGGCCTTGTCGCCGAAGTCGACCCGCGCCGCATCAGCGGTCGCGAGACACGAGTTCGCGAACGAGAGCGGGAGCTGCGGCAACACGAGGACCGTGAAGGCCGTGCCGATCGTCGCGCAATCGAGGTCGGGTAGCGCCAGGCTCGAGGCCGAGCGCCGCTTCGCCACCTCCCCGAGGGCCATCCCGTCCACACCCCGAGGACGAGGTCGAGCGCGATCGGGTACGGCGAAGCGAGATCGCAGCGACCACTCCGGCGGCCGCCAGAGGGGCAGCGCAGGCGCTGGGGAGCGCGTGCTCGCGAACGACCTCGGCGGGTCCGAACGAGTCCCCAGGCGATCTTCAGGAAGAGCAGACCCACCGTCAGCTGCGCGCCGCGGATCAGCGCCCTCGGGAACGCCCGCGCCGCAGCGTCGAGGAGCCGCCGCCGTCCCAAGACGACGAAGGCGATGCCCATCGGCAGCGCGCCGGCCGCGATCTCGTCCGAGCCGAGGCCCTTGGCGATCGCAATCGCGCCGAACGCCTTGAGCGGCTGCACCGGGATCGGCAGCCCGTACGTGAGCGCCGCGAGCGATGCTAGAGGAGGCCGGCCGGGAGCAGGACGGCGGTCGCCGAGAGTCCGTTCGAGACGATGAGGCACGGCGATCGGGACGAGCACGCCCACGTCGGCGACGGCGCCTGCGAGCTCGCGGCGGTCGAACCTCATCCCTTCGATTAGATCCGGCCGCAGCGTGGGGTCAGACCCCTCGAGTCGCGGCGACTCAGGGGCCGATTCAGGGCATGTCGTCAGCGAGGCCGTCTCGAAGGAAGGCCCGAAGCCGCCGCCGAGCGGTCGCCTTGCTCGCGCCGAACTCGTCGAGGACTGCCGGGACATCGAGCAGAGCGGGCGGCGGTTCCAGACCCAGGATTGCTCGCACGCTGCTCCACGGCCATTCGGCCGGATCCCGTACGAGGCCGGCGCGCCCGGGTTGAGCGCGATGTCCGGTGCGCTTCCAGCGCGTGGCCCTCCGTTTCGTCCAGGACCGACTTGAATCGGCCCTCGAACACGTGGCTCGCTCGCTTCGGTGCCAGTTCGCCCATTGCGCGAAGCGTCCGTTCAGGTACTGCATTCCGCTCGAGAGGTCGAGCTCGGGCGTGGCGACGAGGAGGTGGTCGTGCGTCGAAAGCAAGCAGTACGAGCGCACCGACCAGGAGCTCCGGGCTACTCCCTCGTCCAGTACGGCGAGGAACTGCTCCCGCTCGGTGTTGTCCTCGAAAGCGAGTCGTCCTACGTTGGAATGAGCGGTCACATGGAAGAGGCCGCCGGCGACCTGGAGGCGCGGCGGACGTGGCATGCCGATGACGGTATGGCCGTCAGCGGCACACTCAGGCCAGCGTTCCGGTGTTGTCGCGAAGTCGGCGCAGAGCCGCGTGGGGTCAGACCCCAGGGTCGCCTAGAGCTTCGGCTCGAGCTCGTCCGACCAGAAGCGCAGGAAGCCCTCCTGGTCGCGCCCGATCTGGTGGAAGTAGACGTGCGTGTAGCCCGCCTGCTCGTAGGCGCGGATGTCCTCGAGCCACCGGTCGGGATCCGGCCCGCAGGGGATCGACTCCGCGAGATCCTCGGGGGTGACGTCCTCGGTCGCCTGCTCGAAGTGGAGCGGGAGCGGAAGCTCGTAGCCCAGATCGCCGGAGAGAGCGGCATTCGGCCAGACCTCGCAGGCGATCTTCGCGCCCTCCTCCTCGGCGGCCGCCCAGCAGCCGGTGATCTGCCCGTACTTCGGCTTGCCCATGCCGCCGGCGGACTCGAACTGCTCGATCGGCTCGGAGTCCGGCGCCGTGTTGATGAAGGCGTCGGCGACCCGGCCGGCGAGCTCGGCGGCGAGCGGCTTGGCGGCGGCGACCGCTAGGTCGGGCGGCTCGTCGGGCAGCGTGTAGAGCCGCGCCTGCTCGACGTCGAAGAAGTCGCCGCGGTGCGTCTGGTAGCCGCCCTGCCAGAGGAGGCGGATCACCTCGATCGCCTCCTCGAGCATCGCGAGCCGCTCGTCGGGCGCCGGCCAGCCCTCGCCGACGACGTGCTCGTTCAGGTTCTCGCCGGTGCCGAGGCCGAGGAAGAAGCGGCCCTCCATCATCGCCGCGGCGGTCGCGGAGGCCTGGGCGATGATCGCCGGGTGGATCCGGATCGTCGGGCAGGTGACGCCGGTGCCGAGCCGGATCCGCTCCGTCGCCTGCGAGATCCCGCCGATCACGCTCCAGACGAACGGGCTCTGGCCCTGCGCGTCGGTCCACGGGTGGAAGTGGTCGGAGATCATCGCGAACTCGAACCCGGTCTCCTCGGCGCGGCGCGCGAGTCGGACGAGGTCGTTCGGCGGATGCTCCTCGGAGGAGAGTGCGAGCCCGAAGTCGGTCATGTCAAAAGGCTGAGTCCCGCACTCCGGCCGCGATCAAACCCAGGACGACGACCGCGACGATCAGGCGGTAGACGACGAACGGCGTGTAGGTGTGTCGCCGGACGAAGTTCAGGAGGAAGACGATCGCGAGCAGCCCGCTGGCGAAAGCGGCGAGCATCCCGACCACGAACGGCCCCTGCCAGCCGGCCGGCAGGTCGCCGAGGAGCACGTCCGTGATCCCCTTCCACAGCACCGCCCCGAGCGTCGTAGGGACCAGCAGCAGGAACGAGAGTCGGGCGGCGGCGTCGCGGTCGAGGCGGAGAAACCTCCCGGCGGAGATCGTGATCCCCGAGCGCGAGACGCCCGGCATCAGCGCGAGGCTCTGGGCGACGCCGATCGCGAAGCCCTCCTTGATGCTGACCGACTCGATCTTTCGCACCGACGGGCTGCGGTCTGCCCAGAGCAGCACGAGCGCGAAGGCGGCGAGGAGGATCGCGATCTGCCAGGGCTCGCCGAGCCGGTCGACGATGAAGTTCTCGCCGAGGGCGCCGACGACGGCCGCCGGGATCGTCGCAACCACGATGACCCAGGCGAGGCGCTCGTCGCCCGCCCTGATCGCGACTGCGCGAACGGATCGAAACCACGCCGTCAGGAGCCGGACGATGTCCTGCCAGAAGTAGCCGGCGACGGCGACGAGCGTCCCGAGGTGCAGTGCGACGTCGAAGGTTTGGTTGAACTCGTCGTCCTCCTGAAGCACGTGCCAGTCCGCCACCCAGGGGACGAGGATCAGGTGCCCCGACGAGCTGATCGGCAGCAGCTCGGTGGCGCCCTGGACGAGGCCGAGCACGAGCGCCTGCCAGTTCGTGAGCCCACCGACCTCCTCGCCGATCCCGAGAATCGCGAGCAGCAGCGCGGGGAAGAACGCCGCCGCGGCGAGGGCGAAGATGCCGAGGCGGCTTCGCACGAGGGGAACGTCTTACCATGAGATCGTGACCGAACGAGCCGCGGCCCTTCAGCCCCTGTCCCGCCTCGAGCGTGTGGACGAGCCGGACGAGCTCCAGTCAGTACTTCGCTCGCACGTCGAGGAGTTGACCGTGCACGAGGCGGGTACTCGCAGCGGAGCCGATCCCGAGGACCTGCACAAGTTCCGTGTGGCGACCCGTCGAATGCGGTCGCTGCTCCGCTCGACGCGCAAGCTCGTCTCCGATCAGGCCGAGTCGGCGCGGCTTCGCGCGGAGCTGAAGTGGCTCGGATCGATTCTCGGCGAGGTGCGGGACCGCGACGTCCTGATCGAGTACCTGCTCGCCGAGTCGAAGACGCTCGACGGCGCGCCGCTCGGTACCATGCTCGAACTCCTCGACGCGGAGCGGAATGCCGCGCGCCGCGAGCTCGTCGCCGTCCTCGACTCGCCGCGCTACGAGCTGCTGCTCAAGGACCTGAAACGCCCGCCCGCACTGCGGCCGGGTGAGACGCTGGTCGACGCCGCGCGCGGCGACTACGAGCGGCTTCGGAAGACGATGGACGGGCTGGGGAAGAACCCGGGCGACGACGAGCTCCACGAGGCGAGGATCCGCGTCAAGCGCGCGCGGTACGCCGTGGAGGCGGCCGGCATCGGCCCGCGGTTCGTCCAGCGGGCGAAAGAGCTGCAGGACGTCCTCGGCGAGCACCAGGACGGCGTCGTCGCCGACGAGCGGATCCGCGAGCTGCTGGAGCAGGTCCGCGGGTCGGGCCGCACCGCGTTCGCCGCCGGCCGGCTGGTCGAGCGGCAGCGCCTCCGGCGGGGCGCCTCCCGAGAGGCGTGGCCGAGGGCGTGGCGGCGTCTCCGGAAAGCCGGCGAGCGGATCTTTTGAGCACGCCGATCCGCGCCGCGGGCGGCGTGGTTCGCCGTCGCGGAGAAGTCCTGCTCGTTCACCGTCCCAAGTACGGCGACTGGACCTTCCCCAAGGGCAAGGCGAAGCGCGGCGAGATCGACGAGGACTGCGCGCTGCGGGAGGTGGAAGAGGAGACCGGTCTTCGCTGCAGCCTCGGCCGCGAGCTGGCGTCGACCCGCTACCGCGCCCTGGCTGGGACGAAGGTCGTGCGCTACTGGGAGATGACGCCGCTCGACGGGACCTTCGAGCCGACGACCGAGGTCGACGAGGTGCGTTGGCTCCCGCAAGGCCGCGCCGCCTCGCTTCTGAGCTACGGGCGTGATCTCGACGTGCTGGAGTCGCTGGGCCCGCCGCCGCTCCTCGTCGTGCGCCACGCCTCCGCCGGCGACCGCGAAGAGTGGGACGGCGACGATGCCGAGCGCCCACTCGACGACAAGGGCCGGCGCCAGGCCGAGGAGCTCGTGCAAACGCTCGAGCCGTACGCGGTGATGCGGGTCCTCTCGAGTCCGTTCGTGCGCTGCGTCCAGACGGTCGAGCCGCTGGCGGCAGAGCGCGGTCTGGAGGTGGAGACGACCGACGTCCTGGCGGACGGCGCCGGAACCGACGGCGTCCGCCGCTTGCTCGAGGACCTGGCCGGCTCGCCCGTCGTCCTCTGCGGGCACGGAGGCGAGATCGAGGAGCTCTTCGGCAAGACGAGGAAGGGCGCGACGCAGGTGCTCGACCCGGACGAGCTCCGCCCGGTCGCGCTCCTTTCGCCATAGGGAGGGTCTGGCGAAATACCGCTGTGTCGCCAGACCGCGCTGCTCGCCCCCAGGTCTGCGTCCTCAGTCGCGACCGTATCGCAGGTATACGGGCGGGCGCTCCCTGCGTCCTTGCCTGGGAACGAGCATCGCGCCCTGTCAACGAGCGCTATTCCGCCAGACCCTCCTAGGCGGCGGCCTCGGCGCGGGCGAGCAGCGTGAGGATCGCGCCCTCACGCACGCCCTCGCGCGCGACCTTCAGCGGCACGCCGAAGCGCTTCTGCGCCTCAGCCAGGATCAGCGTCCCGGCTGTGAGCGTCCGAGCTCGAGCCGGCTGGAGGCCGTGCTTCCGGGCCAGGGCCGCCGACGGCTTGGAGGAGACGCATTCAAGGCACCGCTGGAGCTCCTTCTCGCCGAGCTTCCTGCCGGCCAGCCGCCGGAGTGCCCTGGCGCTCCCTCCGGTGGCGAGGACGGTGCGGACGAGCGGGGGAGTGACGGCGGCGAAGGCCTCCTCGACCTCAGCGCGCGCGGCATCGAGCTCGAACGGCTGCGGCGGGTCGGAGCTCAGGAAGCGAGCGGTCAGGCGCAGCGACCCGAGATCGAGCGGCCGCATCCAGGCCGGCCCATCGAGCGTTCCCGCCAAGAGTTGCGTCGAGCCGCCGCCGACGTCGCAGACGGCGACGCTCTCGGGAGGCGAGGTCAGCGAGCCCACCGCGCCTGCGTAGGCGAGGCTGCCCTCCTCCTCCGCGGACAGGATCCGGACCGGAGCGCCGGCCCCCTCCGCGAGCGCGTCCACGAGTGCGTCCGCATTCGCGCTCTGGCGGCCCGGCGCAGTGACGACGACCTCGATCCAGGCCGCGCCGTTCCCCCGGGCCAGTTCGGCGTAGTGCGCGGCGAGTATGCGGGCCTCGGCGAGCTTGGGCGCCGAGATCCAGCCGTCCCGCTCGATGTCCGTCGCCAAGCCGAGATGCTCGCCCTCGGCGCAGACGGTCTTCAGGCCGCGGCCACCCTGAGCCGCAACGAGCAGCCGGACAGTGTTCGAGCCGACGTCAAGGATCGCTGCTCGCATGCGGCCCCATATTGAGAGAAGGTTCGGAGGTCAACGGCCCCGCCGGGTCGCCGCCCGGCGCTGGCGGGCGCGGGCGTTGCGCATCAGGGAATCGTGCGCGGTGCGTGGGCGCTCGTCCTTGTCGGGCTGGAGCCGGTCCCAGGTCCCGTCGGGCCCCAGCTCCCACGCCTGCGCGTTGTCGGCCAACAGAGCGTCGAAGCTCGCGGTGATCCGCTGTTGCGCGCGGCCGTCACTGACGGGCGCGAGCACTTCGACTCGATGGTCGAGGTTGCGGGGCATCAGGTCCGGGCTGCCGAGCAGGAGCGTCGTCTGTTTCCCGGCGTCGAAGATGAAGAAGCGGCTGTGCTCGAGGAACCGGCCGAGGACGCTCCGCACCCGGATCCTGTCGCTCAGGCCCGGGACGCCGGCACGGAGCGCGCAGATGTTGCGGACGACGAGGTCGATCTCCGCGCCGGCCTGCGAGGCGTCGTAGAGCTCCTCGATGATCGCGTCGTCGGTGAGCGCGTTGACTTTGATGCGGATCCGGGCCCTCTTGCCGGCCGCGGCCGCCTCGGAGACCGCCCGGATCTCGTCGATCAGCCTCGAGCGGAGCGTCCACGGCGCGACGAGCAGCTTGCGGAATCGCTGCGGCCGTCCGAAGCCGGTCAGGTAGTTGAAGAGGTCGGCGACGTCGGCGCCGATGTCCGAGTCCGCCGTGAAGAGGCCGAAGTCCTCGTAGCTGCGGGCGTTCATCGCGTGGTAGTTCCCCGTGCCGACGTGGGCATAACGGCGGAGCACGTCGCCCTCGCGCCGGATGACGAGCGTCGCCTTGGCGTGGATCTTCAGGTGCGGGAACCCGTAGACGACGTGGACGCCCGAGCGCTCGAGCGCCCGCGACCACTCGATGTTGCGGTGCTCGTCGAACCGCGCCTTCAGCTCGACGAGGCAGACGCTCTGCTTCCCGTCCTCGGACGCCTCGATCAGCGCCGGAACGAGCGGCGTCTCGTCGCTGGTGCGGTAGACGGTGGTCTTCAGCCCGGCCACGTGGGGGTCTGCGGCCGCGTCGCGTACGAACGCCTCGAAGCTCGTCGTGAACGACTCGTACGGGTGGTGGACGAGGATGTCGCTGCGCTTGATCTCCTCGAAGAACTCGCCCGGCTCGTCGATCTCCGCGACCCGAGCCTGGGTGACCGGCACCCACGGCTCGTCCTTGAGGTCGGGCCTGTCGAGCCTGGCGAGCTGCATGACGTTCGCAAGGCCGAGCAGGCCCGAGACCGGGACGAGCTGCTCTGGGTCCGCGCCGAGCCCGGAGAGCAGCCGGGCCCGCATCGCCTCCGACATCGACTCGGACACCTCGACGCGGACCGCGTCGCCGAACCGCCTCCGCCGGAGTTGAAGTTCGACGGCCTCGAGCAGGTCGTCGGCCTCGTCGGAGACCGCGAAGTCGGCGTCGCGCGTCACACGGAACGCTGCGCACTCGACGATCTCCATCTTCGGGAACAGCGAGCCGAGGAAGTGGGAGATGACGTGCTCGAGCGGAAGGAAGACGCCGCGTGACGCGACTGGGAGGAAGCGCGGGAGCAGCTCCGGCACCTTCACACGCGCGAAGCGCTCCTCCCCGGTGTCGGGGTCGCGCACGAAGACGCCGAGGCTGAGCGACAAGCCGGAGATGTACGGGAAGGGTTGACCCGGCCCGACGGCGAGCGGGGTCAGCACGGGGAAGACCGCGCGCTCGAACTGGTCGGCCAGCTGCTGGGCCTCCTTGTCCCGCAGGTCTTCGACTCGCCCCACGAGGATGCCCGCGTCGGCGAGCGCCGGCCTCAAGTCGCGGCGCCAGAGCTTTGACTGGCGCACCGTCAGCTCCGCAACCTTCTTCCGGATCTCGGCCAAGGCTTCCTGCGGTGTCCGGCCGTCCACAGAGCGAACGCTCAGCCCGGCAGCGAGCTGGCCCATCAGCCCGGCGACGCGCACCATGAAGAACTCGTCGAGGTTGGACGAGAAGATCGAGCAGAACTTCACCCGTTCGAGGAGCGGAACCCCGGGATCCTCAGCGAGCTCGAGGACGCGCGCATTGAAGTCGAGCCACGAAAGCTCTCGGTTGAGCAGCCGCTCGCCTCGCTTCGCCGCCGACTCGGCCGCTCGCACTACTTCAGCTGCGGATCGAGCTTGTACCCGACGCCGTACCGCGTGTGGACGAACGCGTGGCGCGAGGCTCGGGCATCGATCTTCTCGCGGAGCTTCCGGATGAAGACGTCGACAGTCCGGTCTCTCCTAGTGAGCCGGCGACCCCAGATCTCCTGGAGCAGCTCGTCGCGCGTAACCACTCTCGGGCTCTGCTGCGCGAGCGCGTAGAGGAGGCGGAACTCAGTTGGCGTGAGGCCGGCGCTGCGGCCGTCGAGGTAGGCCTGGACGCTGACCGGGTCGATGCGTAGCTCCTCGACGTGGATCTCTTGACCGCGCTCGGCGGGCTGTGTCCGGACTCCGCGGCGGGCGGCGGCGGACACACGGGCGACCAATTCTCGCATCGAGAACGGTTTGACGAGGTAGTCGTCGGCGCCCAGCTCCAGCGTATGCACGCGATCGTCCTCGCTCCCGCGCGCGCTCACGACGACGATCGGCGTGCCGATGCCTGCCGCACGAGCCGACTCGATCAGCTTCCAGCCGTCGAGCGCCGGGAGCATGAGATCGACGACGCAGACCTCCGGCTGCTCGTACCTGAGCCTCGCGAGGCCCGCGACGCCGTTGGAGACCCAGCTCGGCTCCCAGCCGGCTTCGGTGAGGTGGCTCGCCATCCCCTTGGCGATGACGTCGTCGTCCTCGACGATCAGGACTTTCGCCATGCACGAATCGTGAAGGTGCCTCGCCGGGTGTGGGGTGCCTGCATGGTGAAGCAGCGGTAACGAACTGGTGAATGCCGCTAACGCGGCCCCATCAGCCACACGACCATCGTCTCCCGAAACGACCGGCGGTCCTGGGGAGTCTTGTCGCCCTGGTAACGATGAACCGGCTGCCGGAGGATCTTGATCGCCATTGCCATCACGCCGACGATGAACGCGAGGCCGATCACGGCGCCGAGGAGCATGGCCCCATCCTACGCCGCCAGGCGACGCTGCGACTCCTCGCGCAGGTGCCACGGCACGACGTACGCCGTCCGGTCCGAACGCAGGTAGGCCACGACGGCCTGCTCTGTCTTCGCGCAGGGAAGGAGCGTCTTCCAGGTCTCGAGATGCTCGAGCCGGTGGAAGTCCCCGGTCGCCACCGCCGGGAGGCCGAACTCGGCGATCCAGCCGAAGGTCTGCCTGCGGTTGATCAGCTCCCAGCGGTCGACGAGCCCCGCGACACGGTCGCGGTTCCGCCAGAACCATCGCGTCGTTCGGGCGAGATTCGGGTCGGCTTCGCGTCCGTGAGGATGGGCTGCTATGACGGCTGCGCCGCGGCGGCGCGCGTCGACGAGCGCGTTCTCGAACCCGCCGTCGAGGGAGATCCAGGAGCGGACGCCCAGCGCGAGGGCATGGCCGGCGCCCTCGGGATCGCCGTCGTGGAACGTGAGCTCGAGCCCGGGGACGAGCAGCAGGTCATACTGCTCTCGCGCCCGCCTGGCCTCCCGCTCGATCGCGGCGAGGTACCTCGAGTACGCCGTCTCGATGAGGTACGGCTCACCTGTTGGGAGAACGTGGTCGGTGATGCAGAGCACGTCGAAGCCGTGGAGGCCGTAGACGTCGACGAGCTCGGTGAGCGTGAGCGTGCCGTCGCTCCACGTGGTGTGCGCGTGGAGCTCACAGAGAAGCGGTGTCCTGTCCATGGCCACAGCGTGGCTGCGCGCAAGCGCCGTCTGGGAGGAAAAGCGGTGAACTAGCAGGGAAGAGGCGGAGAACGCGGGTGGCCCCGGGCCGCCGGGGCCACACGCGCTCGGCGCGAGGGATGCGCCCGGCGGCGATGTCAGCGCGGGGCGCGTCGTCATCCTCCACCTGGCCGCCGCCGGCGTGGGCCTCGGCCTGGTGAACGCGACGTATCGATCGGGCGACCGACGACGCTGGCTAGGCGACGGCCTCGACCGGCTCGGCGAGCAGGGCTTCCATCGTCCGGCTGAAGACGTCGGCGCCGTGTGTCGAGTACGCCTCCGTGAACTCGACCGCACCGTTCAACTCGATCACGACGAAGCTTCCGTCCGGCGCCGGGAGCAGGTCGACGCCGACCAGATCGGCCTCCACGGACGCCGCCGCCCGGATCGCGAGGTCGCAGAGCTCAGGTGCGGGGTCCACGGGCTCGCGCACCGCGCCGAGCGCGACGTTCGTCCGCCACTCGCCGGGCGGGGCGATGCGTCTCACCGCTCCGACGACACAGCCGCCTGCGACGACGAGTCTGACATCGTGGCCCAGCGGCGGAACGAGCTCCTGGACGAGGGCGCCGTGGCTCACGAACCAGGGCCGGTCGGCCATCTCGGCGAGATGGCGGCGAAGCGCCCCGGGGTCCTCGCACAGCTCGACGTCCAGGCCCCAGCTTCCGAACCGCGGCTTGACGACCACGGGCGGCTCGAAGGGGATCGTGTCGGAGGGAGCGGAGACGTGCGCGGTCCGCGGATGCGGAACGCCTGCGTCGGCAAGCGCACGGCTCGTCGCGAGCTTGTCGTGCGTCGCCACGAGCGTGCGCGGCCTGTTGAGGACGCGGACGCCGGCACCTTCGAGCCGCGCGAGCTCCCAGAGCCCGATCTCGATGCCGTCGAGACCGGGTGCGACGTCGAGGCGGCCGAGCGCGACGTCTCCCTCCCGGAGCGTGCGAACGGCGACGGTGGGCTCCAGCACCTCGACCTCGGCACGGGTACTCGCAAGGGCGACGTTGGTCTGAGTCCTGCGATGGGCGACGATCGCGATCTGCATTTCCTCAAATTGTTGCTGCGAGTGAGTGGTTCCTGCGGGCGAATCTCCACCTGTTCTCCACTCCGCCCCATCTTCGACACCGGAAGTAGCCTCCTTGAATGCTGTTCCGGCCCGAGGCGTTCGAGCCGCTGACCCAGGAAACGTGGGACGAGGAACGGGTGCAGCGCGGGATCCGCGCGATCGTCGCCGATGCCGAGAAGCGGTTCGACCCGGCGTCTCTCTGGCCGGCGGAGGAGTGGGACGCATGGGGCTCGCCGACTCCGCTGACCGGTCTCTACTGCGGAGCCGCTGGGGTGATCTGGGCGCTCGACGCGCTCCGGCGCCGCGGGCATGCCGACGTCGGGATCGATCTTGCGGCCGCCGCGCAGCGCGCGCTCGAACGCGCTCGTGAGGCGCCGGAGCTCTCGGAGGCCGAGGATTTCGAGCTGCCCCGCGCATCCGCGGCCGGGCTCTTCAGCGGCGAGACCGGCGTTCTCGTCGTGGCCTGGAGGGTCGGAGTCGGCGCGTCGCTCGAGCCGCTGCTCGAGGAGCGGATCCTCGAGAGCCGCGAGAGCGACGCCAATGAGGTGATGTGGGGCGCGCCGGGCGGGCTGATCGCCGCACGGGCGCTCCTCGACTGGACGGGCGAGGAGCGCTGGGCGCAAGCGTGGAGGACGACGGCCGACGCGGTGTGGGACGCGCGTGACCAGGACGGGCTGTGGACGCAGCGGCTGTTCGGGAAGACGAGCCGCAGCCTAGGTCCCGCCCACGGTCTCGCCGGAATCGTCCGCGCGCTCCTCGGCGGCGGCGATCTGCTCCCGCCCCACCGGCGTCAGAGGCTCGTGGCCGACACGGTGCGCATCCTCGAGCGCAACGCCGTGCGTGAAAGCGAGCTCGCGAACTGGGCGCCGGGCGACGGCGGCCCTCTCGAAGGAGGGGACGGCGACCCGCGAGTCCAGTGGTGTCACGGCGCGCCCGGCATCGTGATCTCCGCGGCGGACATCCTTCCGGAGGAGCTGCTGCTCGCCGGCGCGGAGCTCACATGGCAGGCCGGGCCGCACGGGCTGAAGAAGGGCGCGTCGATCTGCCATGGCACGGCGGGCAACGGCTATGCGTTCCTCAAGGCCTTCGAGCAGACCGGCGACGAGCAGTGGCTGGAGCGAGCGCGCCGCTTCGCCGTGCACGCGCTCGGGCAGGTCGAGCGCAGGAAAACCGGCCGCTATTCGCTGTTCACGGGCGACCTCGGCGTTGCGGTCTACGCAGCCGACTGCCTCGACCGCACCACGCGGTTTCCGGTCCTGGAGACCCGGGAGTAGCCGCCGCGCGCCGCGGTGCTAATGGTGACCGGAGTGTCGTGGCATGGCACGCAAGCTGTGACCGAGCGTCACTTCGGCTGGGGCTCGAGCTTGTAGCCGACGCCGTAGCGGGTCTGGATGAACGTGTGGTCTCGCGCCTTGCGGTCGACCTTCTCCCGCAGCTTGCGGACGAAGACGTCCACAGTCCGGTCGCGATGCGTCTCCCGCCGTCCCCAAATCCGCTGGAGCAGCTCGTCGCGTGTGACAACCCGGCCGGCCTCGAGCGCAAGCGCGTAGAGCAGCCTGAACTCGGTCGGGGTCAGGCTCGCGCTCTCGCCGTGGACGAACGCCTGAACCTCGGCGGGGTCGATGCGCAGTTCCTCGAGCTCGATCGCCTCCCCGCGCTGCTGCTGCTCGGCCCTCGTCCCGCGCCTCGCGTTGGCCTTCACGCGGGCGACGAGCTCCTTCATGGAGAACGGCTTGACGAGGTAGTCGTCGGCGCCAATCTCGAGCGCATGAACGCGGTCGTGCTCGGTGCCGCGCGCCGACACGACGACGATCGGCGTCCCGATTCCCTCGCCGCGGGCGTTCTCGATCAGCTTCCAGCCGTCGGTCCCCGGAAGCATCAGGTCGACGACGCAGACATCCGGCCGCTCGAAGCGCAGGCGCGCGAGGCCGGCGGTGCCGTTCTCGACGCGGATCGGGTCGAAACCGGCTGCCGTCAGATGGTGCGCCATGCCATCGGCGATGACGGCATCGTCTTCAACGATTAGGACCTTCGCCATACTCGTGTGCGGTGAGGTGGCTCTTCGCGAGAGACCGCGAGGACCGCGGCGAGGATACAGAGGAGCTTCGGCTTCGCGCGGAGCGGGCCCGCGCGCTCGTGGAGGAGAGCCGGGAGATGCTCCTCGTCCTCGACTCCGAGAACCGCATCCTGGCGGCAAGCCGCGCCGCCCGGCAGGGCCTGGACGGGATCGAGGAGGGACGACCGGTGCCGGGTGAGCTGCTCGGCGGCGAGGGTCGGCACGAGCCCGTCCGGGTGCCGTACGAGGTCGAGGGCCGGAGCGAGGCGCTGCTCTACCTGAGCCCGCCCGGCGAGCTCGCCGCCTATGAGGAGCTCAGGGCCGGCTTCACGGCGGCCGTCTCGCACGAGCTGCGAACGCCGCTCGCGCGTCTGCTCGCCCTGCTGGAAACGGCGTCGCTTCCGGGGCAGGACGCTGCGGCGCTCGTCGAGCAGGCGCGGACGGAGGTCGAGCACATCCGCGAGCTGATCGACGACATCCTGTTCCTGAGCGAGCTCGAGACCGGACGTGCGGTCGTCGCGCTCGGCTCGACGCGCGCCCTGCCGGTCGTCGAGGAGGTGCTCGGTCGGATTCGGGAGACCGCGGACCGCGCGGGCGTTGCGGTCCGCGCGCAGGGGGATCCCGCGGCGGAGCTGCCGCTTCGACCCCGAATGCTGCGCGTCGTCGTCGAGAACCTCGCGCAGAACTCGATCCGCTATGCCGGCCCGGGAAGCACGCTCACGGTGAGCGTGGAGCCCGGCGAGCTGAAAGTCTCGGACGACGGCGCTGGAGTGTCCGAACAGGACTTGCCCCGCCTCTTCGAGCGGTTCTTCCGGGCGGATCGTGTGCGCGGATCCAGGGGTACCGGGCTCGGCCTCGCGGTGGTGAAGCACGTCGTCGCCGCCGCAGGCGGAACCGTTGACGCGGAAGGCGCGCCGGGCCACGGGTTGACCATTACCTGCAGGTTCCCGTCCGCCTAGGGTCGTTCACCACTTCCAAACCAGACGGTCACCACATGCCGACCGGGCAGATCCCGAGAATGCCGCCGGTGCGCGCGCTCGCCGTCGCCTGTCTCCTGCTGCTCGTCCTCGCGCTCGGCGGCTGCGGACGGGAACGCCCGTCCGACGAGCCGCTCGCCGCCGACACGACGGCGGAAGGCGAGGATCCGCTCGGCGCCTTCGAGGAGGAAAAGCTCACCGGCCGGCTCTCCGTCGATGGCTCCAGCACCGTCGCGCCGTTCATGAGCCTCGCCGCCGAGCGGTTCCGCAAGGCCGAGCCCGCCGTGAAGATCTCGGTCGGAACATCGGGGACCGGAGGCGGGTTCGAGCGCTTCTGTCGAGGCGAGACCGACCTGTCGAACGCATCCCGGCCGATCGAGGAGGAGGAACAGGCGCTGTGTGAGAAGGGCGGCGTCGGCCAGTTCCCGATCCAGGTGGCGAATGACGGCATTGCCGTCGTGGTGAACAAGAAGAACACCTGGGCGGACTGCCTGACGGTCGACCAGCTGAAGAAGATCTGGGAGCCACGCTCGAAGGTGGACAACTGGCGCGACATCGACCCGTCGTTCCCGGACGTCGAGCTCGAGCTCTTCGGCGCCGGCACGGACTCGGGCACCTTCGACTACTTCACTGAGGCGATCGTCGGCGAGGAGGGTGCGAGCCGGAGCGACTACACGCCGAGCGAGGACGACAACGTCACGGTCCGCGGAGTCTCCGGCGTGAAGGGCTCCCTCGGCTACTTCGGCCTCTCCTACTACACCGAGAACGCGGACCGCCTCAAAGTGCTCGCGGTCGACGGTGGCGAAGGCTGCGTCGAGCCGAGCGTCGAGACGGTTCAGGACGGGTCGTACAAGCCGCTGTCGCGGCCGCTGTTCACCTACGCGAACGAGGACTCGCTGGCCGAGAAGCCCGCGCTCGACCCGTTTCTGACCTACGTACTCGACAACGAGGCGCAGATCGCCAGGGGCGCGAAATTCGTGCCGATGACGGCACCGCAGATCGACGAAGCACGAACGGCGTTGGAGAGCGGCGGGGTGGGTGTCGAGGAATGAGCCTCGTTCACCAGATCGCCACCACACGGCTACTTCTCAGGAACCCATGGTCCGAGCGTGCGACTGTTCAATCGCTTGCGACCAAGCAGGAATCTTGAAAGGGGAATTCAGCATGAGAATTCGCAAGCTCCTGCTCGTCGGTGGTGCAACTGCGGCTGTCGCGTTCGCGTCGGTTGCTGCGGCTGTTGCCGGCGTGCAGGCGATCAGGGGAACCGTCCAGGCGGACGGCTCCAGCACGGTCGCGCCCTTCGCGCAGGCCGCTGCCGAATCGTATGAGCGCAAGTACAGCGGTGCCCGGGTCGTCGTCGGGGTCTCCGGCACGGGTGGCGGCTTCGAGCGCTTCTGCAAGAACGAGACCGACCTGTCCAACGCCTCCCGTCCGATCCGGCTGTCCGAGGCGGCGAGGTGCCATGCCGCCGGGATCGGCTACATCCAGTTCCTGGTGGCCAACGACGGCATCTCGCTCACGGTCAACCGACAGAACACATGGGCGAACTGCCTGACCACGGCAGAGCTGAAGAGGATCTGGGACCGCGGATCAAACGTCGACAACTGGAGTCAGGTTCGGCAAGGATTCCCGAACGTCCCGCTGCGGCTCTTCGGCCCCGGCACGGACTCGGGCACGTTCGAGTTCTTCACCGAGAAGATCAACGGGTCGGCCCGGCGGAGCCGGTCGGACTATTCGGCCTCCGAGGACGACAACGTGCTGGTGCGGGGCGTCGCAGGCGAGCGCGGAGCGCTCGGCTATTTCGGGCTCTCGTACTACATCGCGAACAAGAGCCGCCTGAAGGTTCTCCAGGTGAACAGTGGCGACGGCTGCGTCACTCCGACCATCGCGAGCGTCCAGAACCGCTCGTACAAGCCGCTCGCCCGCGGGCTCTTCGTCTACTCGAAGAAGAAGGCGTTCAAGCGTGACGTCGTGGCCGGATTCATCCGGCACATGATCGTCAACGAGAAGGCGATCTCGCGGACTGCGAAGATCGTCCCGCTCACCACGGCGCAGCTCCGCAAAGCGCAGCGGCAGTACAACACCGCAATCAGGAACCGGAAGAACTACTAAGGGGAACGTAGGGCCGGAGTGGCGACACGCGCTGCAGCACAACAGCCACTCCGGCTCCGCGCCACTCGCCGCCGCTGGGGCGAGGACGTTGTCAAGGCATGCCTCGCCCTCTGCGCGTTCGTCTCGGTCGCGACCACGGTGGGCATCGTCGTCGCGCTCTTCGTGCCCGCGATCGAGTTCTTCAGCGAGATCTCGATCGTCGACTTCCTGACGGGGACGGACTGGGCCCCGCTCTTCGAGCCGCCTGCGTTCGGCGTCCTCCCGCTGATCGCGGGCACGCTGCTCGTGACCGGTTGTGCTTGCCTCGTCTGCATCCCGTTCGGGCTCGGCTCGGCCATCTACCTGAGCGAGTACGCGCGGCCGCGGACGCGGAAGTACCTCAAGCCGATACTCGAGGTCCTTGCCGGCATCCCGACTGTGGTGTACGGCTACTTCGCGCTGACGTTCGTGACGCCGCTCCTCCAGGACATCGGCGTGGGGGTCGGCGTCTTCAGCGCCCTTAGCGCAGGTCTCGTGATGGGAGTGATGCTCCTGCCGACGGTCGCCTCCGTCTCGGAGGACTCGATGTCCGCGGTCCCGCGGGATCTGCGCGACGGGGCGTATGCCCTCGGATCCACGAGGCTCCACGTGTCGACCCGGATCGTCGTGCCGGCTGCGATCTCGGGGATCATTGCGTCCTTCGTCCTCGCGATCTCGCGGGCGGTGGGCGAGACGATGATCGTGCTGATCGCCGCCGGCGGGCAGCCGAACTGGACCTGGAATCCACTCGACGCCGTCCAGACCATGACCGCCTTCATCGCCGCCACCGGCCAGGGCGATGTACCGACAGGGTCGATCGAGTACAAGACGATCTTCGCCGTCGGGGCGACGCTCTTCGTCATGACGTTCGTCATGAACCTGTTCGCGATCCGGCTCGTCCGGCGCTTCCGTGAGGTGTACGAATGAGCGCGGCCGCCGGGAGCATTCGCCGCGGCAGGCCGCGCGGGCTATGGGCCGGGCGCATCTTCCTCGGCTTCTTGGTGACTTCGCTGGCCATCGGCTTTCTCACGCTCGGGGCGCTGCTCGCGCAGGTCTTCCTCGAGGGCTACAAGTGGGTCGACGCCGTCCTCTTCTTCGAGCCGCCGTCTGCCGAGCCGCTGATCTCGGGCGCTCGTCCGGCGATCCTTGCGACGATCTATCTCGGGATCATCATCATCGTGCTGTCCGTGCCACTGGGCGTCGGGACCGCGATCTACCTCGAGGAGTACGCGAACCGCGACCGGTGGTACAACCGCATGCTCGAGGTCAACATTCAGAACCTCGCAGCGGTGCCCTCAATCGTCTACGGCATCCTCGGTCTTGCGTTCCTCGTGCGCGGAATCGGCCTCGGCCGTGTGCTGCTCGCCGGCGGGATGATCCTGACGCTGCTCGTCCTCCCGACGGTGATCATCGCCGCGCGGGAGGCGATTCGCGCCGTCCCGGACACAATCCGCCAGGGCGCCTACGCGCTCGGCTCGACCAAGTGGCAGGTCGTCTGGCGGCAGGTGCTACCGGCGGCGATCCCGGGTATCGCGACCGGCTCGATCCTCGCCCTCTCCCGGGGCTTGGGCGAGACCGCGCCGCTGCTCCTGGTGGGTGCGCTTACCTACGTCTCCTTCAACCCGACCGTTCTCGGCGACTTCACCGCGCTCCCCGTGCAGATCTACCAGTGGATCGCACGGCCCCAGGAGGAGTTCAGGACCTTGGCCGCCGCGGGGATCATCGTCCTCCTCGCGATCCTTCTGACCCTGAATGCGTTCGCGATCTGGCTCCGAAACAAATACGAACGAAGGTGGTGACCCCTAGGTGTCCGTCAAAATGGCCGACGTGACCGTCAATCTCGCCGAGCAGGTCCGCGAGCTCCCTCCGAGAGAGTCACGCGAGGTCGTGTTCGATGTCGACGATCTCGGTGTCTCGTATTCAGGGAACAAGGCCCTCCAGGGGGTTTCGCTCGAGATCTACAAGAACTTCGTGACGGCCTTCATCGGCCCGTCCGGCTGTGGCAAGAGCACGTTCATCCGTTGCTTCGACCGCATGAACGACCTGATTCCGACCGCCAGCGTGGAGGGCACGATCCTCTACCACGGCGAGGATCTCTACGGTCCCCACGTCGATCCGGTCGAAGTGCGGAAGCGGATCGGCATGGTCTTCCAGAAGCCGAACCCGTTCCCGAAGTCGATCTACGACAACGTCGCCTTCGGGCCGCGCGTCCTCGGCATGGACGACCACCTGGACGAGCGCGTAGAGAAGGCGCTTCAGCAGGCGGCCCTTTGGGACGAGGTCAAGGACCGGCTCAAGGCGGGCGCCCTCGGTCTCTCAGGCGGCCAGCAGCAGCGGCTATGCATCGCGCGCTGCCTCGCGGTCGAGCCCGAGGTGATCCTGATGGACGAGCCGGCCTCGGCGCTCGACCCGATCGCGACGACGCGCATCGAGGACCTGATGCACGAGCTGAAGCGCGAGTACACGATCGTCGTCGTCACCCACAACATGCAGCAGGCCGCCCGGGTCGCCGACATGACCGCATTCTTCAGCGTCACGCGCGGCGAAGAGGGCCAGCGCACTGGCATCCTCGTGGAGTACGACGCGACGTCGAAGATCTTCACGCAGCCCTCCGACAAGCGAACGGAGGACTACGTGACGGGCCGCTTCGGTTAGGAAATCCAGATGAGCGATCCGATGAACGCGGACTATGGTGGCGGGATGCGTACGTCCTTCCACAGTGACCTCAACCGACTGGAGGCGAACCTCCAGGAGGAGAGCGAGCTCGTGCTCCGGTCGCTGCGGGGTGCACTGAACGCCCTCGAGCAGCAGGATTCCGAGCTCGCCGACGAGGTGATCGCGTTCGACGACGAGGTCGATGCGCGTTACCTCGAGATCAGCCAGGGCATCGAGCAGCTTCTCGCGCGGCAGACGCCCGTGGCCGTCGACCTCAGGCTCGTGCTCGCCGTGCTGCACATCAACCTCGGCCTCGAGCGCATGGCCGATCTCTGCGTGACGATCGCGAAGCTGACGAAGCTGACCGCGGATCTGCGCCCAGATGAACCGCTCGTCGAAGCGTTCGAGGAGATGGGAGCCCGGGCCGAGGAGATGATGCGGGTCGCCATGCGCTCGTTCGCCGATCGCGACCAGGCGGGCGCCGAGAGCCTCGTCGAGCTCGACGAGCTGATCGATCGCGCGAATCGGCGCGTCGTAGAGCATGTGATCGAGCTGGGACCCGAGCCGGCTCTGCGCGAGTGGGGCGTCCGGATGATCGTCGCCTCGCGGTGCCTCGAGCGGATCGGCGACCACGCCGTCGACATCGGCGAGCAGACCGCGTACCTCGTCACCGGCGAGTTCCGCGAGTTCACCGACGCCTCGCATCCCGAGGGCGTCTCGGAGCTCGGCGACTGAGGCGCGAGTAGGCGGCGCCGACCAGGTAGGTCACGCCGGCTTCGTCGGCGGGACTGGGTAAAAAACGAGTTCCTCGCGGATCATGCGGAAACTGGCTGCCGCGGTTCGACTGGCACTTGGCCGCTCGAGATCGGCCTGCCGCCAGGGGCTGCCGATGGTTCGAAAACGCGCGGGCTTAACAGAGGCACAAGGACCCGTTAAATCGGGCGCAACCATCGTGAACAGAGGCCCAGGTACTAATTCCTCGTGCTGAGACCTCCCCGCGTTCTCTCTAGCGCGGCCCCGCTCCTCATCGCGGCAGTGGTGGGGGGCGGGGTGGCGCTCGCGGGAGCCGAGCTCTTCGGCCTCCTCGACGACACCGAGATCGTGCAGGTTCCGGTCTCCGGCCCCGAATCCGTGGCGCCCGCCGACTTCGCGCAGAATCGACGGCTGTCGGTCAACGAGATCTACCGCCGTGGCGCGCCCGGTGTTGTCCAGATCACGACGACGAGCACGGTCGAGGTCGAGCCCGATCCCTTTCTGAACCCGTTCGGCTTCCCCGAGCAACAGCGGCAGCAGGCGCTCGGCTCGGGGTTCGTCATCGACACGGCCGGGCGGATCGTCACGAACTTTCACGTGGTCGAGGGCGCCGAGCAGATTGAGGTCAGCTTCTCCAACCGCGACAGCGTCCGCGCCAGGGTGATCGGCACCGATCCGTCGACCGATCTCGCCCTGCTGAAGGTGAACGTCGACGCTCGTGCTCTACGGCCTCTGGAGCTCGGGAACTCGGACAAGGTGCGCGTGGGCGACTCGGTGGTCGCGATCGGGAACCCGCTCGGGCTCGAGCGGAGCGTGACCGCAGGGATCATCAGTGCGCTCCATCGCCCGCTGACGGCGCCGAACGAGTTCACGATCGACGACGTCATCCAGACGGACGCGTCCATCAACAGCGGCAACTCGGGCGGTCCGCTCCTCGCCGCCAACGGCTCCGTGATCGGCGTCAACACGGCGATCGCGACCGGGAACACCGGCGAGCGAGGCAACATCGGGATCGGCTTCGCCGTGCCGATCAACACCGTCCGCAACACCGTGGCGCAGCTGATCGAGAAAGGCCGCGTCGAGCACCCGTTCATCGGTGTCAGCGCGCAGGAGGTCGATCAGGAGATCGCGGAGCTCTTCAACCTTCCGGCCACTCGCGGCCTGCTCGTCGTCCGCGTGTACGAGGACAGCGGTGCGGCGGGGGCGGAGATGCAGGCGGGCTCGCGCGAGGTCGTGATCGACGGGCAGAGCTACCTGCTTGGCGGGGACTTCATCGTCGAGATCGACGGCAAGCCGGTCTCGCAGGCGCAGGATCTCCGCAGGGCCATCATGGGCAAGCAGGTCGGCGACGAGATCACCGTCGAGGCGTACCGCGGCGACGAAAGGCGCAGCTTCAAGGTGAAGCTTGGCCGCCAGCCGCCCGTGTCGCAGGACTAGGCAGAAGTCGTATGTCGTCTGAACTGTCTGGGCTAGACTCGCCGCTGTGGCGTTTCCTGCGTAGTTGATCCGCCTGCACTGGCCCGCCGGCCGCACATCTGTGCGAGCTGACGTTGGCTGGCTGACACGCACCGGCTGTCGGTGGCATCCCTCGACGGTCGGCGACGAGATCAACTAAGGAGGAAAACATGGTCACTGAAGCACGCCTTGAACGTGTCGCGTCCGGGCTGGCACCCGTCACTCCCGGATGGTTCGTCGTCAACACGGCTGACGCCGCGTGGACCAACAACGAAGCGTACGGCGGCGTCTGCATCTTCGAGTCCGACGAGTTCGTGCTCCGTGGTCGGCCCGATCTGACGGCGTACGAGAAGCCGAACGCCGGGTTCACGATCCGCGTCGTGCCGCCGGGGCAGCCATCAGCTCTCTACCACGCCGAGTCGGTCCAGGAGGACTTCCTCGTCTTGATCGGCGAGTGCGTGCTCATCATCGAAGACCAGGAGCGGCACCTGCGGGCATGGGACTTCGTGCATTGCCCGCCGATGACCGCGCACGCGTTTGTCGCCAAGGAACCAGGGCCATGCGTGATCCTCGCCACGGGAAACCGGCGCGACGATTTCGAGAGCGTGTCCCTACGATCCGAGGTCGCGCTCCGCTACGACGCGGGGTCCGATGTCGATACGGAGAATCCCGAGCGCCGAGGGAGATGGGAGGTTCGGCGTCCAGCACGCTGGGACGAGCTGCCGTGGGCTGAACGGCCGTAGCCCTCGCACACACCGAAAAATCAATCAACCTGCGGAGGTCGCCGTTGCTGGCTCTCGGCGCGTCCTGCGAATGCTCACGAAGCGCCGTGCCGAGGTCGTCGCCGGTCTGCGACCAACTGGTCCAGCGTCCTCGATGTCGTGAGCGAGATCGGCGGCAACGAGGTAAGCCTTGGTCGGCTTGCAGGCGACGTTTGGGTAGCTGCCGCCCAGCGTGTGTTCTCGATCAGCGCCACACGCGCGCCGTGCTCCCGCGCCGCCTTGCTGGCGCCGTCCCTGGCGCCCGATCCCGAGCCGAGGACGATCAGGTCGAACTGCTCGCTCATTGCATGCCTCCGCGGTAGGTTCGGTGCGTGGACATCCTCGCGTTCCTGGGAATCTCGGCGCTCGTGATCGTCACGCCGGGGCAGGACACGGCGCTTGCGATCCGGAACTCGCTGCTCGGCGGGCGGCGGCCCGGAGTCTTCACGGCGCTCGGCGTCTCGACCGGACAGGCCGTCTGGGCGCTCGCGACCAGCGTCGGGCTCGCGGCGCTGATCGTCGCCTTCGAGCCCGCGTTCGTAGCCCTGAAGCTCGCCGGCGCGGCGTTCCTCGTCTACCTCGGCGCGCACGCGCTCCTCGCCGCGATTCGCGGGACGCACGTCGAGCGCACGCACGGCGGCGGCCCGCTCACCTCCGGCGTCGCGTTCCGCCAGGGGATCCTCAGCAACCTGGGGAACCCGAAGATGGCGGTCTTCTTCACAAGCCTGCTCCCGCAGTTCGGCGCCGAGTCGTTCGGCGGGCTGCTCGTGCTCGGGCTCGTCTTCTGCACGATGACCTTCGTGTGGCTGAGCGGATACGCGTTCGCGGTGGCGCGGGCCGGCGACGTCCTGCGGCTTCCCGTGGTGCGGCGGGTCTTCGACGCGGTGCTCGGAACCGTCCTCGTCGCGCTCGGGATCCGCCTCGCGGCCGAACGCCGCTAGTGATCGAGCAGCGGTTCGGGGAGAGCACGCCGCTCTCGATCGGTGTCGAGGAGGAGGTCATGCTGCTCGACGCCCAGTCGCTCGCGCCGGTCGGCGCGATCCGAGAGCTGTTGGCCGAGACAGACGGGCTCGACCTGCCGGGAACGCTGAAGACGGAGCTCCACGCGTCGGTCGTCGAGCTCAACACGGAGATCTGTGCCTCAGTGGACGAGGCGGTCGCTGCGATCGGCGTCCTGCGAGCACGCACATCGGAGGGACTGGAGGGCCTCGGCCTCGTGATGGCCGCCGCCGGCTCACACCCGTTCGCCGAGCCGGAGGAGCTTCCGATCACGGATGAGAAGCGCTACGAGGAGATGGTCGGCTACGCCGGGGTGACGGCGCGTCGCCAGGGCGTCAACGGCCTCCACGTCCATGTCGGCATGCCGGGCGCCGAAGAGTGCATGGCGACGCTCGAGACGCTGCTGCCGTGGATGCCGTTCGTTCTCGCCGTGTCCGCGAACTCGCCGTTCATCGCGGGCCGGGCCACCGGCCTCGCGTCGAACCGGGCGGAGATCCTCGCGCAGCTGCCGCGGAGCGGTGCGCCGCCGGTCTTCGACGGCTACCGCGGCTGGGAGAAATGGATCGGCGAGCTAGTCGCGACCGGGCTGCTGAAGGACTACACGCAGGTCTGGTGGGATCTACGCCCGCATCCCCGGTTCGGGACGCTCGAGATCCGGATGCCCGACCAGCCGACGGGTCTCGACATGACCGCCGGCTTCATCGCGCTCCTACGAGACCTCTGTGCGTGGGCGCTCGAGCATCCTGCACCGGGACCCGCGGACCGCGGGATCTACCAGCAGAACCGCTGGGCGGCGGCGCGGTACGGCCCCGACGCCGAGTTGGTCCACGACGGGCGTCTCGTCCGGGTGCGCGAGCTGTTCGAGGAGCTTCCGGTCGAGACGTCGCTCGACCCGGAGCTCTCCGAGGGCGCGCTGCAGCTCGCTCAGGGCGATGCCGGCACAGCCTGCGCCGATATCGTGCGCCGCACATGGCCGTCGTGAAGGACACCATCGAGGTCAGCGGCATCCGCTGCGAGCGGTGCGTGAACCGCCTCGCAGCCGCGCTCCGCGGTCACGAGGGCCTCGAGTTCGCGACCGCGAACCTGATGGGTCAGGTCGTGCTCGAGTGGGACGACGAGCGGACGAGCCGCGACGCAATCGTCGACGCCATGGCCGGCGCCGGCTTCAAGCAGCAGCCCGCTTCGGTATAGGGCTAACGCCGGTCTTCGGGGACGTCCGAGAGGCGGTCGCCGAGGAGCGCCGGTGACTCGTCCGGCATCGCATCGGTCGCTTCGCCCGTCCCCTCACGGATCTGGGCCCGCTCTTCAGTCGCCGTCTCGCCGCCTGCTACCTCCGAGGTCTCGCCGAGCCCGTAGTGGCGAGCGATGGTCTCACGGTCGAAGCCGTCGTCCACCTTCGGGGACTCGCCGATGAGCTCGCCCGAGAGCGTCGTCCGGACTTCCTTGGCGTCCTCGTCGACGTCCACGGACGACTTCGGGACCGCGTAGCGATGCTTGCGAAGTGATCCGTGCTCGACGATGACATAGTCGCCCTGCTGGTCGACGACGGTGCCCCAGCGCTTGTCGTCGACCACGGTGATGAGGTCATATCCATTCATGAACCGGCTGTACCCGGAATAGCGGACCCCGAATCTCCGTTCTCCTAGCTGGGAAACACCGGCTGCTACGGTCGAGTCGATGAGCGACGCCTCGGAGAACTCGGCCCGGCAACTCGCAACGGACGCGCGCGATCGCGTGCGTTTCGAAGAGGAGGCACTGGACCTGTCCGATCAGGTGTACGGCGTTGCGCGACGGCTCGTCGGCTCGCGCGAGGAGGCGGAGGACCTCGTCCAGGAGACGTACGCGCGGGCCTTCCGAAGCTGGCGGTCGTTCCAGCCGGGCACCAACCTGCGGGCCTGGCTCTTCCGGATCCTCACCAACCTGAACATCGACCGCGGGCGGAAGGTGCAGCGCACGCCGGATCTCCAGCCGCTCGAGGAGAGCGACTACTTCCTCTACAACAAGCTCGAGGAGACGTCGTCGGACGGGCCTCCCGCCGAGCGGCGCGTCGTCGAGCGGTTGTCGCAAAATGACGCCGTGACCGCGCTGGCGGATCTCCAGCACGACTTCCGGGACGTCGTTCTGCTGGTCGACCTCGCCGACTTCACCTACAGCGATGCCGCACAGATCCTCGACATTCCGATCGGGACCGTGATGTCGCGCCTCCACCGCGGGCGTCGGATGCTGAAGGGCGCGCTGGCGACGTCGGCAGCGGACGAGTCGTGATGTCGGGCTTTGCGTTCGACCCGTGCGACAAATGCGAGCAGATGATGCAGCCCTACCTCGATCGGGTGCTGACCGACGTCGAGATCCGGGAGGCCGAGGTGCATCTCGACGGCTGCGAGTACTGCCGGAAGCGCTACCGCTTCGAGGTCGAGTTCCGGACTTTCGTCCGGCAGGCGGTGGCTGAGCCGATGTCGCCGGAGCTGAAGGCGAAGCTCCGGGCGCTGCGAACGCCGCTTTAACTCAGCGCCCTCGGCGAAACGCGTTCATTCTGCGGGCTCTCCTCTCAACCTGCGAGGAATCTCATCGGCCAGATCGACGTCACCTGGAGACCCGAGGTCGTCGCAGGGAATCAGGACAGGATCGAGTGCGCGGGCGCCCTCGTTCGGGATCCGGTTCCAGGCGGGGCGAGCCAGGACGACGGGGTGCCCGCGATCGCCGTCATAGGACGCGGCGACGACGTCCCCGGCGCCGTCACGCCAGGCTGCGACGACGCGGTCGACGGCGGCAGGGGAGAGATCGGGCCCGTCGGCGAGGACGACGACTGCCGCCTCGACATCCTCGTCCAGCGCGGCGAGGCCGCAGCGCAGCGAGGCGCCGGGGCCGCGGTCCCAGTCCGGGCATTGGACGACGCGGGCTTCGGTCTCCAGCCGGTGGGCGCCGGCCACGACGAGGATGTCGCCCACGGAGCTCGCCCGGACCCGGCGCAGGACCTCCGGCAGGAGCAGTGCCTGCTTCGGGGCGCCGAATCTCGACGCCGCACCTGCTGCTAAGACGACTGCTGTGACCATCCGATGATTGTCCCGCCGGGCCAGGCCCCGGTGTCGGACCCCGAAACGTGTCAAGACCAGAATGCGCCGAAAGTGTGACAACGGGAGGCCGGCCGTGCGGGGCCTAGGGCGCTCGGTCAGGCGCCTGGCCCGCCCGTCAAGCGCCGGAAACGGAGGTGCTCTCGATCACGATCCGCTCCGTCGGTGCCTCGGTCTGCGGATTTCCGAGCTTGCCGATCTTCTCGACGACGTCCATGCCCTCGACGACCTTTCCGACGACGGCGTAGTCCGGCGGCAGGCTCGCATTGTTCGCGGTCACGATGAAGAACTGGCTCCCTCCGGTGCCCGGCGGCTCGAACTGTGACTTCGCCATGGCAACGACGCCCTTCGTATACGCCGTGTCGGGCTTGGGCGCATCGATCGTCGTGTACCCGGAGCCTCCGTTGCCCGTGGCGGTCGGGTCGCCGCCCTGAATGATGAAGCCGGGCACGATCCGATGGAACCGCGTGTTGTCGAAGAACCCGTCGCTGGCGAGGTCGACCATCGAGTCGCCGTTGCAGGGGGCGCTGAGCGGGTCGATCTCCACGGTGAACTCGCCGTGGGAGGTGACGAACTCGATCCTTGGCTTGGACTCAGGATCGAGCGGCTGGAGCTCTGGCGCGTTGGAGGGATCCTGGATCTCGACCTCGCACGACTCCACGACGGGGCCCGGGCCGGAGTCATCGCCGCCGCAGCTCGCCGCGAGTGCTACCAGGGCCACGAGCAGTAGGGCGACGCGCTTCACGCTGCGACCTCGTCGAGGGCACGCTGAATCAGGGTTCTGGCGATCTCGACCTTGTAGGCGTTCTGTGGAAGCGGCGTCGCGGTATCGAGCGCCTGCTCGCCGTCGAGGAGCCAAGGGATCGGCGCCAGTCCCGAGGCCGCGATCCGCGTCCCGCCGGCGAGGCGCGCCGTGGCAATGCCGACGAGCGCGAACGAGAACAGGCGTCGGTCCATGGCCTTGAGGTAGGTGCTGGCCTCCGGCGCCGGCACGTCAAGCTCGAGGATCAGCTCGCCCTGCTCGAGTGTCGTCATCTCGCGGTCATCATCCGTCGGAAGGCGGTAGAGGTCCGCGATCGGCAGCTCGCGTCGGTCTGTCAGGAGCGTAGCGTCAAGGGCGAGGAGGGCGGCGGCAGGATCTGACGGGTGCGCGGACGCACATGGGTGGTTCGCGATGACCGCGTGTTCTCGATGCATACCCGCGCGGGCAAGGCAGCGGTCGCCGCCGTGGAGCCAGCACGGGTACTTGAGCCGCCAGTACCAGCAGCGCGTCGCCTGGAGGAGGTTGCCGCCGATCGTGCCCATGGAGCGGATCTGGGGCGACGCCGCAAGCCGGCAGGCCTCGCGTAGAGCGTGGGGGATCTGCGAGTCGGCCTCGAGCTCCCCGAGAGTCGTCCCGGCGCCGATTCGCGTCCTGTCGATCCCTCGTGGGACGACGGCGCGGACGTCCACGATCGAGTCCGCAGGGACGATCCCGTCGCGGAGCATCGGCACGAGGTCGGTCCCGCCGGCGAACGGGATCGATCCGTTGTCGAGCGCAGACCGTGCCGCCTCGAGAGAATCAGGCCGTAGGAGCTCCAACCTCGTCCCGGCGTCGCTCGCCCGCCTCGCGCAAGGCCCGGAGCATCTCTTCGCGATTGATCGGCAACGACCTGACGTCCGCGCCGGTCGCATCGCGGATCGCGTTCGCGATCGCGGCCGCGGTCGGGATGATCGGCGGCTCGCCCAGTCCCTTGGCCCCGAGATTCGTGAGATGCGCGTCGGGCTCGTCCACGAGATCGGTCACGATCTCTGGGACGTCTGCAATCGTCGGAAGCTTGTAGGCATCGAGCGTCTGGGTGAGGATCGTCCCGGTCGCGGGGTCGAGCAGCCGCTCCTCGGAGAGGGTGTGGCCGATCCCCTGGATGATCCCGCCCTCGACCTGGCTGGACGCGCCCAGCGGGTTGATGACGCGGCCGACGTCGTGAATCGCAGCGATCTTGTCGACGCGGACCTCGCCGGTCTCGACGTCGACCGCGACCTCCGCGACCTGCACACCGAAGGTCAGGATCCGCATGCCAGTCGGGTTTGGCCCTCGCGAGCCCTGGCCTAGGATCTGGCCGTCCTCAAGCAGGCCGGTGACGTCCTCGAGCGGCCACGACTCCCCGTCGGAGCAGACGATCCGGCCGTCCTCCAGGGAAAGGGATCCTTCCTCGCGGTCGTAGCGCTGCGCCGCGATCTCGAGGAGCTGCCGCGACGCGTCGGCTGCGGCGGCGCGGACCGCCGGCCCCATGGAAGGAATCGTCGAGGAGCCCGCGGAAACCGTGGCGTACGGCCCCCGCGCGGTATCGCCGAGCGAGACCTCGACCCGGTCGATCGGCAAGCCGAGCTCCTCGGCTGCGATCTGTGCCATCGCCGTCGCGCTTCCGGTCCCGATGTCCTGCATCGCAGTGACGACGGCGGCTCGGGCGTCGCCGCCGACCCGGACCCACGCGTATGACGGCGGGCCGCCACCTCCGTACCAGACCTGGCTCGCGAGGCCGACGCCCCGCTTCCAGGTCTCGTCCGAGCTCGCGCGAACCTCGTCGCGCCTTGCCCAGTGCGGCTCGGCGCGCCGGTAGCACTCGAGCAGGTTCTTGGACGAGAACGGCCGCTCGTCCATCGCGTCCAGATCCGTGTAGTTGCGCCGGCGGAGCTCCAGCGGGTCGAGGTCGAGCTTCGTGGCGAGCTCGTCCATCAGGCACTCGAGCCCGAAGGTGCCTTCGACGAAGCCGGGCGCGCGGAACGCCTTCATCGGCGGCGTGTTGAGCTTCGCCGCGTACTCGACGGTCCTGACGTTCTCGCAGCCGTAGAGCATCCGCATCGGGCCGCCGGTCGATGCGAGCCAGCCGCCCCACCCGGTCGAGTTCACGAACTCGCCGTCGAGCGCGGTCAGCGTGCCGTCGGAGCGGGCGCCGACCCGTAGGCGCTGAATCGTTGCGTTGCGGTTCCCGGCCGCGATGTTCTCCTCCCGGCGGGTGAGCATGCACTTCACCGGGCGGCCGGTCTTGCGCGCGAGCTCGGCGCCGATGTAGGTGTGGTCGTCCGGGCCGTTCTTCGAGCCGAAGCCGCCGCCCATGAACTCGCAGACGACGCGGACGTTGTCCTCGGGGAGCTCGAAGTGCTCGGCGACGTCTGACCGGATGCCCCAGACGAACTGCGTGGAGATGTAGACGGTGAGCTTGTCGCGCGCGGTCCACTCGCAGATGGACTGGTGGGTCTCCATCGAGTTGTGGAGCACCGTCTGCGTCCGGTACTCGGTCTCGACGACGACGTCCGCCTCCGCGAGACCCCGCTCGACGTCGCCGCGCTCGTACTGGCCCGGATCGGACACGAGCTCGTTGCGGCGGACAGCCTCGTCCGAGTCGAGCAACGGCTCGAGCAGCTCCCACTCGACCTCGATCAGCGTCAGCGCGGCACGCGCGAGGTCGTACGTGTCGGCGGCGACGGCTGCGACCGGCGCGCCCTGGTAGGACGGCTCGTCCGTGAGTGGCTCCACGCCGGTGAGGACGGCGCGGACGCCCGGGGCCTGCTCCGCCGTGCTCGTGTCGATCCGTCGCATGCGGGCTCTCGCGTGCGGGCTGCGGAGCACGGCCGCGTGGAGCATTCCCGGGAGCCGGAGATCGGAGGTGTAGCGCGCCTCGCCGCGGGCACGCTGGAGCCCGTCCTGCCGCGGCGTCGGCCGGCCGACACTCGTGCGGGGCCCTGCCGGCCACTGCTCGAGCGGGTCCTCGTCGACGACGACCCACTGCTCCGTGTAGCGGCCCTCGACCTCCTTCTCGGTTTTGATCAGCCGTGCCACATTGCCCCTTCCGGCCGCGTCCGGTGCCTGGCACCGGACATGGCGCCTGTGGAGATCAGCCTTGCCACGAGCCGATCGCCTCCTCGATCTTCGGGTACGTCCCGCAGCGGCAGAGGTTGCCGGCCATCGCGTGCCGGATCTCCTCCGGAGCCGGCGACGGGCTCGCCTCGACGAGGGCCGTCGCCGAGACGATCTGCCCCGGCGTGCAGAACCCGCACTGGAGCGCGTCCGCCCGGACGAACGCGTCCACCATCGGATGGTCCCTGAGCCCTTCGATCGTCGTCACCTCTCCGTCCACGGTATGGACGAACGTGATGCAGGAAAGGATGGGGACGCCGTCCACCTGCACCGTGCACGAGCCGCAGTGGCCCTCGTAGCAGCCGATCTTCGTCCCGGTCAGCCCGAGCTGCTCGCGAAGGACGTGAACCAGCGAGGTCCCGACCGGCGCGTCAACTTCGTGGGTTTCGCCGTTGACGCGAAGCTCAAGCACCCGGCGTCACCGCGATGATGTCCGCGAGGTGCACGAGCGCGAAGACCGAGCGGCTCGTCGCCACGCGCTCGCCCTCTTCGTCGATCTCCGGAAGTGCGCGCCAGAGCTCTTGCGCCGCAGTGAGCAGCTCCTTGATCTGGTCAAGCTCCTTCGGGTAGCCGTTCCGCTCGTGGCACGCGTTCAGCGCGAGGCCGAGGACGCCGATCGTGTCGGCCTGGCGCGTCCACAGGAGCGGTGTCGCCATCGAGAGGTATTGGTGCACGCGGGCGAGCGCCATCGACTGCCGGAGCTCGTCCCGGCCGCGCGGCTTCGACGGCTCGAGCGGCTCCGTGCCGTCCGCGATCCGGTTGGCGTTGCCGGCAAGCATCTCCCGGAGCTGCACCTCGTCCAGGCCGGCAGCGATCGCTGTTCGCAGCGCGATCGTCAGAGACTGCGGCTGCCGTCCGTACGGGTAGTCGGATGCGTAGAGGATCTGCTCGGGCGGAACCTGGTGGAAGAAGTCGAGGAGGTCGACGGGGCTCCAGACCGAGGTGTCGAAGAACACGCCCTTTCGCCCGGCGAAATGCCCGGCCAGCGCGGCCATGTCAGCGATCCCTGCATGCGCGATGATCAGGTGCGCGCCGGGGTACCTGTCGACGAGCCGGTGGAGGTGGTCGGCGATCGGCGGCAGGCCGCGGCCGCCGTGGATCAGGATCGGCACATTTCGCTCGGCGGCAAGCTCGAAGACCGGGGCCAGCCTTTCGTCGTTGAGGGTGAACCGCTGCGCCCGGGGGTGGAGCTTGATCCCGCGCGCGCCGAGGTCGAGGCAGCGAGTCGCCTCCTCGATCGGCCCCGAGTTCATGTCGAGCCGCACGAACGGCACGAGCCGGCCGTTCGAGCGCTCGGCGTCGCGCAGCGTTCTGTCGTTCGGTGCGCGGAACGCCGGCTCGCGGTCGGGCTCGTCCATGCAGAACATGAACGCGCGCGAGATGCCATAGGCGTCCATGATCCGCTCGAGCTCCTCGTACTGGCCGCTGAAGCCGTCGATGTCGTGCCCGAGATGCAGGTGTGCGTCGAAGATCTCTGCGCCGTCGGGCAGCAGCCGGCGAAGCTCGTCGTCATAGCTCGAGATCAGGGCCTGGGCGCGCGCGAGGGCCGCTTCCACGAACGCTCAGTCTATTCAGACCCCGATATAGGATCCGCGCATGGCTGACGTGATGATCTACTCAGACAACTTGCACGGGCCGGAGCTTCGCCACGAGGTTCCAGTGCCCGCCCCGGACCCGTTCCTCTACGTCGAGAAGAACGGCACCAAGCACGTCGTGATCACCTCGTTCGAGGTCGACCGCATGAAGGAGGCCGGCCTCGAGGCGCACCCGATGGAGGAGTTCGGCTGGGACGACCTCGTCGGCAAGGGGCCGCGCGAGGAGCAGCTCCTGAAGCTGATCGTCCAGGCCGTCGAGGGACTCGACGTCAAGGATGCGATCGTCCCGCATACGTTCCCGACCGAGCTCGCCGACGCCCTGAGGGCGAAGGGCGTCCAGATCACGCCGGACCGTGCGTTCTTCAACAAGCGCCGCCGGGCCAAGAACGACGCCGAGATCGCCGGGATCCGAAAGGCGCAGCGCGGAACCGAGGCTGCGATGGACGCCGCCCGCGACCTCTTCCGCCGCGCGGAGCAGCAGAATGGGCAGCTCGTCGTCGACGGAGAGACACTGACCTGCGAGCTCGTCAAGGCGCGCATCACGGAGGTCTTCAACCAGCACGGGCTCGTCACGGACGAGATGATCGTCGCGCACGGCACCCAGACCGCGGTCGGTCACGACTTCGGCTCCGGCCCGATCGCGGCCAACGAGCCGATTGTCCTCGACCTCTTCCCGCGCGATCGCGAGTCTGGCTGCTACGCCGACATGACCCGCACGTTCTGCATCGGTGAGCCGCCGGAGGCGCTCGTCGAGTACCAACGGCTCGTCAAGGAGGCGCTCGACCGGTCGCTGGAGGACGTCAAGCCGGGCGCAGCGGGCCGCGCCGTCTTCGAGCGGGTCTGCGACGTCTTCCACGAGGCTGGCTACCCCACGCAGCTCTCGAAGCAGGACGGCGAGGTGCTCGACCGCGGCTTCTACCACGGTCTCGGCCACGGCGTCGGGCTCGAGGTTCACGAGGCGCCATGGCTCTCGCGCGACCCGGGCACGCTCGAGGTCGGCGACGTCGTCACGCTCGAGCCGGGCCTCTACGATCCCGAGTTCGGCGGCTGCCGCCTCGAGGATCTCGTCCTCGTGACGGAGGACGGCAACGAGAACCTGACGCAGTACCCCTACGATCTGACTCCATGACCGACACGCAGCGATCTGCTGCGATCGAGACGATGCTGGAGGAGGCCCGGCGCTACCCACCGGGCCCCGAGTTCGCGGCGCAGGCGAACGCCCAGCCCGAGCTCTACGAGCTGGATTTCGAGGAGCTTTGGGCTCGCGAGGCCCAGCGCGTCACGTGGTTCGAGCCCTGGACGACGTTGCTCGAGTGGGAGCCGCCTTACGCGAAGTGGTACCTCGGTGGGAAGCTCAACGTCTGCTTCAACTGCGTCGACCGCCATGTCGAGGCCGGCAGGGGCGGCAAGGTCGCGTACCACTGGGAGGGCGAGCCGGAAGGCGACCGTCGTGAGCTGACCTACGCCGACCTCCAGGCCGAGGTCGTCCGTTTCGCGAACGCGCTCAAGGAGCTGGGCGTCCGCAAGGGGACGAAGGTCGCGATCTACATGGGCATGGTCCCGGAGCTGGCGATCGCGATGCTCGCGTGCACCCGGCTCGGCGCGCCGCACACCGTCGTCTTCGGCGGGTTCTCGGCCGACTCGCTCTCCGACCGGATCAACGACATGGGCTGCACGCTGCTCGTTACCCAGGACGAGGCGTGGCGCCGCGGTTCGAAGGTGCCGCTGAAGCAGATCGCCGACGAGGCGATGGGGAATGCGCCGGGCATCAAGACCTGCGTCGTCCTGCGCCGGACCGAGGGCCAGGTGCCGATGGAGCGCGGGCGGGACGTCTTCTGGAACGAGGTCGTGGAAGGCAAGCCGGACGACGCGGAGTCATGTCCCTGCGAGCCGATGGACTCGGAGGACCTGTTGTTCCTCATGTACACGTCGGGGACGACCGCGAAGCCGAAAGGGATCGCGCACACGACCGGCGGCTACCTCGTCGGCACCTCGGCGACGCACCACTACGTCTTCGACCTCAAGCGCGACGACGACGTCTACTGGTGCGCCGCCGACATCGGCTGGATCACCGGCCACAGCTACATCGTCTACGGGCCGTTGGCGAACGGCGCGACCTCCGTCATCTACGAGGGCACGCCCGACTATCCGGACAAGGACCGCTGGTGGGACATCGTCGAGCGCTACGGCGTGACGATCCTCTACACGGCGCCGACGGCGATCCGCGCGCACATGAAGTGGGGGCCGGAGCACGCGCAGAAGCACGACCTGTCATCGCTCCGGCTGCTCGGTTCGGTCGGCGAACCGATCAATCCCGAGGCCTGGATGTGGTACCGCGAGCACATCGGCGGCGGCCGGACACCGGTCGTCGACACCTGGTGGCAGACCGAGACCGGGATGATCCTGATCACGCCGCTTCCCGGGCTGACGACGACCAAGCCGGGCTCGGCGACGAAGCCGTTCCCCGGCGTCGACGCGGCCGTGTTCGACGAAGAGGGCCGGGAAGTCGGGCCGGGCGGCGGGGGCTACCTGGTCTTGCGCAAGCCGTGGCCGGCGATGCTGCGCGGGATCTACGGCGACGACGAGCGCTACATGCAGACGTACTGGTCGCGCTACGAGGGCGTGTACTTCGCCGGCGACGGGGCGCGGATCGACGAGGACGGGGATTTCTGGCTCCTCGGCCGCGTCGACGACGTAATGAACGTCTCGGGCCACCGGATCTCGACGATCGAGATCGAGAGCGCGCTCGTGGATCACCCGTCGGTCGCGGAAGCCGCGGTCTGCGGCCGCATCGACTCGCAGACCGGCCAGGCGATCGTCGCCTTCGTGACGCTGAAGGGCGGGGAAGAGGGCTCGGAGGAGCGGCTGGCCGAGCTCCGGAACCACGTCGGAACGAAGATCGGCCCGATCGCCAAGCCCGCGAACATCGTCTTCACGCCCGAGCTGCCGAAGACGCGCAGCGGCAAGATCATGCGCCGGCTCCTGCGCGACGTCGCGGAGAACCGGCCACTAGGCGACACGACGACTCTTGCAGATCCCGTGGTCGTGGAGGAGATCCGCGAGCGAGGGACGAGCGAGCAAACGGAGGAGTAGCGATGGGCGACTACACGCACATGAGCGTGCTGGACGTGGAGGATGCGGCCGAGAAGTTCGGCATGAGCGAGACGCACGAGACGCGTTTCGCGCACGGGGCGCTCGAGGCGGAGGCGACCGGCTTCAGCCTCCATCGCTTCAAGCCGGGCAAGCGGCAGCCGTTCGGGCATCGCCATGACGGTGCGGAGGAGATCTACTTCGTCGTCTCCGGCTCCGGGCGGGTGAAGCTGGACGACGACATCCTGGAGCTGCATCCGCGGGAGGCGGTGCGAGTCGCTCCGGGCGTGATGCGCCAGTTCGAGGCGGGCGACGAGGGACTCGAGATCCTCGCCTTCGGCCCGCGGCACGCCGAGGACCGCGGCGAGATCGTCCAGGGCTGGTGGAGCTAGGCCACCGGCAGCTCGGCGTCGACCTTTACAACGATGCCTGGCGGCTGCTCGAGAAGGAGCGGACCCCCGAGGAGGACGACCAGCTCGTCCATCAAACGCACGCGTCCGCGTACCACTGGCTGAAGGCGCCCGATTGCGAGCCGAAGAATCGGGCACGGAGCGAGTGGCTCTGCTCCCGCACCTACGCGGTCCTCGGTCGACCCGAGCCTGCACTGCACCACGCTGAACGTTGCCTCGCGATCGTCGTGGCGAGCCCGGAGAACATGGCGGAGTTCGACCTGCCGTTCGCCTACGAGGCACTCGCACGGGCGCACCTGGTCGGCGGCGCCGAGGACGAGGCCGAGCGTTACGCGACGTTCGCTCGGGACGCCGGCGCCGCGATGACCGACGCCGAGGACCTCGAGCATTTCGAGGAGGCGCTTTCGACGCTCAGGTGACCGCCGCGACGATCCTCACCGTCTGTGTAGAGACGTTGCGAGCACTAGTTACCGAGCAGCTCGTCCGCGACGTCGCGGCGAACACGTAGCTCCCAGACGAAAAGCCATGCGGCGAAGACGAGCCCGCTGGCCAGCACTGCTGGAACGATCCAACGACCGACGCCCACGTCGAGGAACGCGACGAGCATGAGCGGCCAGAGGACGAAGAGGAGCGCAAGACCGAGGCCGCAGGCGATGCAGGCCAGCGCAAGTACCAGCAGGCTGCCACTGCTTGGTACGACGAGATCCCCAGAGGTGATGTCCCGCTCGACGTGGATGGGCCGAGTGTTGGCCTCAAACGAGGCTCGGTCCCAGTCCTTCGACATCAGCTAGCGTCAGCCTACTCCGGAGGACCTGGTCCTCAGCGACCTCGCGACGCTCTGACCAGGCCCGCGCGGGGGCGATCTTGACCCGCACCTGCTACCGTGACTCCAAGACCAGAGCGAGTTCGGTTTGCGTTTCGGCGCCTTCCTCACCCGTTCGTGAACGGTGAAGGAGGTGTTTTTTTATGGCAAGCGGAACCGTCAAGTGGTTCAACGACAGCAAGGGTTACGGCTTCATCACTCCCGATGAAGGCTCGAAGGACCTGTTCGTGCATCACAGCAGCATCGCCGGCGAGGGCTTCAAGTCGCTCCCGGAGGGCGCACGAGTCTCGTACGAGCAGCGCGAGGGCTCGAAGGGCCCTGAGGCGACCGACGTGACCCAGGTCGCGTAGTTCGTCTAGCCGGCCGCGGCATTGCGCCGCGGCCGGTCTTTCTAGGAAACGGGGGCTATGAGCCAGAACAGCGACAAAGTCGAGTTGGAGGGCGAGGTCATCGAAGCCGGCCGCATCGTCTACCCGTTGGTTAGCGTGGAAGCCACCGGCCGCGGGACAATGCTGTGGTTCAACGAGGCGAAGGACCTGGGCGCCCTACGGACCGACGACGGCATTCGGATCGAGGTGCCAGGTGAAGCGTTTTCGGCCGGTGAGAAGCCGCGCGGCCGCTGCGCGGGACTGGAGATCGAGTTCCAGGTGCTGGCGAACCAGATCAGCGGCATTGCCTTCGTGCCGGTCGTGGCGCCGCGGCGAGCACGAAGCCGCCGCCGTAGCTAGACGACGACGCCCGAGGAACGTCGTCCTCAGCCCGCGAGGATCCTCTCGAAGCGCTCGGCGTCGTCGAACGGCCCGATCAGCGCGAGCTTGAGCCCGTTCTGGCCGATCACGTCCTGCGCGACCCGCTGGACGTCCTCGACTGTGACGGCGTCGATCCCGGCCAGCACGTCCTCGGGCTCCTCGACTTTGCCCTCGAGCACCTCGCGCCGGAGGCCGAACATGATCATCCCGTGCGGGCTCTCGGTCGCGAGGACGAACCGCCCCTTGGCGACGTTCTTCGACTTGTCGAGCTCCTCGGCGGGCACCGGCTCGGCGGCGATCTTCTTCAGCTCACGCGCGATCGTCTCGATGGCTTCGTCGATGCGCTTGATGTCCACGCCGGCCTGTGAGTAGAGCGTCCCCGTGTCCGTGTAGGAGTGGTTCGTCGCGAAGACGTAGTACGCGAGCCCGCGGCGCTCGCGCACCTCGGTGAAGAGCCGCGAGGACATCCCCGTCCCGAGCACGGTACCGAGCAGTTGCAGCGCGTAGCGGTCCGGATGGGTCAGCGGATAGCTCGGAACGCCCATCGCGATGTGCGCCTGATCCGACTCCTTTGAGTGGATTCGGACACCTGACCCGTTGCCGTTCGAGCCGGGCAGCGGCTCCGCGCCGCCCGGGTCGCCTGACTCGACGCCGCCGAGCATCTCCTCGACCTCCTGCCTGATCCCCTCGTCGAAGTTCCCGGCGAAGCCGACGACCATCTTCGGCCCCGTGTACCAGCGGTCGACGTACTCGAGGAACGTGTCGCGCGTCGCCGCGCGCACCGTCTCCTTGCGGCCGATGATGTCCCACCCGAGTGGCGTGTCGCCGTAGAGGAGCTGGTGGTAGACGCCGCCGATGTAGTCCCGCGGCGTGTCGAAGTACATGTTCATCTCCTCGACGATCACGCCCTTCTCGCGCTCGATCTCCTCCGAGTCGAACTTCGAATGACGGAGCATGTCGACGAGGACGTCGAACGCGCGCCCACGGTGCTCGGCCGCGCACTTGATGTAGTAGCCCGTGTACTCCTTGCCGGTGAAGGCGTTGAACTCGGCGCCGATCCCGTCGACTTCGTTACCGATGATCTGCGCCGTTGGCCGGTTCTCCGTGCCCTTGAAGAACATGTGCTCGGCGAAATGCGCGATCCCGCTCGTCTCGGGCGTCTCGTAGCGGGAGCCGGCGGCGAGCATGATGAAGCAGGCGACCGATTGCACCTGCGGCATCGGCGCCGTGAGGAGCCGCAGTCCGTTCGGAAGCACGTCTCGCTGGAACACGGCCATCAGACGGGCACCTCCTCCAAAGGAGGCTCCGACACCGTGAGCCTTGTGCCGCCAGGCCACGCTGGACGGCGCGAGCCGGTGTCCTCAGTCGCGCCCATATGACTAAGCATATGGACGCTCCCTGCGTCCTTGGCTCGCACCGTCCATCGCGCCCTGGCCACGAAGCGTCACGATGTCGGAACCTCCCAGCCATCCGCGCCACTCCGCCGGGATCTCCACGCTCGCTCCTCTCTCGTAGTCGTAGCCGACGAGGACGCTCTTGCCCTCTGCCGCAAGGCGGCCGTCGGCGCGCACCTCGTACACCAACTCGAAGCTCTTCGTTCCAATCCGCGAGGTCTGGACGCCGACCTCGACGTCCTCGCCGAATGCGATCGGCGACCGGAAGTCGACCTCCATGCGGGCGAGGATCAGGCTGTGCTGCGGGTTGTCGCCCGCGCCGAGCGAGGAGAGGAACGCGATACGGGCGGACTCCATGTAGGTCAGGAACACCGCATTGTTGACGTGTCCCATTCCGTCGAGGTCCCGGAAGCGCACGGTGTCGCGGTACACGAACGGGAAGCCGTCCACCGGCGGCATGGTATAGACGCCTCGATGAGCGGCGAACACACCAGGGCGGCCATCTGGGCGCAGCCGGACTGGCTCCGCCAGGTGCCGGCGGACAAGCGCCTGCCGGCCTCGAGAATCCTGTTCACGGGGTGCGGGACGTCGTTCCACGCGGCCCAGACCGGGGGCGAAGCGGTGCAGGCACTCGATCTCGTGCTGCGACCCGATCGCGACGCAGAGGTGCTCGTGGCGATCAGCCACGAGGGGACGACGAAGCTGACGCTCGAGGCGGTGCGTGCATGGCAGGGCGAGAAGTGGCTCGTGACCGGCGCGCCGGACAGCCCAATCGCCGCCGAGTGCGACGACGTGGTCGTCGCGGCCCCGGAGATCGAGAAGAGCTGGTGCCACACGGCGAGCTACACCTCGGCAGTGGCGGCGATTGCAGCGATGCGTGGCCAGGACATCTCGGAGCTGCCCGAGGCCGTCGAGGAAGAGCTCGAGCGGCCGGCGCTCGCCACCGACCACCAGCGGTTCCTGGTCGCCGGCGCCGGCTCGGCCTGGCCGACGGTGCAGGAGGCGGTCCTGAAGCTCCGGGAAGGAGCGTTCGCCGCAGCCGAGGCGCACCACACCGAGCAGCTCCTGCACGGCCATCTGGCGGGCGTCGACGAGACCGTGCGCTGCTTCGTGCTCGAGGGCGAAGGCCGGGCCGCTGAGCGTGCGCGCGATGCGCTCGCCGCCCTGCGTGAGCTCGGCTGCGACGTCGAGTTCGTCCCAACGCGTCATCCCGTGGTGGACATCGTCCGCTTCCAGCTCCTGACGCTGGCCCTGGCCGAGAAGCGCGGCGTGAACCCGGATCACATCCGCACGGACGACCCGCGCTGGAAGCGGGCCCGTGAGTCGTACGACTAGTAGGAGGGTCTGACGAAACACCGGCTGTGCCGCCAGGCCGCGCTGCTCGCCCCCAGGTCTGCGTCCTCAGTCGCGCGCCCGTATCTCGCTCGATACGGGCGCTCCCTGCGTCCTTGCCTGGGAACGAGCATCGCACCCTGGCAACGAGCGCTGTTCCGCCAGACCCTCCTAGAACCCTCCTCCGTCGCCTCCGCCGCCGAAGTCCCCTCCGCCTCCGACGTCTCCGCCGCCTCCGAAGTCTCCGCCGCCCCCGAAGTCGCCCCCACCGAGATCGCTGAACCCACCGGCGTCCGCCTGCGGGGTGAAGGCGGACCCGGCGAGGAGTCCTCCCGCGGCCAGGCCGAAGAACCCGAACGCCCAGGGCTGGAAGTAGGCGGGCGCGTCCCAGAGCGGTCTCTGCCGGCCGTTCACCGTGATCTGTCGGGTGTCGGGCTCCTCGCCGGCGTTCAGCCGCCGGGCGTCGGCCTCGCAGGCCGGCACCTTGATCGGGCCGCCGTAGGGGGACGTCCAGGTCACGTCCTCAACCGACGTGCCATGCCGCGGGTCGAAGAAGCACGGAGGACGGGCCTCCGGGAGGGGCTTGCCGGCGAGCTGGGCCTTGGCCGCATCCATCTGGTGGCGCGAGTCGACGAGCGCCGTGGTGACACGCGCGATGTCCTCGGGCGAGCGGGCGCGGTCGAACGCGTCGTCGGCCCGCTGGTACGCCTCCATTGCGCGGAGGTAGGCGGCCTTCGCTTCGGGGTGGGTCTCGACCTCCTCGTCCAGTCCGACGACGTCGTCGGCGAGCGCGACGAGATCCTCGCGTGCGACCGCCTTCACCTCGGCGAGCTCGCGTTCGCGCTGGCGCCGGCGCCGGAGGGCGCGGAAGCCGAGGAGTGCGGCGATTGCGCCCCCGACGGCCAGGAGCCAGGACGGAAAGCCGCCGCCGCCCTCGTCGCCGGCCGACTCGGTCGACCCCGCCCGGACGTCGCCCACGCGGCTCGCGAAGTCCATCAGGACGGCGGCGACTCCCTCCTCGTTGTTGGTGAGGAACGCACGGGTCGCGAGTGCCGGAGCCTGATCCCGCGCGAGGTCGTTGCTGACTGCCCGGAACTCGTTACCCACGACGACCGCGTAGACACCCTGCCGGCCGAGACGTTCCCCGAGCTGGAACGCGACATCCGTGCTCGAGCCGCCGGCCTCGCGGCGAGCCGACGGCGGCAGGATCGCGATGAAGAGCGGTGCGGCGCCGTTCTCCTCGATCGCGCCCCGCAGCTGGTCCGCCTCGGCTTCGGTCAGCGCGTCGGTGCCCGGATGGACGTAGACCGGGTCGGAGCGGAGCGCCTCGGCGCCCTGGTCGAGCACCGGGGACTGCGCCGCCGCGGGCGCGGCCAGGACGAGCGTCACAAGGATGACGAGCGCAACTCTCAACCTCGCCAGGCCTCCAGCAGCTCGCGTTCGCGCTCGGGCTTCATCCCCGCCTCGTCGGTCGTCTCGGCCGCGTCAAGTGTGCCCTGGATCGTTTCCTCGAGCGGCCGGTGCTCGAGGCCTGCCGCCTCAGCGCGGGAGACGTTGGCTTGGTTCATCCCGACCCATTCTGGATCGGCGAGCCACAGCGGGAGCTCCATCCACTCGCCGACGTCGTGCCGTGTGAGGAAGTCGTCCGGGATCCAGACCGGGGTCGCATCCGAGCCGGTCACCGACCGCGCCGAGGCGATCAGCTCTCCCCACGCGACACCCGAGCGGGTCGCGTTGAAGGCTCCGCCCTCGTTGCGCTCGAGCAGCTCGACCAGCCAGCGGCCGAGATCGCGCACGTCGACGAACTGGACGGTGCGCTCGGGCGGCGCGGGTACGACCATCTCGCCTCCGCGCGTAGTCCGGTGCGGCCAGTACGTGAACCGCCCCGTCGGGTCGTGAGGCCCAACGATCAGCCCGGGCCGGACGATCGTCGCCCGGTGGCCGTAGACCTCCCAGACGGCGTCCTCGCAGAGGGCTTTCAGTGCGCCGTAGTTCTCGTATTCCGGAAGCATCTCGTCGATCGGCTGGTCGCCGAGCTCGGCCCTCGGCGAGTTCTCGTTCGGGCCCTTGCTGAAGTCGGCATAGACAGAGACGCTGGAGACGAAGAGGTAACGGCCGACCGAGGCCTTCAGCGCCTCGGCGGACCGCCGGACGACGTGCGGGAAGTAGCCGGACGGATCGACGACGGCGTCCCACTGCCCACCCCCGAGCAGCGAGAGATCCTTGGTCCGGTCGCCGCGGATCGTCTCGACCTCCGGGAAGAGGTCCGGGTTGGTCTCGCCGCGGTTGAAGAGGGTGACGTCGTGACCCCCCTCGAGCGCGGACTCGACGGTCGCGCGACCGAGGAATTTCGTCCCGCCGAGAACGAGGATCTTCACCTTCTGGTGAGCCCCCGTAAGGATTCTTTGAAAACGCTCGGGCAACACATGGGCTCTCGGTAGCTTGCCTGTGGAACCCATGGTTGGCGCACTCACAATCGTTCTCCTCTTCGCGGCCGCCTGGCTGCTCGCGCGCTGCGCGGCGTTCGTCGCGCTCAAAGTGCTGGTCTGGAACGACCGCCGCTCGGCCGACCACGACCTCACGAAGGCCGGGAAGATGACACGACTCAAGCGGCGCGAGACCCAGGTCTCGATCGTCCGCAACGCCATCACGTACCTCGCCTTCGCGGGTGCTGCAGTGCTCTCCGTCGGCCAGCTGATCGGCGGTGTCGATCGCCTGACGGCAATTGCCGGTGCGTCGTTCCTCCTGATCCTCGTCGGCTTCGCGGTGCAGCGAGTCCTGATGGACATCATCGCCGGGCTCGCCATGTTCATCGAGCGCTGGTACTCGGTCGGCGACACGATCCAGATCCCGATGCACGAGCTGCAGGGCGTCGTCGAGGACATGTCGCTCCGCCACACCCGCCTGCGGACGCTGGACGGCGAGGTGATCCATATCCACAACTCCCAGATCCCCTCGGTTCGGGTGCTCCCGGGCGGCGCGAAGGAGCTGCGGCTCGAAGTCTTCGTGACCGACCAGGAGAAGGGGGTCGAGATGGTCGACTCCGTCGCATCGATCCTGCCCGAGGGCCCGACGACGTTCTTCCGCAAGCCGCGGATCGAGCAGGTCGACGAGCTGTCGGAGAGGCTGTTCCGGATCTCGGTCCGCGCGTCGGTGGCGCCGGGTCGCGAATGGCTGGTCGACGGCTTCTTCGCCGACCTCATCCGGGAGCGCGCTGACGATGGTGTGATCGCCCACGGGCCCGTGACACTCTCCGTGGACGAGTCGGCCGCGCGGAGCTACGCGCGCTCCTCGGCGCTCACACGCCGCAGCTTGGAATTCACGCCAGCTATCCGGCGAGCTTCCTGAGCCTCTGACGTGACGTGGCCTCGTCGTCGGGGTGCGATGGGGCGCGCGAGGCAAGGACGCAGGGAGCGTTCGTATCCGCAGTGATACGGGCGCGACTGAGGACGCCGCCTCGCGTGTTCCAGCGCGGCCCGTCGGCTCAGTGCCTCGTCGCGTTAGAGGCTCTCTAGCTCGTCGAGCAGCCGGTCGACCTCGTCGGCCGTGTTGTAGTGGACGATGCCGACGCGGACTGCGCCGTCCTGCAGGCCGAGGCGCTTCATCACCTCGAGCGCGTAGTAGTCCCCGTCCCAGACGAAGATTCCGTGCTCGCCGAGGTGGGCGGCGACTTCGGTCGGTGACCGGCCCTCGACGTTGAGCGCGAACGTCGGCACGCGTCCCTCCATCGTGGGCTCGCCGTAGAGCGTGACGCCGCTGGGCAACCCGGCGAGGAACCGCTCGCCGAGCTCGCGCTCGTATGCCGTTATGGCGTCAAAGCCGATCGACTCGACGTACCCGACGGCGGCGACGAAGCCGGCGAGGAGCTCGTGCTGCGCCGTCCCGGTCTCGTAGCCGGGCGCCGGGCGCACCTTGTAGGGCCGCCAGCGGTCGAGCAGCTCCCGGCGGGCGAACGCCAGCCCGAGGTGGGGCCCGTAGAACTTGTACGGCGAGCAGAGGAGGACGTCGGCGCCGATCGCGGCCACGTCGATCGGCCCGTGCGGCGCGTAGTGGACGGCGTCCACCCACGCGAGCGCGCCCGTGTCGTGCGCGAGCTCGCAGATCCGCGCCGCTTCGACGAGCGTGCCGAGCGCGTTCGACGCCCAGGGAAAGGCGACGACTCGCGTCCGGTCGGAGAGCTGCTCCTCGAGATCGGAGAGGTCGTAGTCCGCGAAGCGCACGACGAGGCCGAGGTCGTGCGCGAGCTCGAGCCACGGCGCCACGTTCGCGTCATGGTCGAGCCGGGTCGTGACGATCTCGTCGCCCTCACGTAGCTCCCGTCCGACGGTCCGCGTGAGCATGAAGTTGAGGTTCGTCATGCTCGGCCCGAAGATCGCTTCGCCCGCCGAGCAGCCGAGGAAGCGGCCGGCGGTCCCGTGCGCCGCTTCCACCAGCTCGCCGGTCCGGCGGCTCGTTTCGAACTGGCCGCCGACGTTGGCGTTCGACTCCCGGAGGTAGCCGGCGATCGCATCGATCACCTCGTCCGGCACTTGTGTCCCGGCCGGTCCGTCGAAGAACGCGTACGGGCGGCGAAGCGCAGAGAAGCGTGCGCGGACCGCCTCGACATCGAGCCCTACGCGCACGACCTCAACGCCCGGTAGTAGAACTGGAGGTACTCGCCCACGTGCTCGCGCCAGTAGGCGGTCGAGTGCTCGCCGGGCGGCGTCTTCGCCGGCGCATCGACCAGGGCGCCGAGACGGACCGTGTTGGTCCGGAAGCTGTCCTCGAGGCCCACGTCGAGCCACACCTGTGCTCCCCGGAAGAGGCTTGGATTTGCCTGCGCAAGCTCGAGCACGTCGTGGCGCTCGAAGTCCTCGACGTCGTCGAACGCGCCTTCAGGCGTTTGGCCGCCGCCCTCCCAGAGTGCCGGCGAATGTGCGCCGACGCCGCAGAAGCGACGCTGCCGGGCCAGGTCGAGCGCGCCGAACCCGCCCATCGAGAAGCCGCCGATCGCCTCCCTTCGCGGGTCGGTGTCCAGGCGGTCCCGGGCCGCCGGGATCGCCTCTTCGAGGATGTGCGTCCCCCAGTCGAAGTCGTCGCGGTCGTGGTAGTAGCTGTGGTCGCCGCCGTCGACGAGCAAGAGCGCGGGCGCGTTCGTCCCCATCCGCTCGAGCGAATCGACCAGCTCGGACCAGAGGAGCTCGCGCGGAGAGCCGCCCCGCTCGTGCAGGAGAACGAGCAGCGGCGCGCCGTCCTGCTGCGCCGGAACGACGCGGTGCCGCCTCGACCCCAGCACGAGCGGCTCGCCGACCGTGGACTCGTCTTCACCGCCCCGGTACCACGAGTACGCGATCGCACCGACGGCGACGAGGATTCCCGTCAGGAGGATCCACTTCACAGGTCACGGCCGTTGACCCGCCAGCTGTACCTCGGCGCCGGGTCAAGGGAGGCGCCGATGAAGCAGCCCCATTCGGCGCTCTGGAGCAGGCTGCGGAGCTCGTCGTCCGCGAGCTCGCCGGTGAGCTGGACGTCGAGCTTGCATTCGAAGCTGACGAACCCGTAGCGCTCCTGCTCCTCGCGCCGGGTCACCGTGCCGGACGCGTAGGCGGACGTGCTGACCTCAACGTCCTTCTGCTGGGCGAAGTGCTCGAGGCTCGAGATCGAGCAGCGGGCGAGCGCCGCCAGCAGCAGATGCTCGGCGCTGACTTCACCCTCGATGGTGGCTGGATGGCCGTCCGCCGACAGGCCTCCGCGCTCGTCGAGCGAGATCCAGTAGTCGAAATGCTTCGCGCGGAGTGCCACCGTCCGGTGGGCAATTTACGGTCAGATCGTGCGGTTGCGCGTGTTGAACGAAGCAGAGTGCTACGCCCGCTGCTACGGGTTCCACGAGGAGGCCGTGCAGGTGATCGAGATCCAGCCGCGCTCGACCCGGTATCAAGCGACGCTCAGTGGCGAAGACATCAGGCGACTCTTCGAGGTCCGGCTCGACGCGCGCGAGCCGGAGCTCGAGCTCGAAGCCGCCTAGCAGTCCCCGATGTCCTTGCGCCCGGCCTGCGCGTGGTCTTGAGGAGTAGTCCTCTTTACCTCCCGAGCTGACCGCAACCGGTGAGGACAGGGCTACGACTCGATGTACACCGTCAGGGGTTGGACGACGCCGTGCGCTTCCATCCGCGCAACGACCTCAGCGGGCGGCGCGGCCAGCATCGACGTCATCGCATCGATGTCGGCAACGTCGGCGCAGATAGCGATGTTGTTACTGCCGTCCTGCGCGACGTAGTCGATCACGTTGCTGCCGGTTCCCGACTCGAGGGCCGCGGCGCGTTCCGACTTGCCTTGCAGCCAGCGGTCGATGTCCTGGACGGCGTGGGTGATGACGACCTTCGGCATGTTGACTCCCTTCAGTGGCGAGTAGCGGTCTGGGTCGCCGACCCTACAGGCGTTGATCCTCGCGAGCAGGTGCGCCGCCTCTTCGAGGACGGCTGGGCGGGCGCGAAGCAGCCGTACGATCAGGAGATGGACACCGTCGCAGAGAGCGCGGTCCCGGACGTTCTAGCGCCTGGCCTCCAGGTCGTCTTCTGCGGGATCAATCCGGGCCGCTGGTCGGACGCGGCGGGCGCGCACTTCGCGAACCCGCGGAACGACTTCTGGCGGCTGCTCCACGACGCCGGCTTCACCCCGCGCCTGTATGCGCCTGAGGAGCAGAACGATCTACTCGCGCTCGGCCTCGGGCTGACGAACGCCGCCTACCGCACGACGCCGGGATCGGGCGACTTGCGGCGGGCCGATTTCGTTGGCTCGGCTGCGCGGCTGGAAGCAATTGCGGGCGAACTCCATCCGGCGTGGATTGCCTTCGTCGGCAAGGAGGCCTACCGAGGCACGTTCAACGAGCGGCCGGAGCTCGGCGTCCAGGAGCGCCGACTGAGCGAAACCCAGCTCTTCGTCCTCCCGTCGACGTCTCCGGCGAACGCCGCCGTCCCGTATCACGAGCGGCTCCGCTGGTTCGGGGAGCTCGCCGCGCTCGTGTCTGCGTCTAGCGGTTCTTGATCGCGCGGCGGATCGAACGGGCGACGTAAAGCGCCGACTTGAGGAAGAAGAGCGCGCCGATGATCGCGCGCACCTGGTTCGCGGTCAGCGGCGTCCGCTTGCTGACAGGCTTCTCGATTTTCTGAGCGAAGCGCTCGCGCCAGCCGATGAGCGGCGCTTCGAGTGTCTGAGTCTTGTTCATGACCCCGTCCTACCCACGCCAGCGGTTCGTAATCGGCGTCCGGCGGTCGCGGCCGAACGCCTTCGGGCGAAGCTTGACCCCGGGCGGAGCCTGGCGGCGCTTGTATTCCGCTCGGTCGATCAGCGCGATCGCGCGATCGACCACGTCCTGGTCGAAGCCGTCAGTGGTCAGCTCCTCGTGCGATCGGTCCTCCTCGACGTAGGCCTCGAGCACCTTGTCGAGCGCCGGGTAGGGCGGCAGCGAGTCCTCGTCCTTCTGATCCGCGCGAAGCTCTGCGCTCGGCGCGCGGTCGATCGTCGTCGCCGGGATCAGCGCGCGGCCGACACGCTCGTTCAGGTGCCGGGCCAGCCGGAACACGTCCGTCTTGAACACGTCTTTGAGGAGGGCGAACCCGCCGGCCATGTCCCCGTAGAGCGTGGCGTACCCCACTGAGAGCTCCGACTTGTTTCCGGTCGCCACGACGAGCCAGCCGAACTTGTTCGAGAGTGCCATCAGCAGCGTCCCGCGAATGCGGGCCTGGAGGTTCTCCTCGGTGATGTCGGACTCCTGTCCCTCGAACACCTCTGAGAGCGCCTGCTCGTAGCCGTCGAAGATCGAGTCGATCGGCAGCTCGAGGAAGTCCGTCCCGAGGTTCTTCGCCAGCTGCTCGGCGTCGCGCCTCGTGTCGTCGGAGGAGTACCGGGAGGGCATCGAGACGCAGTGGACGCGTTCCGGCCCGAGCGCCTCGACCGCCAACGCCGCCGTCAGCGCCGAGTCGATCCCGCCCGAGACCCCGAGCACGATGTCGCCGAAGCCGTTCTTGTCGACGTAGTCCGAAAGCCCCAGCTCGAGCGCGCGCCGCATCTGCTCCAGCTCGTCGAGCGGCTCGGCGACGTACGGCTTCACCGGTCCCTGCTGCTCGCGGGGCCCGCCGAGGTCGATCACCGGCGGATCGGGGATCTCGCGCTCGCTCGCGAGCGCACGGCGCCGCGCGTCCACGAGGCGGCGCGCGATCGCGGTCGAGACGTCGATGTCGACGACGAGCAGCGCCTCTTCGAACGACGGTGCGCGCGCGACGACCTCGCCCTCCTCGTCGATCACGACGCTGTGCCCGTCGAAGATCAGCTCGTCCTGCCCGCCGACCGCGTTGACGAGCGCGACCCAGCAGGCGTTGTCCCGCGCCCGGGTGATCAGCATCTCCTCGCGCTCGAGTCCTTTCCCGACGTGGAACGGCGACGCGGAGATGTTCGCGATCACGTGCGCGCCGGCGAGGGCAAGATCGGTCGCAGGCGGGCCTGGCTGCCAGATGTCCTCGCAGACCGTCGGACCGACCAGCCCCTCGCCGACCCGAAGCAGGAACATCTCCCGGCCCGGCTGGAAGTACCGCACCTCGTCGAAGACGCCGTAGTTCGGCAGGAAGCGCTTCGGGTACACAGCCTTGATCTCGCCATCCGCGCAGATCGCGCAACCGTTGGAGAGATCGCGGTCGAGCCACGGAACTCCCACGAGCACGGCAACGTCTGTCGCCTCGGCGGCGACCTGCTCGGCGGCGCGGCGCGCCTCGCGGAGGAAGCCGGGGCGAAAGAGGAGATCCTCCGGCGGGTAGCCGGTGATCGCGAGCTCCGGGAACAGGACGAGGTCGGCGCCGGCGCTCTTCGCCTCGCGGAGGTGACCCACGATCCGAGCGACGTTGCCGTCGAGGTCGCCGACGACGGTGTTGATCTGCGCGAGTGCGAGCCTCATAGTTTTCGCCTCACAGTCGAAAACATAGTCTATCCTGCGTGGAGCTCGTCATCGACCGGCATTTTCGCGGCCCGACGGAATCCGCGAACGGCGGGTACACCTGCGGCATCCTCGCATCGCTCTTCCACGGCCCCGTCGAGGTCACGCTCAGGCTCCCGCCTCCGCTCGAGCGGCCGCTCGAGCTGGAGATGGAGGACGATCGCCGGCGCGTCGAGCTCCGCGACGGCGACGCGCTCGTTGCCGAGGCCGAGGCGACCGACCTCGAGCTCCAGCTCCCGGACCCTGTTCCCTTCGCCGCAGCCGCCGCGGCCGCGCTGCCGGACGGCGACAAGGAGAGCGCCTTCCCCGAGTGCTTCGTGTGCGGCTGGGCGCGCAACGACGGGCTCGGCATCTACGCCGGCCCGGTCGAGGGCCGCGAGGTCGTCGCCGCGACCTGGACGCCTCGCCCCGACCACGTGGCGCCCGAGTTCGTCTGGGCGGCGCTGGACTGTCCGGGCGCCTATGCGGTGCACGGCGGCGAGCGAGGGATGCCCGTGCTCGGCCAGCTGGCGGCCAAGGTCGATCACCTGCCGCACGACGGCGAGCCGTGTGTGGTGATGGCCTGGCCGCTCGGAGAGGATGGGCGGAAGCTCTACGCCGGCACCGCGCTCTTCGGCGAGGACGGGCGAGTGCTCGGCTCGGCCAGGGCGACCTGGATCGTCCCGCGAGAGCCCTAGTAACAGTCTGTTACAAGTCGCGGAACCACCACCAGCAGCGGCCTTCGGAGGCTAGTAACAGTCTGTTACTAGTCGGCTCAGCGCTGCAGCCGGATCGCGTTGAGGTCGTTCTCGTGCGATCTCGTCCGCGCGGCGGATCAGGTCTTCGATGTCGTCGTGCTCGGCGTGGATGTAACGGCCGCTCAGCGCGTCCGCCCGCCCGGAGGCGAGCACGCGGACGAGACTCGGCGCCAGCTCCGGCGGCGTCCACGGCGCGTCGTCGCCGAACGACTCGGTCATGTCGGTCTTCACGAGCCCCGGGCTGATCGTGAACACCGCAATCCCGTGGGGCTCGAGCTGGAGGGCGAGTCCCTCCGCCATCCGGTAGAGCGCGGCCTTGCTGGCGCCGTAGGCGGTTGTGGCCTGGCCGGGGAGGTAGCCGGAGCCGCTTCCCGTGTTGACGATCCGCCCTCGGCCGCGCTCGATCATCCCGGGCACGACGGCGCGCCAACAGAGAAAGGCCCCGAGGACGTTGATCTCGAACACGTGCCACCAGTCGGCCGGGTCCTCCTTCCACGCCTCGTGGCCCCAGTGCGCGATCCCTGCATTCGCGACCAGGAGGTCGACGGGGCCAAGCTCGCGCTCGACCTCGGCCACCATGCGCTCCACGTCCTCGCGCCTGGAGACGTCGGCGACGACGCTCAGCCCGCCGATCTCGCCTGCGACCTCTTCAACCTGCTTGGACGTGCGCGCCGAGACTGCGACGTTCATGCCTGCGTCGGCCAGCTCGCGCGCGATCCGCTCGCCGATCCCGCGGCCGCCGCCGGTGACGAGCGCCACTCCTTCGAGCCGATCTGCCACGAAGAAGAGTCTTCCACGCGCCGTTAGGGTCAGGTCGTGACTCTCGCCGAGCTCGCCGTCACCGTCGGGATGCTCGGTGTGCTGGGGCTCGTCGCGAGCCGCTTCGGGCTCTCGGCGATCCCCGCGTACCTCCTCGCCGGCCTTCTGCTCGGGCCGAACGAGCCCAAGGTCGTGACGCTGATCAGCCCATCGGAGGTGACGGAGTTCGTCGCCGAGGTGGGGATCATCTTCCTGCTCTTCTTTCTCGGGCTCGAGTTCACACTCTCCCGCCTGTCGAGGAGCAGGCGTCACGTCGTCTTGGGCGGGCTCTTCGACCTCGTGGCCAACGCCGGCCTGGGGCTGCTGGTCGGCATTGCTGCGTTCGGCTTCAGCTTCGCGGCGCTGATCCTTGCCGCCGCCATCTACGTCTCCTCGAGCGCGATCGCCGTCAAGGGCCTGATCGACTTCCGGCGCCTCGCGGACGACGAGACCGACCTCGTCCTGGCGATCCTGATCGCGGAGGACATCGCGATCGCACTCGTGCTCGGCTTCGCCGCAGGCGGCGGCGGTGCTGCCGGCGCGACGCTCGCGATCGTCGCGAAAGCGATCGGCTTCATCGCGATCTCGCTCGCTCTCTCGAAGTGGCTCTCAGGGCAGATCGACCGGATCCTGGACTGGCTGCCGCGCGAGTTCTTCCTGCTGGCGGTGTTCGGCTTCCTGATCGGGATGGCGGCGGTCGCCGACGCGCTCGGGCTCTCCGAGGCGATCGGCGCCCTGATGGCCGGCATCGTGCTCTCCGAGACCTCGATGCGGGAGGAGATCGAGGAGCGTTTCTTCAGCTTCCGCGACGTCTTCGCCGCGCTGTTCTTCTTCGTCTTCGGCCTCTCGATCGACATCTCGGCGCTCGGCGACGTCGGTTGGCTGCTCGCGCTCGCCGTTCCGGCGGCAGTGATCGGCAAGATCGCGACGGGCCACGTCGCGGGCAGGCTCGGAGGCTTCTCGGCCCGCCAGAGCTTCAACGCCGGCGTGGCGCTGATCGCCCACGGTGAGTTCACGGTCATCCTCGCCCAGGTGGCCTCCGCGAACGACGAGCTACTGGCCGACCAGCAGGAGACGCTGATCGCCTTCGCGGGCCTGTATGTCCTGCTGACCGCGACCATCGGCGTCGTGCTGATGAAGGAGTCGAAGGTGCTCGGACGCCGCCTGTTCCCCACCCCTACACTGGCCGAAGGAGGCTGACGCGTTGCCCACTCAACTCGAGGAGACCCGTCTTCCCGGGATCGGGACAAAGTTCACGATCCGCACCGGCGAGGGCAGCCGCCTCACCGTGATCCTCCACAACGACGGGAAGCGCGAGCTCTACTACTTCCGGCGCGGATCCGACGACGAGCCGCGGTCGGTGATCACGCTCGACGACGACGAGGCGCGGCAGCTCGGCGCCGTCCTCGGCGGTGCGTACGAGCGGCCGAAGATCGTCGAGGAGCTCGAGATGGCGCTCGGCGAGCTGCTGATCGAGTGGATCCCCGTGCCCGACTCGAGCCGGTGGATCGGCAAGAGCCTGGCCGAGGCCGGCTTCCGCGCGAACCTTGGGATCACGGTGATCGCGATCCTCCGCGAGCCCGAGCCCGTCACGGGCGCCTTGCCCGACGACGTGATCCAGCAAGGCGACACGCTGGTCACGGTGGGGAAGGCCGGCTCGTACCCCGCCTTCCAGCGCGTGCTCGCCGAGGGCTAGAGAGCCCGCCCGATCTCGTCCAGCGCCTCGGGGTTCTCGAGCGAGGACAGGTCGCCGGGGTCGGCTCCGAGCGCCTTCGCGCGGACGGCGCGGCGCATGATCTTCGCGCTGCGGGTCTTCGGCAGCGCGCTCACGAAGACGATGCGGTCAGGTCGGAACGCCTTGCCGAGGTCGCGTGAGACGAGCTCCGAGACCTCGGCCGCGAGGGCCTCGGTCCCGTCGACGCCAGGCGCGGCGATGCAGAAGATCCATGCGACCTCGCCCTTGACCTCGTGCGGGATCCCCACCGCCGCCGCCTCCAGCACGGACGGATGCTCGACGGCGGCCGACTCCAGCTCTGCCGGGCCGACCCGCTTCCCGGCGATGTTGAGCGTGTCGTCGGACCGGCCGTGGAGGAACCAGAAGCCGTCCTCGTCCACGGAAGCCCAGTCGCCGTGCGTCCAGACGCCGGGAAACCGGCTCCAGTATGTGTCGATGTAGCGGTCGGGGTCGCGCCAGAACCCGCGGGTCATGCCCGGGAAGGGCTTTCGGCAGACGAGCTCGCCGACCTCGCCGCTCTCCACCAGCGAGCGGCCCCGCCCGTCCACGACGTCCATCGCCATGCCGAGGGCGGGCCCGCCGAGTGAGCAGGCCTTGATCGGGATCGCCGGAGTCGGGGAGAGGAAGCACGCGCCGACCTCCGTGCCCCCTGAGCAGTTGATGATGGGGACTCGTCCGCCGCCGACTTGCTCGAAGAGCCAGCGGTAGGGCTCGGGGTTCCAGGGCTCCCCGGTCGTCACGATCGTGCGGAGCGACGAGAGGTCCGCCTCGGGATCGCCGTGCGGGATCAACGCACGCACGAGTGTCGGCGAGATCCCGAGAACAGAGACGCGCTCGCGCTCGATGAGCCGCCACACACGGTCCGGCGGCCAGTCCGGCGCACCCTCGGCGAAGACGAGTGTCGAGCCCATCGCCTGGCCGCCCACGACCGTCCACGGGCCCATGATCCAGCCCATGTCCGTGACGAAGTGGATCACGTCGTCGGGACCGGCGTCCGCCTGGTAGCAGACCTCGCGTGCGATCGAGACGAGGAAGCCTCCCTGGACGTGGACGACGCCCTTCGGCCTGCCGGTCGTCCCGGACGTATACGTCAGGAGGTACGGCGTCTCGGAGTCGAGCTCGGCAGGCGGGAGCTCGCCGGGCGAGTCCGCGGCGAGCTCGTCCCACGGCGCGAGGACGACGTGTTCGACGGACGGCGAGTCCGCTCGCGCCTGCTCGAGGATCGCCAGCATCGGGACTTCGCGCCCGCGTCGTGACGAGACGCGCGTCGTGATCGCGACCTTGGCCTCGGACGCCTGGAGCCGCTGGGCCACGGCCGGCGCCGCGAAGCCGGAGAAGATCGGCACCTGGATCGCGCCGATGTGGGCGCAGGCGTGTGAGGCGATCGCGACCTCCTGCGACATCGGCAGGAAGATCGCGACCCGGTCGCCCTCCTCGACGCCGAGCCGGACTAGCGCCTCGGCAAGCCTCGTCACCTGGTCGGACATGGCCGCCCAGGTCAGCTCACGTCGCTCGCCGTCCTCAGCGAGCGAGACGGCGGCGACCGCCTCTGGCCGGCGCCGAGCCCAGCGGTGGACGCAGTTCCACGCGATGTTCACCTTCCCGCCGACAAACCAGGTCGCCCACTCGGGACCACGCGAGAGGTCGGAGACGCGATCCCATGGCGTCGAGAACTCGAGTCCCATGTCCTCGACAGCCGCCGACCAGAACCAGTCCGGGTCTTCCTGCGCCCGGCGCACGAGCTCCCAGTAGTCGCCGATTCCGTGGCGCCGCATCAGCCGCACGACGTTCGCTCGCTCGAGCACCTCCTCGGTCGGCCGCCAGACGACCTCGCTCACCGATTGCCCTCGACGTGGAAGTCGGGAAGCCAGCGCAACCAGCTCGGCAAGTACCAGTTCCAGTCTCCGAGCAGCTTCATGGCCGCCGGCAGCAGCACCGAGCGGACGATCGTGGCGTCGATCAGCAGGGCGACGGCCACACCGAAGCCCATCTGCTGGAACATCACGAGATCACCGACCGCGAACCCGCCGAAGACGGCGATGATGATCAGCGCGGCACCGGTGATCAGTCGAGCCGTCGAGCTGATGCCGTGCGCGACAGCCGCGTCGTTGTCGCCGGTCTGCACGTACCGCTCGCGGATCCGGCTCAACAGGAAGACGTGGTAGTCCATCGAGAGCCCGAACAGAACCGCGAACAGGAACAGCGGCACCCACGCCTCGATGAAGTCGACCTGCTGGAAGCCGAAGAGCTCGTTGCCGATCCCTTTCTGGAAGACAAGGATCAGGACGCCGTAGGCGGCACCGATCGACAGCAGGTTCAGCACGATCGCCTTGGCGGCGACGACGATCGACCTGAACGCGACGGTCAGCAGGATGAACGACAGCGTGAGAACGACCGCCAGCAGGATCGGAAGCCAGCGGTCGGTCAGGGCGTAGTAGTCGATGCTCTCGGCCGTCTCGCCGGTGACGAGGACCTGCGCCCCGGTGATCTCTTCCTCACGCAGGGCGCGGACCGCGTCGAGCGCCCTGTCGTCGCGGCTGTCCCCGACCGGTAGCGCCTCGATCACCGCGAGCCGCTCCTCGTCGTGGAACTCGGTGTCGACCTGGCGGAAGGCGTCGTTTGCCTGCATGTCGTCCGCGATCTGCTCGATCTCCGCCCGAGTCTCAGGGTTTGCGACGTCGCCGTCGACGACGACCTCCACCGAGTCGGTTGTGCCGATCCCGAACGATTCCTCCAGCGCGTTGAACCCCTGTTTCGACGCAAAACGGTCCGGCAGCGTACGGATTCCGGCCTCGCCCGTCGTGTAGCTGAGGACAGGAATCGACAGGGCGACCAGCAACCCGACGCTCAGCACGAGGCTCACGACCGGCCGCCGCATCACTGCCCCTACGACCCCGCCCCAGAAGCGGCTCTCGGCGCCCGTCCCACGCTCGGCGCCCCGGCCGATGAACGGAATCCGGAGGGCGTTGACCCGGTCGCCGAGCAGGCTCAGCACCGCGGGGAGGAGCGTCAGCGCAGCGGCGACCGAGGTGATGCCGACCAGGATCGCGCCCGCGGCGAGGCTCCGGAAGATCGTGTTCGGGATGAGCAGGAGCCCGAGCATCGCGATGACGAAGGCGAAACCGCTGAAGAGCACCGCGCGACTCGCCGTGCCGCCGGTCGCGGCGATCGCGTCGAGCTTCTCGCGTCCGCCCGACCGCTCCTCCCGGAAGCGCGACACGACGAACAGCGCGTAGTCGATCCCGAGCGCGAGCCCCATCCCGGTGAGCATGTTGATCGTGAAGACCGAGAGCTCGAACGCGATGCCGACGAGGGCCACGAGCCCCAACGCGGTGATGATGGCGACAATCGCGAGGGCGAGCGGGACGAGGCCGGCGACGACCGCGCCGAAGACGAGCAAGAGGACGATGAGCGCCACGGGCAGCCCGAACTGGAGCTCACCCTTCTGCAGGTCCTCCTCCGAGAGCGTCAGGAAGTCGCGCTCGACCGACCATTCGCCCGTGAGGAAGAGCTCGAAGTTCCCGTCCTCGTGCTGCTCCAGCACCTCCTGGACGTTCTCGGCCGCGGTCTCGTCCTCGAGCCCGATCTCGTAGACGAGCGCCCGCTCCGCCCTCGCAACAGGCTCGGGATTGACGTAGGTGACACCATCGGTCGCCTCGAGTTCCTGGCGCAGCGGCAGCGCCCGGACGCCGAAGCCGGGGCTGTCCGTCGCGACGCTCTCCGAGCGGATCAGGACGACGTCCGTCGTGAAGTTCGGGTCCGGAGGTAGCCGCTCGCCGATCAGCTCGTAGGCCTGCTCCGACTCGGGCTCGTTCAGCTGCTCGGCCTCGCCGGAGAGCGCATCGCCGAGGAACAGGACGACGAGGACGAGGGAGACCACGACGCCGGCGATCCAGGCGGCGATGGTCAGTCCAGGATGGCGTGCTGCGGCGGTGGCGAGGCGCTCGGTCATTGACTCCCTAACTTAGTGACCGCTAACATAGCGCTCCAGCCCATGGCTTTGCATCTCCTATCCGAGGAAGCGCGTAAGTGGTGGACGCTCGCCGCTGTGGCATTCGGCCTGTTCATGATCATGCTGGACAACACGGTCGTGAACGTCGCCCTTCCGTCAATGGCGCGCGACCTCGGCGTTGGGCTCTCGGAGCTCGAGTGGATCGTCACCGGCTACGCGCTGACCTTTGCCTCGCTGATGCTGACCGGCGGCAAGCTCGCCGATCTGCTGGGCCGGCGGCTGATCTTCGTCACCGGCCTCGTGATCTTCACCGCCTCGTCGCTTGCCTGCGGTCTCGCCGAGAGCGGCGAGTTCCTGATCGGCGCGCGGGTCGTTCAGGGCGCAGGCGCCGCCCTGATGAACCCCGCCACGCTGTCGATCATTGCCGCCACGTTCCCGCCGCGCCAGCGCGGGACAGCGATCGGGATCTGGGCCGGCGTCTCGGCGCTCGCGCTCGCAATCGGCCCGTTGGTCGGCGGCCTGTTGACCGATCACCTCGACTGGAGCTGGATCTTCTTCGTCAACGTCCCGGTCGGAATCGTGGCGATCGTCGCCAGTTTCGTGCTCATCCCGGAGTCGAAGGACGAGTCGGCCGAGCAGCGGCTCGACCTGCCGGGGCTCCTGACCTCCGGGATCGGCCTGTTTGCGCTCACCTACGGCCTGATCGAGGCGAACACCTACGGGTGGACGTCGGGTCGGATCATCGGAGCCTTCGTGGTCGCCGTCGTGATGCTCGTCGCCTTCGTGCTGCTCGAGACGCACCAGCGGCTGCCGATGCTCGATCTCTCCCTGTTCCGGAACGGGACCTACGCCGGCGCGAATCTCGCGGTGCTGCTCGTCGCGCTGGCGATGTTCGGCGTCTTCTTCTTCGTCTCTCTCTACATGCAAGGGATCCTGGGGTACTCCGCGGTCGAGGCCGGGGCGGCGTTCCTGCCGCTGACGATCCTGATCATTCTGGTGGCCCCGATCGCGGGAAGAGCGTCCGACCGCATCGGCTCGCGTTGGTTGATGACCGCCGGGATGCTGCTCGTCTCCGTCCAGCTCCTCTCCTTCTCCCGCCTCGACGAGCACTCGACCTTTTGGAATCTCCTCCCGGGGCTGCTCGTCGGCGGGATGGGGATGGCGCTCGTGATGACGCCGAGCGCGGCTGCTGCGGTGCGCGCCCTTCCGGTCGACAAGTCGGGCGTCGGCTCGGCGGTCCTCAACGCCTCCCGGCAGGTCGGCGGCTCGATGGGAATCGCCCTGATGGGCGCGATCATGGCCCATCAAATCGGCGGGCTGACGGGCCCGGAGGTCTTTCGACAGCCAGAGCGGTTCATCGACGGCTTCTCGACGACGCTCCTGGTCGCCGCGGTGATCGCGCTCGCCGGCGCCGTCGTCTCCTTCGTGCTGGTGCGACCGCACGAGCTCGAGGAGCCTGAGCACCGGCCCGAGCCGATCCCCGAGGTCGGATGAGCGCGACCAGGCCGCGCTTGACCGCCGAGGAGCGGCGTGCAGCCGTCCTCGAGTGCGCGTGCGCGATCTTCTCGAAGGGCAGTTACCGCGGCACCACCACCGCCGAGATCGCGAGACACGCGGGAGTCACCGAGCCGATCCTCTATCGCCATTTCCAGTCCAAGCGCGCCCTCTACCTCGCGTGCCTCGACTCCGCATGGCAGGACACCCGGCAGATGTGGGAGCGAGCGGTTGCGGCCGAGCCCAACCCTGCCCTCTGGGTCACCGCGATGGGCTCGGCGTACCTGAGGGCCGCGAAGGAACGCCATGGCCTGGTCGCCAACCTCTGGATCCAGGCCCTGACGGAAGCAAGCGATGACGCCGAGATCCGGAAGCACCTCAAGCGGCACATGCGCGAGGTTCAGGAGTTCGTGGTCGAGGTGATCGAGCGCTCGCAGGCTGCCGGCGGGATCCCGCAGGACCGCGATCCCGAGGCCGAGGCGTGGATCTTCGTCTCGCTCGGCCTTCTTGCGACAGTCAGCAAGCGCCTGGGCGGCATGCTCGACGAGGACATCCCGAGAATCACCGCCAGCCGGCGCCGCTGGCTCACCGGCTCCGACGACTGAGCAGATGAGCCGAGCCAGGGCCGCGGTGGGCACCGGGGTCTTTCTCCTGATCGCCCCCGGCGTCGTCGCGGGACTCGTTCCGTGGTGGCTCACCGGCTGGGAGGTAGGCCGCGAGCTGTGGGTCGCGTTGCGCGTCGCCGGCGGAGCGCTCACCGCCGCGTCCGTCGGCGTCCTCCTCCATGCATTCGGCCGCTTCGTCCTGGAAGGGATCGGGACGCCTGCTCCGGTCGCGCCCACAGAACGGCTCGTGATCGGCGGGCTCTACCGCTACGTGCGCAATCCGATGTACCTCGCCGTCGTCGGCGCCATCGTCGGCCAGGCGCTCCTCCTGGGTCAGCTCGAGCTCCTCGTCTATGCAGGATGCCTGTGGCTCCTCTTCGCGGCCTTCGTTCACTGGTACGAAGAGCCCACGCTGCGCAGGCAGTTCGGAGACGAGTACGAGGCCTATCGGCGAGCCGTGCCGGCCTGGCTCCCGCGCCGCCGCGGGCCGGGCTCCGCCCGGCCCGCTCGTTGACGTTCCGGGTCAGGAACGACTAACGGTCACACAGCCGCGCCGCGCTCGGCGGAGCCGAGCCCGGCTTCCGCAAGGTGGCTCGAAGTCGAGAGACTTCGAGCCAGACGATGGGCGCAAAGCGCCCGAGAAAAGATGAACCCCCGGGCTGCGGCCCCCGGGGGTTCGTATCTCTAGCGGCGAGCCCACCTCTGTGGCGACGGCCCGGAGGCCGTTGACTCTGCGGCACAGCCAACTCCTCCGAACACGTCGCCATATCTGGCGCGCCTCCCGAACCCCTTGGCCTTCTTGTGGCCTCGTTGCTCAGGTGGAAGGACTATACGGCCGGTTCGGGGCCGAGTCAAGTACCCGAGTCAAGTGATTTTGCGATAGGCTCGGTTGACCCGTTTTCCCCCTTAGCCATGACCCTTTCGGGGGATCGATTTGATCCAGGAGATGCCGTAATGTCAAGTAGTCGCACCAAGCCGCCCGGGAGTTGACCTCGAAAGTGAACCGCGCGATCCACAGCAAGCCGCAGCGTCTCGGCCGCCTCCCCAACGGTGGGCTCGGCGAGCGCCTGCGCACGCTTCGGGTGAACGCCGGCCTCACGCAGACGGACCTGGCGGGCGCCCGCTTCTCCAAGGAGTACGTCTCCCAGATCGAGCGCGGGAAGACCCGCCCGACGCAGGAGACGATCGAGTGGCTCGCCGAACGGCTCGGCGTCGATCCCGGCTTCCTCGCCAGCGGTGTCGCCGCCGACGAGCGCGGGCGGATCGAAGCGTCCTTGGCGAGGGCCGAGGCTCTCAGCGAGAACCACGAGTACGCAGAGGCGCTCGCGGAGTTCACGCGCGTCTCCCCGACGATCGCGGGCATCGCAGCGGTCGAGCTCCAGGTTCGCTCGCTCTCGGGTGAAGCCTGGGTCCGGATGCGTCTGGGCGAGGTGAAGGAAGCGATGCAGCTTCTCACCCGCGCGCGCGCGCAGGCGGAGGACGCGATGTTCTCGGACGTCGACCGGGCGGAGATCCTGTACCGGCTCGGCGCCTGCCGTGTGGAGCTCGCGAGCATCCAGACGGCGATCAGCCTTTTCAACGAAGCCCTTGCGCTCGCCGAGAGCTCGGGCCTTCCCTGCGACCGGCTCCGCGCCGAGATCTTCGGAGCACGCTCGCGCTGCTACCGGCGCCAGCGGGACTACGAAGCAGCCCGGGAGGACCTCGAGCGGGCGCTCGAGCTCGCCGAGGCGCTCGACGATCCCCGTTCGGTCGCACGCGTGTACTTCCACGCGTCGCTCGTCGCCGAGCGACAGGGGCAGTGGGTCCTCGCGCGGCGCTACGCGGAGCAGGCGAAGGCACAGTTCGAGGAGATCGCGGATCGCAACGCGGTCGGCAAGCTCCTGAACAACCTCGGCGGTCTCAGCTTCCTGCTCGGCAAGCCCGAGGAGGCCGTCGAGCAGCTCAAGGAGGCGTTCCGCGTCCTGCTCGAGTACGGCACGGAGAAGGATGCGGCCTCGGCAGTCTCCTCGCTCGCGCAGGTGAGCCTGCGCACCGGCCAGGTCGAGCCGGCGGAGGAGCAGGCTCGCCAGGCGCTCAAGCTCCTCGGCGACCGCGTCGACGCAGTCGACGAGATCGGAAACGCGCAGCTCGTTCTCGGGCGCTCGCTCATGGAGCAGGGCCGCCTCGACGAGGCGGCGCGGGCCTTCGACGAGGCCGAGCACAGCTTCGACCAGCTTTCTTCAGTAAGTCATCGTGCGGCCGCGTGGATCGCCAAGGGCGACCTTGCGGCGCGGCGCGGGCGGGACCAGATCGCCGCGCAGCTCTACAGGCGCGCAGCAGAAGCGCTCCAGGACTTCAGGTTCTAAAGAAAGGGAGGGGGTGATTGCACTGAAGCATCGGGTCAAGATCTCCGTCATCGTCGCCCTGACGACCCTCGCCGCCGTCAGCGGTGGAGGCTTCATCGACAACTGGATCGTGTCGTTGTAGGCCGTCGACTTCAGCTGCCGTTGCTCTGGCAGTACGAGGGTGGCGCCGCCCGACAGGGGTTCGATACACGGGTGGTCGCCTCGCACCACATCGGACGCGCGAACGAGAAGCCGGATTTCGTTTGCGGAAGCCGGCGAACTCGCGGTCAACCTTGCGTGCCGACCGCCAAGGACCGCTTCTCAGCTCTCCCGCGCCCCTGCCGTGGATGAACCGGCAAGCCGGTTCATCGGGAATGCAGAAGAATCCGTCCTTGCAGGAGAGTGGGGTCCCGAAGCGCACGTCGTAAACCAAGCTCCTCCTCTCCCCTGAGATGCGACGGCGGCCCCTGGGCCGCCGTTCGCTTTTCGACACGCGGCCGGAATAGGCGCGGTTGGGCTGCCGTTAGACGGGAAACAAGAACGCCGGGCAGCATTCAGCGTTCACGGAGACCCACTGGAGACCACTCACGTCAAACTGACCGATCTCGCCTCGTGCGGCGGCTGCGCGGCGAAGTACTCGGCTGCCAGGCTCGAAGAGCTGCTTCACGGGTTCGTCCCAGTGAACTCGGACGATCTGCTGGTCGGGCTCTCGCCGGCTGACGACGCCGCGGTCTACCGGCTCGACGACGAGCGGGCGATCGTCTTCACGCTCGACTTCTTCCCGCCGGTCGTGGATGACCCGGCCGACTACGGCGCGATCGCCGCGACGAACGCGCTCAACGACGTCTTCGCGATGGGCGGCACGCCGCTGCTCGCGCTCTCGATCGCGGCCTTCCCCGAGTCGCTGCCGACCGAGATACTCGGCGCGATCCTCTCGGCGGCCGATCAGCAGGTGCGCGCCGCCGGAGCAATGCTCGCGGGCGGACACACGATCCGGGACGAGGAGCCGAAATACGGGCTCGCGGTGGTCGGAACCGTGCGCCCGGACGGAATCTGGCCGAAGAACGGTGCGCGACCTGGTGACTCCGTCTTCCTGACGAAGCCGCTCGGGACCGGGCTGATCATGACCGGGTTCAAGCAAGGCAAGGCCGGAACGCAGCCGCTCGAGCGGGCTGTCCGCTGGATGCGGACGCTGAACATGGACGCGGCCTCGGTGCTGCGCCCGCTCGAGCCCAATGCCGTCACGGACGTGACCGGCTTCGGCCTGTTCGGGCATTCGCACGAGATGGCCGAGCGGAGCGGCGTCCGGATTCGGCTCGAGTCGGAGCGCTTCCCGGCGATCGACGGGGCTCTCGACATGGCGCGGAAGGGAGTCCGGACGAGCGGGGATCCGCGCAACCGTGAGTTCGCGGGCCCGCATCTCGAGCTGAACGGCGCTCCGGAGACGCTCGTCGCGCTCGGGTTCGACCCGCAGACTGCCGGCGGGCTCCTCCTGTCGGTGCCGTCCGGCCGGGGAGCGGCGCTCGAAGCAGAGTTCCAGGCGAAGAAGCTGTTCATCCGGCGCGTGGGCCGGGTCGAGGAGGGCGCCGGGGTCGTCGTGGAATGACCCGTGGGATGATCCACGGGCGGTTCCAGCCGTTTCATCTGGGCCATCTCGAGTACCTGCGAGGCGCGGCCGAACGCTCGGACGAGGTCTTCGTCGGGATCACGAATCCTGACCCGGCGCGGATCCGGCCCGAGGAGAGCGACCCGCTCCGCCATCTGCCCGAGTCGAACCCGTGGAGCTACGCCGAGCGCCTGCTGATGGTCAAGGCCGCGGCGGATGACCTCGGCCTTGATCTTGCGCGCCTGCACGTGATCCCGTTCCCGGTCAACGAGCCGGAGCTCTGGCCCGCATACGTTCCCGACGGAGTGACGCAGTACATCCGGCTCTTCTCGCACTGGGGCGGCACGAAGCTCGAGCGGATGCGGGAGGCGGGTTACGAGGTGGTCGTGCTGGACGAGGGCGCCGAGAAGGAGATCTCGGGCGCCGAGGTCCGGGAGGCGCTCAGGTCGGACGGCGAGTGGCCGTCGCTCGTTCCGCCCGGAGTCGCGCGGGTCATCCGCGAGCTCGATCGCGTGCCCGTCTAACCGGGCCACGTCCCCGATAGCCTCTCGTACCCCGACTTTGTGTTGCATCAATCGGGTCTCGAAGTGGCATCGCCAGAGCGAGTGACGCAACACAAGCTCGTTGTTCGTGTGGCCCCGTTCGGACGGGGCTAGGTTCTTCCCCACGATGAATCCGATCGTCGTCGTCCTGCTGGACGGGCTAGGGGACCGCGCGCACGAGAGTCTCGGCGGCCGCACCGCCAACGAGGCCGCAGCGACGCCGAACCTCGACGCGCTCGCCGCACGAGGCTCGACCGGCGTCCTCTACGCCGTCGGGCCGGGGCGAGCCCCTTCGAGCGAGGTCGCGCACTGGTCGATGCTCGGCTACACGCCCGAGGAGTTCCCGGGGCGGGCAGTGCTGGAGGCGCTCGGCGCGGGCCAGGACGTGGACGCCTCGGACGTCTTCGCGTTCGCGGCGCTGCGCCCGGCGGAGGAGCGGGACGGCGAGCTCTGGCTGACCGGCCGCCCGCGGCGCGGCGAGGACGACGAGGAGGCCCGCGCGCTGCTGGAGCGCTGTGACGGCATCGAGGCTGACGGTCTCCGCTTCGCCCTCGCCGATCTAGGGCGGGGCGAGGCGATCCTGCGTGTGTCCGGCGGCGCGGACGACCGTGTGACGGACTCGGACGCGTTCTTCCGCGACCGCTATCCCGTCCTGCGGCCGCAGCCCGTCGTCCCGGAGGCGGAGCGGACGGCGCAGGCGGCCGACACGTGGACACGGGAGGTCCTCGGCCGGCTCGAGGGCGAGCGCTTCAACGTGATCACACTGAAGTGGTGGGGCAGGCTGCGCGAGGCGCCGACTTTCGCCGAGCGCCATGGCGTCTCGGGCACGTTCATCGCCGCCTCCCGGTTCATGCACGGGCTTGCGCGAGCCGTCGGGCTGGAACCGTTCGAGGCGGCCGAGACCGACGACCCGACCGCCGATCTCGCGCGGCGGATCGAGCTGATCGACGAGCGACTCGACGCCGGCGACACGTTCGTCTTCTCCCATCAGAAGGCGGCGGACGAGGCCGGCCACACAAAGGATCCGGTGGTCAAGCAGCGGACGATCGAGGCGCTCGACGCTGCACTGGCCGCGCTACGCGCCCTGGAGTCTCGTGCGATCGTTTGCGTCACAGGGGACCACGCGACGCCCGCCTACCCTGACGTCATCCACTCGGGCGATCCGGTGCCGCTGATCATGGCCGGTCCTGGTGTCCGCGCCGATTCCGTCACAACCTTTGGGGAGCTTCCGTGCGCCGCCGGCATCCTCGGCCAGCTCCGAGGCCCGGACCTGATGCCTGTCCTCCTGAACGCTGCGGACCGGCCGCTTTTCCTCGGCTCCCGGCCGACTCCGTTCGAGGGCGCCGACGGCTACCCGGCGATCCTGGAGCCGCTCCGCCCGTGAGAGCCGTCGAGGGCCGCATCCCCTTCCGCGGGTTCGGGACGTGGTACCGAGACGTCGGGCCGGAGGACGGGATCCCGCTCGTCTGCCTGCACGGCGGGCCCGGCTCCACGCACCACTACTTCAAGCCGCTGGAGAAGCTCGCGGAGGAGGGGCGTCGCGTAGTGGTCTACGACCAGCTCGGTTGCGGCAGCTCCGACCGGCCCGACGACCACGACCTCTGGACGGTCGAGCTGTTCGTGGATGAGGTGCGGACGGTTCGGGAGGCGCTCGGTCTCGACCGGATCCACCTGCTCGGAACCTCGTGGGGCTCGATGCTCGCGATCGAGTACATGCTCACCCGTCCGCCGGGGGTCGTCAGCCTGACATTGAACTCGCCGCCGACCTCAGCCCAGACGTGGATGGCCGAGGCCGCCCGCCTGCGCGACGAGCTACCCGAGCACCACCGGCGCTCGATCGCGGAGCACGAGGCCGCCGGCACGCTCGACCACCCCGAGTACAAGGCGGCGGAGGACGAGTTCTGGCGCCGCCACGTTCTGCTCGTCCACCCGCCACCCGACTTCGTCGAGCGCGGCAAGGCGGAGAAGGGCACGCCGGTCTATCGAGCCCTCTGGGGGATGAGCGAGTGGAACGCCGACGGAAGGCTCCACGACTGGGACGTCAGAGACCGGCTCGGGGAGATCGGCGTACCGACGCTCGTCACCTCCGGGCGGTACGACGAGTGCACGCCCGAGCTCGCCGAAGCCGCGCAGCGAGGGATCCCCGGCGCCGAGCGCGTGCTCTTCGAGGAGAGCTCCCACATGGCGTTCGTGGAGGAGCCCGATCGGTTTCGGGAGGTCCTCGGCGACTTCCTCAGCCGCGCGGAGTCGCGATGACGTCGAGGCGAGTCCGGTGGCTGGCGGCGGCCACCGTGCTCTCGCTCTACGTGATCGTCATCACCGGCTCGCTCGTCCGCCTCACGGGTTCGGGTCTCGGCTGCGAGGCGTGGCCGGGATGCGAGGAGGGCGCGTTTTTCCCGGAGGACGACGCCCACGCCTTCATCGAGTTCGGGAACCGCGTCTTCGGCATCTTCCCGATCACGCTGTCGATCCTGACCGCCTGGGCCGCCCGGATCCTGCCCCGATGGACGTTCTGGACGGCGGTAGGAGTCGCGGTGCTGACGGTCGCCGAGGCGCCGCTCGGTCTCGCGACGATCCGGTACGACCTGCCGCCCGAAATCGTGATGGTGCACTTCCTCGTCGCGCTGCTCGCGCTCGGAGGTGCGCTCGTCGTGCTCGTCGAGGCGATCCGCGCCGAGCACGGCGCCGCCTCGCTCGAGTTCCCCCGCGAGCTGCGGATCGGCGCCGTCGTCCTCACCGTCGCCTGCCTCGGCCTCGTCGTCACCGGGACACTCGTGACGAGCGCAGGCCCGCATTCCGGCGACCCGGACGTGATCCACCGCCTCTGGAACCTGCCGGACGCGCTCTACGTCCATGTCCGGATCACGGCGGTCTTCGGCTGCATCTTCCTCTTCGTGCTCGGCTACATCGTCGCCCGTCGCTCGCTCGCGCCACGCCTCTTCAGGTTCTCGCTCCTGCTGCTCGTCGTGGTGCTCGCGCAGATGGCGATCGGCGAGCTCCAGTGGCGGCTGGAGCTGCCTTGGGGAGTCGTCGCCGTCCATGTCGCGCTCGCCGCCGCCGTCTGGGCGCTGACCGTCGCGCTTGCCGCGCTGCTGTGGCAGCCCCCGCGTTGGGTGGAGCCGCAGCGGGGGTAAGGTGGACCGATGGCCGAGGAGCTTCGAATTTCCGACAGCCCGGTCCTCGACCGGCCGATTCTGATCGCCGCATTTCGCGGTTGGAACGACGGCGGGCAGGGCGCATCGCTGGCCGCCGGGTACCTCGCGAAGCTGTGGGACGCCGAGCAGATCGCCGACGTCGATCCGGAGACGTTCTTCGATTTCCAGGCCACGAGGCCGCATGTCAAGCTCGTCGACGGCCTGACCCGCCAGATCGACTGGCCGGAGACGGTCTTCTACCGAGCCCGCGTCGACGGGCTCGAGCGCGACCTCGTCCTCCTTCTCGGGATCGAGCCCAACCTTCGCTGGCGCGCTTTCACCGAGCTGATCACCGACTACGCCGAGGAGCTCGGCGTCGAGCTCGTCGTCACCCTCGGGTCTCTACTGGCCGACATCCCGCACACCCGCCCGAGCCCTGTGACGGGGAGCGCGAGCGACGAGGAGCTCGTCGAGCGCCTCGGGCTCCAGGCGTCCCGGTACGAGGGCCCGACCGGGATCGTCGGCATCCTCCACGATGCGTGCAAGCAGCGTGAGCTGCCCTCGGCGAGCCTCTGGGCCGCAGTCCCGCACTACGTTTCCCTGACGCCGAGCCCCCGCGCCGCGCTGGCGCTCTGCGAGCGGCTCGGCGACATCCTCGGCGTCGAGATCGACGTCGAGGAGTTGCGCGAGGCGTCGGAGGGCTACGCGGAGCAGGTGACCCGGGCGGTCGCCGCGGACTCGGACACGCAGGCGTACGTCGAGGATCTCGAGCGGCGCGCGGACGAGTTCGACGAGGAGGACATCCCGTCGGGCGAGGCGCTGGCCGCCGAGCTCACGCGCTTCCTGCGCGAGCGGGACAGGAAAAACGGCGAACCGCCGGCTGCGACGGAGCAGTAACCTGCCGCGAAGCGGGCTTTGCCCGCTTCGCTCACCAGCAATCGACCATCGCACTGAGTTGGGCGCGCCAGCGCGCCGCGCGCCGCGCAGCGGCGCCCGGCTTCCGAGAGGTCGCTGAAAGTCGTGAGACTTTCAGCGAAACGGAGGGAAGCTAGGAAGCCTCGGCGGCCGGGGTCGGATCTTCGGCCGGCTTCTCGGGCTGACCGCCATTCTGGTTCTGCGGCTGCTGCTGAGACTTCGCGCCCTTCTTCTTGCGGCGCCGGCGGCGTCGAGAGCGGCCCTGGAGCTTCGGCTGCGGGAGGTTCTCCGCGAGTGCGGCGGCGACCTCCTCGACGGTTCCGAGGCTCTCGCGCGCCGACTCGATGAGACGGTTCGCCCGCGGCGTGTAGCCCTCTGCCGAGGCGAGGAGCGCGGCGCCGACCTCGATCGGCACGTCACGGGCTGTGTTGACGAGCTTCGCGGCGTTCTCCTCGTGGCGGTGGCCGCGGGAGTTCGCGAGCGCGCCGAGCAGCCGCTTCGCCTCGGGATACTCGGCGCTGGCGCGACGATCCTGGATCTTCCGTGTGGCGCGCGCGAGCCGCCACGTCCAGCGCCAGAGGATCTGCTCCGGCGCGTCGGCTTTTCCGTCCGCGAGCCCGCGGAGCAGGATCCGGACGCCCTGCGCGCGATCCTTCTCCCACGTCGGCGCCTGGGTCACGAGCGTGACGAGGTCGTCGAAGCTCGCGCGGTCGACGACCATGGAGACCCGGTCGGCGAGCGCCGTCATCCGGAGCCGCCGGTTGGGATTCTCCGCCGCGCACGTGAACAGGAACTGCTCGAGGCAGCCGCGGCTGGCGTGGCCGTCCGTCAGCTTCTTCACGAAGTCCACGCGCTCCTCGAACCGAACCTGGCGACCGGCGATCTGCGCCCAGAAGCGCTGCTCGTCCTCGTCCAGGTAGCGCGGGTCGACCCGCTGCCACTCCCGCGCGATCACTCCGAGGCGGCGCTTGACGTCTGGCGTCACAGGGACGAGCCATGGCGCCGGCGAGAGCTTGCGGCGGGCGCGGCGTTGCGGCCGCCTACGCGGCGCCGGTGTGACACGCGCGCCCTCGCGGTAGAAGTCTGCGTCGAGGAGGCTGTGCAGCGACACCACCCGCTCGTTGTGCGTGGCGCCCTTCGGGGTGAAGTCGACGACGACGCCGGCCTCCTTCCGAGGGTGCATCCGCATGATCCGGCCGATCCGCTGCTGGTACACGCGGCGGCTCGCAGTCGGCGCGAGGTGCATGCAGACCGTTGCCCGCGGCGAGTTCCAGCCCTCGGCCAGCAGCATCGCGTTGATGAGGATGTCGATCTCGCCTCGCTCGTATCCGGCGAGGACCTCGGCGAGCTTCACCGGCGGAGTGCGGCCGCTGACGGCCTCGGCCTTCAGCCCGGCGGCGCGGAACTCGCGCGCCAGGTTGTAGGCGTGCTCGACGCCGGCCGCGTAGACGATGCCCGGCGTTGCGTCGAACCGGTCGCGGTACAGGCTTGCTGCAGCCTGGTTCAGGGCTTGGTGGTCGAGGACCTCGGCCAGGGCGCGCTCCTCGAAGTCGCCGCCGACGATCGGGACCGAGTTGATGGCCGCGGCGGGCGGGACGCGCAGGCAGCGCAGCGGGGCGATCAGGCCGCGTCGCGCCGCATCCTGAAGCGGCAGGTCGTCGACGGAGGCGGGGAAGACGTCCGAGACCTGTTTCGCGATCAGCTGCTCGGTCGCCGTCATCCCGATGTAGACCGGCTCCGTGTAGCTGCGGATCGCCGCGCTGGTCTTCTCGCCGAGCGCCGTGTGCGCCTCGTCGCAGATGACGAGCTGGTACGCGCTCTTCTCGAGATCGTTTACGTGGCGCGCGAACCAGGCGTAGGTCTGGACGGTGATCAGATCCGGCCGCGGCGCCTTCTTGCCCTTGTCGACCGCGGGCTTGAGGCGGTCGCCGTAGCCCTCGGCGGTGAGCTCGCGGTTGAACTGGGAGACGAGCAGGCGCCGGTGGGTGAGGATCAGGACGCCTTCGGTGCGCGCCGCCTCGACGAACCCGGCGGCTGCGATCGTCTTCCCCGAAGCTGTCGGGTGGCGGAAGCGGTATCGCCGCTCTGCTCCGGGGTCTTCCTCGGCAGCCGGCGGTAGCTCGACCTCGCCCTCGACCTCGAAGTCGTCCTCCTCGTCCTCGAGCTCGTCCAGCTCCTCGAGCTTGGGCTGGCCGTTGCCGTTCCCGTTCGCGTCCGCAGCTTTCTGATTCGCGGCGATCAGCTCGGTGAGCATGCCGGCGAGCGCATCGATCTGGTGGCGGCGGAGCTCCGTGCCGGACTTCAGCCGCGGGGGCCGCTCGCTCAGCACCCGTTCGAGGCCGAGCATCAGTGCGTAGCGGACCCTCCAGTCCGGAGAAGGCGTGCGGATCCCGGCCTCCATCGCCGCCAGAGCGTCGTCGAGCGCGCGTCGCCGGGCCGTGCCCGGGGCGAGGACCGTCTCGGGATCCTCGTCCGCGTGGAGGAACGGCTCACCCGCCCAGCTCTCCGCGCGGCGGGCGTCCTCGACCAGAGCATGCGTCGCCTCGTTTGAAATGGTGGGTTGCTCGACGGCCTCTTGCACCATGCGCGGCACTCTCGGGTGCCGCAAGCCTCCAAGGAAAGTTGCGCTCGCCCAGTCCCCATGCGATGCGCCTGTCTGAGTGTAGCGGAGTTGCGGGTCGGGAACCGCGTTCAGGCAGGAGCGGGTGCCCGCAGGAGCCCCTTGTGGTCCAGGTACCGCGAGATTCCGCCGAGGAAGAACGGCCAGCCGGCCCCGAGGAGCAGCGCGGTGTCGATGTCCTCGACGCTTGCAACGACGCCCTCGTCAAGCATGTGCTGGATCTCGTCCGCGATAGCCTCGAGCGCGGCCTGCTGGATCTCCTCGACGCTGCGCCTGTTGTCGCCCTGCACCGCGATCTCGTCCTTGCCGTCGGCGTAGTTGGCCAGGGTCTGAGAGAGGGGGAACCTGTCGGGGTAGGCCTCGTTGAGCGTATGCAGGACGTGGTTTGCGACGCGCGGTCCGACCATCTGGAGCAGGACGGACGGCGCCATCGGCATCCCGAGCCGCAGGATCGCCTCGTCCGTCTCCTCGACCGTGTTGCCCTGCTCGCGCGCCTCCATCAGGACAGTGGTCATCCGGGTCAGGACGCGGTTGACGACGAAGGCGGGTGCGTCCTTGGCGAGGACCGGGTCGCTTCCGGAGCTTCTTTGCGATCTCCCAGGCCGTCGCGAGCGACGCGTCGTCCGTCTCGGGCGTGCGGATGATCTCGACGAGCGGGAGGACGGCGACGGGGTTGAAGAAATGAAGCCCGACGACGCGCTCGGGGCGCTCGAGGTTGGCCGCCATCTCGGCCACGGACAGCGAGGAGGTGTTCGTGGCGAGGATCGTCTCGGGCGAGACCACGGCCTCCAGCTCGGCGAAGACCTGCTGCTTCACCGACATCTCCTCGAAGACCGCCTCGAGGACGAGGTCGCAGTCGGCGAAGTGGTCGTATGTCGTCCCGCCCTCGACGAGGGATCCGAGGAAGCGGGCCTTGCCCTCGTCGTACCTGCCCTTCTGGACCTGGCTCTCGAGCTCGGCATGGATGGAGGCGACGGCGCGGTCGACGATCTCGTGGTCGAGGTCTCTGATCGCGATCGGAACTTCGAGGCGTCGGAGGAACAGCGTTGCGAGCTGGCTCGCCATCAGCCCGGCGCCGACGATGCCGACCTTGCGGATCGGACGCGCCTCGGCGCCCGGCTTGCCGACGTCCTTCTTGGCGCGGCGCTCGACGAGGTCGAATGAGTAGAGCGACGCCTGGGCCTGGCGGCCCGGCAGGAGCTCCGCGATCGCCTCCTCCTCGGCCTCGTACCCTTCCTCGAGGCTCCACCTCGTGGCGCCCTCGATCAGGTCGACGGCGACGTAGGGAGCAGGCGCCGCCCCGTGGAGCGAATCGTCCAGCTGGCGTCGCGCCTTGGCCACCGCCTCGTCCGCACCGGCCATGTCCTGGTGCCTGGCACCGGGACATGGCTGCTCGAGCAGGTACGCGATCGAGTCGTCCAGGAACTCGGCCGGCTCGAGGACGGCGTCGGCGAGGCCCATTTCCTGGGCCTCGGCTGCGCTGAGCATCCGGTTCTGGCGTAGGGGATTCGTGACGATGAAGCGAATCGCGGCATCCACGCCGGCGATCCTCGGAACGATCTGGGTCCCGCCCCAGGCCGGGAACAGGCCGAGGAAGACCTCCGGGCAGGCGAAGTGCCGCACGGCGCTCGCGATCGTCCGGCGGTCGCAGTGCAGCGCGATCTCGACGCCGCCGCCAAGGCAGGCGCCGTTGATAGCAGCAAGCGTCGGGTACGGCAGCGCCTGGATGCGGGCGAAGAGCTCGTGGCCGGCGCGGCTTCCCTCGCGCGCCTCCTCCGCCGAGACGCCGTAGAACCGGTCGATGTCCGCGCCGGCGCAGAAGACGAAGGGCTTGCCGGTCAGCACCATCCCGGCCCACTCGCCGCCTTCCAGCTCCTCGAGCCGGGCGGCCAGCGACTGCAAGGCCTCGGGGCCGAACACGTTCGGCTTCTGCCAGTCCTCGCCGTTGTCCATCGTGACCAGTGCCACAGGCCCGGCCTCCGTGTCGATCCGGGAGAGCTTGAACTCGGTCGGCCGGCTCAAACGCGTTCCCAGAGCAGCGCGGCGCCCATGCCCATTCCCACGCAGAGCGCCGTGAGCCCGTACTGCACGTCCGGCCGCTCCTTCAGCCCGTACGCCAGCTGCGCCATTAGTCGGACGCCGGTCGCCGCGAGCGGGTGGCCACACGCGATCGCTCCGCCGTACGGGTTCAGCCGCGGGTCGTCGGGCGTCACGCCCATCCCGTCGCACCAGCTCAAGACCTGCACCGCGAACGGCTCGTTCACCTCGAAGAGCCCGACGTCGTCGATCGAGATGCCCGCCTGCGCCAGTACTCGTTCGGTCGCGGGGATCGGGCCGATCCCCATCAGCTCAGGCTCGACGCCGGCGAAGGCGAAGGCAACCAATCGCATCCTGGGCTCGAGGCCGAGCTCCGCGGCGGCTTCCTCAGAGGCGAGCAGCGCCGCCGTCGCGCCGTCCGTCAGACCTGCCGAGTTCCCGGCGGTCACGCGGCCACCGGCGCGAAACGGCGTCGGCAGCTCGGCCAGGCCCTCGAGTGACGTGTCCGGCCGCAGGAACTGGTCACGATCGGCGACCGTCCAGCCGTCGTCAGTGAAGACGGACATCGGGACGACGGTCTCGCGCATGATCCCGTTCGACCACGCCGCTGTCGCCCGCCGCTGCGACTCGACAGCGAACCGATCCGCAGCGTCCTTCGTCAGCTGCGGGAAGCGGTCGTGGAGGTTTTCCGCCGTCGCGCCCATCGTCACCGCCGAGTCGTCGACGAGCCGCTCGGCGACGAAGCGCGGGTTGAAGTCCACCTCGGCGCCCATCGGATGGTGTCCCATGTGCTCGACGCCGCCGGCGACGACGAAGTCGGCCGCGCCCATCGCGATCTCGCCCGCACCGGAGGTCACCGCGGTCAGCGCGCCGGCGCACATCCGGTCGATCGCGAAGCCCGGAACCGTGTGCGGGATCCCAGCCAGGAGGGCGACGTCCCGTCCCATCGTCAGGCCCTGATCGCCAACCTGCGCGGTCGCCGCGAAGATGACGTCCCCGATTCGCTCGGGCGGCAGCGACGGGTTCCGACGCAGCAGCTCGCGGACGACCTTCACCGCCATGTCGTCCGCGCGCGTCTTCCAGAAGAACCCCTTCGGGCCGGCGCGCCCGAACGCGGTCCGCAGACCGTCGACGTACACAACCTCGCGTAGCTCGCGCCCCACGCGGTGACAATAGCCCCGTGGCCGAGGACTGGAGCGCACACCTGGAGCGGAAGGAGCAGCGGTACCTCGACGGCGAGGCGCGCCTCCCGGAGGACCCGGACGAGCGCCAGCGCCAGCTGACGCGGATGGGCAACGCGGCAGGCGGCGCCGGCCTCGCGCTGCTGATGGCCGGCCGCCGGGACGATGCGGCCGAGTGGTTCGCCCGCGCGGCAGGCCGCTACCGCGAGAGCTACGAGCTCGCGCCGCCGGGGAGCTGGGGGAGGCCGATCGGCGCGATCAAGTCACGAATCCTCGCCGGCGACTGGCCCGGCGCCGAGGATGAGAGCCGCTGGGCGCTCGGTGAAGGCGCCGCGGAGACCGAGTCGGCGATCGGCCGCTACGCCGGCGCGCTCGCGCTCCTCACCCTCGGGCAGGACGCAAAGGCCCGCCCTGTCGCGGACTCGCTCCGGAACCGCGACGACTTCCCGCACGACGTCGCCAACGCGCTCGCCACGCTCGCCGCCGAGGACGTCCTCGGCTACACGTACGCGGTCGAGAGCGTCCTCGAGTCGTTCGAGCAGCGCGACGAGTACCTCGAGGACATGGCCGTCGCCGACACCGTGATCGTCCTCCAGTCGCTGGCAGCCCGCCGTGACATGGCGGCTGACCTCACCTCCGACCTCTTGCCCTAGCGCGGGCGTCAGTCGTGGGGGTGCATGATGGCGGTGATAACCAGCTGGTCGGCGTTCTCGTCCTCGACCTCCTCGAAGCGAGGCACGAGCTCCGACAGCACCTCGAGCGCCTTCTCCGGATCGACCCGGACAGTCACACGCACGAAGCGGAAGCGGCCCTCGGCTCCGTGCTCGACCTGCGCCTTCTGGAGGTCGTCCATGACCGCCGTGTGGAGGTTCGACGCGCCCGCCGACACGAGCTCCGGCGCCACCTTCAGCGTCCTCGCCGCAGCGCGGTAGGGCTTCTCGCGCCCCTTGTCGCTCGGAACCTGCTGGATCAGCTCCGCCCGGAGCAGCATCCGCACGTGGAAGTGGAGATGGCCCGGGTCGACGCCCAGGCGCTGCGCGAGCTCCCGGTTCGAGAGCGCCTCGTCCGTCTCGCCGAGCGCCTCGAGGACACGCAGCCTCAGAGGGTGGCCTAGGGCCTTCAGTTGGTCTGGACGGTTGATCGTCAGCACTTCGGGAATCGCTTTGGTTTCGGGAGTCGCCATTTACGATCTCTATATATACGACTTGGCGGGCTGTTGTCTAGTTAGGCAGACGAGCTGCGGCCCCGCGGTCGAGCAACGCGATGGTCGTTCCGGAGGCCGAGCGAACGAGGCTCGCAGGGGTCGCGGGGTCGGGCGACGCGGCGAACGACCGCTCGGCGGCATCGGCCTTGTTCTCCCCGGAAACCAGGAAGACGACTGTGTCGGAGGCGTTCAGCTGCGGGATCGTGGCCGTCACGCGGTAGACGTCCGCCCGCGGCACGGCGAGCGCCCTCCGACCGAGCTCGTCCAGAGCAGGATCGTTCGGAAACAGCGACGCGGTGTGCCCGTCCGGCCCGATCCCGAGGAACGCGAGATCGAATACCACGCGGCGAAGCTCGACGTCGTACGCGTCCGCCGCCTCGTCCGGCGAGAGCTCGCCGCGAACGCGGTGCTCGGCCGCCGGCTTGCGGTCGAGCCGGTCGAGGAGGCTCTCGCGGACGAGCCGGTAGTTCGAGCGCTCATCGTCCGGCGGCACGCAGCGCTCGTCCGCCCACCAGACCTCGACCCGGCTCCAGTCGGGCTGGAGCCTGGCCGCGGCTTCGTACGCCGGCCGAGGCGTCGAACCGCCGGAAAGCGCGATGTGCCCGCCGAGTCGTGCCTGCGCCGCGAGCAGCTCGGCCGCCTCGCGCGCCGCCTCCGCAGCGCTCGCCGCGACTCGCAGCTCGACGTCCAACTACTACTCCTCGCCGGCCGCGAGCTCCCGTCCGCGCTCCATCGCCGCCTGGATCGCGTTCAGGAACGCCGCGCGGACGCCGGCCTGCTCGAGCTCTCTGATCGCCCGGATCGTCGTCCCACCGGGCGAGGTGACCATCTCCCGCAGCTCGACCGGGTGCATCTTCTCGTCGCGGAGGAGCTTTGCCGTCCCCAGCATGGTCTGGACGACCAGTTCGGTCGTGTCCTCGCGGGACAGTCCGAGGAGGATCCCAGCCTCGATCATCGACTCCGCCAGCAGCGCGAAGTACGCGGGGCCGGAGCCCGAGACGGCCGTCACAGCGTCCATGTAACGCTCGGGCACGCGCACCACGCGGCCTACGTGAAGGAGCACGTCCTCGGCGAGAGCTAGATGCTCGTCGCCGGCATGCGCGCCGGCGCACAGCCCCGCGACGCCCTCGTGCACCGTCGACGGTGTGTTCGGCATGGCCCGAAGCACCGGCACGCCGGGCGCCAGCCGCTCCTCGATTGCCGAGGTCGGGACGGCGGCGGCGATCGAGAGCACCGTCTGGTCCGGCGACAGGATCCCGCCGATCTCGCCGAGCAGTGGGTCGAAGTCCTGCGGCTTGACCGCGATGACCACGACCCCTGCCCCGGCGACGGCCTCGGTGTTCGAGGTCGTGACCTGGATCCCGTGCCGCTTCGCGAGCTCCCGCGCCCGGTCCTCCCGGCGGACGGTCGCGACGATCTCCTCCGGCCTCCGCCAGTCGGTGCTGAGCAGTCCCGTGAGGAGTGCCTCGCCGATCTTCCCGGCGCCGAGGATCGCGATGCGCCGGGGGTCGGCCATGCGGCCAGTGTACGAGGCCGGCTGATCACGCTGCGGCGGGGATCCCGCGCTCGTAGCGCACGGGAAGGAGACCGCGGCCGAACCCGGCCAGGAAGTACGCGCTGGCGAGCCCCTGCCACTCGCCGTAAGGCGCAAGCAGCTCCGCGGTATCGGACGGCTCTGCCTTCCGGCCGAGCAGCGCGGTACAGAGCTTGAGCAACCCGAGATCGCCGACGAGGCCGAGCTCGTAGGACCCGAGTCCCTGGAGGCCGATCACTCCCGACGACCATGGCCCGAGCCCCCGCTCCCGCTCCAGCCGCTGCGCGACCTTGCGCGGGTTCATCTCGCGCAACCGCTCGAGCTCGACGGTGCGGCAGAGGCGCACGATCGTCGAGGCCTTCCGCGCCGTCAGTCCGAACCGCTGGAGCTCGACCGGCGCGCGGCCTGCGAAGGTTTCCGGCGTCGGCGGTGCGCAAAGCTTGCCGTCGGTCTCGCAGGCCCAGCGGATCAGCCGCCGCTCGATCTTCCTCGCCTCGGAGGAGGTGATCAGCTGGCCGCACACGGCGCGCACGAGCGCCTGTGTTACGGATCCCACTCGGATGGGTCGCTTGCCCGGGAGCGCGTTGAGCGTCCGGCGGAGCATGGGGTCGTCGGCGAACCGCTCCAGGAACTCGGTGTGATCCGCCTCGAGCGGAAGCATGGCGACGAGCTGCTCGAGCGCGTCCTCCGAGTGCGACCGAAGCTCGATGCGGCCGTCCGAGGTCTGCCACGCGCAGGCGCGCGCAAGCCCGTCCTCGACCGCGAAGAGCGCGACGAGGATGCGCCCGTCGAACCGCCTCGTGGCATCGCTCGCCCACACTGCGGAATCGCGCAGCGAGAACGGTCCGCGGGGGCGGAGGGTCGCCTCGACCACGCCGAAGACCCTATGCGAGGAGCAGGCTGTTTCCCGACGGGTCAGACACGATGTTTCCTTCCGGCTCCTGGCCGGCGTCGGCGACCCGGGTCAGGACCTCTTCCCGCGCCTCGGGGCTCGGCAGGACGATGGTTGCCCGTCGCAGAGACGCGGTTCCTTCGGGCGGCGGTGATGCTCCCGCGCTCGCCCAAGTGTTCGCGCCGACGTGGTGGTGATACCCGCCTACGGAGAGGAACGTCGCCTGCGAGCCGAGCGTCGCCATCTCGTCGAACCCGAGGACGTCCCGGTAGAAGCTCAGCGTCTCCGGGATGTCCGCCACCTGGAGATGGACGTGGCCCATCTCGGTCCCGGGCGGCAGCGACTCGAACCGCTCCTGCTCGGGGTCGTCCAGCTCGCCGAGGAGGTTCTCGAGGTCGAGCGGCTCGGTGGTCATCCGTGCGACCTGCCCCTCCCAGAGCTCGCGAGGGCGGTCGGCGTAGATCTCGATGCCGTGGCCGTCGGGGTCCCGCAGGTACAGCGCCTCGCTGACGAAGTGGTCGGAGACACCGGTCATCGCCACCTGCTCGCGGATCGCATGAGCGAGCCAGGCGGCAAGGTCACGCCGTTCCGGGACGAGGAGCGCGAAGTGGAAGAGACCGGTGTTACGTGGTGCAGGTTGAGCGCCGGGCACCTCGTGGAGCACAAGCAGCTCGGAGGCTCCGCCGAGAGCGGCGCGCCCCTTCTCCTGCTCGCGCACGTCGAGCCCGATCGCGCGCCGGTAGTAGTCGAGCGAGCGCTCGAGGTCCGAAACCGTCAGCTCGACAGGCCCCATCCTGGTTTCGGCCGGCAGCGTCGCCACCGGCTGAGACTAGCCCTCCTCGAAACCCGAGAGAACCTTTCGGAGCAGTTTGTTCAGCTGCGCCAGTTCGCGCTCGTCGAGCGCAGCGGCGAGCTTCGCCTCCTTCTCCGCCTGGGCGCTGAGCGAATCGGCCCAGAGCTTGTGACCCTTGTCGGTCAGCTCGACGTGGAGGGCACGGCGATCGTCCAGGTCGGGTAGTCGCTTGACGAGCCCTGCCTGTTCGAGCCGGTCGAGCCGGTTCGTCATCGCACCGCTCGAGAGGCCGTCCCGCTTCGCAAGCTTGCCGGGCGAGCTCCGATGAGGCGGGTCCTCCATCGCCAGCTGCCGCAGGATCCCCCACTCGCCGTGGCTGAGCTCGTGCTCGGCGAGCGTCTCTTCCATTTGCCGATGGATGAGCTTCCCAATCCACTGGATCCGCTGGACAGCTCCCTCGATATCCAGGTCGATCGGCGGAAGCTTCGACGCCCAGGTCTCGAGCATCCGATCGACGCGATCGGTCTGGGCTGCTGTCTTCGCCATGTCCGGATTGTGTGCCAAATTTCCCTTGACGTCAAACTACCCCTGTCGTACACTCTCCACGTCAAGTAGTTCGAGGTCGAGAATATCGACTAGAAGGGAGACCGCGATGCAGCCGATGGACGCAGGGACTAGGGCGTTGCTCGTGACCGAACACGTGGCGCAGCTCGCGCGGTCCCGGAAGGGAGCACGTGCATGGCCACGGCAATTGCGAAGGCGTACGACGTCGTCGCGCTCGAGGACATCGAGCCCGGCCCCGAGCACGACGGTCGTGTCCCTCTCAACATCCGCCGCCACTTCGGCATCCAAGGATTCGGGGTGCGCGCCAGCCGGGCGGTGGGCGACGGGCACGTAATCGGCGAACACAGCGAGAACGGGATCGGCGCGACCGGTCAGGAGGAGCTCTACCTGGTGCTGTCCGGTAAGGCCACGTTCAACGTGGACGGTGATCCCATCTACGCGACCGCTGGAACGATGGTCTTCGTCCGCGACCCTGCGGCGCAGCGGAGCGCGATCGCCAAGGAGGAGGGCACGACGATCCTCGCGATCGGCGGGACGCCGGGCGAGTCGTATCGCCTCTCGGTGGGCGAGGCGATGAACGACATGTGGGACCCCTACCGGGCGCAGGACTTCGAGGGCGCCCTCGCCGCGCTCCAGCCGGTCCTCGAGGAACGCCCCGAGGTGCTGGTTTTCTTCAACGTCGCCTGCATGGAGGCGAGGCTCGGGCGCACCGACGACGCGATCTCGCATCTCGAGCAGGCGATCGAGGACGATGATCGGATCAAGGAGCACATCCGAACCGACGGGGACCTAGACTCGCTTCGGGACGATCCGCGCTTCCAGGCGCTGACCAAATAGGAGGAGAGCCGATGGCAACTGCAACCGAAAAGGCCTACGTCGTCGCGAAGCTCGAAGAGCTCGAGCCCGCCCCGATACTCGCGCCCGGCGCAACGGATGACGGCAGACAGCGCTTCGACATCCGCCGTCGCTTCGGCATTGCGTCCTTCGGAACCAACGCGTACAGCGCGCCGAGCGGGGTGGACGTCATCCGCGAGCACGATGAGACCTTGCTCGGCGAGGCAGGACAGGAGGAGCTCTACGTCGTCCTGAAGGGCGCGGCGACGTTCGAGATCGACGGCGACGCCGTGGAGGCACCCGCCGGCTCGCTGGTCCTCGTGCAGCCGACGGCGAAGAGGAAGGCGACCGCGAAGGACGACGGCACGACGATCCTCGCCATCGGCGGCACGCCGGGCAAGGCCTACGAGCCGGCGCCGGAGGAGGCGGCGGAAGCCTTCGCCGCCTACAACCAGGGCGACTACGAGACCGCTGCCGCCAAGCAGCTGGTCGTCGTCGAGAAGCGGCCGAACGATGCCGTGGCGTACTTCAACGCCGCCTGCTTCGAGGCACGGGCCGGAAAGGCCGACCAGGCGATCGAGCATCTGCGACGGGCCGTCGAGCTGAACGACCGCATCAAGGAGCTGATCCGCACCGACGAGGATCTGGACTCCATCCGCGAAGACCCGCGCTTCGACGTGCTGACGAAGTAGCGGGAAGGCATCGGGCGCCTCCCTCCGCGGGGGCGCCTCGTGCTGCCACCGGCGAGACGCTGCTATACCTCGTAGGGCCGCAATGGCCAAGCCCGTCGAACAGCTAGACCGCGTCGTCATCCGCTTCGCTGGCGACTCCGGCGACGGGATGCAGCTGACCGGCGCGCGCTTTACCAGCGAGACGGCGGTACTCGGCAACGACCTCTCCACGCTGCCGGACTTCCCCGCCGAGATCCGCGCGCCGGCGGGCTCGCTGCCGGGCGTCTCCGGGTTCCAGATCCACTTCTCCGACCACGACATCCTGACGCCGGGCGACGAGCCGAACGTCCTTGTCGCGATGAACCCGGCGGCGCTGCGGACGAACATCCGCGACTTGCCGAAGGGCGGGACGCTGATCGTCAACCGCGACTCGTTCACCGACCGGAACCTCGAGAAGGCTGGGTACTCCGCGAACCCGCTCGACGACGGGACGCTGGGCGACTATCACGTCCACGAGGTGCCGCTCACCTCGCTGACGATCGAGGCGCTGAAGGACGTGAAGGTGACGAAGCGCGAGGCCGAGCGCTCGAAGAACATGTTCGCGCTCGGGCTGATGTCGTGGCTCTACCACCGGCCGAAGAGCGGAACGCTCGACTTCATCGCCAGGAAGTTCAAGGCGAAGCCCGAGATCGCCGAGGCGAACACGAAGGCGTTCAAGGCCGGCTGGGCGTACGGCGAGACCAGCGAGGACTTCCGCGTCACCTACGAGGTCGCGCCCGCAGACCTCCCGCCCGGCACCTACCGGAACATCCGCGGGAACCAGGCGCATGACGCTCGGCCTGATCGCCGCGTCGGTGAAGAGCGGCCTCCCGCTCTTCCTCGGCGCCTACCCGATCACGCCGGCATCGGAGATCCTCGAGGACCTCTCGCGCCGGAAGGACTTCGGCGTCCGGACCTTCCAGGCCGAGGACGAGATCTCCGCCGTCGGCGCCGCACTCGGCGCGAGCTTCGGCGGCGCGCTCGGCGTCTGCACGTCGAGCGGCCCCGGCGTCGTCCTGAAGATGGAGACGATCGGCCTGGCTGTGACGCTCGAGCTCCCGCTCGTGATCATCGACGTCCAGCGCGCCGGCCCGTCGACGGGGATGCCGACGAAGCCCGAGCAGGCCGACCTCCTCCTTGCGATGTGGGGCCGGAACGCCGAGTCGCCGGTGCCGGTGATCGCCGCCTCGACGCCGGGCGGGTGCTTCGACGCCGCGATCGAGGCGGCGCGGATCGCACTCAAGTACCGGACGCCCGTTTTCCTCATGTCGGACGCCTACCTCGCGAACGGGTCGGAGCCGTGGCTGATCCCGGACCTCGAGACCATCCCGAGCATCCCCGTCGACTTTGCTGACGCGCCCAACCACGAGGGTGGTTTCTTGCCGTACCTGCGTGACGCCGAGACGCTCGCCCGGCCGTGGGCGATTCCCGGCACGCCCGGCCTCGAGCACCGGATCGGCGGGCTCGAGAAGGCGGACGGGACGGGCAACGTCTCGTACGACCCCGACAACCACGACCACATGGTTCGCATCCGGGCGCGCAAGGTCGCCGGCATCGCGGCCGACATCCCCGAGCTCACCGTGGACGAGGAGGGCGGCGAGAACTTGCTCGTCCTCAGCTGGGGCGGGACGTACGGGCCGGTGGCCGCCGGCGTGCGCCGCGTGCGCGGCAACGGCGGCAAGGTCGCGCACGCGCACCTGAGCTATCTGAACCCGTTTCCGCGCAATACGGGCGAGGTACTGCACAGATACGAGAAGATTCTCGTTCCGGAAATGAATCTGGGACAGCTCCTCAAACTGGTGCGGGCCGAGTTCCTCGTCGATGCGGTTGGCTACAACCGGGTGCGCGGCCTCCCGTTCCGGTCCTCGGAGCTGGCCGAAGCCATGGAGGGGATGCTGTGAAACTGCGACTCGTTCTCGGACTGATGCTCGTCGGCGTGGCCTCGGCCTGCGGCGGTGGCGGCGAAGGCGGCGGCGGCGGCAGCGGTGGCGGCGGCGCGAGTGACACCGTGAAGGTGACGCTCGACGAGCAGAACGGCTCGGGCAAGTCGGGCACCGCGGAGATGTTTCCCGGCGCCGCGTCGACGGACGTGACGATCGAGATTCAGGGCACGTCGGACAACGACCCGATCTACGTTCGCAGCGGCACCTGCGAAGCGCCTGGGGCAGAGATCGTTCACGACATCGGGTTCACGACGGCGAATCTCGGCCAGGGTCAGATCTTCGTGCCGATCGACGATGTGGCGACCGGCGAGTACATCCTCGTGGTCGAGGACGACAAGACGATGGAGCCGGTCATGTGCGGGGCGATCCCGGAACGATGAGCGAAGAGAACGGTGGAAGAGACGGACCGCTCGTCAAGCTGACGGCGAAGGACTTCAAGTCCGACCAGGAGGTCCGCTGGTGCCCGGGCTGCGGCGACTACGCGATCCTCGCCGCGATGCAGCAGTTCATGCCCGAGCTCGGGCTGCCGCGCGAGCGGATCGTCTTCGTGTCGGGGATCGGGTGCGCTGCGCGCTTCCCGTACTACATGCAGACCTACGGGATGCACTCGATCCACGGGCGAGCGCCGGCGATCGCGACCGGCCTGTCGTCGTCGCGGCCCGACCTGTCGGTGTGGGTCGTGACCGGCGACGGCGATGCGCTGTCGATTGGCGGGAACCACCTGATCCACGCGTTGCGCCGGAACGTCAACGTGAAGATCCTGCTCTTCAACAACCAGATCTACGGGCTGACGAAGGGGCAGTACTCGCCGACCTCGCCGCTCGGGACGCACAACAAGACGACGCCGTTCGGGTCGCTCGACTACCCGTTCAACCCGGTCTCGCTGGCGCTGGGGGCCGAGGCGACCTTCGTGGCGCGGTCGGTCGACACGGACAAGGCGCACCTGACCGACGTGTTGCGCCGGGCGGCCGAGCACAAGGGCTCGGTCTTCGTCGAGATCTACCAGAACTGCAACGTCTACAACGACGGCGCGTTCGACGCGGTGCGGGTGGAGAAGTCGAACCGGATCCAGCTCGAGCACGGGCAGCCGATCCGCTTTGGCGGCGAGGGCGAGACGCTCGAGCGGGGAGTGGTGTCGAAGCCGGGCGGCGGTGTCGAGATCGTGGACGTCGAGTCCGTCGGCGAGGACGCGCTGCTCCGGCACGATGAGAGCGCGGAGGACCCGTCGCTGGCGTTTGCGCTGTCCCGCCTTGCTCACACACCGGTCGGCCCGACCCCGATCGGCATCTTCCGGGCGGTCGAGCGCCCGGTCTACGACGAGATGATGGCGGAGCAGATCGAGGTCACGAGGCGAGAGCTTGGCGAGGGCGACCTGGAGAAGCTCCTCCACGCCGGCGACACCTGGACGATTTAGCAGCGGGACGCGGCGATTCGATCCGGCGACCGCCGGGAACTCCACGGGAGTGGGTTGTCGCGCGGTTCTCGCAGTCTCGCTTATCGCCATCTCGGCTTCGGCTGCCCAGGGCGCGCCCGACGCGCAGAACGGGCAACTGCTGTATCTCCGGCCACTCGGAGGCAACAACCCGCCGTTCGGCCGCCTCTTCGTCGCCGCGCCTGACGGTACGGGCGGGCGCGACATCACGCCCGCCGGGATCAAGGACGTCCAGGGCGCGGCCTGGTCTCCCGACGGCCGCCGGATCGCGATCTCGGCGATCGCCGACAACGACCACGACGGTGAGATATTCATCCTCGCTGCCGACGGTCGCCTGATCCGGCAGGCGACGAACAACCACCTCTCCGACCGTCATCCGACCTGGTCGCCCGACGGACGGCGGATCGCATTCGCCAGCATCCGGACCGGGCTGCGCCAGATCTACGGGATGCGTGCCGACGGCAGCCGCCAGCGGCGGCTCTCACACCAAAACGAGGACTGCGAGGACCCCGCCTGGTCTCCGAACGGCCGCTGGATCGTGTTCACGTGCCAGGTCGGGTACTGGAAGCTGATCCGGATGCGCCCGGACGGGTCGGGCGAACGCCGGCTGTTGCCCGGCTATCCCCTGACCGAGACCGACCCGAGCTGGACGCCCGACGGACGCATCGTCTTCTCTCGCGGCGCCAAGTCCGTCCGCGGGCGCGGGATCTTCATCACCGGCGTGAACGGCAAGGGCCTGCGCCGGCTCCGCGCGCACGGCGGCGACCCGTTCGTTTCCCCGGACGGCCGACAGATCGCGTTCGCGTGGACGCCGGACGGCGCGAACCAGGAGCTCTTCGTGATGCGGAGCAACGGCACGGGCGTCAGGCAGATCACCGCCACGAACGGCGTCATGGAGTGGAACGCCGACTGGCAGCCAGTGCGGTAGCACGCCGAAGTCCGCCGGGGTCTCGGCGCCCGCGGCTAGCTGAGCGTTCGACTTAGGAGATGAAGCTGGCGACGCGGCTGATGGCGCCCTCGATGTTCCCGGAGAGCAGCGTCAGCGCTCCGAACACGGCGATCGTGATTACGGCCAACACGACGCCGTACTCGGCCATGGTCTGGCCGTCTTCGCGCTTCTTCAGCGCGACGAGCTGGTGATAACGCTTCGAGACTTCGCTTACCTCCTTCCGTCGCCGAGCAGTGCTGGGTCGCGCTGTCCAACGGCGAGGACGTTGCTCCGTTTCGAGGACGCGAATGGCTTGCTCGCGCCTGGAACCTCCGTGAACTGCCTCAGCGTGGCCGCGTCGCCCGGTTTGAACTGACGCTCCGAAATCGGCTCAATCCCGGCCGTCGCGCATCCCTCGCGCAAGGAAACCGGCCCTAAACTCGCCCATATGAAGGTAGACGAGTGGCTGGATCGCTACCGCATGGTGTGGGAGCCAGGTGAGGAAGGCTGAAGGTCGTCGTCACCGGTGGAAGCGGGAAGGCCGGGCGGGCGGTCGTCCGGGATCTGCTCGAGCACGCGCACGACGTTCTTGCGGTCGACGTCGCCCCAGCGGCCGAATCACCTGCGGCGTTTCTGCTCGCCGACCTGACCGACTTCGGGCAGACGGTCGAGTGCCTGGCCGCGGCGGACGCCGTCGTTCACCTCGCCGCGATCCCTGCGCCGCTGATTCGCACCGAGGCGACGACCTTCCAAACGAACATGCTCAGCACGTACAACGTCTTCGAGGCGGCGAGGGTGCTCGACCTGCGCCGGGTTGTCTGGGCGTCGAGCGAAACGATCCTCGGTCTGCCCTTCGAGCGCGAGCAGCCCGCGTACGCGCCCATCGACGAGGAGCACCCGGCATATCCGGAATCGAGCTACGCGCTCTCGAAGCTCCTGTCTGAAGAGCTCGCTCGGCAGCTGCATCGCTGGACCGGTAAACCGTACGTCGCGCTTCGCTTCTCGAACATCATGGAGCCCGACGACTATCCGCAGTTTCCCTCGGTCTGGGACGACCCGCGAATACGACGCTGGAACCTGTGGGGCTACATCGACGCCCGCGACGTCGCTCAGAGTTGCCGGCTCGCGCTCGACGCCGACGTGGGCGCGGAGCACTTCATCGTCGCCGCCGCCGACACCGTCATGAACCGTCCGAGCCGCGAGTTGATGGCCGAGGTCTACCCGTCGGTCCCCTATCGCCCGACCGGGGGCGACTTCGACACGCTCCTTTCGATCGAGAAGGCCCGGAGACTGCTCGGTTACGAGCCGCGATGGTCCTGGCGCGAACACCTCGCGGAGGCGTAAGGGGGACTAGCCCGCCCTGAGTCGCCAGATGTCCCGGCCGCCGAAGCTCCCGACCCAGAGCTCGCTCGCGTGGTCGGGAACGACGAACGGGCCCGTGCCGACTCGCACGGTCTCGACGACGCGGTTCCGCGACAGGTGGATCCGGGCGACCGTGTTGCTCTGCTGGTTGGGCACCCAGAGGCTCCCGGCGACGATTCCGCCGTCGACCGGCTGCCGGCCGACGCGTTTGATCAGCGCGACACGGCGATTCTTGCGCTCGTCGATCTTTGCGACCGAGTTGTCGAGCCTGTTCGCGGCCCAGACGAAGTAACCGCGGGACGCCAGCCACTCGGGAGAGGCGCCGCCGGTACCGACTCGGCGCAAGACCCGGTTCGTGCGAGGGTTGATCCGGACGATGCTCCTTCCCGAGGCGTCGCCGACCCACAGCGCCGATCTCGTTGCGGCCAGGCCGGCGGGGGCACCGATGATCCGAATCCTCCGGACGACGCGATTCGTCGCCGGGTCGATCCGGTGGATCGTCCCGTCGGCGTAGTTCGTCACCCAGACGGAGTCGAACGCGAAGAGGACGTCGTACGGTCCGGCCCCGACGGGGATCGTCGCCGAGACGGCGGCGCTTGCCGGGTCGATCCGCTGCACGGTGTTCCCGGAGTTGGTCATGACCCACAGCGCGCCGGCTCCGGCGGTGATGCCGCAGGGGCCTCCGTCAGTCGCGATCCGGTTGGTAACCGCGTTCGTCGCCGGGTCGATCCGGACGACCTCGTTGCTCCGGAAGACCGTCGCCCAGGCCGCGCCGGACTCGAAGGCGACGGAGCACGGCCCGCTGGCGCCCACGTCGATCTTCGCCAGGATCTCGGTCGCGCGCGTCGCGCCCTGCGCGCACGCGGCGAGCAGGGCGGACGCGATGATCGCGACTGCGGCCTTCAGCATGCCGGCAAGATACTCCGGGGTCGGAGGAAAAGCTACGGTACCGGAGTTTTTTTCTCGTTAAGCTCGGCCAGCTCCTCGCGCAGCGCGTCCTCGAGCGCCTGAAGCCCGCGACGAATGTCATCGACGGGTACGGCGAGCCGCTCCGTGACGTTCTTGAGCAGCTCGACGAACTGGGGCTGCACGGCCCGGAACGCCTTCCAGCCTTCGTCGGTGAGCCGGAAGAGCGCCGACCTGCCGTCGAGGGGGTTCTTGATCCGCTCGGCGTGACCCCGCTCGACCAGTCGGTTGAGCCGGTCGGAGACCGTCGTGAGCGGCGCGCCCATGCGCTGTGCCAGCGCGGTCGGGCTGGGCTCGCCCCCAACGGCGAGCAGTGTGTAGAGCAGGAAGTCGTCGCCGGCGTCGGAGCCCTGCATGTACTCGAGCAGAACCGTGCGCGCCACGGTCCCGGTCGTCGCCAGGTCGAGGAGCACGGTTCCGAAGCGAAGCTCCGTCACCGGATCAATAAAGCACGAAGCCGGAGCTTCTCCTAGAAGACCAGGTAGAGCACCTCGCCGACGAGAGCCGGCTTCTCCGAGTCGCGAATCTCGATCTCCACGCCGAGGCGGTAGAGGACGCCTTCGCCTCGGCGCTCGCTGGAGCGCATAGTCGCCTTGAGCCGGACTTGCGAGCCGACCGGCACCGGCGCGGTGAACCGGATCTTCTCGGTTCCGTAGTTGATGCCCATCCGGACATCCGTCACGTTCAGAACCTGGGAGACGAAGTACGGGAGCATGGACAGGCTGAGGTAGCCGTGAGCGACGGTGGTTCCGAACGGCCCCTGAGCCGCCATCTCCGGGTCCACGTGGATCCACTGGTGGTCGTGCGTCGCCTCGGCGAAGAGATCGATCTGCTTCTGGTCGATCGTCTCCCAGTTGCTCGTGCCGAGCTCGCGCTCCTCGGAGGCCTCGAGCTCGGCCAGGGTCAGCTTGGTGGTCATGCTGTCGCTTCCTCCCGTAGTCGTTCGCGGAGCTGCTTGCGGTCGACCTTCCCGACTGGGGTCAGCGGCAGGGACGGGACGACGTGCACCTCGCGCGGGTACTTGTAACCGCCGATCCGCTCCTTCGCGAACGCGACCAGGTCGTCCGTGTCGGCCTCTAGCCCCGAGCGGAGCTCGACGAATGCGACGACCTCCTCGCCGTGAGCCTCGTCGGGCCTGCCGACGACCCCGGCCGCTGCGATCGCCGGGTGCTCGAGCAGCGCCTCCTCGACGTCCCTCGGGAAGACGTTGAAGCCGCCTCGGATGATCAGGTCCTTCTTCCGATCGACGATGTAGAGGTAGCCGTCGTCGAGGTAGCCGAGGTCTCCGGTGCGCAGCCAGCCGTCCACCACCGTCTCTTCCGTCGCCTCGGGCTGGTTCCAGTAGCCGAGCATCACCATCGGCGAGCGGACGAGGATCTCTCCCACGTCGTCCTCGCCGTCGATTCGCACCTCCGTGCCGGGCACCGGCTTGCCGACGGAGCCGAGGCGCGACTGGCCTGGACGCGTCGAGGTGACGAGTGCCGAGCTCTCGGTCAGGCCGTAGCCCTCCCGGACCTCGAGTTGAGGGATCCGCCGAATCAGCTCCTGCGCGAGCTCTGCCGGAAGCGGCGCACCGCCCGAGACCAGGTGGCTGAGATTCGAGAGGTCGTAGTCCTCGATCGGCTGAGCCAGGAGGAGCTGGATCATGGAGGGCACGACCGCGGAGATCTGCGTCCGGTGCGCCTGGGCGAGCTCGAGCCACCCGATTGGGTCGAACCAGCGCATCAAGACAGCCTCTCCCTGTTGCACTGCGTGCAGGCCGACGACGGTCACGAGCAGTCCGTACGCATGAGAGAGCGGCAGACCGAGCAGCCCGCGGGTGACGCCCGGGATGTGGCCGGCCTCGTGTCCTGCCTTGCCGGCGAACCAGAGGTTCTCGTGGGACAGCAGCACGCCCTTGGATCGGCCGGTCGTGCCGCCCGTGTAGAGCAGCGCGGCCGGGTCTTCTGGCGCCCTCGGGACGATCTCCGAGCGGTCGGCCTGCTCGAGGGCGTGGAACTCGTCCGTCGTCACGCAGCGCGCATGGGACGGGACGTTCGCCGCGAGCTCAGGAGTCGCGAGCACGAGCTTGGCACCGGAGTCCTGGAGGATCAGCTCCAGCTCGGCGGGCGGTACGAGGAAGATGACGGGCGTGACGACGGCTCCGGCCCGCCAGATCGCGTTGTAGGCGATCGTCACCTCCGGGCAGTTCGCCATCAGGACGACGACGCGGTCCCCCGGCTCGATGCCGGCCTCACGGAGCCCGCCCGCAAGTCGAGCCGCGCGCTCGTTGAGCTCGCCGGACGTGTGCCACCGATCCTCGAACCACAGCGACTCGTAGTCGCCGAGCCGGCCGAAACACTCCTCGGCGGCGCGCGCCAGGTTGTGCTCAGCCAACGCGCATCGACCGGCCGCCGGCCTTGGCCATCATCGCGACCATCCCCTCGGGCTCGGCGCCGTCCGGGAAGCGCTCCTGCAGCTGGGCGAGGAGTGCGTCGGCATCCCAACGCTCCTCGGCGGAGAGGAGCTCACCCGCCTCCCAGGGCCGCAGGACGTTGACCGCCCCGCCCCAGACGAAGAAGCACTGGCCCGTGATGCCCTGCGCCTCGTCCGCGCTGAGCGCCACCACGAGCGGTGCCATGTTCGCGGGGTCGAGTGGGTCGAAGCCATCATCCGGGACCGGGAGGTCGCCGAAGGTCTCTTCCGTCATCCTCGTCCTCGCGTTCGGCGCGATGCAGTTGACCGTGACGCCGTAGCGTGCGAGCTCCTGCGCTGCGATCACGGTGAACCCCGCGATCGCCGCCTTGGCGGCGCCGTAGTTCACCTGCCCGACGTTCCCGAACACGCCCGACGGGCTCGACGTGTTGATCACACGGGCGCGCAGGGTCTCGCCTTCCTTGGCGAGCTGCCGCCAGTGGGCGGCCGCGTGCCGCGTCGGGCCGAAGTGGCCCTTGAGGTGGACGGCAATGACGGCGTCCCACTCGTCCTCGGTCATGTTCACCAGCATCCGGTCGCGCAGGATCCCGGCGTTGTTGACGAGGATGTCGAGCCGGCCGTACTGCTCGAGCGCCTGGCCGACGAGGTGCTCGGCGGCGTCGAAGTCGGAGACGTCGTCGGCGTTCGCGACCGCCTCTCCGCCGGCAGCGGCGATCTCGTCGACGACGGACTGGGCCGGCGTGATGTCGGCGCCCTCACCGGCCAGCGAGCCGCCGAGGTCGTTGACGACCACGCGGGCTCCCGCATCCGCCAGGGCGAGCGCGTGCTCCCGGCCGATCCCGCGGCCGGCTCCGGTCACGATTGCAACTTTCCCTTCGAGCGACGGCATGCGGGAAGATCGTACGACGCATGGACTTCGAAGGCAGCCAGGTACAGAACGCGATCTACGTGTCCGGCGAGTCTCCGTGGCCGATCTCGCCGGACGAGTGGGAGAAGCGCGCAGCCGAAGCTCTCGAGCCCGGCCCGTTCGACTACATCGCGGGCGGCGCCGGCTCCGAGTCGACGATGCGCGCCAACCTGGAAGCGTTCGAGCGCCGTCGGCTCCGCCCCAGGATGCTCACAGGAAACCGCGAGCGCGACATCTCCGTCGAGGTGCTGGGGACACGCTCTCCGGCGCCGTTCCTGCTCGCGCCGATCGGCGTGCTGTCGATCGCGCACGCGGACGGAGAGCTCGCCGTAGCGCGTGCTGCGGCATCGACCGGCGTGCCGCTCGTTCTCTCGAGCGCGGCGTCGCACTCGATCGAGGAAGTCGCCGAGGCGATGGGCGACGCGCCGCGGTGGTTCCAGCTCTACTGGGTCAACGACCGAGACGTCGTGGCCAGCCTCGTCCAGCGGGCCGAGGACGCAGGCTACGGGGCGCTCGTCGTCACGCTCGACACGCTCAACCTCGGCTGGCGCGACCGTGACCTGAGCAAGGCGTACCTCCCGTTCGTGACAGGCGAGGGCTGCGCGCAGTTCTTCTCGGACCCGGTCTTCCGGAGCAGGCTGGAGAAGCCGCCCGAGGAGGACATGCTCGCGGCCGCCGTGGCGATGCTCGCGACCTTCCCGAACCTTGCTCTGACCTGGGACGACCTCGCCTGGCTGCGGGAGCGGACGACGCTGCCGCTGCTCGTCAAGGGCGTGCTCACCGCCGAGGACGCGCAGCGGGCGCGCGAGTGCGGCGTCGACGGGATCGTGGTCTCCAACCACGGCGGCCGCCAGGTCGACGGCGCCGTCGCTGCGCTGGATGCGCTCGTGGAGGTCCGCGAGGCGATCGGGCCCGACCCCGTGGTGCTGATGGACGGCGGGATCAGGCGCGGCTCGGACGTGCTGAAGGCGCTGGCGCTCGGCGCCGACGCCGTCCTGCTCGGCCGGCCGTACGCCTACGGCCTTGGCGGTCGGCGGCCAGGAAGGCGTCGAGGCCGTGATCCGGCACCTGATGGCGGACACCGACATCACTCTCGCGCTCGTCGGCGGGCGCGAGGCCCGTAACCTCGACCGGTCATGGATCGCGGCGTAGTTCTCAACGAGCTCGAGCACTTCGGCGTCGAGGAGATCGAGCTGGACGAGCCCGGCCCGGGCGAGGCTCGTGTCCGGATCGAGGCCACCGGCGTCTGCCATTCCGACCTCCATGTCGTGCGAACCGGCCACAACCATCCGCTCCCGGTGCTGCTCGGGCACGAAGGCGCCGGTGTCGTCGAGGCCGTCGGCGAGGGGGTCGAGCACGTTCGCCCGGACGACAGGGTGGTCGTCGGCTGGCGGTCCCCGTGCGGCTTGTGCCCGTGGTGCCGGCGCGGCGCCGAGCATCTCTGCCGCACGCCTCCGATGGCGGTGGGGCGGATGCATTCGCGCGACGGGCGCGACCTGATGGGGGTCTTTCGCGCCGGAACGTTCGCGACGAGGACGGTCTTGCACGGCGCTTCGCTGGTCCGCCTGCCCGTGGAGCTGCCGCCCGAACAGGCCTGTCTCCTGGGTTGTGCGATCGCGACCGGCGTCTGCTCGGTGCTGAAGACGGCGGAGGTCTGGGAGGGCGCCCGGGTCGCCGTCATCGGCTGCGGAGCCGTCGGCCTGTCGGTCGTCCAGGGGGCTCGCGTAGCGGGCGCCGCGGAGATCCACGCGATCGACCTCGACGAGCGGAAGCTCGAGGCCGCGCGCCGGTTCGGGGCCACGCACACGGGGGACGCCGAGGCCAAGCGGCTCGACTTCGTGTTCGACGTCGTCGGGCTGCCGCAGACGATGGCCCAGGGGCTGGCGATGCTCGGCCACGCCGGGACCCTCGTCTACATCGGCTTGCCCCAGCCCGGCGCCGAAGCGACGTTGCCGCTCGAAAGCGCCTTCGACCGGCGCTTACGGATCCTCGTCTCGCACGGCGGCGACCACGTGCCGGCGGAGGACTTCCCGCGCCTCGCGGAGCTCGCGGTTGACGGCCGGCTCGACCTCGCCGGCATGGTCACCAAGCGGATCACGCTGGACGACGTGGGCCAGGCGTTCGAGGACATGGAGGCCGGCGAGGTCGATTCGCTCGGTGATCGTCCTGTGAGGCTTCCGCCGCCCGTCGCCGAGCTGATCGGCATCGAGGTCGTGGAGGCCGGCGCCGGCACCTGCACGATGAAGCTCGAAGCCGGCGAGCAGCACTCGAATCCGATGGGGACGATCCACGGCGGGATCCTCTGCGACCTCGCCGACGCCGCAATGGGCATGGCGTTCTTCTCGACCCTCGAGGAGGGCGAATCGTTCACGACGCTCGAGCTGAAGATGAACTACCTCCGGCCGTTCTGGACCGGGAAGCTCGTCGCGCACGGCTCGGTCATCTCTCGCGGGAAGACCGTTGGGCTGGCCGAGTGCCGCGTGGTCGACGACCAGGAGCGCCTGATCGCGCACGCGACGAGCACGTGCATGGCGCTCCGGGGAGACGCCGCGGAGGGCCGCTAGGCGTCCGCTCCGAGGACCCGGTCGATCAGGTCGGGATAGTCGGCGTCGCTCTCGGGATCCCAGCCGGGAGTCAGGTGTCGCCGCCGGAGCAGCTCGGCGCCCTCGGGCTCGCTCGCGCGAAGGGCCTTGACCTGGAGCGAGCGCACGAGCTGGTCGAGCTGCCGGCGCCCGTGCAGCGCTCCGAACGCGGGATCCTCGAGCGAGCGCCGCAGCCGGGCGGCAAGGTCCTCCGAAGCCCCGCTCGCTCCGACGACGAGATCGACGGCGTCGAGACGGGCGAGGTCGCGCAGCACCTGCGCGCAGAGGACGTTGTGCGTGCCCTCCCAGCTCTCGAACACGATTGCGTCGCGGTAGAGCCGCGGGAGCGGCGAGAAGTCCTCGATCGTCCCGTTGCCTCCGAGCGTCTCGATCCCGCGCCTGACGACCTTCGTCGCGGCCAGTGATGTCACGAACTTGTTCGCGTTCACGAGCAGGCGGTGCCACGCCGCGTCGTCCTCGCCGGCCTCTCCTTTGTCGATCCGGTCGACGAGTGCGGTCAGCTCCATCGTCGAGGCGAGCGCCGCGTCGGCCTCGGCCTTCATCACCGCCAGGTTCTCGCGGACGAGGGGGTAGTCCGAGATGACGCGCCCGAACGCCTCGCGCTCGCCTGCGAACTCCGAAGCGACCATGAAGGCGCGGCGCATGAGCCCGGCCGAGCCGAGCGCGTTCAGCCAGCGGGAGGTGTTCAGCACGCCGACTGCGGTTCGGAAGCCGTCCTCCAGCGCACCGAGCGGATACGCGGGAGCGCCCTCGAACTCGATCTCCCCGGTCGCGAGGGCGCGCGTCCCGAGCTTGTCCTTCAGCCGACGGATCCGGAATCCGCCGCCGGAGCGAGGCACGAGGAAGCACCCGATCCCGCGGGTTCCGTCCGGCGCGCCCCGCGGCCGGGCGGTGACGAGGAACTGGTCGGCATCGGCGACCGAGCAGAACCACTTCTCCCCGTGCAGCCGCCAGCCGGCGCCGTCCGGGATCGCCTCCACCCGGTTCGCGCCGACGTCGGAGCCGCCGTGCCGCTCGGTGAGGAACTGTGCGCCGCGCTCCGCCCGGTCGTAGTCGGTCTCGAGCAGCGGCGGGAGGAACCGCTCGCGCAGCTCGTCGGAGCCGTGCGCTCTGCAGCGCGCGGACGAGCCCCGCTGTGCAGACGACCGGACAGGCGTGGCCGCCTTCTCCCGCATGCGCGAGGAGGTAGAAGAGCGAGGCCTGCTCGGGTGCGGCGGCGCCGACGATCCCGGAGGCCCAGATCGCCCGCCCGGCGCGGTGGTGGGCGGGATGAAACTCGATCCGGCCGTCCGCTTCGAGCCGCGGCAGGTTCCGCTCCGCCTCCTCGACGGCGGGGTCGACCACGTCCAAGACGACGTCGGCGAAGTCACGTGTTACCGCCGGTAGCACCGGTATAGGCTAACGCCGTGGATCTTCGCGACAGCCCTGACGAAGCGGTCTTCCGCGAGGGAGTCCGCACCTGGCTCCAGGAGAACCTGCCCGCCGGCGAACCGCGGGAATGGAGCCGGAAGATCTACGACGCGGGCTATGCCGGCCTGACCTGGCCCGAGGAGTACGGCGGCCGGGGTGCGCCGTACAGCCATCAGGCGATCGTGCTGGAGGAGTTCGCCCGCGCCGAGGCGCCTTCCCACATGGGCGTGATCGGCCTCGGCATGGCCGGCCCGACGATCATGGCGCACGGCACCGAGGAGCAGAAACAGCGCTACCTCTCGAAGATCCTCTCGGCGGAGGAAATCTGGTGCCAGGGGTTCTCCGAGCCGGGGGCAGGGTCCGACCTCTCGGCCGTGCGAACCTCGATCGACGCGCGCAACGGCTCGTTCGTCGTCAACGGCCAGAAGGTGTGGTCGTCGTTCGCGCACATCGCCGACCATTGCATCCTCGTCGGGCGCAGCGATCCGGAGTCGCAGCGCCACGAGGGCCTCACCTACATCATCGTCGACATGAAGGCGCCCGGCGTCGAGGTGCGCCCGCTGCGCCAGATCACCGGCGAGGCCGAGTTCAACGAGATCTTCCTCACGGACGTCGAGGTGCCGAAGGAGAACCTGCTCGGCGAGATCGGCGGCGGCTGGCAGGTCGCGATGACGACCCTCCTCCACGAGCGCGGCACGCTCGGCTTCGCCCTCGGCGGCGCGCTGGAGGCGCAGGTGCAGAAGCTCGTCGCGCTCACGAAGAAGCAGGGCGCCGACGACCCGATCATCCGGGATCGCGTCGCCCAGGAGTGGATCGAGCTCCAGGCGCTGAAGATGACGAACTACCGATCTTTGACGACGCTGATGCAGACCGGGATCCCCGGCCCCGAGGGCTCCGTCTCCAAGCTCCACTGGTCGGAGCAGAACCAGCGGTTGACGAAGCTCGCGATGGAGATCCTCGAGGGCGAGGACGACGGCTACTGGGGCCACCAGCAGCTGCGGAGCCGCGGCAACACGATCGAGGCCGGGACCTCCGAGATCCTGCGAAACATCATCGCCGAGCGCGTGCTCGGCCTCCCGAGGTCACGCTAGTGCAGTTCGCGTTCACCGAAGAGCAGGAGCTCCTTCGCCGCGAGGCGCGCGACGCGCTGGCGAACGGCGGGTGGTCGCGGGACGAGATCGGCGCGGCCGACCTGAGCTTCGTCGACAAGGCCGTTCTCTTCGAGGAGGGCGGGGCGCGCTGGCGTCGGCGAGTCGCTCTTCGACGAGGACCGGTCCGACGACGAGCGCCTGGCGACGCTTGCGCTCGAGGCGGTCGGGATTGGGAAGAAGGCGCTCGACCTCGCTGTCGAGTACGCGAAGGACCGGGAGCAGTTCGGGCGGAAGATCGGCGTCTACCAGGCCGTGTCCCACCAGCTCGCTGACACCTTCGTCGAGACCGAGCTGGCCCGTTCGCTGGCCTACTGGGCCGCGTGGTGTGTCGCCGAGGACGACGAGCAGGCGCCGATCGCGACCGCGGCGGCGAAGTCGTATGCGTCGGACGCTGCGGTCGCCGCATGCGAGCGCTCGATCCAGGTGCACGGCGGCATCGGCTTCACCTGGGAGCACGTGCTCCACGAGTACTACAAGCGTGCGCTCTGGATTCAGGCGTACGGCGGCCACGGGCGCGTGCACCGCGCCCGGATCGCCTCCTGGCTGCTGGATTGACCCGCACGGCCGTCGTCACGGGCGCGTCGTCGGGGATCGGCGAGGCGTGCGCCGTGAGGCTCGTCCGCTCAGGGTGGCGCGTGCTCGCGGGAGTCCGCCGGGCGGGTGACGCGCCGGAGGGAACCGAGGAGCTCCTGCTGGACGTCACCGACGCCGAGCAGATCGCGGGCGCGGCGGCGCGAGTCGACGAGCTGCACGGTCTCGTCAACAACGCGGGCATCGCCCTCGGCTCGCCGCTGGAGCTCGTCCCGGCCGACCAGCTCCGCTACCAGCTCGAGGTCAATCTCGTCGGGCAGGTTGCGGTGACGCAGGCTCTCTTGCCGGCGCTGCGCCGCGCGAAGGGCAGGATCGTGTTCATGGGCTCGATCGCCGGTCGGAGCGCGCTCCCGTTCCTCGCGCCCTACGCCGCCTCGAAGCACGCGCTCGAGGCCGTCGCCGACTCGCTGCGACTGGAGCTGAAGCCTTTCGGCATCACGGTCTCCATCGTCGAGCCGGGCTCGATTCGCACCGCCATCTGGACCCGCTCGGCGGCGCGTGCCGACGAGCTCGCCGCGACAGTCGACGAGCGAATGGCCGAGCTCTACGCGCGAACGGGTCGCCGCGTTCAGGAAGGTGGCGCTAAAGCGCGGCGAAGGAGGCGCGCCGGCCGAAAGGGTGGCCGAGGTCGTGGAGGAGGCGCTGACGGCCGAGCGTCCGCGGGCTCGCTACGTGGTCGGCAAGGACGCGAAGCTGCGGGCGGGGTTCGAACGCCTCCCCGACCGGCTTCGCGACCGAATCTACGAGCGAGTGCTGCTCAAGAGCTAGGAGGGTCGATGAGCTACACCAAGGGATCACTGGACGAGCTGGGCGGGGGACCTGGGTTCCGCAAAGTCCGCAAGGCACTGAACGTGACGGCGTTCGGCGTCAACGGCATCGTCTATCCGCCCGGACAGGAGGGCTTCCTCCACTACCACGACGAGCAGGACGAGCTCTACTTCGTCCACAGCGGGCGCGCGCTGTTCGAGGTCGACGGCGAGGCGTTCGAGCTCGGGCCGGGCGGCGTCGTCCACGTCGAGTCGACGACGCCCCGGAAGATCTCCAATCCCGGCGACGAGGACCTCGTGATGCTCGTTGTCGGCGGCAAGGACGGTTACGTCGGCCGCGACGGCCAGTTGGTGGACGTGGACCGCGACCTGCCCCGCCGACAGGCCTTTACCCGCGATGAGAAATAGAGGACGATCTTGACCGGGTCTACCGAGGAGGCAACCGCTCGATGAACGGCTTGATGATGGATTACCAGCTTTCGCTGCCCCCGATCCTGCAGCGCGCAGCGACGTTCTTCGGCGACCAGGAGGTCGTCACGAGGCTCCCGGACAAGAGCTTCCATCGTTACACGTACGCCGACATGGCCGGCCGCGCGAGGCAGCTGGCCGTCGCGCTCCAGAAGGTCGGGCTCCAGCGCGGCGACCGGGTCGCGACGCTCTGCTGGAACCACTACCAGCACCTCGAGGCGTACTTTGGAATCCCCTGTGGCGGCTACGTGCTCCACACGCTGAACCTCCGTCTCCACCCCGAAGACCTGGCCTACGTCGCGGACCACGGCGAGGACAAGGCCGTGATCGTCGACCGCAGCCTGCTTCCACTGCTGGAGCAGTTCCAAGACCGGACGAAGATCGAGCACGTCTTCGTCGTCGAGGACTCGTACGAGGAGCTGCTGGCGTCAGCAAGCCCGGACGAGTGGGAGGACCCCCAGCTCGACGAGCGAGAGGCGGCCGCGATGTGCTTCACGAGCGGCACAACCGGGCGCTGCAAGGGCGTGGTCTACTCGCACCGCTCGACCGTTCTGCACGCGCTCGGAGTCGCGACGACGTCGCCGCTCGGGCTGCGAGTCGCCCACGGCGACACGCTGCTGCCCGTCGTGCCGATGTTCCACGCGAACGCGTGGGGCTACCCGTACCTCGCCGCCATGCTCGGCACGAAGCTCGTGTTCCCGGGCCCGCACCTGGACCCCGAGAGCCTGCTGGAGGACTTCGTCCAGGAGAAGGTGACCTGGACTGCCGGAGTTCCGACGATCTGGCTGGGGATGCTGCAGATGCTCGACGCGAACCCCGGCAAGTGGGACTTGTCCCACATGAAGGGGATGCTCGTCGGAGGCTCAGCGGTGCCACGCGCAATGATCGCCGCGTACAAGGAGCGGCACGGGCTCAGCGTCGTGCAGGGCTGGGGCATGACCGAGACCTCGCCGGTCGCGTCGGTCAGCGACTTCATCGGCGACCTCCAGGACGCCGACCAGGACACGCAGCTCGACTTCGTCGCGATGGCCGGTGTCCCGCTGCCCTTCGTCGACATCCGGGTGCGTGCCGGCGACGAGGACGTCCCGTGGGATGCCGAGTCGATGGGCGAGCTCGAGGTTCGCGGGCCCTGGGTCGCGTCCGGCTACTACGAGGACGACTCTCAGGCCGACCGCTGGACCGACGACGGCTGGTTCAAGACGGGCGACATCGTCTCGATGCACCCGCGCGGCTTCATCCAGATCAAGGACCGGTCGAAGGACGTGATCAAGTCCGGCGGCGAGTGGATCTCGTCGGTCGAGCTCGAGAACGCGATCATGTCCCACCCGGCCGTGGCCGAAGCAGCGGTGATCGCGATCCCGGACGAGAAGTGGGCCGAGCGGCCTCTTGCCGCGGTCGTCCTCAAGGAGGGCGAGACCGTGAGCGCGGACGAGCTGAAGGAGCTCTTGGCGCCGAAGTTCGCGAAGTGGTGGCTGCCGGATCGTTTCGAGTTCGTCGAGGAGATCCCGAAGACGAGCGTCGGGAAGTTCAAGAAGACGGCGCTGCGAGAGCAGTTCGCTGAAGAGCAGGTGCCGGCGTCGTCGTAGGCCGACCTTGAGAGCCGTCGTTCTCCGCGAGACCGGCGCGCCGGACCGGCTGGCGCTCGAGGAGATACCCGAGCCCGAGCCCGGAGCCGGCGAGGTCGTCGTGCACGTGAAGGCTGCCGGCGTCAACTTCGCGGACGTGCTGGTTCGGCAGGGCCGCTACCCGCAGCCTCCGGAGCTGCCGACGGTGCCCGGTTCCGAAGTTGCGGGAGAGGTGGACGGCCGCCGAGTGATGGCGCTTCCTCGGGGCGGCGGCTATGCCGAGGCCATCGCCGTGGACGAGAACCTCGTCGTGCCCCTGCCGGATGGGGCATCGTTTGAGGAGGGCGCCGGATTCCTGCTCACGTACCTGACGGCCTGGATCCCGCTCACGCGGCAGGTGCGGGTCGGGAAAGGGTCCGTCGTCCTGGTTCACGCCGGTTCGGGCGGTGTCGGGTCGGCCGCGATCCAGGTCGCGAAGCATCTTGGCGCCCGCGTCGTGGCGACTGCGAGCACGGACGAGAAGCGGGCCGTCGCTCTGGAGCATGGAGCAGACGAGGCGTTCGGGTACGACGAGTTCGCGGAGAAGGTCCGAGCGGATGTCGTGCTCGACCCTGTCGGCGGGGAGGTCTTCACGCGGAGCTTCGGCGTGCTGAATCCGCTCGGGACGGTCGTGGCGATCGGATTCGCCGGCGGCTGGTGGGAGTCGATGGACCCAGCGCCGCTCGTCGGTCGCAACCTCGGCCTGCAGGGCTTCTACCTCGGACGCCTGATGCGTCACAACCCCGACCTTGTGCGCGAGGCGACCGGGGAGCTCCTCGAGCTCTGGTCCTCGGGCGCCGTCAAGCCGCTCGTGGGTGCGACGTTCCCACTCGAGCGCGCGGCCGAAGCGCACGAGCTGATCGAGGCGCGCCGCCACGTGGGCAAGGTCGTCCTTGTTCCCTAGAACCGCTCTCGTGACGGGCGCCGCCGGTGGGATCGGGGGAGCGATCGTCGAGCGGCTCGAGCAGGAGGGAGCGGAGGTCCTGGAGCTGGATCTCGTCACCGGCTTCGACGTCTCCGACCCGACGGCGTGGCAGTCCGTTGACCGCGTGGAGCTGGCCTGCCTGAACGCGGGCATCACGACCAGCACGGCAGAGATCGCGGAGCTGACCGCGGAGGAGTACCAGCGCGTCGTGGCCGTCAACGTCGACGGCGTCGTCTACGGGACGCGGCGGCTCGCCCGGGAGCTGGAGGACGGCGACGCGATCGTCGTCACGGCCTCGCTCGCCGGGCTGACGGGAGTCGATGGCGATCCGATCTACGCGCTGACGAAGCACGCGATCGTCGGCTTCGTGCGTTCAGTGGCGCCGCAGCTCGCCGAGCGCGGCATCCGGATCAACGCGGTCTGCCCCGGCTTCGCGGATACGCCGATGGTCACGGGTGAATTGCGGGCGTCGCTCGAGGAGGCTGGCTTTCCGCTTCTCCGCGCAGAGGAGGTCGCAGACGCCGTGCTCCTCGCGGCGCGCAGCGAGGGAACCGGCGAGGCGTGGATCGTCCAGCCGGGCCGCGCGCCGGAGCCGTACCGCTTCCGGGGCATCCCGGGCCCCAGGGTCCCCGGCGCGGAAGGTGTCGCCCCGCCGCTCTAATCTCAAGTAACAATCTGTTACTTGGGGTGTTCGCGGTCGGCGACCTTGACCAGGGCCTTGCCGCGGTTCTCGCCGCGCAACATGCCCATGAAGGCGGCGGGAGCGTTCTCGAGCCCCTCGGTCACGTCCTCTCGCCAGGTGATCTTCCCCTCGGCGACCCACCGTGCGAGCCGCATTGCCGCCTCATCGAAGCGGTGCGCGTAGTCGTTGATGAGGAACCCCTCCATCCGGGCGCGGTAGACGATCAGCACGGCGGGATGGAACGTCGGCTCCGGCCGCTCCAGGTTGTACTGCGAGATCTGCCCGCAGATGACGATTCTCGCGCCGACATTGAGACGCCGGTGGACGCCCTCCGACACGCCGCCGCCGACGTTGTCGAAGTAGATGTCGACGCCGTCTGGACAGGCGGCCTTGAACGCCTCCCGGAAGTTCTCGTCCTTGTAGTCGATCGCCTCGTCGTAGCCGTACAGGCGGCAATCCGTGCACTTGTCGGGGCCGCCCGCGATCCCGACCGTCCGGCAGCCGGCGAGCTTCGCGATCTGCCCGACGACCTGTCCCACGGCGCCTGCGGCCCCTGACACGACGACGGTGTCGCCCGGCTTCGGCTTCCCAACATCCAGGAGCCCGAAGTAGGCCGTCATCCCCGTCGCACCGACCGCGTGCAGCGCGAGCGTGGGCGGGTCGAGAATCTCGGGAACCCTCCGAACCGAGCCGGCCCGTGCGACTGCGTACTCCTGCCAGCCGAGCTGTCCCACGACCAGGTCACCGGGCGAGAACCGTCCGTCCTGGCTCTCGACGACCTCCGCCAGCGACTGGGACGTGATCACGTCGCCGATCTCGAGGTTCTTCGCGTACGAGCGCGCCTCGCTCATTCGGCCGCGCTGGTAGGGATCGACGGAGACCCAGAGCATCCGCACGAGGACCTCGCCTGGCGCGGGATCTCCAACCTCCACCTCGTCCAGCACGAAGTCCGCATCCGTCGGAAACCCCTGGGGCCGCGCCGCGAGCGTCACGCGCCGGTTCGTCTTCACGAGAACCGCCATGTCCCGCCTTTCTCGAACTCCTTCAGAATCCGCCGGCTCACCACCATGCGGTGCACCTCGTCCGGCCCGTCGTAGATCCGTGCGGCGCGCGCCGAGGCATACATCGCCGCCAGCGGCGTCTCGTCGGTGAGCCCGCGGGCGCCGTGGACCTGGATTGCGCGATCGATGACGTCGTGCAGCGCCTGGGCGGCGTAGAACTTGATCACCGAGACCTCGACCCGAGCCTCGTCGCCCTCGTCGATCTTGCGCGCAGCGTCGAGCGTCATCAGCCGGCAGGCATAGATCGCCGCCGCGGAGTCCGCGATCCAGTTCTGCACCGTCTGCTTGTCGGCCAGGCGGGAGCCGAACGCCTCGCGCTCCAGCGAGTACGAGCACAACAGCTCGAACGCGCGCTGCATCTGCCCGAGCCAGCGCATCACGTGGTGGATCCGTCCCGGTCCCAGCCGCTTCTGTGCGATCCGAAAGCCGCCGCCGGGCTCGCCGAGGGTGTTCGCGACCGGCACGCGGACATCGCGGTACCAGACCTCGCAGTGGGTCGACCAGCCGCTTCCGACATGGCCCATGACGGGTATCGGCCGGACGATCTCGACGCCGGGTGTGTCCGCGGGAACCAAGATCTGGGACGCGCGTTTGTGCGGTTCCGCGTCCGGATCGGTCACGGCCATCACGATCCCGAACGCGGCGCCGTCGGCGCCGGACGAGAACCACTTGTGCCCCTCGATCACCCAGTCGTCGCCGTCGCGCCGCGCCGTCGTCCGGAGAGAGGTCGGGTCTGATCCGGGCACCTCAGGCTCGGTCATCGAGAAGAACGAGCGGATGTCGCCCGCGACCAGCGGTCGCAACCAGCGCTCCTTCTGCTCGTCGGTCCCGAACAGATGCAGGATTTCCGCGTTGCCGGCATCGGGCGCCTGGCAGCCGAACACGAGCTGCGCGTACGTCGACCTTCCGATCTCCTCGTTCAGGTGCGCGTACGCGAGGAAGCCCTGGCCCGTGCCGCCGGCTTCGGGCGGGACGTGCGGGGCCCAGAGCCCCTCTTCCTTCGCCTTCGCGCGTAGCGACCGGATCAGGTCGGCGTCGTCGGACTGGAGCTCGCGCTCGTTCGGGTACACGTGCTGCTCCATGAACGCGCGATAGCGCTCGCGCAGCTCCTGGATCTCTTCGGTCGGAGCGAGTTCCGTCACCGCCACCGGGTTAGCATCGCATGCGTGCGGCTCGGCTTCTACATGGGGTACGCGCCGCCCGGGACGAACCCGACGGAGCTGGTGGCGCTCGCCCAGGAGGCGGAGACGCTCGGCTACGACTCCGCCTGGGCAGCCGAGGCGTGGGGGACGGACGCGGCAACCGTGCTCTCCTGGCTCGCAGCGACCACGACGACGCTCAAGGTCGGCTCGGCGATCTTCCAGATCCCGGCTCGGACACCCACGAACACGGCCATGACCGCAGCGACGCTGGACCTCATGTCGGGCGGCCGCTTCCTCCTCGGGCTGGGCGTCTCGGGGCCGCAGGTCGTCGAGGGCTGGCACGGCGAGCCCTGGGGGAAGCCGATCACGAAGATGCGCGAGTATGTGGAGATCGTCCGCGCCGTCCTGCGGCGGGAGACCATCCAGCACGAAGGCGCGCACTACCAGGTGCCGTACGCCGGGCCGAACGCGACCGGGCTCGGCAAGCCGCTCAAGCTGATGGCCCGTCCGTTGCGGCCGGACATTCCGATCTACCTCGCGGTCTTCAAGCCCCGGTCGGTAGAGCTCGCGGCCGAGATCGCCGACGGATGGCTGCCCATCTTCTTCTCGCCCGAGCGCGCCCGCGGGACGTTCCCCGCGCCCTTCGCCCGCGGAGACGGCTTCGACATCGCGCCCGCGGTGCCGGCCGTGGCCATCGACGATGTGGAGATTGCCCGGGACGTTCTGCGGCCCTACTACGCCCTCTACATCGGCGGGATGGGCGCTCGCGGCGCGAACTTCTACAACGATCTCGTCGCGAGCTTCGGGTTCGAGGCCGAGGCGAAGCAGATTCAGGACCTCTTTCTCGACGGCAAGCAGCGCGATGCCGCCGCGGCGGTACCCGATCGGCTGATCGACGAGCTCGCCCTCGTCGGGCCACCGGACCGGATCCGGGACCGGCTGGCCGCGTGGAAGGATTCGGGTGCGACGACGCTCCTGATCTCGACCCGCGACCAGGCGACCCTTCGCGTCGTCTCGGAGGCTCTCCAATGAAGCTGTTCGATCTCAGCGGCAAGACGGCGATCGTGACCGGGGGAGGCAAGGGGATCGGCCGTCAGATGGCCGAGGGCCTGGCCGAAGCCGGTGCGAACCTCGTCCTCTGCGCGCGCCAGGCCGAACGGTGCGAGCAGGCGGCCGCCGAGCTCGAGGAGCTCGGCGTCAGGGCGCTCGGCCTGGGCTGCGACGTGCGCGATCCCGAGCAGGTGGCGGCGGTCGTCGCGCGAACCGTCGCCGACTTCGGCGCCGTCGACGTCCTCGTCAACAACGCCGGCACGGTCTGGGGCGCTTCTCCCGAAGACATGCCGCTCGAGGGCTGGCAGAAAGTCGTGGACGTCAACATGACCGGCGTCTTCCTCTTCTCGCAGGCGGCCGGGAGGACGATGATCGACGGCGACGGAGGGTCGATCGTGAACATCGCCTCGGTCGCCGGGTTGCACGGGTCCCCCGGCGAGATCACGAACTCGGTCGTCTACCACGCAACGAAGGGCGGCGTGATCGCGTTCACTCGAGACCTGGCGTGCAAGTGGGCCGGTCACGGGATCCGCGTCAATGCGATCGCGCCCGGCTGGTTCCCGTCGGACATGGCCAACTTCGTGCTCGAGCGCCACGGCGACAGGCTGGTCGAGTCGGTGCCGCTCCGCCGCTTCGGCGGGGCCGACGACCTGAAGGGACCGGTCGTCTTCCTCGCCTCGGACGCCTCGGCGTACGTGACGGGCCACACCCTCGTCGTTGACGGGGGCCAATCGGCTTGAACGACCCTGCCCCCTGGGCAGGCGAGCTCGAGGCCCGGCTCGGGCGTCGCGTCGAGGCTATGCAGCTCCTGCCCGGCGGTGCGTCGAAGGAGGCCTGGGCAGTCGAGACGGACGAGGGCAGCCTGCTCGTTCGCCGGGCGCTCGGCGGCGTGATTCACGAGGGGACGCTGTCGCTGGAGCACGAGTTCGAGGTGCTCCAGGCCGCCGAAGAGGCCGGCGTCAGGGTGCCGCATCCTGTCGCCTACCTCGGCGAGCTAGCAGGGCGCGAGGCCTTCGCAATGGAGTTCGTGGAAGGCGAGACGATCGGCAGGCGGATCGTCCGTGATCCGCCCGCAGGCCTGGAGATCCAGCTCGCCGACGAGCTCGCGAAGATCCACGCGATTCCGCCCGAGCGCCTTCCCTTCCTCCGCTCCGCCGACGTCGTCACGCGGTTCGAGCACGAGCTCGACTCGGTCGGAGATCCGCACCCGGCGCTCGAGTACGGGCTCTGGTGGCTGCGGGAGCACCAGCCCGAGCCGCTCACCGACGTCGTGGCTCACGGCGACTTCCGGCTCGGTAACGTCGTCGTCTCGGAGCGTGGCCTCGTCTCCATTCTGGACTGGGAGTTCGCGCACCTCTCCGACCCACGCGAGGACGTCGCGTGGCCGCTCGTCCGGGCGTGGCGCTTCGGCGTGGACGACCGGCGCCTCGGCGGCGTCGGCGAGGTGGAGCCGTACCTCGAGCGCTACGCGCAGCTGACCGGGCGCTCGATCTCGGAGGACGAGCTCTACTGGTGGGAGGTCCTCGGCAACGTCAAGTGGGGTGTCGGCTGCCTCACGCAGTGCAGGCGCCACCTGACCGGCCTCGACCGCAGCGTCGAGTACGCGGTTCTCGGCAGGATGGCCGCCGAGATGGAGTACGAGCTCCTCGACCTGATCGAACATGCCTGACCGCCCTACCGCACCCGAGCTGATCGAAGCCGTGTTCGAGTTCCTCTCGGGAGAGCTGCTCCCGACCATCGACGACCATCGCCTGAGGTTCCGGACGCTTGTCGCGATGAACGCACTCGGCATCGCCCGGCGGGAGCTCGAGGCGGGAGAGGAGGGCATGGGCGAGGACGAGCTTCGCGACCTCGCACGGCGGATCCGGGCGGGCGACGTCGACGAGGGCATGCACGCACGCCTGAAGGAGCACGTCGCAGGAAAGCTTCGTGTCTCCAACCCCGCCTGCCTCGAGAAATACGAGTGACCCGGCGCCGGATCTACCTCATGCGCCACGGACGGGTGGCGTACTTCGACCAGGGCCGGCCGCTTCCGCCTCACGACGTGCCGCTGACGCCCGAGGGCCGCGAGGAGGTCCAGGCTGCGGCCGCCGTGCTGGATGGAATCTTGTTCGACCGCGTGATCACGAGCGGCCTGCCGCGGACGGTCGAAACGGCGCGGATCCTGGCTCCGGACGCGGAGATCGAGTCCTGGCCAGAGCTGCGCGAGATCGAGTCCGGTCGGCTCGGCGACATCCCGGAGGACGAGCTCGAGCGCACGTTCGTCGAGGCCTGGCGGGACGTCGTACCGGAGGAGGCGAAGTTCCTCGGCGGCGAGTCGGTCGGATCGCTGCTCGACCGGGTCATCCCGGCCGTCGATCGACTGCTCGCCGATACCGACTGGGACGTGCTTCTCGCCGTGCTTCACGGCGGAGTCAACCGCGCGATCCTCTCCTACGCGCTGACGGGCGGCCGTGCATTTCTCGGCAACTTCGAGCAGTCTCCAGGCTGTATCAACGTCCTCGACGTCGGCGACGACTGGGTCGTTCGCGCCGTCAACACCTCGCCGTCCGACGTGGCGCACCGCGTCAACCGGCTGCGCACGATGGAAGAGCTCTGGAGCGAGTTCAAACCGGCCTGACGCGACGGGCGCTGGTCCGTCAGAATCGCCCTTCGCGTCTACGGAATGGGGGGTCCCATGCGTTCGCTGCTCGCTGCGGCTCTGATCGCGCTCTCACTCGTCGTTCCTGGAACCGCGCTTGCCGCCGTCAAGGCCGGCGAGCCGTTTCCGAGCAACCTCTTCGCGACAGCGGACCGGACGCAGGTGACCGGCCTTCGCGTGAACCTTCCGAAGCCCGACTGCGCGGCGCGGCCGTCCGACTGCGCAGACGTCGACGTCCTCAACACGCTCGACGGCTTCAATATCCAGCCGCGCATCTCGATCCCGTTCTCCGGCCCGATCGACGTCGCCACCGTCTCGAGCGAGACGGTGTTCCTCATCGGCCCGCGCGGTCGGCGAGTCGGCATCAATCAGACCGTCTGGGAGCCCGCCGCGAACACGCTGCACGTCGAGAGCGATGAGCAGCTGGAGCAGCACTCGAGGTATCTGCTCATCGTCACCCGCGGCGTTCGCGGCTCCGACGGGCAACCGCTCGACAGCTCCGCTTTCTGGCGCGACACGCGCGCGGTCTGGAGCGGACAAGGCGTATCGCACGCAGCTGCTCTTCGCGCTCGGGGCGTCGCTCTTTGCCGGGGCGGCCCCGGAGCACGTTGCAGCGGCGAGCCTCTTCACGACCCAGAGCATCGACGCGATCTCGAAGAAGGTCCGGAGGCAGGTCCGGAAGGCCCAGGCGCCCACGCCAACCTTTGCGCTCGGTACCGGCGGAGAGCGGACGGTCTTCCCCCTCTCGTCGATCACGGGGATCCAGTGGACCCGGCAGACGGGGACCTCCACGTTCACGACGTCCTCCCTGCCGACGCCCGCACTGTCGGTCTTCCCCGGCTCGGTGGGCACGGTCGCCTTTGGGTCGTTCGCATCTTCGGATTACCAGACCGCCGCCAAGGTCGTTCCTCCGGTCGGGACGAGGACCGGGAAGCCGACGCCGCAGGGCACGAACCAGATCCAGTTCACGCTGTTCATGCCGGCCGGGGCCACGCCGGCCGCCGGCTGGCCGGTCGCGATCTTCGGGCACGGCTTCACCGATTCCAAGAACGGAGCGCCGTGGGCGGTCGCATCCTCACTCGCGCGCGCCGGGATCGCCACGATCGCGATCAACGTGGTCGGGCACGGCGGCGGCCCACTCGGCTCGTACACGGTCCTTCGGTCTGGAGCGGCTCCGGTCAGCTTGCCGGCCGGCGGGCGCGGCATCGACCAGGACGGCAACGGAACGATCGACTCGACCGAAGGCGTCAATGCGGCGCCTCCGCAGACGCTTGTGGGCAACCGCGACGGCCTGCGCCAGACCGTGTTCGACCTGCTCCAGCTCGTCGAAGTGCTGGAGCAGGGCGTCGACGTCGACGGAGACGGCGGGAGCGACCTCGAGCGATCACGGATCTACTACGCCGGGCAATCGTTCGGGGGCATCTACGGCGTGCCGCTCCTGGGTCTCGAGCGGAAGATCCGCGCGGGCGTGCCCAACGTCCCCGGTGGCCCGATCATCGAGATCGCGCGGCTCTCACCGAGCTTCCGGCCCCTCGTCGGGATCGCGCTCATCTCGCGCGTCCCGTCGCTCTACAACGCCGTGCCGAACCCGACGTTTACGTCGTTCGTCGAGAACAAGCCGCTGCGGAACCTGCCCACGGTCGTCGACACCGTGCCGGGCGCATCCGCGATCCAGCAGTTCCTCGATCGAACGGAGTGGGCGCAGCAGGCCGCCAATCCGGCGGCGTACGCGCCGCTCGTCAAGCGCCCCGCGATCCTCCAGTTCGCGCGCGGTGATCAGACCGTGCCGAACCCGACGACTTCGGCGATCATTCGCGCCGGTGGGCTCGCCTCGCAGACGACGGTCTACCGGAACGACCTCGCCTTCCAGGCGAACCCTGCGGTTCCGCGGAACCCGCATGGGTTCCTGACCAGCATCACGAACCCGGCCATTGCGCAGTTCGCCCTGGCCGCTCAAGCGCAGATCGCGACGTTCTTCGCGAGCGACGGCGACACGGTGATCGACCCGGACGGCGCCGGGCCGATCTTCGAGACGCCGATGGTCGGTCCGCCGCCCGAGGACCTGGCCTACCTGCCGTAGGCCGCTAGCCGCGCCCGGTGTGAGCGGTTACGCCGGGCGCAGGCTCTCGAGGCGCTCCCGGATCGCGCGGCGCGCCTCGTCGAACACGGTCGGGTCGCGGAAGAGCTGGAACTGGGAGTTCGCCGACTGCGCAAAGGCGTCGAGCTGGAAGGCGATCGTCCGCGGGCTCGTCTCCGGGCTCAACTCGCCGGCCGCCTGCGCCTGCTCGACGGCGTGCTCGAGGTACGAGAGCCACGACCGGATCATCGTCTCGATGCGGTCCCGCACCGGCCCGGGCCGGTGGTTGAACTCGGCCGAGGTCGCCGCGAAGAAGCAGCCGCCCGGGAAGACCTGTCGCTCTGCGTAGTCGACCATGTGGTCGCATAGGGCCCAGACCCGGGGGAGGCCCTTGGGCGCCTCACGGGCGGGATCGATGACCTCCTCGCGAAAGAGCGAGGCGGCGTGGTCGACGGTGGCGAGCTGGAGCTCTTCCTTCGAGCCGAAGTGGGCGAAGAGGCCGCTCTTGCTCAGCTGGGCAGCCTCGGCGAGCCGACCGATCGACAGCGGCTCGAGGCCCTCCTGGGTCGCGAGCTCCGCCGCGCGCGTCAAGATCGAATGCCGAGTTCGCTCGCCCTTCGTTTTCAGCACGGACGTCTGATTCTTTGTCCCGACCACGCGCAGAGTATAGACAGTCAGACTTGACAAAATAGTACGGTCGTTCTATTCTCCTCGCCAATGGAGCTCGACCACCTCACGGTCTTCGTCCGCAGCTATTCGGTGAGCAAGCCGTTCTACGAGGAGACTCTGGCGCCCCTGGGGCTCGTTCTTCTCCTCGACTGGCCCGACGAGCACCGCGCCTACTTCGGCCGTCCCGGGAGTCCGAGCTCCCTCTGGCTCGTCGAGTCGGAGCTCGCCGGCAGGCTCGAGATCGCCCTCACCGCCGAGGACGTCGGTGTCGTCCACGCGTTCTACGGCACGGCGATCGCGGCCGGCGGGCGGGCGGACTGGGAGCCGGGTGTCCGGCCGGAGTACAACCGCGCGTACTACTCGGCGCGGGTCTTCGACTTCGACGGCAACTCGCTCGAGGCGGTCTTCCGCGGCGAGGCGACACCCGCCGCGCTGCAGCCCCCCGCAGCCGCGTAACCTCACCTCTCGTGCAAGAGCTGGGAGAGATGATCCCGTTCGCCGGGCACCTTGGAATCGAGGTGGACGCGGCCGCGCCGGAAGAGGTGCGCGGCGGGATGGACTGGGCGCCCGAGAAGTGCACGGCGGCCGGCGTGCTTCACGGCGGGGCGCTGATGGCGTTTGCCGACACGCTGGGAGGCGTTACCGCCTTCCTCAACCTTCCCGACGGCGGCGGGACGACAGCGACGGTCGAGTCGAAGACGAACTTCTTCCGCGCGGTCCGCGAGGGGCGGCTGGAAGGCGTGACTCGCCCGCTTCACGTCGGCCGAAGCTTCATCGTCGTCCAGACGGACGTCTACGACGCGCAGCAACGCCACGTCGCCCAGATCACCCAGACCCAGGCTGTCCTCAGCTAGTCGGCCAGCGCCCGACGCAGGAAGTCGTACTGCTCCTCGTGCGCCCGGCGGGAGAGGGAGAGCGGGAACGCGAGGAACGCGTGCACGCACTCCGGCCAGACCCGAAGCTCCGCCTCGTTCCCGGCGGCTCGCCAGCGCGCCGACATGAACAGCGAATCGTCGAGCAGCGGGTCGAGCTCGCCGACCGAGAAGTACGCGGGCGGCAGGTCGTGGAGCTCGGCGTAGAGCGGGGAGATGTCGGGGTCGCGCCGCTCCTCGAAGCTCCGGTCGCCGACGAAGGACTTCGTGCGAACCACTTCATCGAAGGCGTCGAGAGGATGAAAGAGCGGTCGCCCCAGTTGAGCTGACTCGGCGTGGCCGTGAGGTCGTAGCCGCCGTAGACGAGGTTCGCCGCGCGAAACGCAGCGGTGATCCCGTGGCGGTCCCGGAGCCGTAGCAAGGTCGTCACAGAGAGATGCGCGCCGGCCGACTCTCCGCCGAGCGTGAACAGCTCGGGCACGCCGAGCTCACGCTGGCCATGCTCGAGCAGCCAGAGCGCAGCGTCCTCGCAGTCGTCCGGCGCCGCCGGATACGGATGCTCCGGCGCGAGGCGGTACCCGACGCTGACGGCGCACAGGCCCGGTGGCCTCGACCAGCGACCACAGCCTGACGTCCTGCTCGTCGCACCCGCCGAGCACCCAGCCGCCTCCGTGGATGTGCAGATAGACGCCGGCGGCCTCACGCTCGGGGGCAAGCACGCGCAGACGGATCTCGCCGTTCCTCGTGGGAATGGCCATGTCCCGGGCCTGCGGCAGGAACTCGAGCGGCGGAAACACGCTCTTGCCGTCGCGCCTTCCCTGCCGGACAACTTCCGGAGGAAGGGTGTGCACGGGAGGCATCTGCGCGAGGCGGAGCTGAAGGTCCTCGTTGAACGCCTTGATCTCCGCGAGCGCAGCGTCGTCGACGAGGGCCTTCACAGACGCTCGACGATCATCGCCATCCCCTGGCCGCCGCCGACGCACATCGTCTCGAGCCCGATCGTCCCGTCGAGGGTCTCGAGATCGTTCAGCAGCGTGCACATGATTCGCGCCCCGGTCATCCCGTAGGGGTGCCCGAGCGCGATTGCGCCGCCGTGGGGGTTCAGCTTCTCGCCGAACGGATCGATGCCGAGCTCGCGGCTGACCGGGAGCACCTGGGCAGCGAAGGCCTCGTTTAGCTCCACCACGTCGACGTCGTCGATCGTCATTCCCGCCTGCTCCAGCACGCGGCGCACGGCGCCGATCGGCCCGACGCCCATGATCTCCGGCTCGACGCCCGAGACGGCCGAGGCGATGATCCTGGCCCGCGGCTGGACACCGAGCTCCCGCGCCTTCTCCTCGCTGGTGACGACGACGGCCGCAGCTCCGTCGTTCAACGGGCACGAGTTTCCCGCGGTCACCCTGCCGTCCGGCCGGAAGGCAGGCTCGAGCTCAGCGAGTTTCTCGAGCGTCGAGCCCCGGCGCGGCCCGTCGTCAGCGGACACGCCGTTCCAGGGAGTGAGCTCGCGGGCGAAGAAGCCACTGTCCTGGGCGGAGACCGCGCGCTCCTGGGAGCGCTGCGCATAGAGATCCATGTCCTCGCGGGAGACGTCCCAGCGCTCGGCGACGTTCTCGGCCGTCAGCCCCATGGGGATGTAGACGTTCGCGATCGGCGCGTCGTCACCGAACAGCTTCGGATGAAGCTCCTCGGCGTCCTTCGGATAGCCGTCGACCTGGGTGATCGACTCGACCCCGCCGGCGACGAACGCGTCGCCCTCGCCGGCCCTGATCGCGTGGAACGCCATTCGGATCGTCTGCAGGGAGGAGGCGCAGAACCTGTTCACCGTCGTCCCTGGCACGCTCGCCGGCAAGTCCGCGAGGAGCGCCGCACGCCGGGCAAGGTTCATGCCCTGCTTCTGCTCCGGGAACCCGCACCCGAGCATGACGTCGACGATGTCCCCGCGATCGAGCTCAGGGACTTGCTTCAGCGCGGCATCGATTGCGAAGGCCGCAAGATCGTCCGGCCGGGCATCCACAAGCGACCCCTTCCGGGCGCGCCCGATCGGGGTTCGCGCTGCCGAGACGATGACTGCTTCAGACAAAGGCGTTCACTCCTGTCAGTTGGCGACCGATGATCAGTTTCTGGATCTGGCTCGTTCCCTCGTAGAGCGTCGTGACGCGCGCATCCCGGAGGTACTTCCCGACCGGGAACTCGTCAACGTAGCCGTAGCCGCCGTGCACCTGGACGGCAGCGTTCGCGGACCGGACCGCGGCCTCGCTCGCGTAGTACTTGGCGATCGACGACTCGAGCGTGTGCCTGGTTCCGGCGTCGGCGGCGAGCGCGGCCTTCCAGGTCAGCAGGCGGGCGGCCTCGGTCTCGACGGCGATCTCCGCGAGCAGCTCCTGCACGAGCTGGAACGACGCGATCGGTCGCCCGAACTGGCGGCGCTCGCTCGCATAGGCAAGACACGCCTCGAGGCAGCCCTGGCCGATGCCGACGCAGCCGGCCGCGAGGGAGATCCGGCCGTTGTCCAGCGCGGAGAGCGCCACCTTCATCCCGGCTCCCTCTTCTCCGAGGACGTTCTCGGCGGGAACCCGCACGCCGTCGAGCGTCAGCTCTCCGGTGTCCTGCGCCCGCAGCCCGAGCTTGCCCTTGATCTGCTTGGCGGAGAAGCCGGGCGCATCGGTGGGGACGAGGAAGCACGTGATCTTCTCGCCTGTGCGCGCGAACACGAGCGCCAGCCCAGCCCAGGTGCCCAGCGTGATGAAGACCTTCGAGCCGGTGATCGACCACGCGTCGCCGTCTCGCTCCGCGGTCGTCGTGAGACCGCCGGGGTCGGACCCCGCTCCCGGCTCGGTCAGCGCGTAGCAGCCGAGCACCTCGCCGGTGCCGAGGCGCGGCATCCACTCCGCCTTCTGCTCCTCGGTGCCCCACTGGAGGATCGTCTTGCCGACGAGGCCCACGTTGACGGAGACGATTCCGCGGACGGAGGAGTCGACCCTGCCCAGCTCCTCCATCACGAGGCAGTAGGAGACCGTGTCGAGCTCCCAGCCTGCGAGGAAGCCGACCTGGGCCAGCCTCGCGACGATGCCCCGGTCCATCGTCTCCTCCCGGTCCCAGTCGCGCACGTGCGGCTCGATCTCCCGGTCGACGAACTCACGCGCGGAGCGGCGAATCAGCTCCTGCTCGGGAGTGAGCGTCAGATCCACCCGTTCCCCTAACCGCGACGGGGCCGCGCGTGCGGCCCCGTCGACGTTCCTCGGTCGGAGCGGTTCAGCGGCCCTTGTACAGAGGGCTGATCTCCGACCACGTGCCGTTGTTGTAACGGACGACCTTCCCCTGGTCGATCGGGAAGCGGTCGGTCTTCGTCGTCTTGACCCTTACCCCGGGCAGAGCGTAGGGGTTGACCCAGTCCATCTTGGCGGTCGCTGCCATGAGCGACGCGCGGGTCGGGTTCCTCCCAGCCAGGTACATCAGCTTCACGAAGTCGTGCCCCTTCGCGATGCCGTAGTAGTAGAAGCTGTTCCGGATGTCGATGTTCTCCGGCCCGTACTTGGACATGATGTTGCGGTAGGCCTTGATCGCCGGGTGCCGAGCGTACTTGGGGTTCGTGTTGTTCTTCAAGTACCCCGTGCTGATCGTCCCGTTGAGGAACTCCTGACCAACGGTACGGGCGGCCGCGGCCATGACGCCGTCGGTCGCGGCGACCGAGTTGAGCACGATCTGGTCGGGCTTCCAGGCAAGCTGCCGGGCCGTCCCGAGTGCGCGGACGGTCGGGGTTCCCGCGGTCGTGAACAGGATCCACGTCGTCGCACTCGTCGCCTTCTGGCGGGAGATCTGCGACGCGTAGTTCGTGTCCGTGACCTCGTACCCGAGCTCGGAAACGATCAAGTTCGACCTTGACCCGAGCCCCTGCTTGAGACCCCGCAGGTAGTCCTTCCCATAGTCGTCGTTCTGGTACAGGACCGCGATCCGCCCGTTCGGCCGGTTCGCCCGGAGCCAGCGGGCATAGATGCGGCCCTCGGCGACGTAGTCGGTCTGCCACCCCGACGTCCAGGGCCATGCCTTGTACTGCGTGCCCCAGTAGCTCGCGCCCGTCGAGACGAGCACTTGCGGGACCTTCCTCTGGTTGAGCATCGGTCGGATCGCAATGTTGTTCTCCGTGCCGAGAGTTCCGACGATTGCGAAGACCTTGTCCTGGAGCACCAGCTTGTTGTGCAGCTGGATGGCCTGCGCCGGGTTGTACCCGTCGTCGTACGTCTTGAAGATGATTCCGCGGCCGTAGATGCCGCGCTTTCCGTCCGGACCCCTCCGGGCGTTGACGTACTTGAAGTACGTCTGCAACCCGGCTTCGATCGGGGCATACGACGACACAGGGCCGCTGAACGGGAACGTCCCGCCGATCGTGATCGCTCGGCTCGTGATTCCCGGAACTGCCTGTGTCGCGGTCCCAGCGTGCGGTCGCGCGAGCGCTCCCGGCAGGCCCAGGGTCAACCCCGCGCCGATCGCCACGACCGTCACTAGCACCTTCTTCATGCGATTCTCCTCCCTAAGGCCGCCACAGTTTGATTGGGAAGCCTAGTACATAGGGTTACTCAGGGTAACGCCAAGCTGGATTACTTTTCGGCGGCCGCCTGACGGAGTGCGGAGAAGCCGTCCCAGAGAATCGTCGTCAGGTACTCGACGAGCTGGGCTCGTGGCATCGACCGGCTCTCCAGCCACGACGTTCCTGCGGCACGGACCATCCCGATCACGCACTCGGCCCAGGGCTTGGCGAACCCGGGATCCAGACCGGCGCGCTGGATGTTCTCGCCGGCTGCGAACGCGCAGTTGGCGACGTGGCGATGGCGGAACTCCGTCATCAGCGGAGCGGTCCGCGGCTGATCGCTCGCGTGGAGCAGGAAGCGATAGCGCTCGGGCTCGCGCTCGACGTACGAGAGGTACGCATCGATCGTCGCGGCGAGGCGGCTGCGCGGATCGGTCGCGTCGACGGCCGACCGGAGGGCAACCACGAGCTCGGCGATGTAGCGCTCCGTGAGCGCGGTGTAGAGGCCGTCCTTGTCGCCGAAGTGTCGATAGAGCACGGGCTTCGTGATCCCCGCCTCGGAGGCGATGTCGTCCATCGAGACATGAGGGCCGTCGCGCTGGATGACCTCGTCCGCGACGTCGAGGAGCTCCCCGCGGCGCCGCTCGCGCAGGCGCGCCCGTTCCGAATCCCGCCTTCTGATCGCCGGTGTCTGAGTGGCCATGGTCACCGAAGTTAACTGATTCAGGCGCCCGGAGGCGCGGCACGGCGCAACCTTCCGCCGCGCACGACGTTGGCGAGCGCGCGGAACAGGCCGGCGACGCCGCCCGGAAGCAGCAGCATGATCACGATCAGGAATACGCCGAAGACGACCGCCGGAGCCTGGTCCGCGAGGCTGAGATCGAAGACCGGCGGCTCCTGGGCGTAGATCGGGAGGAACTCGAAGAGGAGGGCCCCGAAGATGACCCCGGCGAGCGAGCCTAGGCCGCCGATGACGGCGGCCGCAAGCAGCAGGATCGAGAGCGAGACGGGGAACGTGTCAGGGTTGACGTACGCGGTCTCGATCGCAAACAGCGCGCCCGCCGCGCCCGCGTAGAACGACGAGACGCCGAAGGCGAACGTCTTGTAGAGCGCCGGGCTCACGCCGGCGGAGACCGCAGCGACCTCGCCGTCGCGGATCGAGCGCCACGCCCTCCCGATCCGGCCGCGAACGAGCAGCCAGGCGACCAGGAACAGGATTCCGGCGGTGACCCAGGCCTCGTAGTAGAGCCAGTGGCGGGTGGAGATGTCCCAGCCGAACGGGGTCACCGGGAGGTTCAGGTTGAACCCGCCGCCGCCGCCGGTGACCTCCGCGAATCGCTTCATCAGGATCGGAAACGAGACGGCGATCGCGAGCGTGGCGAGCGCCAGCGAGATGCCTCCGAGCCGCAGCGCCGGGATGCCGATGATGAAGCCGACAACGCCGGTGAAGAGCGCGGCGATCGGGATCGTGAACACCGGCCGCATCCCGTCGCCGATCGGGATCCAGTCCGGCGGGTCGAGCATGTACAGCTCGAGGCCCGGACGTCCGAGTGACAGGAGGGCGGCCACGTAGGCCCCCACTCCGACGAACGCGCCGTGGCCGAGCGAGATCTGGCCGCTGTAGCCGGTGAGGATGTTGAGCCCGAGCAGCGCGATCACGTAGATCGCGACCAGCGTGAACTGGAGCAGCCGGAACTCGCCCATGAACCTGGGCAGGAGCGCGACCACGACGACGGCGAAGGCGAAGAGCGCCGGGGCGATCGACTTGCGCAGGATCATGCGCCAGCTCATCAGACGCGCCTCACCACGCGGTGGCCGAACAGGCCTTGCGGGCGAATGAGCAGCACGAGCAGCAAGCACCGTCAAGGCCGCCGGCAGCCGCAGCTCGCCGCCGATGAAGTCGACATAGGTCCCGAGGACGTTGATCAGCACGCCGAGCGTCAGCCCGCCGACGACCGCGCCGACCGGGCTGTCGATCCCGCCGAGCACGGCGGCGGCGAAGGAGTAGATCAGGATCACCAGCATCAGGTTGGGGTCGAGGAAGGCGGTTGGGGCGGCCATCATTCCGGCGACGGCGCCGAGCGACGCGGCCAGGCCCCAGCCGAGCGCGAGCATCCAGCCGACGCGGACACCCATCAGCCGGCTCGCCTCCTGGCTGTTCGCGACAGCGCGCATGACGAGACCGAGCGTCGTGAAGCGGAAGAACGCCCAGAGCACGAGGACGGTCGCCAGGCAGACGCAGAGCACGCCGAGGTCCTGGTACGAGATCACGACGCCCGCGATCTCGGTTGTCTCGTTCGGGAACGGGCTGTCGAAAGACTTCACCTCGGCGCCCCAGATCCAGCCGGTCAGGCCGTTGAGCGCAATGAGTAACCCGATCGTGACGATCACGATGACGATCTCGGGCCGGTGCTCGACCGGCCGGATGATCGTCCGCTCGACGGCGGCGCCGCCGACGAAGGCGATGACCAGCGTCAGTGCGAAGGCGGGCCAGTACGACAGGCCCTGGTTCATCAGCGACCAGGCCACAAAAGTCGTGAACGTCGCCATCTCTCCCTGTGCGAAGTTGAGGACGTCGGTTGCGCGGTAGATGAGAACGAGCGCGAGCGCGAGGCTGGCGAAGATGGCACCCTGTGCGAGCCCGCTGACGACCTGTTGGAGGAAGGCAGCCATCAGTAGCCGAGGTAGCTCTTCCTGACGCCTTCGTGGCGCGCGAGCTCGTCGCTCGTGCCCTCCACCGCCACCTTCCCGACCTCGAGCACGTAGGCGCGGGACGCGACGTCTAGCGCGATCCGCGCGTTCTGCTCGACGACGAGCACCGTCAGGCCGTCGTCCTCGTTGAGCCGCCGCACGGTCGCGAACAGCTCGCCGACGACAGTCGGCGCGAGCCCGAGCGAGGGCTCGTCGAGCATGAGCAGGCGCGGGCTTCCGACGAGCGCGCGGCCGAGTGCGAGCATCTGCTGCTCGCCGCCGCTGAGCGTGGCTGCCGCCTGATCGCGGCGCCGCTCGATCCATGGAAAGTACCCGACGACCCGCTCGGCCGCTTCGGCGAAGTTGCCGCGCCGGGCGACCGCTCCCATCCGCAGGTTCTCCCAGACCGTCAGCTCCGGAAAGAGGCCCCGGCCCTCCGGGACATGCGCGATGCCCAGCCGGGAGACCGATTCGGTCGACCTTCGGGTGATCCGACGGCCGTCGAAGGTGACCTCGCCGGAGGTCCGCGTCATGCCCGAGATGCTGCGCAGCGTCGTCGTCTTGCCGGCGCCGTTTGCGCCGAGCAGAGCGACGACCTCCCCCTCGTCGACCTTCAGCGAGACGCCGTGCAGGGCGCGGATCGGGCCGTAGCGTGCGAAGACGTCCGTCAGCTCAAGCAGCGGCATCCTCGCCTCCGAGATATGCCTCGATCACGCCCGGATCCTTCTGGACCTCGCTCGGCGTTCCCTCGGCGATCTTCCTGCCGAAGTTCAGGACGTGCACTCGGTCGCAGATGCTCATGACGAGCGCCATGTGATGCTCGACGATCAGGAGGGTGAGGTCGAAGTCCTTCCTCAGCTTCCGGATCAGCGAGCCGAGCGCTTCGACCTCCTCGTGGTTGAGACCGCCCGCGGGCTCGTCCAGGAGGAGCAGCCGCGGGCGCGAGACGAGCGCCCGGGCCAGCTCGATGCGCTTGAGCGTCCCGAACGGTAGGCCGGCGGCCGGCCGCTCGGCGTGTGCTCCCAGGTCGAGATAGTCGAGCGTCTCGCGGGCCATCTTCCGGCCCTGGCGCTCGCCGAACGGATGCATGCGCGTGTGCGCTCCGACGAGGACGTTCTCGGTCACGGTCATCGTCGGGAACAGCACGACGTTCTGAAACGTCCGTGACACACCCGCGCGGATCAACTCGGTAGGGGCGAGTGCGCAGCAGGTCGCGTCCCTCGAGGAGCACGCGCCCCGACTCGGCCTTGTACAGACGGGTGACGACGTTGAAGAGCGTCGTCTTGCCGGCGCCGTTCGGGCCGATGAGCCCGCCGATCGTGCCCTCCTCCAAAGTGAGCGACACGTCGTCGAGCGCAACGATCCCGCCGAAACGCCGCGTCACGTTCTCGACAGCGAGGAGTGCCACGGGGCGACGATCATAAAGCGGAGTGGAGGGGTTGAATACGGACATGGTCGAGCTCGAGGGAGGGATTCGTCGCCAGACGTTCGCGTTGCCGCTCGGCATCGACCACGTCCATTGCTACCTCCTGCCCTCCTCTGACGGCGGCTGGACCGCGGTCGATACGGGGCTCGGCTTGCCCGACGCGGGGACGCGGTGGGCGCGGGCGCTGGACCGCCTGGACGGGCCGGTGCAGCGGATCGCCATCACGCATTTCCATCCCGACCATGTCGGGGCGGCGGCAGATCTGGCCGAGCTGACCGGCGCGCCGGTCTTCCAGGGCGTCGACGACTACGACCAGTGCATCCGGACCTGGGGAGAGCTCCGCGTGGCGGGGCGGATGCCCGACTACCTGCGGGTTCACGGAACGCCCGAGGAGGATGTCGAGTCCTTCGAGGAGGAGGGCCGCGCCTTCGTGCAGTTCGTGCGGTTCGTTCGCGACCCGGAGCGCCTCGAGCCCGGGGGCGAGCTGGACGGTTGGGAGGTGCTCCACCTCCCCGGCCACGCCGACGGCCATCTCGCGTTCCTGCGCGACGGGATCCTGGTCGCAGGCGACACCTTGCTCGGATCCATCACCCCGAACGTCGGCCTGTATCCGGACTCCAGGCCCGATCCGCTCGCCGACTACCTCTCTTCGCTGGAGCGCATCGCCGAGCTCGCACCGAGGCTCGCGCTGCCCGGCCACGGCGATCCGATCGAGGATCCCGCGGGCAGGGCGCGCGAGCTCATTGCGCACCACAGGGAGCGCCTCGACCGCACGGCAGAAGCGCTCGACGGCGATCCCGTGAGCGCCTACGACGTCTCGCTCACGCTGTTTCCGGAGCCACTGCCTCCGACGCTTCGGCGCTTTGCGCTCGCGGAGACCCGGGCGCATCTCGAGTACCTCGTCCGGCGGGACGGTGCGAAGCGCGTCGACGCGGACGAGCGCGTCTCCTACCTGGCCTAGGAGGGCTTGGCGCAATACCGGCTGTGCCGCCAGGCTGCGCTGCTCGCCTCCAGGCGGCGTCCTCAGTCGCGCCCGTATCTCGTTCGATACGGACGCTCCCTGCGTCCTTGCCTGGCGCCGAGCATCGCACCCTGGCAACGAGCACTATTCCGCCAAGCCCTCCCAGAAACCACGAGGCCCGCCTTGCGGGCGGGCCTCGGGTCGTGGAGAGAGGATGGAGAGGAGCTGTTATTCCCCGTCGTCAGGGTGCGACGTCGTCACGGTCTTGACGATCTCGCAGTTGACGTGGACGTCGGACTCCTTGGAGTTGAGCCAGACGACGTCCTTGTCGCCGGCGCCGCAGTCGATCGTGTCGACCATGCGGTCGCGGGCGAGTGCGTGCATCCGGTCGTTGCCGGCGCCGCCGTTCTCGACGTCCGCGCCACGGCCGACCCAGATGCGGTCGTCGCCGTTGTCGCCGTTCACGACGTCGTTGCCCCAGCGGCCGCGGAGGACGTCATTGCCCTCGCCGCCGTTGAGCGTGTCAGTGCCGACACCGCCGCGCATGCGGTCGTTGCCACCCTCGCCGTTGAGCGCGTCGTTGCCGCGCTGACCGAAGACGAGGTCGTTTCCTTCGCCGGCGTTGACGGTGTCGTCACCGCCACGGGCGTGAATCCTGTCGTTCCCGATGGTGCCGGTCAGGGTCTCACCGTTGTGCGTCCCCTTGATGACGACGACACGGTGAGCGACGGCGGCGCTCACGATCGCAAGCGCGAGCAGCGCGGCGAGCGAGAGAACCGTGAGTCGAGTCTTCTTGGTCACTGCTGAGTACCTCCTTGGCGACGTTGAGCTGAGTCTTCCCAGCCGCCGTGATGGAGGAGTGGTGCTTCTGAAAGGATTTCGCGCCGAGTTGTTAGGCCTGTGTAAGAACGGCGCGCTGATGCCGGCCGAACACCTCGCGCAGCGCCACGAGCGTCATCACGAGCCCGGTCGCGCCGGCGACGAAGAAGGCGAGCTGGGTGCCGCCGACCTCCGAGAGCCAGCCGCTGAGCAAGCCGCCGAACGGCGCGAGGCCGGCAAAGGCGAACAGGTAGAGGCTGAGGACGCGGCCGCGCAGGTGATCCGGCGCGGTCAGCTGGAGCAATGACTGGCTGTTCGCCGTCCACAGCGTGAAGCAGACGCCGACGACGTAGAGCAGCACGGCGCACGCGGCGACCGTCGTCAGCGGTGCGAGTACGAGCAGGGAGACGCTGAACCCGCCGACGCCCAGGAGGAGCGCCTTCCAGCTCGCGCGCCCGAGCGCCGCCGAGAGCAGCGCACCGGTGAAGGCACCGGCGCCAAAGCACGCGGAGAGCAGACCGAACGTGCGCGGGCCCGCCTCGAGCGTCTCCGATGTCAGCACCGGTACGAGGACGTGGAAGTTGAAGCCGACGGTGCTCACCACCATCGTCATCGCCAGCACCAGCCGGATGTGCGGCGAGTGCCGGACGTACGAGAGTCCCTCGCGCACGCTGCGCAGCACCGTGGGGTGCTCGTCCGGCCGGTCGAGCTTCACGAGCTCGCTCACGCGCATCAGCCAGAGACTCGTCAGGACGGCGAGGAAGCTGAGCGCGTTCACGGCGAAGCAGACCCCGACGCCGAACGCGGCGATGATCACGCCGGCGGCCGCCGGGCCGATCACGCGCGAGCCGTTGAACAGGCTCGCGTTCAGCGCGATCGCGTTCGGGAGCTCCTGGCGGCCGACCATCTGGAACGTGAGCGCATGGCGCGCCGGCGCGTCGAAGACGAGCGCGGTGCCGGCGGCGAAGGCGAGCGCGTAGGCGAGCCAGACCAGCTCCGCGCCCGAGAACGCGAGCGCGGTGAGCGCCAGCGCGACCATCATCGACGCGGTCTGCGTGACCATGACGAGCCGCCGGTTGTCGAAGCGGTCGGCGACGACGCCGGAGACGAGGCCGAAGACCGTGAACGGCACGAAGCGGCAGAACGCGAGGAAGCCGACGGCGACCGCCGAGTGCGTCAGCTCCACCACGTACCAGGCGAGCGCGATGTTCTGCATCCAGGTCCCGGCGAGCGAGACGACCTGGCCGCTGAAGAAGAGCCGGTAGTTCCGGTGCTTGCGCAGGCTCGCGAACGTGCGGCGGAAGGCGGTCGTCATTCGTCCTCCAGCAGCTGGAGCAGCGGCTCGACCGCCGTGTCGAGCGCTTCGAGCTCGGCCGGCTCGAGCCGCTTCAGACGGGCTGCGAGCCAGGCCGTGCGCCGCGACTTCACCGAGCGCAGCACGCGCTCGCCCTCCTCGGTCACCGACAGGCCCTGACGGCGGCCGTCCTGCTCGTCCCGGGTTCGGCGGATGAGACCCGCCGTCTCGAGGCGCGCGACGTGCTTCGACATCGCCGGGGCGGAGATCCGCTCGCGCGCGGCAAGCTCGTTCACGCCGATCCCCCGGTTGCGGTGGATCTGGATCAGCAGCGTGACCTGCCCGCCGGTGACCCCGAGCGCGTGGCTCTCGCGCCGGAGCTCGCGCGCAAGCTTGAGCAGCGCGGGTCGGAGGCGGTTCGCGAGGTCCGTCTGGGTCTGCGTGGTAGGCAAGTCGTTAACCAGGTTAACAATCATTTCGGCGGTTTCCGCGTAGGGCTCCCGGGTACCCTTCCGCTGCCATGCCGCGTGATGTCCGTGAGGAGCTGGCGGAGAACGTCAGAGAGCTGGCTCAGCGCCTGCGGAAGACGGCCGCGACCGAGGCGCCTTTCGACTGGGTCGCGGAGCAGCTGGGCTTCAACCGACCCGAGCCGGCGCGGTCGCTGGAGGAGCTCCAGGCCGAGCTCGACGCACTTGTCGGGCTCGAGACCGTGAAGAAGCAGGTGAGCGCGCTGGTCGCGTTCCTCCAGGTGCAGGCGCGGCGCCAGGAGCACGACCTCCCGGAGGTGGCGACGAGCCAGCACCTCGTCTTCTACGGGAACCCCGGAACCGGCAAGACGACGGTCGCGCGGCTGCTCGCGCAGATGTATCGCGCGATGGGCCTCCTCCGACGCGGGCATCTGGTCGAGGTCGACCGCAGCGGGCTCGTCGGCCAGTACGTCGGGACCACGGCGCTCAAGACCGAGCGGGTGATCCGCCGGGCGCTCGACGGCGTTCTCTTCATCGACGAGGCCTACGCGCTCGCCCCCGAGGCGGCGTACCACGACTTCGGGCCGGAGGCGGTCGAGACGCTCCTCAAGCGCATGGAGGACTACCGCCACCGGTTGATCGTCATCGTCGCCGGCTACCCGCGGCCGATGAACCGCTTCCTCGACTCGAACCCGGGGCTCCGGTCGCGCTTCTCCCGCGAGATCTCGTTCCCCGACTACTCGACGGACGAGCTGCTGGCGATCACGCAGAAGTTCGCCGGCGACTACGCGTACGAGCTCACCGAGGGCGCCGAGCAGGCGCTGCGCTCGGTGTTCGACTCGGCTGTGCGGGGCGAGGGTTTCGGCAACGCGCGCTACGCGCGGACGATCTTCGAGCAGGCGCTGAACGCCCAGGCGCTCCGGCTCGCGGGACTGTCCGGACGCCGGCTGGAGGAGCTCGGCCCCGAGGAGCTGACCACGCTCACGGACGATGACGTCGTCTCGGCGGCGACGGCGCTCGGGGAGGGCGCCGAGCTGCCGACCGAGCGCGCCCGCTGGTTCCGGCGTCGGGCGTCCTAGGATTACGGCCGCGGGATCACGAGCGCGGTGTTTCGGTCGGTGCGCGTGCCGCGCCGGTTCGGCCAGCCGTCGTCTCCGTTCTCCGCCTGCGGGTCGTTGAACGAGAGCTCCCGGGCGATCGACGCGAGGCGCTGGACCTCGGCGGCCGAGGCGATCCGGCTCGGGCGTCTCGGAGCTTTCGGCGGGACTGGCGGGCCCAGGTGGTCGACCGCGGTCGTGTAGATCGCGAACGCGTCGCCCAACTCGGCCAGCTCGATCACGCGGGCCTGCTGCGGCCAGTCGAGGTGGGACGCGGTGACGATCTCCCAGAACCCGCTGCCTCCGGTCCGGCGGTGCGGCTCGATCCGGTTTTGGTGCTCGTGGCCGGCGACGTAGGCGAGCACGCGGCGGTGCTGGAGCAGGAGCGCCTCGACCTCGCCGCCGAGCCGGACGCCGGAGCCAGGTGCCGACATCGAGGCGATCGAGTGGTGGCCGAAGACGATGACGAGCTCCGCCGCGGCGTCTGCGGCCGCGAGCTGCGACTCGAGCCAGCGAAACTGCGCGTCGTCGATGTTCCCGGAGCTCGAGTTGTCCGCGACGGTGTCGACTGCGACGAAGCGGATGCCGGCTACGGGCCGGAACGAGTAGTAGGCGTCGCCGCTCGCAACGTTCGCCTCGGTGAAGCCGTGTCCCCGCGGCCGTCCCCAGGTCGTGAAGTGCTCGAGGATCCAGCTCTGCTTGCTCAGGAACCGACGGCGCCAGTCGCTCGGAACCGTCTTGAAGAGGCCTCGGTGCTCCCGCGGCACCGTCCACGTGTCGAGGTAGTCGCCGAACGTGATCTGGATGATCCGCGTGCGCTCCTCAGGCGTCACGCCGCCTTCGAGCAGAGGCCGGATCTGGGTGAGCGCGTCCCGGGAGTAGTGCGTCACCTTCCTGCACCCAACGGCGACTCGTTGGAAGACGTCGCTCTGAGCGAAGTTGCCCTGGACGAGGCCGTCGTGGTTCCCGTAGACCGTGTACCAGGGAATGCCCGCTCCCGCGGCCCGGAACGGCCGGTTCATTCGCTCGAAGAGGCCTCGGTAGTCGCGGCTTGCCACGGAGCGCCGGGTCGCCCGGCGATTGGCGGCCATGGAAGGCGAATAGCCGGGGCCGTCGTTTCTGCCGTTGGGCTCGTAGAACCGGCCGGCGCCGCGCATCCCGGAGTACAGCGGCTGGTTCCGGAGCTTGCAGGTACTCGTCTGCCCCGAGTCGGGACGCACGACGTCGCCGCCGTCCATGATGTTGATGAACCAGCGCGTCTCGTTGTATTGCGCGTTGTCGATGTTGTCCCCGCCGGTCATGACGAAGCGGATCGGGCCGAGCGTCGCCGGCCCGCGGCCGAGTGCCCGGATCGCGCGAAGCTGCTCGTTCAGGACATGCGGCGTCAGCCCTTCCTGCGGCCGGTACGCAGAGCCGAACGGATCGCCGCCGATGAAGTCCACCAGCTCGACGCGGGCGGGCGACTCCTCGTCCACGAGCTGCGCGTCGGCGAGGTGCGCGAAGGCCAGGACCGGTGTCGGGCGGGCGCCGGCCGGCACAGTCCCACCCAGATCGGTTCGCATGACGTGCGACTCGCCGGCGACGCGCTCGAGGCGGTTGTCGCCGTTGCGGTCGACGATCGTGCCTCGTGCGGTCTGCTGCGCCGGTGCGGCGCCGGCGATCGCCGTAAGTGCGAGCGCTGCGATTGTCGCGGTAAAGACCCTCACTCGGTAATCATCTCTGGCGCGGGGAGTTCCTTGGCGGACAGCCGTGCGGGCAGGAGCAGCAACGCCGAGAGCAGCCCGAGCAGGCCGCAGAAGAGCCAGAACGCGTCGCCATTCCAGGCGTAGAGAACGGCGCCGATGCCCGGGCCGAGCATGAACGCGAGGCCCCAGGTGAGGCCCCAGGCACCCTGGTACCGCCCGCGGAGGTGTACCGGGGCTATGTCGGCGACGTACGTGGCCGCAACGGGCGCGTACACGATCTCGCCGATCGTCCAGATCAGGACGGTGAAGCCGAGCGCGGCGAGCGACTCGGCCCAGGCGTTCAGCGCGAAGCCGAGTCCGACGAGGAGCGACCCGACGAACAAGGTCGGGATCGCCGGGAAGCGCTGTGTGATCGAGGTAAACGGGAGCTCGAGGATCACGATCGCCAGCCCGTTGAGCGAGATCAGGAGGCCGTAGTCGGAGTTGGAGAGTCCGCTGTCCTGAACGTGGAGCGGGAAGGTCGCATTCGACTGGAAGTAGACGAAGGCGCCGAGAATCGACGAGACGAGGAAGAAAAGGAACGCCCGGTCGCGGGCGATCGTCCTCACCGCCTCGCCGCGCCGCTCGTCACCTCGGCCGGTGCGGACGCCCTCCGGCAGGCCGACAATGGCGATCAGACCGAAGGCGATCGACGTCAGTGCGTCGCCGACGAAGAGGTAGGTGAACGAGCGGTCGGCGAGGAGCCCGGCGGTCGCGGGGCCGGCGGCGAAGCCGAGGTTGATCGCGAGCCGGTTGAGCGCGAATGCGGGCAGGCGCTGCCCGGCAGGGACGAGGTCGGCGAGCAGCGCGGACGACGCGGGTCGGTACATCTCGCCGGTCAAACCCGCGAGGACCGTGAGCGCCCCGATCAGGACGATGTCGTCGGCCTGCGAGAGCGCGAGCAGCGTCGCGGCCGAGCTGAACATCGAGATCGTGATCGCGCTCCGGCGGCCGAGCCGGTCGGCGAGCAGCCCTCCGACGGCCGCAGCCAGCACGTTTCCCGCGCCGTAGAGGCTGACGACGAACCCCGCCTCGGCGATCGAGTAGCCCTTCTCGCGCAGGTAGAGGACGAGGAAAACCGCGACGAAGCTGCCGAAGCGGTTGACGAACGAACCGGCGCAGAGGATCCAGACCGGGCCGGGAAGCGAGCGGATCCCCGCACGCAGGGTTCTCGGCTCGTCGACCATGGGCGCTAATGAATCATCTGCGGATCGTCTCGCCGAGCGAGCGGACGGCGGCGTCGAGTTAGGCATCACTTGCTCCGCGGGTACGTGGTTCGGACATGGCTCGTTGGACCCCCTGGCGTCGCCGCCGCGCAACCGAGTACCGCGAGGAGCGCGTCGACGTCGCTCCTCCGCCGAAGCCGCGGCCGTTCTGGCCCTGGCTCTTGCTGCTGCTCCTACTGGTGCTCGGGGCGCTCGGAGCCTCGTACTACTTCGCGAACCGGGGCGAGACGGTGGACGCGGCGGAAGTTCCGAACGTGGTCGGGGTGCAGCGTGGGGAGGCCGAGCGCCGGCTCGAGGAACGCGAGTTCGTTCCGGAGATCGAGCGTGTCGTCAGCGAGCGGCCGCCCGGCACGGTGGTCGCCCAGCGGCCCGAGCCGGGCACGCTGTACGGCGAGGGCGGCATCGTCGTCCTCGCGGTCGCCCGCGACCCGTTGCGAACGGAAGTTCCCGACGTTTCCGGCCTGAGGACTCCCCGCGCGCTCGCGCGGCTGCGGGCCGCCGAGCTTCGTCCGCGTGCGCAGGCAGTGCCGTCGCAGGAGCCGAGGGGCACCGTCCTCCGCCAGCTGCCCCAACCGGGAACCGAGGTGCCGACGGGGTCGCCCGCGATCGTGGTCGTCTCGAGCGGGCCGGATCTCGGAACCGTCCCCGACGTCGTCGGTACGCCCGTCGGCCAGGCGACATCCCAGCTCGCGCAGGCGGACTTCCGCGTCCGGGTCGTCCAGGTCGCGAGCTCGGACGAGGAAGGCACGGTCGTGGCGCAGAGCCCCGTCGGCGGAGCCCGCGCGAGGCGCGGAAGCGTCGTTCGGCTGAACGTCTCGCGTGGGCAGGGCGGTACCACGACGACCGTGACGACGTCGCAGTCGCAGGCAACGGTGCCCGACACCGTCGGACAGGACGAGGCGACGGCGCAGGCCACGCTCGAGGGCGCCGGATTCGTCGTCCGCATGGTCGATCAGCCGACGACGAGCCCGGAACAGGAGGGCATCGTCGTGCGCCAGGCGCCGGCCGGCGGCGGCTCCGCGCGTACGGGTTCCACCGTCACGATCTTCGTCGGCAGACTGTCTTAGGCCCCGAGGACTACGTCCTCAGGCATGTTCCGCCAAACTCTCCCAGGTGCGAATCGCCCTACTCGCTTGCGCGCTCCTCGGCGTGCTCGCCGTGGTGCTCGGGTTCGTCCTCACCCGTGAAGAGGGTGAGCCCGACTTCCGCGGAAGCGTGCCGCCCGAAGGGCTGATGCTGCCCGAGGCCGTCGCCGAGTCGCCCGGTGTCGCCGGCAAGGCGCTCGCTGTGACCTTCCTGGACACCCAGTGCACCGAGGCCTGCCCGATAGCGGCCTCCCAGGTGGCCGACGCGATGCGGCTTCTGGGGGACGAGCGCGGCCACGTACTCGCCCTGGCCTACAGCGTCGATCCGTTGAACGACACGCCGGCCAGCATCCGGTCGTTCCTCGCGAAGAACCGGGCGACCGGCCAGATCCGTTACGTGGACGGATCCGTGGCAGACCTGCGTCCGCTCTGGAACGAGTTCAAGATCCTCCCGTCGCACGGAACCGGCAACAGCAACATGCACTCGGCGCCGGTCCGCGTCTACGACGCCGACGGGCGTTGGCGTTCGACACTGCATCCCGGCGTTGACCTGAGCGCGGCAAATCTCGCGCACGATCTGGAGGCGGCTCTCGAAGCGACGTGAGGGCTGCAAAATGGCGGCCCTCACCCTCAGCTCGAGCTGCCCGTCTCCGCATGCGGCGCGCCGACCGGCTTCGACTCCGGCGATCCGCGCTGGCGGAGATAGGTGGTGAGCTACTTGCGCTTGGAGCGGGAGGCGGCGCTCAGCGCGTCGAGGCCTTCCGCGAAGGTGGCTGTGGCGGGTCCCTCGACCGAGACCGGCTCGCCGTTTCGGCGTGAGAGCAGGCTCTGGCCCAGTCGCGCGAGCGCCTGCTCTCTCCCCGCGAGGTCTGCCGCATGGCGCTCGAGCCGCTCGCCGGTCGCCCTCTGACGCTCCTCGTCCTTGCGCACGCGCTTCTCGCGGGAGGCCAGCTCCTCGAGCCTCGCCGTCAGCTCAGCTTCCTTCGACGATGCTGAGTCCTCGCGCTCGCCGATCGACCGCTCGAGCTCTGCGAGGTGCTCTTCTCGCCCGGCGAGACCCTGCTCACGGGTCGCGAGCTCGCTCTCGCGTTGCTGCAGCTCGGTCTGAATCCTGGTCGCGTGCTCGTTGGTGCGGCCCGATTCGCCGTCGCGCGCGTCCAGCTCCAGCTCGCGCGTCAGGAGCGCCTCGGAGCGGCGGTCGAGCTCTGCTGCCTTCGCCTCGAGCTCCGCGGCGCGACGCTCGAGCTCCGACTTGCGACGCCCCACGCGCTCCTCGCCGCGGTGGAGCTCGGACTCCTTCCGCTTCTGACGGCCCTTCAGCAGGTCGGTGTCGGAGACCTTCGCGCGCAGGGCGGAGATCCGGTGCTGCCGGTCGCGCCGCGCCTCCAGCTTGCGGGCGATCCGGTGCATTCGCTGCTCGAGCCGCTTCTCGCGGTCCGCGAGGTTCTGCTCGCGCTCGGCGAGACGCGCGGCGGCCGCGGCGAGCTCCCGCTTGGCGCGTGTGAGGTCCTCGAGCGCAGCCGCCCGGTCCCGCTGCCGCTCTTCGATCGTCTGCCGGTCGAGCATCGTCCGTTTCTTGGTCGGGAAGGGAACGTAGCACCGGTCGTTAGAACGTAGGGATGCGCGCCAGGGTCTGGATCGCGCTGGGAACGATCTACGTCGTCTGGGGATCGACCTTCCTGGCCATCGCCGTCGTCGTGCGGGACCTGCCGCCGTTTCTCTCGATGGCGATCCGGCACCTCGCCGCGGGGGCGCTGCTCTTCGCCTGGGTGATGCTTCGGCGCCGGGAGCGCGAGCCGCTCGGCTGGAAGCAGTGGCGTGCGGCCTTCGTCTTCGGCGGTGCGCTCTTCCTGGTCGGCCACGGCGGCCTGGCCTGGGCGCAGCAGGACGTCCCATCCGGGATCGCGGCGCTCCTGGTCGGGACGATCCCGCTCTGGTTCGCAATCTTGGCTCGGATCTTCATGGGCGAGCGGCTGGGCGGCCGCGCCTTCGCCGGCCTGGTGCTCGGGTTCGCGGGACTGGCGCTCCTCGTCGATCCCTCGGGCGAGGAGGGCGCAGAGCCGATCGGTGCGCTCGTGATCGTCCTCGGCGCGCTGGGCTGGTCGGCCGGCTCGATCTACTCGCAGCGCTCGGCGCTTCCGAAGGACACGCTGCTGGGCGCGGCGATGGGGATGCTCGCCGGCGGGGTGCTGCTCGCGACCTTCAGCGCCGGACGGGGCGAGTGGGACGACGCGACGTTCTCCTCCGATGCCCTCCTCGCGACTGCCTACATGGTCGTCGTCGGCTCGTTGATCGGCTTCAGCGCCTACGTCTGGCTCCTGAAGACGGTTCCCGCCTCGACCGTCTCGACCTACGCGTACGTCAACCCGGTGATCGCCGTCTTGCTCGGCTGGGCGTTCAACGACGAAGTCATCACCGGTCGCACGCTGGTCGCCGGCGCGGCAATCGTGATCGGCGTCGCGCTGATGGTGAGCCGGAGCTCGGAGAAGAAACCGGCGCCTGACCGTGAACACCAGCCCGAGCCCGAACTAAGCTCGGCACGTGGCTGAAGTCCAGGACGTCCTCGCACGCCTCTCGCTCTTCGCCGACGTGCCGCCCGCGAAGCTGCAGGCGATCGCGCACCGGTTCGACGAAGAGGTGTACTCGGAGGACGAACGCGTCCTCCGCAAGAACCTTCGCGGCTCCGGCCTCTACGTGATCCTCGACGGCGAGGCGGTCGTGCGGATCGGGGACGAGGAGGTGACTCGTTTCGGGCCCGGCGACTTCTTCGGCGAGGTCTCGCTGCTGACGAGCGAGCCGCCCAACGCCGACGTGGTCGCACTGACGATGCTGCGCTGCCTCGTGATCCCGGGGCCCGACTTCGAGCCGTTCCTGCTCGAGCACCCGCGGGTGCTGTACCGGATGCTCCAGGCAGAGGCGCGGCGGCTCCGGGACACCACCGAGTGGAAGATCAGCTCCTGAGCCCGTTCCCCCCGGGCGACTACGACGTCGTGGTCGTCGGCACCGGGCCGGCCGGCCTCCAGACGAGCTACTCCCTCTCCCGCTGCGGCATCGGGAATCATGCGCTCCTTTCGGCCGACGACGCGCCCGGCGGGATGTTCCGCAGGTTCCCGATCTTCGAGCGCCTGATCAGCTGGACGAAGCCGGACGCTCCTTGCGAGCGAGAGACTCGGGAGTACGAGTGCTACGACAACAACAGCCTCGTCGCCGACGAGCCGGAGGCGCGCGGGCTCATCACCGAGTTCATGGATCGCAGCTTCGACGTGCCGGCGCGCGGCGAGATGGAAGCCGCCCTCGCCGCCTTCGCCGAGCGTGCGGGCATCCAGGCACGGTACGGCTGCCGGTGGACCGGGACTCGGCAGGAGGAAACCGGGTTCGTGCTCGAGACGACGGACGGGGAGTACCGCTGCCCGATCGTCGTCTTCGCGATCGGGATGACCGACCCTTGGTCCCCGCCGCTCGAGGGCGCGGAGCATGCGACGCACTACGTCGAGACCGGCTCGGCCGAGTCGTACCAGGGCAAGCGGGTCGTGATCATCGGCAAGAGGAACTCGGGCTTCGAGCTCGCGTCCGGCCTCCTGCCCTGGGCGCGCGAGCTCACCCTCGTCTCGCCGCGTACCGTGGACATCTCGGTGCTCGCGAAGTCACCGCTGCGCGCCCGCTACCTCCAGCCCTACGAGGAATACGTGCGCGGTAGCGCAGGCACCTACGTCCTCGACGGATCGATCGTGGGGATCGAGCGCGGCGCCGACGGGGTCCGGGTCACGGCGGACGCGACGTACTGGGAGGGGCGGCTCTCCTTCACCGGCGACGAGGTGATCCTGGCGACGGGATTCAGGGCGCCGATCGGCGACCTCCAAAAGCTCGGCGTCGTCACCGTCATAAACGACCGCGTCCCGGCCCTGACGCGGTTCTGGGAGAGCGTGTCCGTGCCGGGGATCTTCTTTGCCGGGAACATCACGATCGCCTCTCGCGGGCTCCAGAAGGACGGTGTCGCGGCGAACTCCAGCTCGGTGAACGGGTTTCGCTACAACGCGCGGGTTCTCGCCCGGTACATCGCGGAGCGGCTCGGGGTCGAGCAGCCGCGGCCGACGCTTGCGGCGGACGACGTCGTCCCGCTCCTCCTCGACGAGCTGGCGCGTGGTCCTGAGCTCTGGATCCAGAAGGGCTACCTCGCGCGGGTCGTCGCACGGGCTGAGGACGGGATCAGGGACGAGGGGATCCTGCCGCTCGAGCACTTCGTGGACGGCGGCGGCGGCGGACGGGACGCGGCGGCCGTCGCAATCGAGATGAGCGGGAATGGAACGATCTACCCCGCGGTGTACGTGCGAAGGAGCGGGGAGCTCGAGGAGCACGAGCTCGAGCCCCACCCGCTCCGAGCGTTCGACGGCAACGGCTATCGGCGCGACGTCGAACGGCTCCTCCGCCCGCTGCTGAAGCCCTCGTAACAGACTGTTACTAGCCCCGAGCGCGTGGAGCCGAGCGGCGCCGGGACCAAGTAACAGACTGTTACTTGCCCTTCTAGCTCTTTTTCGCGGCTGCCTTGCCTCCCTTGCGGCCGGCGGCCTTCTTCTGGGCCGTCGTCCCGCCCTGACTCGAGTTCGAGCGTGAGCTCGAGCCGGACTTCTTGCCGCCGCGGCTCGACGCGCCGGGCGAGTTGGCGATCTTGGCGGCGCGCTCCTTGGACATGCCCTTGTCTTTCAGCGCCTCGTACTGCTTCTCGTTCTTGACGTTGGCCTTCTTGCTCGGCATGGAGCCTCCCGGTCGCTTTCCCCGGCGTGATTCCCGGCTTCGCGGGCCGGAAAACCGCCTCAGCGAGCGAGCGTGACCTTGCTGAGCCCGCGCGGCCGGTCGGGGTCCAGGCCCTTGGCGCGGGCGAGCGCCCACGTGAAGAGCTGGCCAGGGACGACCGAGAGCAGGGGGCCTAACAGCCGCGACCCAAGATCCGGAATCGGAAGGGAGTACTCGGCGTCCAGCATGTGGGCGGCGCTGCCGCTGGCGATGAGGGCGGCCCCGGTTGCGCGGATTCGCTGCGCCGCCTCGAGCATTGCCGGGAGGGTCTCGTCCGCGGCGGCCACTGCCCAGACGGGGAACAGCGGGTCGAGCGCTGCCACCGGGCCGTGCGCGAGGTCTGTCGCGGTCAGAGGCTCCGCCGCGATCCTGGTCGTCTCGAGCAGCTTGAGCGCGATCTCCCTGGCCGTCGCGAACTCGGCGCCGCGGCCGATCACGAACATCCTGCCCGTGAACGCGAAGGACGCGGCCAGCGGGACGACTCGGCGCTCGAGGTCGGGGATGAGCCCTTCGAGCTCCTCCGAGACGAGCCGGATCCCGCCGGCGTAGCGGCGCTCCGTCCCCGCCACGTGCGCGGCGAGGAGCAGCAGGGCGGCGATCTGGTTCAGGTAGGTCTTTGTCGCTGCCACCGCCCGCTCGCTCCCGGCCTCGAGCGGAAGGACGGCTTCGGCCGCCTCGGCGAGCTCGGAGTGCGGCTCGTTCGTGAGCGCCACGGTCAAGGCGCCCGCGGCGCGGGAGCGCTCCAGGTACTCGAGGACGTCGGGCGTGCGGCCCGACTGGGAGAGCGCGAGCACGGTCGAGCCCGTGAAGTCGAGCGGCGTTCGGTAGTGCACGGTGAGGGAGATCGAGTCGCGGAACGCGGTCCACCGGGGGCTCAGGCCGAATGCGTAGACGCCGAAGGACGCGGCGTTGTCCGACGAGCCGTGCCCGACGATCCGGACCGTCCGCGCGCCGCGGGCGTGCATCAGAGCTGCAACGCGATGAAAGTCCTCCTGGCGCTCGAGGAGCCGGCTCAGCGCGGCGGGCTGCTCCCGGATCTCCGCCAGGAGCGTCGCGCCGTTCTCCTGGCCCGTCGGCTCGGGTTCAGGCTCAGGCTCGGGCTCAGGCAACGACACGTTCTCGTCCTCCGACGAGTACGCGTTCTACGGCGAGGTTGTCGTCGAGGACGGTCACGTCGGCCGGCGAGCCCGGAACGAGGCCGCCGGCGTGCTCGCCGATCACGCGTGCGGGCACGGAGGAGGCGGCGTCGAGCGCGCTGGCCAGCGGGACGCCGAGCGCGTTCAGGTTCCGAACGGCCTCGATCATGGTCAGTGAGCTCCCGGCGAGCACGCCGTCGGGGCCTCGCGCGACGCCGTCGCGGATCTTCACCTCGAAGCCGCCGAGGCTGTACGAGCCGTCGTCAAGCCCCGCACCGGCGACGGCGTCCGTCACCAGGGCGACTCGTCCGGCCGCGGCGCTCCAGATGACCTTCGCGGTCTCAGCCGCCAGGTGGATCCGGTCGAGGATGATCTGGACCACGACGTCCGGACGCGCGAGCGCGGCGCCTGCGATCCCGGGGTCCCGGTGGCTGAAGGGACGCATCGCGTTGAAGAGGTGCGTGACCGTTCGCACTCCGGCATCGAAGGCCGCATTCGCTTCCTCGGCGGTCGCGTCCGTGTGCCCGAGCGAGACGGTGACGCCGCGCCGGAGCAGGAGGCCGATGAGGGAGTCAGCCCCCGGGAGCTCCGGGGCGACGGTCACCATTCGGATCCGATCCGAGTCGAGCAGGCGCTCGAGCAGGGCCGGATCGGGGTCTCGGCGCGCCAGGGGAGGGTGCGTGCCGAGGCGCTTCGGGGCGAGAAACGGTCCTTCGACGTGGACGCCGAGGATTCGCGGCCCGCCGTTGGTGCTTGCGGGGACTTCCCGCAGTGCCGCATGGAGCTGCTCCTCGGGTGCGGTGATGAAGGTGGGGAGGTAGGCAGTGACGCCAGTCTCGAGCAGCGCCTCTCCCGCCCGCTGGTAGCCGTCGGTGTCGGCGTCCAGGAAGTCCACTCCGCCAAAGCCGTTGACCTGGATGTCGACGAAGCCCGGCGACGCGACGCCGCGGCCGTTGCGGCTCGCCAAACCGTGGCGGCCGATCCGGCCCTCGATGATCTCGAGGTCGCCCGGAACGAGGCGCCCGTCGACGAGGGCCGCTTCGACACCGAGTCTCATCCGGCTGCCTGACGGACGTTCCCGTTCGCGTCGCGGAGTCGCGCCGCCGCGGTCTCAGTGTCGATCCCGGCGAGGAGCGAGACCACCGCGACCTTCCCGTCGCCGCCCGCTGCCTCGAGCGCTTCGTCGACGCGGTCGTCGGGCGCTCCGGTTGCGGCGGCGACGACGCTCCGGAGGCGAGCCCGAAGCTTGGCGTTGGCGGGCGCAACGCCGACCATGAGGTTCCCGTACGTTCGCCCGAGCCGGATCATCGCGACCGTCGAGATCGTGTTCAGGACGAGCTTCTGAGCGGTTCCGGCCTTGAGTCTCGTCGAGCCGGAGATGAGCTCCGGCCCAACGGAGATCTCGATCGCCTGGTCGGCGAGGGCTGCGTGCTCCGAGCGGGCGGCGCAGACGAGCGCGACGGTGAGGGCACCGGCCCGCGACGCGGCGGAGAGGGCCCCGGAGACGTAGCGCGTCTGGCCGCTCGCGCTGACGCCGACGACGACGTCTGCCTCCGACAGGGTCAGTGACAGGACGTCGGCCGCACCGGCTTCGTCATCGTCCTCGGCAGCCGCTGCCTCCATCGGATTCGCGTCGAGCCCGGCCGCGACGACCGCGACGATCTCTCCCTCCTGCGCGCCGAACGTCGCCGCGCACTCGAACGCGTCGAGCTCGGCGAGCCGGCCGGAGGAGCCTGCGCCCACGTAGATGAGCCGGCCTCCCTGCGCCAACCGCTCGACGATCGAGTCGACGGCTTGCTCGATCGCCGACGCCGCCAGGCGCACGGCCGAGGGGACGGACAAGTCGTGCCGGTTGATCAGATCCACCAGCTCGGCAGTCGTCCGCAGGTCGTACTCGGTCCCGGTGCCGTCGTTCAACCTGGGCTGAGTCTACGCGTGCGAGGGTCAGGTGGTCAATACCATTTTTCAGTTCCACCGTTGCGAGTGGTATTGTCGGCCGGCGCATGGCGGACATCCGGCTCGAAGGAATCACGAAGACCTTCCCCAACGGCTACTGCGCGATCCGCAGCCTCGACCTCGCGGTCACGGACGGCGAGTTCCTGGTGCTGGTCGGCCCTTCCGGCTGCTCGAAGACCACGCTACTGCGCACGATCGCCGGTCTGGAGGAGGTCACGACGGGCCGGATCGAGATCGGTGGCAAGGAGGTGACGGACGCGCCGCCGCGCCGCCGCGACGTCGCGATGGTCTTCCAGAACTACGCGCTCTATCCGCACATGAACGTGCGCAAGAACCTCGGTTACGGCCTGAAGGTTCGGCGGATCCCGCGGGCCGAGGCTCGCCGCCGCGTCGAGGAAGTCGCAGCAATGCTGGGACTGGAAGAGCTGCTCGACCGCCGTCCGGCACAGCTTTCCGGCGGCCAGCGGCAGCGCGTGGCCATGGGACGCGCGATCGTGCGCGAGCCACAAGCGTTCCTCATGGACGAGCCGCTTTCGAACCTCGACGCCAAGCTCCGCGTCGGCGTCCGCGCCTCTCTCGCGGAGCTCCACAGGCGACTCGGTGTCACGACCGTCTACGTCACGCACGACCAGACCGAGGCGATGACGCTCGGCCAGCGCGTGGCCGTGATGCGCGAGGGCCGGATCCTCCAGACCGACCGGCCGCAGAAGCTCTACGAGGAGCCCAAGGATCTCTTCGTCGCCGCATTCATCGGCTCGCCCGCGATGAACCTCGTGGAGGCCAGGGTCGACGGCGACGAGATCGTCTTCGGTCAGTACCGTTTGACGCTCGACGCGTCGAGAAGGCCGACCGGTACGGACCGCAACGTCGTCCTCGGCATCCGGCCGGAGGGTTTCGAGGATGCGTCGTTCGCACCTTCCGACCTGCCGACCATCGAGGTCGAGGTCGCCGTCTTGGAGGAGCTCGGTGCCGACGCACATGTGTTCTTCCGCGTGGACGCCCCGCAGGTGACCGCCGAGGCGCTCGAGGGCAAGGAGGACGCCACCCTCATTGCCGACTCGACCGCGCTGTTCAGCGCCCGCGTCGATCCGCGGACTCGCGCCAGGGTCGGCGACCGGATTCGGCTTGCCGTCGACCCCTCACGCTTCCACTTCTTCGATTCGGAGACGGGCGCCAGCCTACTGCTGGAACCGCGTCCGGCCCCAGTCGCGGTAGCAGGCGCATGACGAAGCAGAACGAGGCGCGGGAGCGTGTCCTTGACCTCATCGAGCGCCTCGGCATCGGGGAGGCGATCCCGTCCGAGCGCCAGCTGACCGTCGACCTCGGGTTCTCCCGGTTGACGGTTCGCGCTGCCCTCGACGATCTCGTGCGCGAGGGGTATCTCGTGCGTCGCCGAGGCGCCGGAACCTTCGTCAGCGAGCCAAAGATCGCGCAGGAACTGACAATGACGTCCTTCACCGAGGACATGCGGCGGCGCGGGATGGAGCCGTCGAGCCGCACCGTCGACCTCGAGATCGTCCCGGCCGGGGCACGGCTCGGGCGCCTGCTCCACGTCTCGCCTTCGGAGCCGATCGTCGTCGTCACCCGGCTCCGCTACGCCGACCGCGAGACGATGGCCATGGAGACGCTCCACGTGCGCGAGTCGCTTGTTCCGGGCCTGACCGCGGAGGATCTCGAGGAGCACTCGTTCTACGAGTTGCTGGAGGGCCGATTCGGGGTCGTCGTCGTGGGGGGAACCCAGGCGATCGAGCCGACGGTCACCAACGAGGATGAATCGACGGCGCTGGGGGTGCCGCTCCACTCACCCGCGTTCCTGTTCGAGCGCACGACGCGTTCGGATCAGGGAGAGATCGTCGAGCACGTCCGCTCTATTTACCGCGGCGACCGCTACCGGCTCGTCAGCGACTTGACCCGACCCCAGCAGGCTCGACAGACTTCGCCCGGCCTCGCCGCAGCGGGCTCTTGACAAGCAGATGTGGTTTATGCCAGTCTCCCAACTGTGGCCAAGTGGTATAAACCAATTGGCGGCCCGTCGATCATGACCCGTCAGGCCACGGATCAGTCGAATCGGGTTCACGGCCGTCGCATCGCTCTGGGGGTATCTCTATGAGACGACGCTATATCGGAGCCCTCGCGCTCGTTGCGGCACTCACCGTTTCGGCTATGACTGCCGCCGCCGGCTCGACGAGCCCCGATCGCCAGAACGCGACCAAGATCGTGATCTGGCTTCAGAACGACGCCGAGGCGAACTGGGCCTCGGTCGTCGCCGCCACGAACCGGGCCTTCAGGGCCCGGCACAGTGACGTCGAGGTCGACGTTCAGTACCAGACGTGGGGTGACCACCTCACGAAGTTCGATGCCTCGCTGGCCGGGGGAACGGCCCCGGACGTGATCGAGCTCGGGAACACCGAGACGACGCGCTACATGGCCGCACGCCTCCTGCAGGACATGACCACGTCCAAGGGCAGCTTCCCGAACTCGCGCACCTGGCTCGGCGCGCTCACGGACTCCTGCACGTACAGGGGCCGGCTCTACTGCGTGCCGTATTACGCCGGTGCCCGTGCCGTCATCTACCGCAAGGACCAGTACAAGGCCGCGGGAATCAGGTCGACGCCGAAGAGCCTCGCCGAGTTCCAGGCCGCCGGCAACAAGCTGATCAAGAAGTACGGGAAGCAGCGCAACTACTCGGCGCTCTACTTCCCGGGCCGCTACGTCTGGGCCAGCATGTCCTTCGTCTACGACTACGGCGGGAAGATCGCCGAGCTCCGGAACGGCCGGTGGGTGGGCACCCTGAACTCGCCGAAGGCGATTCAGGGGCTGACGAAGCTCAAGTCGGTCGTCGGCTCGCTCTCGCGCGCGAACAAGACCGGTGACGAGGCGAACCCGCAGCAGGCGCTCGTCTTCTCCAAGGGCCGTGTCGGCTCGTTCATCGGCAACGGCTGGGAGTGGCCCTACGCGCTCGACAAGAAGGTCGGAAACCCGTCCCTCGCCAAGAAGATGGGCGCCTATCCGATGCCGAGCCACATCAAGGGCAAGTACATGCCTGCTTTCCTCGGTGGCTCTGACCTGGCCGTCCCCGTCACGAGCCGGAACAAGTCGCTCGCCTACGACTGGATCAGGACATTCACGAACAACACGCAGATGCGCCAGCTGGCGACAGTCGGGAAGGTGATCCCGAACACGACGACCCTGACCTCCATCCACTCACGCAACCCACAGCTGGCTCCGTTCGCCGCCGCGTCGAAGTCCAGCTACTTCGTCCCGACCGCACCCAACTGGGTCCAGGTCGAGAACGCTCGCACACTGCAGACGATGCTCCAGTCCATCTTCACCGGACGCTCGAGTGTCCAGGCTGCCGCCACACGTGCGAGCAACCAGATCACCAACATCCTGAACCGAAGGACGTGAGCTCCGGGCCGGGAGGCGAGACGGGCTTCCCGGCCCTCACGGCCGCCGCCGCCGAGACTGCGATTCCTCGGCGGCGGCGCCGTGTCACGCGCCATTCGGTCGCCCGGGCGCTCACCCCATATGCGCTGCTAGCCCCCGCGGCGCTCGTTATCGCCGCCGTCCTCGCGTACCCGCTCTATCTCCTCGGCCGGCTGTCGTTCCAGCAGTTCGGCCTGGCCGAGCTGATCCTCCAGGAGGGGCCGTGGATCGGGCTGGACAACTACACGCGGCTCTTCAACGACCGCCAGTTCTGGACCGTTGTCCTTCGGACGTTCGTGTTCACGTTCGTGAACGTCGGCCTGACGATGGTGCTCGGCACGCTGATCGCGCTGCTGCTGACCCGGCTCGGCTCCTTCATGCGGCTGCTGCTGACCACCGGCCTCGTCCTCGTCTGGGCGACGCCTGTCGTCGTCGCCGTGAACATCTTTCGCTGGATGGTCGACTTCGAGTTCGGCGTCCTCAACTGGACGCTGACCGAGCTGCACCTCGGCGACTTCCTGAACAAGGACTGGTTCGCCGACCCGACGACCGGCTTCGCCGTCATCACGGCCCTCGTCGTCTGGGGCGCGATCCCGTTCGTGACGATCATGCTCTACGCCGGCTTCTCACAGGTACCGGAGGAGCTCGTCGAAGCCGCGTCGATCGACGGGGCGAACGCCTGGCGGATCTTCCGCGACGTGACTTTCCCGCTCCTGAAGCCGCTCTTCGTGATCCTGATCACCCTCTCGATCATCTGGGACTTCCAGATCTTCAACCAGATCTGGCTGATCCGGGACGGCGAGCCCGAGGAGGACTACTGGCTGATGAGCGTCTACTCGTTCGTGGAGGCGTTTCGGCTCGGCGAGTACGGCTTCGGCGCGGCGATCGCCGTCGTGATGGTCGGGATCATGTTCGTCGCGACCTTCTTCTACATCCGCCAGATGATCCGGATCGGGGAGACGCGGTGAGCGCCGTCCTGCCCCGCCGGCGCAGTCGTCGCAAGGTCATCGGCCGTGTCGGGTGGAACGCCCTCGGCCTCCTGGTCTTGGTGGTGATGGTCTTCCCGGTCTACTGGATGATCGCGACCTCGTTCAAGACCGGCCAGAACATCCTCAGTGATAAGCCGCAGTGGTTCCCCTCGCCGGCCACCCTCGCCAACTACCGGGATGCCATGGATCGGCCGTACTTCTGGGACAACGTCAAGAACAGCGTGATCATCGTCTGCTCCGTGGTCGCGATCTCGCTCGTTGTCGCGTTCCTCGCGGCTCTCGCCCTCGCGAAGTTCAACTTCTACGGGCGTGGGGCGTTCATCGTCCTGATCATCGCGGTACAGATGGTGCCGCTGAACGCGCTGATCATCCCGCTGTACATCTCGCTCGGCCGCGCAGACCAGCTGAACAAGCTCAGCGGGGTGATCATCACCTACCTGACGTTCGTCCTCCCGTTCACGGTCTGGACGCTTCGCGGCTTCGTCATGGGCGTGCCGCGCGAGCTGGAAGAGGCGGCGATGGTCGACGGGAGCACGCGCTTCGGCGCCTTCATGCGGATCCTGCTCCCTCTCGTCGCGCCGGGACTCGTCGCGACCTCGATCTTCGCGTTCATCCAGGCGTGGAACGAGTTCCTGATCGCGTACGTCTTCCTCAACGACCAGGAGAAGCAAACGCTGACCGTCTGGCTCGCATCGTTCACGACCTCCCGCGGCACCGACTGGGGGCCGCTGATGGCGGGCGCCACGCTGACCGCGCTGCCGGTCGTCGTGTTCTTCGTCCTCGTGCACCGGAAGATCGCCTTCGGCCTGACCGCCGGCGCGGTGCGCGGGTGAGCCACCGGCCGCACCGGCGGAGCCGGCACGGCCTCGGTCGGCGCCGCCGAGTCGGCGCCTTAGGCGCCGAGCTCGAGCGGCTCGCCGCGCGCTGTCTGCTCGTCGGGTTCGAGGGCCCCGTTGTCCCGTCCTGGCTGCGCGCCTGGGTCGAAGGTGGGCTTGGCGGCGTCTGCCTCTTCGCGTGGAACGTCGAGAGCCGTGAGCAGGTCGGAAGGCTGACCGCCGAGCTGCGCAGTGAGCGTTCCGACCTGCTCGTTGCGATCGACGAGGAGGGCGGCGACGTCACCCGGCTCGATGCCTCGAGCGGGAGCCGCTATCCCGGCAATTACGCGCTCGGCGCGGTCGACGACGTCGAGCTCACGCGGCACGTCGGCACTGCGATCGGTGCCGAGCTCGCCGCTGTCGGCGCGAACCTCGATCTCGCCCCCGTCGCGGACGTGAACACGAACCCCGACAACCCGGTCGTCGGCGTGCGTTCCTTCGGCAGTGATCCCGAGCTCGTCGCCCGCCATGCCGCCGCGTTCGTACTCGGCCTCCAGAGCGCCGGCGTCGCCGCCTGCGCGAAGCACTTCCCGGGACACGGCGACACGGAGGAGGACTCTCATCTCGGGCTCCCGACCGTCGAGCGCGACGACGAGACAATGGCCGCGATGCTGCTGCCGTTTCGCGCGGCGGTCGGAGCGGGCGTTCGCGCGGTGATGACCGCGCACATCCGCGTGGCCGGGCTCGACGAGGCGCCTGGCACCGTCAGCCGCGCCGTGATCACGGATCTCCTCCGGGGCGAGCTCGGATTCGACGGCGTCGTCGTGACCGACGCCCTGGAGATGCGTGCGGTCAGCGGCTCGGTCGGGGAGAAGGAGGGAGCCGTCCTGGCCCTCGAGGCCGGCGCGGACCTCCTCTGCCTCGGGCACGACCTGCGTCCCGAATGCGTCCACGCCAGGGTCGTCGAGGCCGTCCGGTCCGGACGGCTCTCCGAGGAGCGCCTGCGTGAAGCAGCCGGTCGAATCGAACGTCTTTCGCGGTTCGCCCAGCCGGCCCGCAACGGTGAGGTCCTCCCGATCGTGGGCCTGCAGGCGGCCAGGCGCGCCCTGCTGGCGGAGGGTGACGTGGAGCTGAAGCGGCGTGCGCTCGTGGTCGAGCTCCTGCCCGAGCCGTCGATCGCCGCCGGCCCAACCACCCACGGGCTCGCGGGCCTGCTCGGCGCGGAGGTTGCGAGGCTCGGAGCGGACGAGGATGCGTCCGTATTCGTCTCCGCGAACCAGGAGAGCCAGCTCGTCGTCGTCGTGCAAGACGCGCACCGGCATCCGTGGCAGCAGGGCGCGGCGCGGACGATCCTCGAGCGGGCGGAGGACGCCGTCCTCGTCGAGATCGGGCTTCCGCTCTGGCAGCCCGAAGGGGTGAGCTACCTCGCGACCAGAGGACGGGGTCGAGTGAACCTCGAAGCGGCGGCCGAGCTGCTGCAGCCGCGCTAGCGGCGTGTCACCGGGTGATGGTCTCGAGGTAGGCCAGGACGTCGTTCAGTTCCTGGCCCGAGACGAGGTCGGCCGGCATGATCCCGCTCCCGTTTTCGATCGTCGCCTGGGCTTCCTCGGTCGCGACGCCGCTTCCGGCCAACGTCGGGCCTACGCCTCCACCGGCGCCGTCCTCCCCGTGGCAGCTGGCGCAGTTCTCGGCGAACAGCGTCTCGCCGCGAGCGGCGTCACCGGAGACAACCACAGCGGACGGAGCCGAAGCTGCTTCGTCCTTCGCCAGATGGAGCTCCGCTAGGAGATAGACGCCCGCGGTCACGCCGACGAGCAGGATCGCGGGAACGACGACCAGACGAGCGCGCCTCGACATGCGGCGATCGTAATAAGGTCGCGCCGTGGCGGTTGCGTCGGTCGAGTCCACCTACACAGACATCGTTACGTCGGTGTTCTCGACGCCGATCGCGTTCAAGGCCTGGTTCGCGACTGCCGCCGCCGTGCTCGCTGTCGTCCAGATCCTGACCGGTGCCCGCATCTTCGGGAAGCTGGAGCGGTTCATTCGTATCCCTCCGCCGCGCGTGAACCGGATCCACCGCTGGTCCGGGCGCCTCGCCGTCCTCGCCACGATTCCGGTCGCCTTCCACTGCGTCTTCATCCTCGGCTTCCAGACGACGGACGCGCGCGTCTTCGCGCACTCGCTGCTGGGATCGTTCGTCTACGGCGTCCTCGCAGTGAAGCTCTGGTACGTCCACGACCGCGACCATCCGCGCTGGCTCGTGCCGCTCGCCGGTGGGACGCTGTTCACGGTCCTCGTGGCGCTCTGGAGCACCTCGAGCCTCTGGTACTTCACCGAAGTCGAGTTCGGTTTCTAGAGCGGTTCTGCGAGGTAGCGCTGGATCGTCGGTGCGATCGCGTCGACAAACCGTTCCTCCTCGAGCGACGCGAGCGGCTCGATGAGGACGATGTGCCGCGCCATCACGACGCCAACGATCTGAGAGCCCGCCAGGCTCGCGCGTAGCGGCGCGTCGTCCATCCCCAGCTGCTCGGCCAGCGGGCGGAAGATGCGCGTCCTCAGGATCTCGCGGAAGACCCGGGTCGCCTCGGGCTCGGTCACCGCCGACCGGATCAGCCCGATCCAGCGAGCCCGAGCCTCGTCGTCGGCCAGCACGGAGAGTATGAAACGCACCACGCGCTCTCCCACTTGCGAGCGCGGCCCGCTCGCGAGCTGCGCGATGAGCTCCTCTGGCGGGAAGGGGAGCTCGACGGCTTCGACGAACAGGCGTTGTTTGGAGCCGAAGTGGTGGATGACGAGCGCCGGGTCGACGCCCGCCTCGGCGGCGATCGAGCGGATCGTCGCGCGGTCGAAACCGAGCTCCGCGAACTGTCGGGTCGCTGCTCGGCGGATCGTGTCCGGGGTCTGCGTCAGGCCCGGCCTTCGTCCTCGCTTGACAGCCATGCGTCTAGTATATTTCAACGCATGATGAATTCAGTACCTGCAGTCCACATCCACAGGTTGAATGTCCGCCGGGGTGGACGGCTCGTCCTCCCGGAGCTCTCGCTCGACATCCGCGGCGGCATCGTCAACGGCTTGCTCGGCCCGAGCGGATCCGGTAAGACGACGCTGATCCGCGCGATCGTCGGGGTGCAGATCGTCGAGAGCGGAGAGATCACCGTCCTCGGCGAGCCGGCCGGCTCGGAGGCCCTGCGCCGCCGCATCGGCTACGTCACACAGGCTCCGTCGGTCTACTCGGACCTGACGGTCCACCAGAATCTCGAGTACTTCGCTGCCATCCTCGGTGCGTCGAGCGGCGGAGTGAAAGAGGCGATCGACGCCGTTGACCTCGGCGGCCATGCGAACCAGATGGTCCGCACCCTGTCGGGCGGCGAGACGTCGCGCGTCTCGCTCGCGGCAGCGCTGCTCGGGCATCCCGACCTGCTCGTCCTCGACGAGCCGACAGTCGGCCTCGACCCCGTTCTCAGGCGCGATCTCTGGAACATGTTCCACGAGCTCGCGGCCCGGGGCACCACGCTGCTCGTCTCGAGCCATGTGATGGACGAGGCGGAACGGTGCGACGACCTCGTCCTTCTTCGCATGGGACGCATCGTCGCGACCGGCTCCCCGTCCGAGCTGCGTCAGGAAACCCACACCGAAGACCTCGAACAGGCCTTCCTGGCCCTCGCGGAGGCGTCATGACCCCCCGGATCACACTTGCAACCGCCGGCCGCGTTCTCCGGCAGCTCCGCCATGACCACCGGACGCTCGCGCTGGTCATCCTCGTCCCGCCGCTCCTCTTGACGATCATGAAGTACGTCTTCTACGGACAGGAGGAGACGTTCGACCGGATTGGTGCGCCGCTCGTCGGCATCTTCCCGTTCGTCTCGATGTTCCTGGTCACCTCGATCGCGATGCTGCGTGAACGGACGTCGGGGACGCTCGAGCGGCTGATGTCGATGCCGCTCGCCAAGCTCGACATCCTCTTGGGCTACGGGCTCGCATTTACGCTCGTCGCTCTCGTCCAGGCGACTCTGACCTCGATCGTCGCGTTCGGATTCCTCGGCCTCGACACGGCCGGCCCCGTCTGGCTGATCGTGGCGCTCGCCGCGGGCAACGCCCTCCTAGGGATGTCGCTCGGCCTCTTCCTCAGCGCCTTCGCGCAGACGGAATTCCAGGCAGTGCAGTTCATGCCGGCGTTCGTCCTGCCGCAGATCCTGCTCGCCGGGCTGCTGGTGCCGCGGGACAAGATGGCCGAGGTGCTCCAGTGGATCTCGAACCTGTTGCCGTTGACCTATGCATACGAGGCGCTGGTCTTGGCGACCGCGGATGACCTCGGCCGAGAGCTCGCGGTTGACGCCCTCGTCGTCGCAGGATGTGTCGTGGCCGCGCTCGTGCTCGGCGCCACGACGCTGCGTCGCCGAACGGCCTAGGCGCGCCCGCAGCGCCGGGCCGGGCGGGAGGCTCCGGCCGAGCGACGTCGCTGCGGCCCATTGCACGAGTCGAGCCGTTCGCGGACGCACGCCGGCGGGCGGCCTGCCGCCCAGGAGCGGCGCCTTGAAGAGTCAGCCGTAGTCGACCAGCGCAGCGGTGTACGTGCCCAGCTCGCTCGGGTGGAACCCACCTCGCCCGTACAGCGGAGTCCCCGGCTCGCAGTGCCAGGCCCCTCCGCCAGGCGTCACCGCCGGGGAGCAGCTCCGCCTTCGCGCTGGTGGCGGCTAGCCCTCGCTAGCGGCCGACCGCGCGGCGATAGCGCCACACCGACAGGACGCTGAAGACGGCGATGATCGCGAACGACCAGGCCACCGCGAGCCAGATGTCGTTGCCGGCCGGGGTCCCGACGAAGAGGGCGCGGGCGGCGTCCACCATGGTCGTGAACGGGTTGTGTTCAGCGATCGGCTGCAGCCAGTCCGGCATGGTGTCCACGGGCACGAACGCGGACGAGATGAACGTGAGCGGGAAGAGGATCGTGAAGCCGTAGGCGTTGGCGGCCTCGGGCGACGACGCCGAGAGCCCCATGAACGCGAACACCCACGAGAACGCATATCCGATCAGCAGTAGGAGCGCCATGCCGGCCACGATTTCGGGAAAGCTCGTCGCGAAGCGGAAGCCGACGATGATCCCGACCGCGAACATGATCACGAGCTGGATCACGTTCGTTCCGACGTCGGCGAGGATCCGACCGGCGATCACGGCCGGACCCCACATCGGCAGCGACCGGAACCTGTCGATCAGGCCTTTCTTCAGATCTTCAGAGAGCCCGAGCGCGGTCACGAAGCCGCCGAAGACCATTGACTGGACGATGATCCCCGGTATCAGGAAGTCCACATAGTCCAGGTCGCCGGTATCGATCGCGCCGCCGAACACGTAGACGAACAGCAGCACGAACATGATCGGCTGGATCGTGAAACCGACCAGCAGGTCGGGCTGGCGCGGGATCCGCTTCAGGCTTCGCTTGGCGAGCACCAGCGTGTCTCCGATCGCGTACTGGACCGCCGTCATCGCCGCTCCGCCTCCGCGGGCTCTTCTTCGTCATGCTCGACCGCTCTGCCCGTCAGCCGCAGGAAGACGTCGTCGAGCGTCGGTCGCCGCACCGCGATGTCGTCGATGGTCAGCCCTGCGTCGTCGAGCCGGCGCACCGCGTCCGCGATCGCTCCGCTTCGCTCGCGGAGGGGAACGCTGATCACACCGTTCTCGGCCGACGGCGACTCGCTGGCGATCGGGGCGAGCACGGGGATCGCCTCCTCGCCACGATGGCCGTCGCAGAGATGGACCTCGAGGCGATCGCCGCCCACCTGCGCCTTCAGCGCGTCCGGCGTGCCTTCCGCAATCACGAGCCCCTGGTCGATGACCGCGATCCGCTCAGCCAGGCGGTCGGCCTCGTCGAGGTACTGCGTCGTCAGCAGGACGGTCGTCCCGCCGGCGACGAGTGCCTCCATCGCGTCCCAGAGCCCGATGCGGCTGCGGATGTCGAGCCCCGTCGTGGGCTCGTCGAGGAAGAGGACCGGCGGGCGGGCGACGAGCGCCGCCGCGAGGTCGAGGCGACGCCGCATCCCTCCCGAGTAGGTGCGGACGAGCCGGCCTCCGGCCTCCGTGAGGTCGAAGTCGGCCAGAAGCTCGTCGGCCCGCGCCTTGGCAGCCCGGCGGCGCAAGTGGTAGAGGCGGCCGACCATCTCGAGGTTCTCCCAGCCAGTCAGGTTCTCGTCGACGGCCGCGTACTGGCCGGCGAGGCCGATGCTCTCGCGCACCTTGGCCGGTTCCCGCGTCACGTCGAAGCCCGCGACTGAGGCGCTGCCCTCGTCCGGCAAGAGGAGCGTGGTCAGGATTCGCACGGCGGTCGTCTTCCCGGCGCCGTTGGGGCCGAGGAGCCCAAAGACGCGTCCCGCTTCGACCCTGAGGTCGATCCCGCGGAGCGCCTCGACCTTGCCGTAGCTCTTGCGGAGGCCGTGAGTCTCGACTGCGACGGCGGCAGCAGCCACGCAATCACGCTACCTGCTCGCGGGTGGGCCGACGACGTTCCGCCGGACTACGCTCGCTCCGTGCGGATCTTCCTGGCGGGCGCGACCGGTGTCATCGGAGTGCGGCTCGTCCCGCTTCTCGTCGACGCCGGTCACGCCGTTGCGGGGATGACGCGCTCACCGGGCAAGGCCGGCCTGCTCGTGGAGCTCGGGGCCGAGCCCGTGGTTTGCGACGTCTTCGATGCTGGGGGCCTCGTGAAAGCGGTGACGGCGTTTCGGCCGGGTGTGGTCATGCACCAGTTGACCGAACTGCCGGACGATCCCGCTCGGATCGACGAGACGGCCGCCCTCAATGCGCGCATTCGGCGAGAAGGAACGAGCAACCTCCTCGCGGCGGCGCGTGCGGCGGGCGCTCCGCAGCTCATCGCGCAAAGCGTCGCGTGGCAGCCCTCGGGGGACGGCGGCGCGTCGATCGCGGATCACGAAGGCCTGGTGCTCGCAAGCGGCGGCGTCGTCCTCCGCTACGGGCGGTTCTACGGGCCCGGAACGTACTACGAGCGGAAGCTGCCAGAGCATCCGCGGGTTCACGTCGACGACGCGGCCCGCCGCACCGTTGCGGCGCTCGGCTCCGAACCCGGAATCCTGACCATCGCGGACAGCGAGAGCTAGGCGGCCCGGACGATCACGAGCTGCCCTTCGCGAGCGCCGGACCGGGTGCCAACGTCGGGCGGTAGCCGAGCGCACTGCCCAGCGGCGCCGCCATAGCGAGCAGCGCCCGCTGCACGGCGGCAGGCGGGAAGGGAAGGCGGACAGTGTCGAAGTGAGCCTTCGCGATCACGGCGAGGCGGAGCGGGTTCGGTAGTCCCTTTCGGTTCGTCTTGCCCTGCGCGGCGAGCGTGAACATCGTCTCGATCAGTGATTCGAACCCGAGCGCCGGAGTGACCTCGCACAGGAACCGGGCCTCCTGCTCGCCCGCGTTCCAGAAGCGATGCGGCGTGCGCGGCGGCACCACGGCGACGTCGCGCGGCCCGGCCAGCAACTCTCCCTCGCCGATCTGGAGACCCAGCAGGCCCTCGATGACCTCGAAGCGCTCGGTCTGATGGGGATGCACGTGCGTTGCGGCAACGAAGCCGTGCGGACGGACGATCGTCTCGACGAGCACCGAGTCGCCGTTCGTCTGCGCGGACGTGCGGTGGAAGACCAGTACCTCGCCCGTCACCGGGTTTTCGAGTGTGTCGCCTGGGCGGATCATCGTTTCTCCTCTCGTCGGTTTGGTCGAGAGGACAGGCTGCGCGCCGGGATGTGGCGTCGTCGTCGCCCGCAGGGTTGATCCTTCGCGTCCTGCCGGCGGAGGATTCGTGTCCTCCCGCGGGTCGATTCAGGTGGCGCCGGTCTTGGGCCCGGGCCGGATGAGCCCGGTCTCGTACGCGAGGATCACGGCCTGCACGCGGTCGCGGAGGCCGAGCTTCATCAGGATCCGCTTCACGTGGGTCTTGACCGTTGATTCCTCGATCACGAACGACTCGGCGATCTCGCGGTTCGAGAGACCGCGTCCGATCAGCTCGAGCACCTCGCGCTCGCGCGGGGTGAGCTTCTCGAGCCTGGCGCCCGATAGCCCTGCTACCGGCTGCGTCGCCATTCGGTCGATCACCCGCCGTGTCACGGACGGCGAGAGCAGCGAGTCGCCCTCGGCGACCGCATGGATGGCGGAGATCAGCTCTTCGGGCGTCGTCCGCTTGAGGAGGAAGCCGGACGCTCCGGCGCTGAGGGCGTCGAAGATGTAGTCGTCGTCCTCGAAGGTCGTGAGCACGACCACCTTGACGTCGACCGAGCCAGCCAGCACGTCGCGCGTTGCGGAGATGCCGTCCACTCCGGGCATGCGGATGTCCATCAGCACAACGTGGGGTTGCGTCTCGCGGACGCGGTCGAGCGCCTCGCCGCCGTCTCCGGCTTCGCCGGCAACCTCGATGGTGTCGTCGCTCGAGAGAACCGAGCGCAGTCCTGCGCGCATGAGGTCGTCGTCGTCGACGAGCAGGACGCGCACGCGGTCGTCGGTCATCGCTGCTCACCGGCGCCGCACGGCAAGCGCGCGCGTACGCGAAAGCGCCCATTCGTCGACTCGTACTCGACGCTTCCGCCCAGCAGCGACGCCCGCTCGCGCATCCCGACAATCCCGTGCCCGGCTGCGGCGGGCCCGTCGCGACGTGCGGGATTGTCCACCTGGATCTCGAGCTCGTCGTCGTCGTATGCCAGCGTGACATCGGCGCGTCCGGCGCCGTGCCGGAGGGCGTTCGTAAGGGACTCCTGGAGGATGCGGTAGGCGGCCTGGTCGGTGGCTGGTGGCAGGGCTCGGCGGTCGCCGCTCACCTCGAGGTCCACCTCGAGGCCGGCATCGCGGTGCCGCTTCACGAGTGCGTCCAGTGCTGCGAGGCCGATGGGGCTCTGCGCGCGGTCCTCGTCGTCCCGCAGCGCGCCGACCAGCTGGTCGATCTCGCCCAATGTCTCTCGGGCGAGGGTCTCGATCGTCGCGAGCGCTTCGCGAGAGCGAGCCGGATCCTTCTCGGCGAGGAGCCGCGCGGCGCCGGCGTGCACGAGGATGACGTTGATCGCGTGCCCCGCGGAGTCGTGGAGGTCCCGCGCGATCCGGGTTCGTTCCTCGGCGGCCGCTAGGCGTCGCTCGCGCGCGGTGTCGCGTTCAGCCTGACGCGCGCGCTCCTCGAGGTTCGCGACGCGCTCTCGCCGCAATCGGACGCGGTCCCCGACCACCCAGGCGCCGCCCCAGACCAGTGCCCCGAAGAGGGCCGGGACGACCGGGAACTGATCGCGGCCATAGCCGGCCGCGACGACGTGGACGATGAAGAAGAACGCGATGACGGACGCTGTCAGCCGGCCGCCCTCTCTCGAGCGAGCTCCGTAGAGACCGACGAAGAAGAGGGCGACCATGGGGCCGATCGGCGGCCCGGGCTGGTACTCGAGTGCGTTGATCGCGGCGCTCGCCGTCGCTGCCGCCGCGAATGCAGCGAGCGGCGCCGACCGGCGCGCAAGCAGCGGGAGCGAAGCGAGAGCGGCGAGAACCACGCCGAGTGCGTCGAGGCTCCGGGCGTCGGGGTCATTCGAGACGCCGCCGCTGGCGAGCGTCGCGACCGTCAGCGCGAAGACGCCGAGCGCGATCCCGATATCGATCGCGCGTTCCCTGCGCATATGTCGAGCGTAGCGGGGGTTTCGTACCACCAGTGGGTGGTCTCAGTCCTCCTCAGGGGGTATGCCGAATGTCATCCCGCCGGGCGTTGTGGCAGAGCAGACGCCGCTTCTAGCGTCGGCGCCAATGACTTCTTCACAAGCCACATCCCGTCTCGAACGTCTTGCTGACCTGACCTACCGGCGCCGCTGGCGCGTCGTTATCGCGTGGATCGCGATCCTCGCGGCCACCGTCGTCGTCGTCCCGCAGCTCGCGGGCGAGTACGGCGGCGAGTTCGGCACGCCGGGCAGCGAGAGCAAGGCCACCGCCGACTTGCTCGAGAAGCACTTCGCCGGCAGCTCCGGCGAGACCGTCAACGTCGTCTGGGAGGCGCCCGCCGGCGCTCGCCAGGCGCAGGATCGGATCGACCGGCTGCTGGCCGAGGCCGAGCGTGTCGATGGCGTCGCAGGCGCCTCGGAGCCGCGCTACTCACGCGACGGCACGATTGGGCTCGTCCAGCTCCGCCTCGAACGCAGCGCGATGGACCTCGAGACCTCGTCCGGCACCCGGCTGATCGACCTGGCCGAGGATTCCTCTGGCGACGGGCTTCGCGTCGAGGTCGGGGGCAGCCTGATCCAGTCGGCCCAGGAGGGCCAGCCGCCCGAGCTCATGGGCCTGCTCGCAGCCGCCGTTGTCCTGCTGATCGCCTTCGGCTCGGTCGTCGCGGCCGGGCTGCCGCTGCTCGTTGCGATCTTCGGCCTCGGCATCTCCGCGAGCCTGATCGGGATCGTCGCCCTCCTCGTCGACACTCCGGACTTCGCGCCTGCCGTCGCCGGGCTCATCGGGATCGGCGTCGGGATCGATTACGCGCTGCTGATCCTCACGCGGTTCCGAACGGCGATGCTCCACGGAGCCGACGAGCGCGTTGCGCTCGCGGAGGCGGTCACGACCGCCGGCCGCAGCGTGATCGTCGCGGGCGGGACGGTGATGATCTCGCTGCTCGGGCTGTCCTTCATGGGCGTCTCGTTCCTGTACGGGGTCGCGATCTCCGCGAGCCTTGCGGTGCTGGTGGTCGTCCTCGCCTCGATCACGCTGCTCCCTGCACTGCTCGCGATCGCCGGACGGCGGGTCGACCGCCTCCGGATCCCCGGCCTCGGCCGCTCGCTTCGAACAGGCGACGCCACGCTCGCCACTCGCTGGAGCCGCCTGGTCCAGCGCCGAGCCGGGATCGCGGCAGCGCTAGGCGCGACCTTGTTGATCCTGCTGACTCTGCCCGTGCTCGGACTGCGCTACGGCTTCCCCGACGAGGGGAACGATCCGGATGAGTCGTCGACTCGCGCGGCATACGGGCTCGTGAGCCGCGGCTTCGGTCCGGGTTCGACGGGGCCGCTGCTCGTCGCATCCGAAGAGACGTCCGGGCTGGAGGCGCTCGCCGACCGCGTGCGCCGCGAGGAGGGCGTGTCCTTCGTCACCCCGATCCGCACCAGCCCGGACGGCGAGGCGACGGTGTTCTCCGTCATGCCGGCCACGTCGCCGCAGGACGCCGACACCGCCGACCTCGTCGGTCGGCTCCGCGACCTGGCACCGCAAGGTGTCTACGTCGGCGGCCTGACCGCGGCCTTCGTCGATCAGAGCGACTACGTCTCGGGTCGGATCCCGCTCTTCATCGCCGGTGTCGTCGGGCTGTCGTTCGTTCTGCTGCTGCTCGCCTTCCGCGCGCCGCTGATCGCGCTCAAGGCGGGCGTGATGAACCTCCTTTCAGTCGGTGCGGCCTACGGCGTCGTCGCCCTCGCCGCCGAGGGAGGCTGGTTCGGCAGCCTGCTCGGCGTCGACACGGACACGCCGGTCCCGCCGTTCATCCCCGTGATGATGTTCGCCGTCCTCTTCGGTCTCTCGATGGACTACGAGGTCTTCCTGCTCTCGCGGATCCGCGAGGAGTACCAGCGCACGGGCGAGACCCACAGCGCGGTCTCGGACGGCCTGGCAAAGACTGCCCGCGTGATCACCGCGGCCGCCGCGATCATGGTCGTCGTCTTCCTCGCCTTCATCTTCAGCACCGAGGTCTTCCTCAAGCTGATGGGCGTCGGGATGGCGACGGCGATCCTCGTGGACGCGACGATCGTCCGGATGGTGCTCGTTCCGGCCGTCATGCAGCTGCTCGGGCCCGCCAACTGGTGGACGCCCCGTTGGCTCGACCGGGTCCTGCCGCGACTCGACGGCGAGCCGGCCCGAGTTCCCGCGACTGCGGGTGAAAGGGGGTGACGCTGATGCTGCTTGCAGAGCATGGTCACTACTGGTGGCCGATCTGGCCGATCCTCTGGCTCGCGGTGATCGTGGGGGTCGTCTGGTTCCTGAGCCGCCGCTGGCGGCGGCCGGACGACGGCGGTCTCGACTCCGCGCGCAAGATCCTCGCCGATCGCTTCGCCCGCGGAGAGCTCACTCACGACGAGTACCGCGAGCGCCTCGCCCAGCTCGGCTGAGCGGGGCCGATCACGCGGCCGCGTCTTACCGCGGCTTGAGCCGCAGGATCGCACGGACATAGGGGCCGGCCTCGCGCAGTCCCAGCTCGCCCGGGCGCGAGCTCGACGACGAAGGCGCGCGAGGCCGGCTGCGCTGCGTGCTGCCATGCGGGCGCCGCGCCGGGCGGCCGGCGCAGGCGGGCGAAGCGCATGCCCGCGAGCCGCGCATACCGCCTCGCGATCGGCACGCTCAGGCCCCAGGCGCGCACCAGCCCCTGCGGCTGGTGGAACCAGATCGTCACGTCCGGGCGAAGCCGTTGGATGAGCTCCATCGCGAGCCTGGTCTCGACCTCGGAGGCGGGAGCGGGCCCGGCGGTGGCGATGCGCCTCCACGTTCCGGGGAAGTTGCGGTTCAGGTCGACGCCGCGAGCGTTTCCCCGCTGCTTCGCCGCGTGGCCGTCCGGGTTCAGGTCCTGGACGACAGTGATTGAGCCGCGCCTCGGCGGCCGAGCATGCAGCAAGCGCGTCGCCACGACGCTGCCGGCGCACTCGTTTCCGTGGATGCAGCCGACGACGAGGGTACGCGGCCGTCCCGACCCGAGGGTGAACGCGCGGATCGGCTGTCCCCGCGTGCTTAGGCCGACGAGCTCCGACCGGACGCCGTCCCCGGCGAGCCGCACGTGGAGGTGGTTGTCGTGGTGCGCCGGAAGCACCTCGACGACCGCAGGCGGCCCGCGCAGGCCGGTGTTCGGCCCGACGAAGATCTTCGCCGCCCCGGCTGCGACGAAGCGGTCGACCAGGTCCTGCGCGAGCGGCCTGTCGATCTGACGCGGAACGCGCGGCGGAAGCTCGCGCCGGTCGCGCCGCGGGTAGTAGACGTCGACGTCGAGACCATTCTGGTGGGAGGCATGGCCGAGCCCGCCGAAGCGCTGGCCGAACTCCCCACCCCGCGGCCGCGAGAGATCGCCGACGCCGACACGCGGGGCCCGCGGATTGGCCGCGGCGTAATCGGTGAGAACCGCCAGCGTCGTCCTGACGAGACGCGCGTTGCCGTACCGCCGCCAGCCCCGGCTGGGAGAGCGACGTCGCACGGAGTCAAACGTGAAGTGGTGCTCGCTGTCCGCGGGCAACTGGACGCCGCCGACGAGCGATCCCGCCCAGGGGACCCCGACCGAGCGCGACCTCGGCTGGGCGGCTGCGGCGGTGCCGGCCAAGACGAGCGCAAGGGCGAGGCAACCGGCGATCCGGCCGAACGGCATGCACCTGGACTATCAGAACCTCGTAGGATCCTCCGGTGAGCTTCGACGACTGGATGCTCGCCCTCCATGTTCTAAGCGCGTTCTCGTACGTCGCGGGGGTCGTGATCTTCTGGGTCATCATCGTCGTCGCCCGGCGGGTGGACACGCCTGACCGCACCCTCAGCTTCGGCCCCGTCACTCGGGTGGCGGACGCCGCGATCGGCATCGGCGCCGGGGGCACGATCCTGCTCGGGATCTGGCTCGCATTCTCGATCGGCGACTACGACATCTGGGATCCCTGGATCGTTGCGGCGCTCGTCCTCTGGGTGATCGCCGCCGCAATCGGCCAGCGCACAGGCAAGGCATACGGCCCGAGCGTGACGAAAGCGCAGGAGCTGAACGCATCCGGGCAGACCGGGCCGAGCGGCGAGCTCCTCGCGCTCAACCGCACGTCGCAGGGCCTCCTCCTCCAGGTCCTGGCGAGCCTGGTCCTCCTCCTGATCCTCATCGACATGATCTGGAAGCCAGGCGCATGAGCGCGCTCTTCGCAACCGTCCGCGCCGACGAGCAGAACTTCCCGCTCTTCGTCCACGTCCTCGGCGCGACGCTCCTCGTCGGCGGACTTCTGAGCGCCGCGGTGATCATGGCCCTGGCGCGCGGCGATTCCCGCTCGCTCAAGCTCGGCTACTGGACGCTGCTGGCGGTGGCGCTCCCGGGCTGGATCGTCATGCGGGTCGGCGCGCAGTGGATCTACTCCGAGCAAGGCTGGGACGATCTCCCCGATGACTTCGAGGAGCCGGCCTGGCTCGGGATCGGCTACGTCGCCGCGGACCTCGGCGGCCTCATCCTGCTCGTCTCGCTGATCGTCGGCGGGATCGGTGTGTACCGGCTGCGCGCGGACAAGGGCTCGGGTCTGCTCCGGGCGACGATGATCCTCGCGCTCATCCTCCTCGCCGCCTACGTCGTCGCCGCCTGGGCGATGTCGGGCAAACCCAACTAGTTGCAGACCACAGGCTGGTCGTAGTACCGCCGCACGCTCGAGCCGATCCGGTCGACGTCCGTTCCGTAGACGTGGATCGAGATCGCCGTCTCGCGGCCGACGTTGCGGACGCGGTGGATGTCCCCCGGCGGCGCGAAGCCGCTTACCGAGCCGGTCTCGTTCGTGCTCGATCCGACCTCGACGAGCGTCCCGTTCTCCTCGTCGAGCATGAACAGCTCCTCGTGCTCGACGCCCTGGACGACAGTGAATACGCACCACGTCACGTGGTCGTGGATCGCTGTCTCCTGGCCCGGGCGCCAGACGAGGGCCACGATCGAGAAGGCCCCGTCGGGCTCGGCGTGGAGGAGGTGGCTGCGGTATCCGTCCGGATCTCCACGTCGCAGCTCGGCAGCGAGGACGCGCGGGGACGGACGGCGGCGCTCGAGCTCGCGGGCGACGAGTTGGGCGGTCTCCTGCCAGTCCGCGTGCCTGTCGACCACCGACCGAATCGCGGCGACCAGCCTGTCGAGCTCAGACACGGGAGGGGCCGCGGTCGCGAATGCCCGGGCGCTCATCTAGGCGGCTTCCTCGGCGGCCCGACCCTCGACCTGCTCCGTTTCCTCCTCGGCGGCTCCCGGAACTCCCGCGCGGAGCAGCGTCCCTCCGATGACCGCCGCGGCGAGCGCGAACAGCGCGCCGACGAGGAAGGCCGCGTGATAGCCGCCTGTGAGCGCCTCGAGGGGACTGTCGCCGGAGGCGGCGAGGGTCTCGGTCCGCGATGCAGCCAGGCTGGCGAGAACGGCGAGGCCGAGCGCGCCGCCCATCATGAACGCGGTGTTGACCACGCCCGACGCGAGCCCCGCGTCGCTCGGCTCCACGTCGCTCATCGCGGCCAGGAGCACGGGATTGAACGCCATTCCGGCGCCGAGCCCGAGCAGGATCATGGGCGGGAGCACATCGACGACGAAGTTCCCGTCCACCGGCGCGCGGGCGAACAGCAGCAATCCGAGGGAGGCGAACCCGAGGCCGACGGCCAGCGGCGGCCTGATTCCGAATCGCATGACGAGCTTCGCCGAGAGCCCCAGCGAGAGGAAGCCCATGATCAGGTTCGCAGGCAGGAATGCGAGACCGACCTCGAGCGGGCTGTAACCCAGCACCAGCTGGAGATAGAGCGCGGAGAGGAAGAACCACGCGAACATCGCCGCCGCCCAGAGCACGCCGACAACGTTCGAGATCGCGAGGTTGCGCAGACGGAAGAGGCCGAGCGGCACGAGCGGCGCGGCGACCCGGGCCTCGATCGCCACGAAGACGGCCAGGAGTACCGCGGCGGCGCCGAGCACGCCGAGCGTCCGGGCCGACGTCCAGCCCTGCTCGTTGCCGTTCACGATCGCGTAGACGGCCAGCATCAGGGACGCGGTCACGGTCACCGCGCCGGCGACGTCCAGCCGCCCGCTGGGCGCCTCGCCGCGCACAGCCGGGATCAGCGCGAGCGTGAGCGCGAAGACGGCGATCCCGATCGGAAGGTTGACGAGGAAGATCCAGTGCCAGTCGAGGATGTCGGTGAGGATCCCGCCGAGGAGCACGCCGATGCTGCCGCCGCCCGCGGCGACGAAGCCGAAGACTCCCATCGCCTTGGCGCGCTCTGTGGGCTCGGTGAAGAGCATCACGATCAGCGACAGGGCGACAGCCGAGACCACCGCACCGCCGAGGCCTTGCACGGCACGGGCGACGACGAGCGTCTCCTGCGAGGTCGCGAGACCGCAGGCGAGCGAGGCGACGGTGAAGAGCGAGATCCCGATCAGGAACAGGCGCTGGTGGCCGAAGATGTCGCCGAGCCTGCCGCCGAGCAGGAGGAAGCCGCCGAAGGTCAGCAGGTACGCGTTCACGACCCAGGCGAGGGAGGTCTCGGAGAAGCCGAGGTCCTCGCGGATCGACGGCAGCGCCACGCCGACGATCGTCACGTCGAGGACGATCATCAGGTCGCCCAGGCAGAGGACGACGAGCGCCAGCCAGCGGTTACGTCCTTCGATGCTCAACGGTTCTTCATCTCCGTCTCTTGAGACCGGCGGGTCGCCGAAAACTCATCGCTCGAGCTCCTTGCCCAGCGCATCGAGAAGGGACCCGGTGCCGCTCTCGCGCTGGGACGGGTCGTCGAGGCCGTCCAGGAACGCCCCCTGCTCCGTGAAGACCAGCTTCGTACCCTCGCCGTCGGGCTTGAGCTCGACGGTGGCGAGCGAGACCGAGATCCGGACCTCGCCCATGTGCATGTCGTAGGCGTAGACGATCCGCTCGTCCGGGACGATGTCCTGGTAGCGGCCTTCGAAGGTGAAGACGGTGCCGTCCACGGTGCCGGTGCTGACCTCCCGGCCGCCGACGCGGAAGTCGAGCTCGTGGTCCCAGTCGGAGCCGCCGAACCAGCGTGTCTTGGCGGCGGGGTCGGCCCAGGCGGCGAAGACGCGCGCCGGCGGGGCGGCGTACGTCCGTTCGACGGCGAAGGTCGCGTGTGTGACGGATCGTTCGTTCATGACGTCCTTTCTTATTGAACGGCCTGCTGCTCGAGGTAATCCCCGAGCCGGTCGAGTCGCTGCTCCCAGTCGGCGCGGCGGGCGGCGATCCACTGCTCCGCCGTGTTCAGCGCCGCCGGCTCGATGTGGCAGGTGCGCACCCGGCCGACCTTCTCGGTGCGGACGAGGCCGCTCGACTCGAGCACGCCGAGGTGCTGGAGCACCGCGGGAAGCGAGATCGCGAGAGGCCTGGCGAGCTCGCTGACCGACGCGGCGCCGCGGCTCAACCGTTCGACGATCGATCGTCGAGTCGGGTCGGCCAGCGCGTGAAAGACGGGGTCGGCTGCGACAGATTGGTTAAGCATCTACTTAAGTGTTAGCAGATCGCGAGATCGCTACGAGCTGAGCGGACTCGGCGCCGTCGTTGTGGATCCGGCGCAGCGGCAGCCCCGCCAGCCAGAAGACTTCGCCGCTCGCGAGGCGGTGTCGCCGGCCGTCCCGCCACTCGAGCTCGATCTCACCCCGTGCGACGAGGACGAGTGCGTCGCGCCACTCGGCGTCGTGGTAGATGCGGTCGCCGCCGGGCTCGACCGTGACCGCCCGGCACTCGAACCCGGGCGGGGCGTCCATCAAAGCGTTGGCGGAAGCCCGAGCGCCGCGAGGAGCGGCTCGTCGAGAGAGAACGCGGTGATCTCGGCCACCGCGCCGTCCTCGACGCGGAGGACGTCGACTGCGAGTGGCCGGTACACCGTGTCCCCTGCGCGCTTGACGTAGCAGGCAACCGCGGGCTGCTGGTTCGTGCTCGTCGCGATGCAGCGCAGGCGGCCCCACTCGTCGTTCCCGAAGCCTCCCTCCACCCAGGCGTCCACGATCTCGAAGTTGCCGACCCACCACTTCGGATCGGGCGGCATCGCGCAGAACGCGTCCTCGCGGAGGAGGCGCACCATCGCGCCCGCATCGCCGCGCTCGGTCGCCTCCATGTAGCGCTCGAGCAGACGGCGTTCCTCCTCATCGGGCTCCGAGCCGGCGGCCCATTCGAGACGCCGTGGCGGGAGGTGGCGCTTCAACGTCGCCCGGGCGCGCTGGAGCGCGCTGTTCACGGCGGCGACGCTCGTGTCGAGCAGTGCCGCGCACTCCGCGGCCGACCAGCCGAGCACGTCTCTCGAGATCAGCACCGCCCGCTGTTTCGGAGGGAGCAGCTGGATCGTCGCGATGAACGCGAGCTCGATCGTCTCCTTCTCCACGACCTCGGCCTCCGGCTCTTCGTCGCTCGGCGCGACGGCTTCGAGCAGCCTGTTGGGGTAGGGCTGGAGCCACGGGACCTCAGCGAGCAGCCGCCCGTCCTGCGGCGGCGCGACGCGTGGCCTGCGCTCGAGTGCGTCCAGGCAGGCGTTCGTCGCGATGCCGTAGAGCCACGCGCGGAACGACGAGTCGCCACGGAACGTCTCCCGCCTGCGCCAGGAGCGGAGGAACGTCTCCTGCACCGCGTCCTCGGCGTCCTCGAGCGAGCCGAGCATCCGGTAGCAGTGAACCTGGAGCTCGCGCCGGTAGCGCTCCACAAGCTCGGAGAACGCCGACTCATCGCCGGCTCTTGCCGCCGTGAGGACGCCCGCTTCTGCCACTTGACTCATCCTCGAGTATGACGGCCGGTCGGTGGAAAACTCATCGGCCCGCCGGAATCGCCTCGCCGGAGGCGTCGTTTCAGATCGAGATGGCCGATCACGGCCGCCCAATCGAGTTCGGCCTCTCCCTGGTCCCCAACGCGGCCGAGGTCGAGCAGGCGCGAGAGCCGGCGACGCGAGCCGAGCGCCTCGGCCGCCCCGGGCGTGCGCGAGGCGGTGGAGCAGGCGCGGGGGCGCGGTGTGGCCAACCCGTCCTGAGGCCCTCCCGCTAGCACCCCTAACAGACGCCGGTCGCCGCCATTGTTCGGCACCCCTCGCGGCAAGCACCCTCGACTCATGGTGCAAGCAAGCAGAAGGAGCACACCATGAGGCTCAATCTCGCAGCCCGCGCGGGGCGCTGGAGCGCCGCGCACTGGAAGACCGCCACCTTCGGGTGGCTCGCGTTCGTGATCGCCGCAGTCGTGATCGGCGGTGCCGTCGGCACCCAGACCCTGGGCGACACGGACGGCTTGCCCGGGGAGTCCGGGCGAATGGCAAAGATCCTCGACGAGGACTTCAAGACGCCGGCAGGCGAGACGGTTCTCGTCCAGAGCGACACGCTCGACGCGACGAGCCCGGAGTTCCGTTCGACGGTCGAGGACGTGGTCGGCGCTGTGTCGGCCGTTCCCGTCGTCACGAACGTCGAAAGCCCACTCGAAGCTGCGAACGGCGACCAGGTCTCGCCGGACGGCAACTCGGCGATCGTCACGTTCGACATCCGCGGGGATCCTTCGACCGCCGCTGACCGGGTCGACCCCGTCGTCGCGGCCGTCGCCGAGGTGAAGGCCGCGCATCCCGAGCTCTACGTCGGGAACTTCGGAGAGGGAACCGCCGAGAAGGAGATCGACGGAGCGGTCGGCGACGATCTCGAGCGGGCAGGGCTCTTGTCCCTTCCCGTCACGATCGTGATCCTGATCGTCGCGTTCGGGGCGCTCGTCGCGGCCGGCATCCCGCTGCTCCTCGCGATGACAGCCGTGATCGCCACGATGGGCCTGCTCGCTATCCCGAGCCAGGTCTGGCCCGTGGACGGCGACAACACGAGCGCGGTCGTGCTCCTGATCGGCCTCGCGGTGGGCGTCGACTACGCGCTCTTCTATCTCAAGCGAGAGCGTGAGGAGCGGGCGGCCGGGCGCAGCGAGACCGCGGCGCTCGAGGCTGCGGCGGCCACGTCCGGACGGGCGGTTCTCATCTCCGGCTTGACCGTGATGGCCGCGATGGCCGGCATGTTCTTCACCAGGGACGAGGTCTTCAGTTCGTTCGCGATGGCGACCATCATGGTCGTGGCGATCGCAGTGCTCGGTTCGCTGACGGTGCTGCCGGCGCTCCTCTCCAGGCTCGGCGACAACGTGAACAAGGCGCGCATTCCGCTCCTCCACCGGCTGCAACGGCCGGGTGGCGGCCGCGCGTGGGGCTGGATCCTCGACCGCGTCCTGCGTCGGCCGCTCCTCTCGGCGGTCGTGTCGGCCGGAATCCTGGTCGCCCTCGCCTTGCCGGCGCTCGGGATGAAGACGGTGGTGCCGGGAGCCGATGCGTTCCCGCAGGACCTGCAGGCCGTCCAGACTTACAACCGGCTCCAGGACTCGTTCCCCGGAGAGCAGGAGCCCGCGTCAGTCGTCGTCAAGGCCCCGTCGATCGACGACCCGCGTGTGAGTGACGGGATCGACGAGCTTCGCGAGCAGGCCGTCGCGAGTGGTGCGGCCCACGAGCCGGTGACCGTGGACGTGAATCAGGCGCGAACGGTCGCACGCATCGACCTGCCTCTCGCGGGCAACGGAAGCGACGAGACCTCGTACGACGCGATCTCGACTCTCCGTCAGATCGTCCCCGCGACCGTCGGCTCGGTCGAGGGCGTCCAGGCAGGGGTCACGGGTGAGACCGCGATCTCGAAGGATTTCGGCAGCTCGATGAAGGGCTCGGCCCCGATCGTGTTCGCATTCGTCCTGATCCTCGCGTTCGTGCTCCTGCTGGTCTCGTTCAGGTCGATCGTGATCGCGTTGAAGGCGATCGTCCTCAACCTGCTCTCTGTCGCGGCGGCGTTCGGCGTGCTCGTGCTGGTCTTCCAGCACGGAATCGGAAAGGACCTGCTCGGCTTCGAGTACACGGGCGGCGTGATGGCCTGGCTCCCCGTGTTCCTGTTCGTCATCCTCTTCGGGCTCTCGATGGACTACCACGTGTTCATCCTCAGCCGGATCCGGGAGGCGTACGACGGAGGGATGAAGACGGAGGACGCCGTCGCTTACGGGATCAAGTCCACGGCAGGCGTGGTCACCAGCGCCGCGGTCGTCATGGTCTTCGTCTTCAGCATCTTCGGGACCATGTCGTTGATCATGATGAAGCAGTTCGGCGTCGGCCTGGCCACGGCAGTCCTGATCGACGCAACCATCGTCCGGGCCGTGTTGCTACCTGCGACCATGAAGCTCCTGGGCGAATGGAACTGGTACCTGCCGCGGTGGCTCGGGTGGCTGCCGAAGATCAAGCTGGAGGGCCCGGGCCGGGCTCCGGCAGCAGAGGCGGGTCGATGAACCGCCTCCTCCGACCGATCACCCAGCCTGAGACGTACCGGCGGGCGCTGTTCTCGCTAGGGCAGCTGGGACTCGGAGTGGCCGCCTTCGCCCTGCTGATCGCAGGGTGGACGGCCACCCTCGTCCTGGCGATCACCCCGCTCGTCGTGCCGCTCCTGATCGGGCTGCGGATGGGCGTGGGCCTGCTCGCGGCGGCCGAGGCGAGCCTCGCCCGCAGCCTGCTCGGCGTCGACGTCCGCCCGCGGATCTCGACGCCGAGCGTCGGCTTCTGGAACCGCGGCTTCAACGTCCTCAAGGACGGAGCGTTCTGGAAGCAGCAGGCGCACCTGCTGATGGCGTGGCCGCTCGCGCTTCTCATCCTTGCGCCGGTCAGTTGGGCGCTCGAGCTGGCGAGCCTGCCTGTCTGGTACTCGGGGGTGGATAGCGCCGATGTCTTCGGGTTCCTCGAGATCGACTCGTTCGCGGAGACGATCCCGGTCGCTGCCCTGGGTCTCGCGCTTCTCGTCGGGATCGCCCATCTGACCGGGCCATGGGCCCGGCTCAACAGCTGGCTGGCCCGACGGCTGCTGGCGGGCGACGGCCAGGTGATCATCCGTTCGCCCGCCGAGCGGCGCGCGCTCCGGCGGAGGGCGCTGACGATCGACGCCCTGGTCTCGACGGTGATCGTCGCGGCCCTCGTCGTCATCTGGTTCCTGACCGGTGAGGACTACTTCTGGCCGATCTGGCCGATGCTGGCCCTCTCGCTCGTCGTCGCGATCCCAGGGTGGGTCTTTCTCGTCTTCGACCACCCGGCTCCGCGGCGGCTCACGATGGGAAGCTACGCCCTCGCGATCCAGATCGGCGTGTCCGCGATCCTGTCCGGCTTCGTCGTTGCGATCTGGGCGATCACCACCGGCGGGTACTTCTGGCCGGCTTGGCCGGTGCTCGCACTCGCCGTGCTCGCCCTCGTCCATGCGGCCGTGCTCTACGCGCGGCGGCAGCAGCGGGTCGAGGTGCTGGAGGCGAGCCGGGCCGGCGCTGTCGACGCGCAGGAGGCCGAGTTGCGACGCATCGAGCGGGACCTCCACGACGGCGCGCAGGCGCGGCTCGTCGCGCTGGGGATGAGCCTGGGAATGGCCGAGCAGAAGCTGCAGACCGATCCGCAGGCCGTTCAGCAGCTCCTTGCGGAGGCGCGCCAGGGCACGACCGAGGCGCTGGCGGAGCTGCGGGTTCTCGCCCGCGGCATCCACCCACCGATCCTCACCGACCGCGGCCTCGGTCCGGCCGTTGCGGCACTGACCGCGCGCAACCCGCTGCCTTCGTCAGTGTCGGTCGATGTTTCCCGGCGACCGCCTCCCGCGGTCGAGACTGCGGCCTATTTTGTGGTCGCCGAGGCACTGGCCAACGCCACCAAGCACGCGAACGCGTCGCGGGTCGACGTCCGCATCCGTGCCCAGGGCGACAAGCTCGTCGCCGAGGTCGAGGACAACGGCCGCGGCGGCGCGGTCATGTCCGGGAACGGGCTGACCGGGCTCCGGCAGCGGGTCGAGGCGCTCGACGGCACGCTGAAGGTGACGAGCCCACCGGGAGGGCCGACCACGGTCAGGACGGAGCTGCCGTGCGGGTCGTGATCGCCGAGGACCTGGCGCTCCTCCGCGACGGCCTCACGCGGCTCCTCCGTGACAACGGACTTGACGTCGTGGATGCGGTCAGTGACGGCGACGGGCTCGTCCACTCCGTGTTGCGCGAGAAACCGGACATCGCGATCGTCGATATCCGCCTGCCGCCCAGCTTCCGCGACGAAGGGGTTCGCGCCGCGCTGGAGCTGCGCGGCCGCGCCCCCGAGACAGCGATCCTCGTGGTCTCGCAGTACGTCGAGGAGGAGTACGCGACGGAGCTCCTCGCCGACGGACGGGGTGGCGTCGGCTACCTGCTGAAGGACCGCGTGATGGACGTGGACGACTTCGTCGATGCGGTTCGGCGGGTCGCCGAGGGCGGCACCGCGCTGGACCCGGAGGTCGTCGCGCAGCTCTTCACCCGCCGCCGGCGAGCGGACAGCCCGCTCGAGCGACTGACGCCGCGCGAGCTCGAGGTGCTCGGGCTGATGGCCGAGGGCCGCTCCAATGCGGGGATCGCCGAGGCGCTGACGCTGACCGTCGGAGCCGTCGAGAAGCATGTCGCTCACATCCTCACCAAGCTCCGGCTGCCGCCGTCCGACACCGACCACCGCCGGGTGCTCGCCGTGCTGACCTATCTCCAGGAGGAATCGAGCTGATGGCCGACGACCTGCCGATCAAGGTCTTCGCGAGCCAAGAGACCTGGAAGCGATGGCTGGACCGGAACCACGCGAGGGCGCCGGGTATCTGGCTCAAGTTCGCGAAGAAGGCGTCGCGGAAGCGGACGGTCACCTACCCGGAGGCCGTCGAGGTCGCACTCTGCTACGGCTGGATCGACGGCCAGACCAGGGGTCTCGACGAGGACTACCACCTCCAGCGCTTCACGCCGAGGCGGGCGCGGAGCAAGTGGTCGAAGATCAACCGCGAGAAGGCCACGAGGCTCATCGAGCTGGGAAGGATGCGGCCGGCGGGGCTCGCGGAGATCGAGCGGGCGAAGGCGGACGGGCGGTGGGACGCCGCCTATGACAGCTCGAGCAAGATCCAGCCGACCCCGGAGCTCCTCTCGGCGCTCGAGGCGAATCCGAGGGCAAAAGCGGCCTTCGAGCAGCTCGACCGGACCAACCGTTACTCGATCCTCTACGGCGTCCATGACGCAAAGCGACCGGAGACCAAGGCGCGCAGGATCGAGAAGTTCGTCGCGATGCTGAGCAGGGGCGAGACGCCCCATCCCCGTCCAGCTAGTCGCCGAACTCGAAGCGAAAAGCCCGCGAGCCCTTGACGCACCGCCACTGGCCGCCGAGCCGGCCGCCGGACACGCGTCCACAGACGAACCCGCCGGGAGTCCGGAACCGGCGGTGGATGTTCCCGCGATAACGCCGCATCTCACGCACCGCAGCGACGCACGTCATGTTGCGGGCCGACGAGACCTTCGTGTTCGGGTAGCGGATGAAGTGGTTGCAGTCGCGCACGGCTTCCGGCCCGGCGGAGGCGGCTCCGGTGAGAATGAGGGCGAGCAGAGCAGCGAGTGCGAGGCGAGCGGTCATGACCGCAGACCCTAGCTCGGCGGCCTGACGGGAAATTGGCATCCTGAGGCGATGCCGAAGCTAGCGATCCGTCTCCGCGGCGCAGTGAAGCGCTACGGCCAGATCACGGCCGTCGACGGCCTCGACCTGGACGTGCCGATGGGAACCTGCGTCGGGCTGCTTGGTCCGAACGGCGCCGGGAAGTCGACGACGATGCGGCTGCTCACGGCCCAGTCGATCGCGGACGAGGGCGAGATCGAGGTGCTTGGGTTCAAGCTCCCGGAGGAGTCGAAGCAGGCGCGTGCGCAGCTGGGCGTGGCGCCGCAGCTCGACAACCTGGACACCACCCTGACGGTCGAGCAGAACCTGCTCGTCTTCTCGCACCTGTACCGGATCGACCGCTGCGATCGGAAGGAGGCGATCGAGCGCGCCCTTGTGATGTCGAAGCTCGTCGAACGGCGCGGCGACCGCGTGGACAAGCTCTCTGGCGGGATGCGCCGGCGGCTGCTCATCGCCCGGTCGCTCATCCACCGGCCGCGCCTCGTTCTGATGGACGAGCCGACGGTCGGGCTCGACCCGCAGGTTCGCCAGGAGCTCTGGGCGCTGATCGATCTCCTGCGCTCCGACGGCACGACGATCCTCATGTCGACCCACTACATCGAGGAGGCGCAGCGGCTCGCTGACACCGTGATGATCATGTCCCACGGCACCGCGGTCGCCTCGGGCACGCCGTCCGAGCTCGTGCTCGAGCACGCCGGACGCGAGGTGCTGGAGGTCTACGGCCCGCCGGCGCGGCTCGCCGAGGTCGAAGCCGAGGCCGGGTCCGCCGGTCTCAGGACTCGCCGCACCGGTACCAGCGTCTCGATCCTCGACGTCGACGGCTTCCGGGGCTTCGATGGCGTGCGCCGCGCGGCGAACCTCGAGGACGTGTTCGTCCTTCTCACCGGCGAGGAGATCGCGTAATGGCGGCCGCCGCCAAGGCTCCCCGGATCGGCCGCCTCGAGCGCCGGGCGCTGACCGGCGTCCTCGTCCGTGAGGTCGTCAACTACTCCTCGTACTGGAAGTCGAGCACGTTCTCGTCCACGGTCGAGCCGACGATCTACCTGCTCGCGTTCGGGTTCGGCTTCGGCTCGATCGTCAGCACGATCAACGGCGTCGACTATGTCGACTTCGTTGGCACCGGAACGGTGGCCACCGCGGTGCTCTTCTCGAGCGCCTTCCCGGGGATGTTCGGGACGTTCGTGAAGTACCAGTTCCAGCGCACCTACGACGCGATCCTGGCCGCGCCCGTCGACACGGAGGAACTGGTCAGCGCGGAGGCGATCTGGATCGCGACACGCGCCGGGGTCTATGGGTGCGTCCCGATGATCGTGGCGATGTTCTTCGGGCTCGACCCGGCCTGGGGCATGCTCGCCGTGCCGTTCATCGCTTGGATCGCGGGCTTCGGCTGGGCGAACTTCGGGATCGGGGTCGCCGGCTTCTCCAAGTCGTTCGAGAACTTCAACTACGTGGTCAGCGCCGTGCTGACGCCGCTCTTCCTGCTCGCGGGGTCGTTCTTCCCGCTGGACGGATTCCCGGAGTGGCTCCAGCTGCTTGCGCAGCTGAACCCGCTCTACCATCTCGTCCAGCTCCTGCGCGACGCCGTGCTCTACGGCTGGGCCGGCTGGGTCGACGTCGCACACCTCGGTTTCCTCGTCGGCTTCGGAATCCTGACGTGGCGCATTGCGATCATCGGGATGACGCGCAAGCTCGTCGACTGAGCGCCCAGATCCTCAGCAATCGTGCGCTGAACCGGGCGCTGCTCGAGCGGCAGCACCTGCTCCGGCGCGCCGACATGCCGGTGCTGGACATGGTCGAGCACCTCGCCGGCCTCCAGGCGCAGGAGATCATGCCGCCCTACTACGGGCTCTGGGCCCGGCTCGAGGGGTTCGACCCACACGAGCTCGGGCGGCTGCTCGAGGAGCGGACGGTCGTCCGGCTCTGGCTCATGCGCGGGACCATCCATCTGGCCACCGTCCGGGACGCGCTCGCGTTCAAGCCGTTGACCCAGGTCGTGGCCGAGCGGCAGCACCGGGGCGGCCATTACGGCCGACGGATGGGCGACGCTGAAATCGAGGGGCTCCTGGCGACGGCGCGTGAGCTGCTGGCGGAGGGGCCGCTCGGCGGGCGGGAGCTCGGTCGACGCCTCGTCGCGCGGGGGTTCGGCGAGGACGCCGAAGCGATCGGCAACGCGGCGCGCACGCACCTGCCGCTCGTCCAGGTCACTCCCCGCGGGGTCTGGGGCCAGCGCGGTCAGGCCAAGCTCGCGACGATCGAGTCGTGGACTGGGCGCGAGCTCGAGCCCGACCCCTCGATCGACGACTTCGTGCTGCGCTACCTCCGCGCGTTCGGGCCGGCGTCGGTCGCCGATATACAGAACTGGTCGGGCTTGACGCGGCTGAGAGAGGTGGTCGAACGGCTCCGCACTCGTCTAGTCGTCTTCCGTGACGAGCGCGGCAGAGAGCTCTTCGACCTGCCCGACGCTCCGCGGCCCGATCCGGACGTCCCGGCGCCGGTGCGCCTCCTCGGCGAATACGACAACCTTCTCCTCGGACACGCCGACCGGACGCGGATCATCCCGGCCGGCTTCCCCTGGGCGGCGATGTTGGCGCCCGGCCGCTTCGTGAGCAATCTCCTCGTCGACGGCGAGCTCCGCGCGACCTGGTGGATCGAGCGTGAGGGCAAGGCAGCGGCGCTCCTGAGGATCAGGCCGTTCGGACGGCTCCGCAAGCGCGAGCGCGAGGTGGTCGAGGCGGAGGCGCAGCGGATGGTCGAGTTTGCGGCGGGCGACGCGATCGCGCGGGGCGTGCGCTTCGAAAACCCCGTCTAGGAGGGCCGCTCGTCGACGAGGACGTCGTAGCGGTCGACGCTGGTCCTGCGCCCGGAGAACTGCTGCATCAAGTCGCCAAGGGCGCGCGGCATATCCTCGTCGAAGACCGGCTCGGCCGCGACAGCGTTCTCCTCGGTGTCGAAGAAGCTGATCGAGAGCGACTTGCCGGAACTGGAATCGGCGAGCTCCATGTGCCCTTGGATGCCTTTCAGGCCCTGGATCAGCGGCTTGACGATCTCCATCGCCTGGCCCATGAGCTGCTCGTCGGCGGCCGGGTTCGTGCTCTCGAAGGTGGCGACTCGAGCGAACATGGTTCCTCCTACGGTTGGGCTCTCCACCCTACGGCAGTGCGGCGTACGCTTGTGCCCTGGCCGAGCGGCGACCCAAGCACCTGGTTCTCATCCTGGCGCGCGAGTTCGCGTCCAACCTTGCGACCCCCACGATGATCGTGAACGACGCGGGGCGGCTCGTCTTCTTCAACGACGCGGCAGAGGCGCTCTTCGGCCGGCCCTTCGCCGGGGTCGGCGAGGTGCCGATCGACGAGTTCACGGCCAGCCTCAAGCCCCGGACACGGGACTCCGAGCCGCTGCCGCCCGAGCGGAGGCCGGCCAGGATCGCACTCGAGGAGCGCCGTGCGAACCACGAGACGTTCATGATCACGAGCGCGGACGGGATCGACAGGGAGATCTCGGTCACGGGGGTCCCGCTCTTCGCCCACGCCGACGAGTTCGTCGGGGTCATGACGATCTTCTGGCGGGAGTAGCGTGGAGGCTGTATGCAGCTGAAGATCTGGGGTTGCCGCGGTTCCGTGCCTTCGCCCGGCCCGACCACGGTGGTCTGCGGCGGCAACACGTCGTGCGTCGAGCTCTCGCTCGACGACGGCACGGTGCTCGTGCTGGACGCCGGCACCGGGATCAGAGATCTCGGCGACGAACTCGTCGAGCGAGGAGTACGCCGCATCCACCTCCTGCTGACGCATCTGCACCTTGATCACGTCGAGGGGCTCCGTTTCTTCGCACCCCTCTTCGACCCGAAGGTCACGCTCGACGTCTGGGGGCCGCCGTCGACCATAGGGAGCCTCGAGGACTCGATCGCGCGGACGTTCTCGCCGCCGCTCTTCCCGATCGATCTCGGCGTCGTGCCCGCGCAGGTGGCGTTCCACGACGCGCCGCGGCAGCCGTGGACGGTGGAGAGCGCGCTCGTCACGGCGGCGCTGGTCGTCCATCCCGGCCCGACGCTGGGCTACCGGATCGAGGCCGACGGATCGAGCGTCGCGTACCTGCCCGACCACGAGCCGGCGCTGACCGGGATCGAAGAACGATCCTCGGACTGGATCTCGGGAGCCGCGATCGCAGAGGGAGTCGACGTGCTGCTCCACGACGCGCAGTACTTCGAGGACGAGTACGAGGCGCGGATCGGCTGGGGCCACTCGAGCGTCGACGACACGATCGCGTACGCCCAGGCGCTCCGAGTCGGGCGGCTCGTGCTCTTCCACCATGAGCCGCACCATTCCGACGACGTCCTGTCGGGGCTCGAGGGTCACGCGCAGGACCTCACCCATGGCGAGGACGGCCGCCTGACGCTCGCCCGCGAGGGCATGGTCGTCGATCTCTCGTAGGAGGGTTTGGCGAAATAGCGGCTGAGCCGCCTGGCCGCGCTGCTCGCCCCCAGGCGACGAGCGCCTTTCCGCCAAACCCTCCTAGGTGACGAGCCGGCGGGCGCCGACGAGACGGCTGCCGTAGTGCGAGCCGCGGAGCCGGACGATCTCGACCGTCCTGCCGGAGTTCGGCGCGTGCACCATCCTGCCGCGGCCGATGTAGAGGCCGACATGGCCGAGCCCCGAGAAGAACAGCACGTCGCCGGACCGGAGCCGCGACCTCGCCACGTTCCTCCCGAGCCCGTACAGCGCGTACGAGCTGTGCGGCACGGCTACTCCCAGCCGGCCGTACGCCCAGTAGACGAGGCCGGAGCAGTCGAAGCCGCCGGACGGAGACGAGCCTCCCCAGCGGTACGGAACGCCCACCGCACGAAGCGCGACCTTGGCGGCGCGCTGGCCCAGCGTCGGCACCGGCTTCGGCCGCTCGCGCCGCGGCGGGCCGTCGAGCCTCGCCGAGGCAGCCGGAGCAATGCACGCGAAAACGATCGCGGCAAGAGCGAACGCAAGCAGACGGCTGCGAAAACGGAGCGGCATAGAGGAGAGAGGAACGTCGGGCTGCGCGAAAACACGCGCGTGTGCGCGGCCCTGGCCTGTTCGTCAGCGCCGCATGGTAGTCACGGAATCGGCCTTGTCAAACCGAAGCGAGCCGGTAGACCCTTCCCGTTGAGTTGGACGCCGCATAGAGCTCGCCGCGCGCGTCCTCTCCGAACGTCGACAAGCCTCTGATCCGGAAACCCTCGCGCCGGACGTCGGTCGCGGAGCCGTTCTCCATCCTGAGGCTCCAGATCGTGCCGCTGCAATAGTCGCCGAAGAAGTAGCGGCCGCGGGCCGCGGGAACGCGTGACCCGCGGTAGACGAAGCCGCCGGTGATCGAGCAGCCCTGGTCGTGCCCGTAGGCGTGTACCGGAAAGACGAGGCGGCCTTGCGGGCTGGGCGGCTTGTCCTCCTTGAGCGCGCGCGCCTCCCATACGTCCCACCCGAAGTTGACCAGCCTTCCGAGCTCCGCCCTCGGGATCACGTCGATCTCCTCCCAGAGCCCGGCGCCGACGTCGCCGAGGTAGAGGTCGCCGCTGGCGCGGTCGAAGGAGAAGCGCCACGGGTTTCGGAGGCCGAGCGCGACCATCTCGGCAGCCGGCCTGCGGAGGGACACGTCCAGCCGGAACAGCTTCCCGAACGGCAGAGCAACGTTCTGCGCGCGGTTCGCGGGATCGTCGCAGCACTCCCCGTCGCCCAAGCCCACGTAGAGCTTCCCGTCGGGGCCGAACGCGAGCTGACCGCCCTTGTGCTCGTCGCCGGGTTGCGGGACGGAGAGGAGCAGGCGCCTGGTCCCAGGGAGCACGAAGGTGCCCGCTCGATTGGTGCGGTACTCGGCGACACGCGTGATGTTCCCGGCGCCGACGAAGGAGACGTAGACGAGGCGGTTGCGCCCGTAGGCGGGGTGGAAGGCGAGTGAGAGCATCCCCTGTTCGCGCCCGAAGACGACGCGCCCTCTGAGGTCGAGGAACGCCTTGCGCCGGAGCCTCCCGCCGACCGCCAGTCGGATCCGGCCGTTCTGCTGCACGACATACAGGCGTCCCGGCGCCGAGCGAGGTGCGGCGACGTGCGTGACGAACGCGGTCCGAAGCACCGGGCGAAAGGCGTACGCGACCTGCGATTCTCCCGGGGCGGGGGACGCGCCGGCGAGGATGCCGACCGACGCCGCCACCAGGGCGGCGAGCGACGCGGTGGCGCGGCCCACTCGAGGAGCGTACCGGCGTTATGGGCCTGCGAGAAGAACCACTTCTACTCATGTCTACAGGACCACTTCTCGGCTTCGCAGCCGCCGGGGATCGTCCTCGGCTTCGCCGCAGAGCCCGACCCGAGTCTGAAGGCCGCGGTGTGCGGGCTGGCGGCGTCGAGGCCGGCTCGCCGAGCACGGCATGGAGCCGCCGCTCGCCGTCGAGCCTCGAGTGATCGTACGCTGACGACGTGCCCTGGCTTCCCGACGGATTCCGCCACCCCGAGCGCGTCGACCTGCCCACCGGGCACCATCTGCGGCCGATCCGGGAGTCCGACGTGGCCATCGACTACCCGGGCGGTCATGGGCTCGCGCGAGCGGCTGTGGGCGAAGTACGGCGAGGCCTGGGGCTGGCCGCCGTCCGAGATGTCCTACGAGGCCGATCGGGAGGACCTCGCTCGCCACGAGCGCGAGATCGAGGCGCACGAGACGTTCAACTACGCGGTGCTCGACGAGGCGGAGACAGAGCTCCTGGGCTGCGTCTACATCGACCCGCCCGACGACGGGTCGGCGCCGGGAACCGACGCGGTCGTCTCGTGGTGGGTCGTGGACGGCGCGGTCGGGACCGACCTGGAGCGCGCGCTCGACGAGCTCGTACCGCGCTGGCTCGCCGAGACCTGGCGCTTCAGGTCAGTCCACTATTCGCCTTAGGTCGGCCGGGCCGCCTCCGCCGGGACCGCGACCGGTTCCTCGCCGTCGTGCGGCGGCTCGATCGTGACCTTCGGCAGGATCCGATCGAGCCAGCCGGGGATGTACCACGCCTTCTCGCCCAGCATCGTCAGGAATGCAGGGACCAGCGTCATCTTCACGAGCAGCGCGTCCACCAGGATCGCCACGGCGAGCAAGAGCCCGAACTCCTTCGAGATCCGATCGGCCGTGAGGATGAAGGCAGCGAAGACGGTGCCCATGATCAGTGCGGCGGCGACGATGACGCGACCGATCGCGGCGACCCCGTGCTCGACCGCTTCCCGTGTCTTCAGTCCGTGGACGTGCTCCTCGCGGATGCGGCTCATCAGGAAGACCATGTAGTCCATCGACAGCCCGAAGATGATCGCGAAGGCGATCGGCGGCACGAAGGTCTCAATCGGCCCAGTCCGGTCGAGACCGGTCAGTCCCATCCCGTGGCCCTCCTGGATGACCAGGGTGAGCACGCCGAAGCCGACAAACGCGGAGAGGATCGTCGTGATCGCGGCGGTCAGCGAGATGACGATCGACCGGAACGCCATCGCGAGCACGATGAACGTGACGCCGATGATGTAGAGCAGGAACAGCGGCAGCCGCTCCATGATCCGGTCTGCGATGTCGATGAACGCTGCGTTCAGGCCGGACACGTAGACGACCGCGTCGCCGCCTTCCGTCGCGGCCGGCGCGACGTCGCTTCGCAACGTGTCGACGAGCTGCTCCGTCTCCTCGTCTTGAGGGGCGGAGTCGGGGGTGACGAACACGAGCGCGACGGTCTCGGCATCGTTGAACTGCGGCTCGCCTGCGGACGCGACGCCGTCGAGATCCCGGGCGGCCTCGTAGACCCGCTGCGGGGCCTCGGAGTCGCCGTTCACGTCGACGACGATCGGGATCGGGCCGTTGAAGCCCGGCCCGAAGCCCTCGGCCAGCAGGTCGTACGCCCGGCGGGCCGTCTGCTCCTCCGGCTGCGTTCCCTGGTCCGAGGCGCCGAGGCGAACGAGCGCCGAGGTGCCTGCCAGAGCGAGGAGCACGAGCAGCATTACTACGAAAACCCCACGGGCATGAGCCGTCACGAACCGCCCCCAGCGGGCGATCAGTGTCTTCTCCCGCGCCGCTTCGGAGTCGTCGATCGGGCGGAGGAACGGGACCTTCAGACGGTCGATCTTGTGGCCGAGCTTGGCCAGCACGGCGATCAGCAACGAGTTCGCGATCAGCACCGTGGTCAGGACGCCTAGCGCGGAGCCGATCCCCAGCTTGGTCACGAAGTCGAGCCCGAAGAACGCCAAGCCCGTGACCGAGATCGCGACGGTCAGCCCGGCGAAGAGCACCGCCCGTCCAGCTGACGCGCCGGCTTCAGCGGCCGCCTCGGGCGGAGGCAGTCCTTCGTGCAAGGCCTGTCGGAAGCGTGTGACGATGAAGAGCGAGTAGTCGATCCCGACACCAATCCCGATCATCGACACGAGCAGTGGCGTGATCGTGTTGATGTCCGTGAGCCCGGCCAGGACGAAGAGGAGGAGGAACGCGGACATGACAGCGACGATCGCGAGTGCGAGCGGGATTGCGGTCGCCACGAGCGTCCGGAAGACGACGAGCAGCACGATGAGCGCCGCGAGCAGGCCGAGCAGCTCCTGCGTTCCCTGCTCGATCGGGGGGAACTCGGCGTCGCCGTTGTACTCGGCGGTCACGCCGGCCGGCTCGACCGTCTCGCGGACGGCATCCTGCACGGCGACGACCTCGTCACGATCCTCCGTGTAGATGACCCGGTCGAACTGGGCCTCGGCATAGGCGATGCGGCCGTCGTCGGAGAAGGTGTCGTCGCTGAACGGATCGCCCACGCTTTCGATGCCCGCATTGCCCTCCGGATCCGTTCCAGTCGGCTTGAACTCATCGGTCTTGAGCTTCGCGATCGCTGCCTCGACTGCAGCCTTGCGCTCCGGGGTGTCGAGCCGTTCGCCCGCCGGTGCCGCGAACACCAGGTTCAGCACGCCGCCCTGCTCCTCGGCGAACTCGGACTCGATCAGGTCGGTTGCCTTCTGCGTGTCCGACCCGGGGATCTCGAACTCGTCCTTCAGGCTCCCGCCCACGGTTGCGACGAGCACGATCAGCGCGGCGATGATCCCGACCCAGCTGAAGATGACGCGCCAGGGGTGCGAGGCGCACATGCGCATCCAGCGCGCAAGTCCGCCGCTGGAGAGCCGCTCGTGGGCCAGGCGTCGCTCGGCCATGTGCGCTTCAACGTCAGGCTGGTTCGGAGGATTCCCTCCCGGGTGCTGGTGCTCAGGCATTGGGGGCCCCTTCGTCGACTTCGTTGGGTTCTACCTAAGACGCGCGAAGGCTCGGGAACTCATCGGTCGACCGACGCGGCCGATTCGAGGAATTTGCGGCATCTCACGGCTCGAGCTCGCCGACGGCGACCGGCGGCGGCTCGATCGATCTCCCGGAGTCCGACTCGGGCGCCGGTCGCAGCCCGCGCATGAAGACGGCAGTAAAGACCGCCGCGCCTGCAGCTACGACGGCACTCGCGAGCGCGGCCGTCTGCAGCCCGAGGGTGAACGCATCCGCGGCGGCGTTCAGCAGCTGCGTGGAGAGCGGCTCGGCGAGGTCTTCGGCCACGGCGACCGCGCCGCCGATCGAATCCTGGGCTGCTGCGGTGTCCTCGGCGGGCAGGCCCTCGGGGATGTCGTCGCCGATCTCGGAGCGGTAGATCGCGATGCCGAGCGTCCCGAGGACGGCGATGCTGAGGGCTCCGCCGAGCTCGGCGCCGGTCTCGGAGATCCCGGAGGCCGCTCCGGCCTGCTCCGGCGGCGCCGATCCGAGGATGAGGTCGTTGGTCAGCGTGAACAGCGGCGCCAGGCCCAGCGAGTAGACGATCGATGCGACGACGATCACCCCGAGCCCGCCGCCCGACTCGACCTGGGTGAGCAGCAGGAAGCCGACGGCGCCCATCGCCAGTCCCACTGTCATCACGGTCGCGGGTCGGACGCGACGCACGAACATGGGAGCGAGCATCGAGCCGACCACGAACGCGCCGAAGGACGGCAGCGTCCACAGCCCCGCAACGAGAGGCGACAGTTCGAGGACGAGCTGGAGGTACTGGAAGATGAAGAAGAAGGTCCCGAAGAGCACGAGGATCCCGAGGGTGTAGACAGCCAAGGACGCGCTGAAGCCCGGCATCCGGAAGAGCCGCAGGTCGATCAGCGGGTCGGCCAGCTTTCCCTGGCGGCGGAGGAAGACGTAGCCGAGCGCGAGGCCCGCGAGGATCGAGGCCACCGGAATCCACTCCAGGCCGTCCTGCGCCAGCTGCTTGAGGCCGTAGACGACCGCGAGCACCGCAACCAGCGAGAGCGCCGCGCTCAGCAGGTCCGGCCGTCCTGCCTCGGGGTCGCGGAACTCGGGTAGCAGCAGCGGTCCCAAGACCAGGAGGAGCACCATCACCGGCACCGCCAGGAGGAAGACCGAGCCCCACCAGAAGAACTCGAGCAGGATCCCGCCGAGAACCGGCCCGATCGCGCCGCCCAGCGAGTAGGCAGTGATCCACATCCCGATCGCGAACGTGCGTTGCCGAGCGTCGTGGAACATGTTGCGGATCAGCGACAGGGTCGACGGCGCCACGGTCGCCCCTGCGACCCCGAGCAGCGCCCGGGATGCGATCAGCATCTCGGCGCTCGTGGAGAACGCGGTCAGGAGCGACGCAAGGGCGAACGCCGCCGCGCCGATCAGCAGCAGACGGCGGCGGCCGATCCGGTCGCCGAGCGTTCCCATCGTGATCAGGAAGCCGGCGACCATGAACCCGTAGATGTCCGCGATCCAGAGCAGCTGGGCGCTCGTCGGCTCGAGGTCCTCGCTCAGCTGCGGCAGGGCCAGGTGCAGCACGGTCAGGTCCATCGCGTAGACCACGCACGCAAGGAGCAGGACGGCGAGGCCGATCCACGCGCGACGATCTGCTCTCGAGGCCTCGTTCGTCGACATGTCGGTTAGACGGTCGAGCGGCTGCGAACTCATCGCCGCGTACGCTGCGGACGGTGCGCCCAGGAGCGCCACATGCGCTTGTCGTCGGCGGTAGCGGCATGCTCGCCGGCCTCTGCATCGACCTCGCGGCGGCCGGCCGGGAGCTAACGGTCGTCGGGCGGGACCCCGGGAAGCTCGACCGCGTCGCACGCCGCGATCCGCACATTCATCCCCTCAGCGTCGACTACGAGGACGTGCCGGCCTTCACGGCCGCGCTGCGCGACGTCGTCGCCGAACGCGGCCCGGTCACACTCGCCGTCTGCTGGATTCGCTCCTGGGCGCCGCAGTCACTGCTCGCGGCCGCGGACGCGGTCGCCGCTGACGGGCGACTCTTCCACGTGCTCGGGAGCCAGAGGAGCGACGCCTCCGAAGCGGCGATCGAGGTGCTGCGGCGTCGCGAGGATCTCCGGTACCGGCAGGTGCAGCTCGGAGACGTCGCCTCCGGCGAGGGCCGGCGGTGGCTCAGCAACGAGGAGATCGCCGACGGTGTCGCGGCAGCGGTCTCGGCGGACCTGCCCTCGTTCCACGTCGGCAGCTAGGGGTCGCAGCGGCAGAGCTTTCGCTCTCCCCGGACGAGATCGCCAGCCTCGAGGAGCCCTACCGGCCGCATCCCGTATTCGGCCACGCATCGGACGACAATCAGGTCGGGCGTCGCGCGGCGTTGACCTCCTGGGGTGACGGGCCTATGGTCGAGAGTGAGATCGGAGGAACGTATGGCCCGAACGGCCCGTTCATCCTGCGGCTTCAGCGTTCTGCTGACAGCGGCGATCGTCTTTGGACTCGCTGCGGGCAGCGCTCGCGCCACGTTCCCGGGGCGCGTCGGGCCCATCGCCTTCGCGACCAGCGGCGATCTCTTCGTTCTCGACCCCGCGACCGGAACGACGACCCAGATTACGAACACCCCGACGGCCGACGACGCCGAGCCGGCCTGGTCGCCCGACCTCGGCGAAGGCTTGATCGCCTTCCAGAGCACGCGCGCGGGGAACACGGATATCTACGTCGTGGGCGAGAATGGCGGCGGGGAGGAGCGGCTGACGACGAACCCGGGTGCCGATACCCAGCCGGCGTGGTCGCCGGAGACAGGCGATCGCCAGATCGTTTTCGTCAGTACCCGCGACGGCAACCCGGAGCTGTACGTGATGGACCGCGACGGGAACAATCCCCGCAGGCTGACGAACGACCCCGGCGCCGATGTCGATCCGGCGTGGTCGCCCGACGAGAGCCAGATCGCGTTCGCGAGCAATCGCAGCGGCACGTTCGACCTCTACGCCATGAACCCCGACGGGACGAATGTGCGGCGGCTGACGAGCACCGGCCAGGACGACCGGCATCCGAACTGGTTCCCCGACAACTCGCTGATCGTGTTCGACCGGGGCTCCGCCGGAGGCCCGGCGAACATCGCCTTCGTCCGGCCCGACGGCTCGGGCTTCGGGCGCCTGACGCTGGATCCGGCAGACGACCGCGAGCCCGTCTGGTCGCCGGACGGCCGGTCGATCGCATTCTCGAGCGACCGGGGCGGCGCACTCGAGCTGCACGTGATGGAAGCAACCGGTGCGGGTCAGCGGCCGCTGGCGTCGGGACGGGCCCCGGCCACGGGCGCCGACTGGCAGCGCGAGGTGCCGCTTGACGTCGAGTTCGTGCTCCCGGTGCTTGCGCCCGGCACGGGAGGCCGCGTCTGTACGCAGGCCGGCACGGAGCGGAGGGACACGCTCACCGGAGGGCCGCAGGCGGACGTGCTGTGCGGGCTCGGCGGGGTCGACCGGATCAGCGGCGCGGCAGGTAACGACGTGCTCATCGGAGGCCCGGGGCGAGACAGGCTGGTGGGCGGCGCGGGGGCCGACGTGCTGTATTCGCGAGACGGCGTCCGCGATGTGGTCGAGGGTGGGCGCGGCCGCGACGCCGCCCGCGTCGACCGGAAGCGGGACAAGGTCAAGGGCGTCGAACGACGATTCTGATGGCCAGGGCGAAGAAGCGGCGAGAGCAGAGTCGGAAACGCCGGTCTACGCAGCCTTCCGCGCCGGGCGCCACAAACGGCGGCGGAAACGGGAACGGCGGAACGGGGCTCCTTGGCGTGCTGAAGGAGGGGCCCAAGCTGGCCGTCTCGCTCGGGGCGATCGTCGGCCTGATCGCAGGCATCCTCGGGCTTGTTGCGTGGTTCAACCCGGACGCGAAACCGAAGCCCGACGCACCGACTGACGCGAAGCTTCAGGTCCTCGACTTCCAGAAGCACGTCACGCTGAAGCGATACCTCCGCATGATCAAGCGGGACGCTGGTGCGTACACGCCCGCGCAACTCAAGCGCGACGGCGTCGTGGCCACGGTCAAGGCGGTCAATGTCTCCGGCGTCGAGCGCGCAGATCTCTACTGGACGATGCGCGACAGCGCGAGCGGAAATGATCTCGCGGACGGCCATTACGTCCATCAGCTATCCGGTCGCTTCAAGATCAAGACAACCGGAGACAGCGGCGGTCGTCCGTTCTGGGCGCCGGCACCGCCGCAGCCGGGCAGGTACTTCGTTCGCTACGAGCTCGAGGCGCCGAACGGATCGATCCTGAACTTCGCGGAGACCGACTCGTTCGTCGTCGGCTGACGGACGGGTTCGCTGCGCTCGCCTTCTACTCGAGCGGCCGCCGCGCGGTTCTCCGCGTGGCGCTACGTCCGGTCCGATAACCCGCTGTCCGGCTCGAAGAGCCCGGTCTGGTAGGCGAGCACGACCGCCTGGACGCGGTCGCGGAGGTTGAGCTTCTGAAGGATGTGCGTCACGTGGGTCTTGACGGTGGCCTCGCTGATGTGGAGCTCTTGAGCGATCTCCGGGTTGGAGAGACCGCTCGCGATCAGACGGAAGACCTCCTGCTCACGCGAAGTCAGCTCGTCGAACTCCTTGGGAGGCGTGGGACGCGGCAGGCGCGTGAACTGCTCGATGACGCGTTTCGTGACCGAGGGCGAGAGCAGCGCGTCTCCGGCGGCGACGGTGCGGATCGCGGCGATCAGCTGTTCCGGCGGGTCGTCCTTGAGCACGAAACCGCTGGCGCCGGCGCTGAGTGCCTCGTAGACGTACTCGTCGAGGTCGAACGTTGTGAGGATGAGGATCCGGGCGCCGTTGCCGGCAGCGAGGATCCGCCGGTCGCCTGGAGGCCGTCGAGCTCAGGCATGCGGATATCCATCAGGACGACGGTCGGATGGAAGCGGGCCGCCTTGTCGATCGCCTCGAGGCCGTTGCTCGCCTCCGCGACGACATCGATCTCCTGCTTCGTCGGCGAGGAGCATGCGGAAGCCGGCACGAACCATCGACTGGTCGTCGGCGACGAGGACGCGGATCGTCATGTCCCGGCCGCCGCTGATCGGGAGGCGCGTGCTGAGCACGAAGCCCCCTCCGTTGGCGGTCCCCGTGGTCATCTCGCCGCCGTAGATCTTCACGCGCTCGCGGATGCCGACGAGGCCGTGGCCGAGTCCGTTGTTGCTCGTGGCACCGCGGCCGTCGTCGCGGATGTCGATCTGCAGCTCGTTGGAGCCGTAGCGAACGGTCACGTCCGCATGGCTGGCGTGCGCGTGCTTCAGCGTGTTGGTCAGGCCCTCCTGGATGATTCTGTACGCCGAGAGGTCGATCCCGCGCGGAAGCGGGAAGCGGTCGCCGTCGAGGTGAAGCCGTACGGGGAGTCCGGCTCGGCCGACCTCCTCCACCAACGAGTCGAGGCGGTCGAGACCCGGCTGAGGCGTCAGTTCGAGGGCTTGGCCGTCCTGGCGCATCGCCCCGAGGAGGCGGCGCATTTCGGTGAGCGCGGTGCGGCCGGCCCGCTCGACCGCCCAGAGGGCATCCCTGTCCTCGTCGAGCGCTTGCGGGAGCTTGTGCCGGACGGCCCCGACCTGGAGCATCATCACGCTCATCGCGTGGGCGACGATGTCGTGGAGCTCGCGCGCGATCCGCGTCCGCTCCTCGGCCACTGCGATCGCGTGCCGCTGCCTCGCGCTCGCGCTCGGCCCGGGCCGCGCGTGTCTCTGCCGCCTCGACCTGCTCGCCGCGCATACGGAGGGCATAGCCCGCGGCCCAGGCGATTCCGAATTCGACGGGAATCAGGATGAGCTCCGCCGTCGTGCGCCCGGGGATGTTGTAGACCACCGCCGTGATGCCTGCGAGCACGATCGCCAAGCCGATCCACGCGTGCCTCGCGTTGCGCAGGTTCCCGAGCAGGGCGGCGGACGCCAACCCGACGAGGAACAGGCTCTCGACGGACGGGATCAGTAGCCCGTCGACGAAGGACAGCGCCGGCGCGAGGATCCAGTAGGCCGCCGGAGCGCCGAAGGGAAACCACCGGCGGGTGAACAGCGGCAGCATCAGGAGCGCCAGTGCGGGTACGGCGAACCACCGGCTCGTCGTCGGCGAGCCCGGCGAGACGACAAGTTCGGCGATGCCCGCGACGGTCAGAGCGCCGATTAGGAGCTCGAACCAGTACTCGCGCGTGGCCTGCCGGATCCGGCTCATGCGCTGAAAGTACTCCAGCCGCTGGCGCACCGCCTCATACCGGAGTCGGAGGCCGAATCGGCGGCGGGTCGGAGTGCGAATCAGGCCTTCTGCCGATGGCGGCGCGGCGCCGCGGTCCTACCGTCGAGGCATGGCGTCATCAAGCCAAGGAGGAACCGCAATGACCCCCAAGCACAACCTTGCGGCCCGGATGGGACGCTGGAGCGCCGACCACTGGAAGACCGCGACCTTCGGCTGGCTCGCGCTCGTCGTCGGCGCGTTTGCGGTCGGCGGCGCGGTCGGGACGAAGACCATCGACCCGAACACCGCGGGACCGGGCGAGTCCGGCCGCATGGACAGGATCCTCGACGCCGGCTTCAAGCAGCCCGCCGGCGAGAGCGTCCTGGTCGAGAGCGAGTCGCTCCGAACGAGCGATCCGGCCTTCGAGGCCGCGATCGAGGACGTCGTCGCCCGCGTTTCCGCGCTGGACGTCGTCCAGAACGTGCAGTCGCCGCTCGACCCGGCCAACCGCGGCCAGATCGCGGAGAGCGGCCGCGCCGCACTGGTGGAGTTCGAGATCCGGGGCGAGGCCGACACGGCAGTCGACAAGATCGCGCCGGTGCTCGATCGCGTCGACGAGGCGCAGAGGGCGCACCCGGAGCTCTTCATCGGCGAGTTCGGTGACGCCAGCGCGGTCTACGAGACAGATGAGCTGTTCGCAGATGATCTGGCGAAGGCAGGCCTCTACTCCCTGCCGATCACGCTGATCATCCTCGTGGTCGCCTTCGGCGCGCTCGTGGCGGCCGGCATCCCGCTGCTGCTGGGCCTGACCGCCGTCTTCGGGACGTTCGGGCTGATCGCACTGGCGAGTCAAGTGCTGCCGATGGCGCAGGAGGTCTTCGCGATCGTGCTCCTGATCGGCCTCGCGGTCGGCGTCGACTACTCGATGTTCTATTTGAAGCGGGAACGTGAGGAACGGGCCGCCGGACGCAGCGAGCGGGCGGCACTGGAGGCAGCCGCGGCCACGTCGGGCCGCTCGGTGCTGATCTCCGGCGTCACCGTGATGGTCGCGATGGCCGGGATGTTCCTGACCACGGACTCGACGTTCGCATCGTTCGCCGTGGCGACGATCATCGTCGTCGCGCTGGCGATGCTCGGCTCGCTGACCGTGTTGCCCGCGCTGCTCTCGCGGCTCGGCGACAAGGTCGACCGGGTGCATGTCCCGTTCGTCCGGCGCCTCCGCCGCGACGACGGCGAAGGTCGGATTTGGGGCTCGATCATCGACCGCGTGCTCGGGCGCCCGGTCGTTTCCACGGTCGTCGCGGGCGGCTTGCTGCTGGCGCTGGCCGCGCCCGCGCTTCAGCTCAAGATGGTCAAGCCCGGGCCGGACACGTTCCCGGAGTCACTCGGCGTCGTCCAGACCTACAACCGGATGCAGGAGTCCTTCCCGGGTACCGCGCTGCCGGCCAACGTCGTCGTCAAGGCGGCGGACGTCAACGCACCCGCGGTTCGCGATGCGATCGACCGGCTGGAGCAGCAGGCACTCGCGAGCGGCCGCATGCAGGAGCCGATCACGGTCGACGTCAGTCCCGATGCGACGGTCGCGAACGTCACGATCCCGATCGCCGGAACCGGAACCGACGACGCATCGGTCGCGGCGCTCGAAGCGCTTCGTGAAGACATCGTCCCGGCGACCGTGGGCGCGCTTCCGGACACCGAGTCCGGCGTCACCGGGCTGTCCGCCCAGTGGAAGGATCAGACCGACGAGATGACCTCGAAGCTGCCGCTCGTGGTCGCGTTCGTCCTCGTGTTCGCCTTCGGGCTGATGCTGGTCGCCTTCCGGTCGGTCGTGGTGGCGGCGAAGGCGATCGTGCTGAACGCGCTCTCGGTCGCCGCTGCCTACGGCGTCCTGGTCATCGTGTTCCAGTACGGCTTCGCAAAGAATCTGCTCGGCTTCAGCTCGACGGACGGGATCGACCCCGTCGTGCCGCTGTTGCTGTTCGTGATCCTGTTCGGCCTCTCGATGGACTATCACGTCCTCGTGCTCGGTCGCATCCGCGAGGCGTTCTACGGCGGCGCATCCATGGACGACGCAATCTCGATCGGGATCAGGCACACGGCCGGCGTTGTCACGAGCGCGGCCATCGTGATGGTCGGCGTCTTCTCGATCTTCGGCCTGCTCTCGCTGCTGTTCTTCAAGCAGTTCGGCGTCGGGCTCGCGACCGCGATCCTGATCGACGCCACGATCATCCGGGCCGTGCTCCTGCCGGCGTCGATGAAGCTCCTCGGCGAGTGGAACTGGTACTTGCCGAGCTGGCTCGAGTGGCTGCCTCGGCTCGACTCCTCCGAAACCGAGGCTCCGCGTGAGGCCAAGGCGACCCCCGTCTCCGCCTAGGCCGATGGTCAACCCCCGGGCCTTCGCCGGCCCGGGGGTTGACCGTGGCGCGTTCCTACGCTGGTCTAGGGGAACCGCGCGATGTTCGGGTTGAGGTCGAGGCGGCCGCCGTCGCGGCACTCCGGCGGCACCCGGTACTCGAGGCTTGACCCGCCGCGAAGCGCGTTCTCGACCAGCTGCTGGCGCATCAGGCGCCGGGCCCTGCTCGCGGAGAGGCCGAGCCGTTCCCCGATCTCGACCCCGCTCTGGAGGGCGTAGCACTCGGTCATCCCCTCGTCGGAAACGCCGCGGAGATGCCAGGCCTCGTGGGCGAGCACCGCGATCGCGCGGCCGGTCCTGTTCGACCTCACCTCGTCCCTGAACGCGAGCCGGTACAGGTCGAGGCAGCGTTCGGGCGTCAGGTACGCGAGGTTGCCGCCCACGACGGCGACGCCGTCCGCGTGCTGGACGGCGCCGACGTAGTCGCCGGCCTCGTCGCACCGGATCGTGACCGGCTTGTCGGCGACGCGTGAAGCCTCCTGGGAGAAGCGCTGGGACGCCTCGGCTCGGGTGCTCGCATCGAGCCCGTTCCAGCCGGTGCGGCTCTCGACGAACCAGAAGACCAGTGCGAGTGCTGCGATCAGGCCGAGCCCGGCGGCGAAGCGGCGGAGCGGGAGCCGCATCCGCTCGCGCTCCGGCTCCTCTATGGCGGCGGCCGCTTCCTCCTCGTCCTCCTCCTCCGGAGGCTCGCGGGCGTCGTCCAGCAGCGCCTCCAGCTCCTCGCCACGTTCGCCCGAGTAGGGGATCCACAGCTCCTGGTCTTCGTCGCGGACGAGCAGCAGCTCCTCGGCGTCTTCTCCGTAGCCGTACTGCTCCCGGTCACTCGTTTGCGGCCCGCGGTCCGGGCGGTGCGCCGGAGGCGAGCGGAGGGCGCCCACGAAGAAGTGAATCTCGAGCCCGAGCGCGATCAGGAACGGAAGCCAGATCGGGATCGCCGACCGGAGCTCGTACGGTCCGAACAGCCACGCGAGGACGAAGACCACGAGCCCGATTCGCAGCAGCGTGGGAGGGCTGGGCAGCCGGTCGGCCAGGTTCCACACGCCTCGACGGTAGCGCCGGGCGGTGAGCCGGCCGAACCCGGCTGCTACATCGCGACGGCGTCACTCCCCACGCGCGTTGTCCCGATCCTTCTGGATCTCGCCGACGACGATCAGCGCGATCACGGCGATCACGACCGCGATCCGCAGCCAGCGGAGCCAGCCGGGCATGTCGGGACCGTCGGGAAGGTCGGGCAGATCGGCGAACGGGATCGCCGACAGGACCTCCGGCAGCACGAAGTTGAGAAGCACCGCGATCGCTGCGACGACGAGCCCGACCCGGGCAGCCGCGTAGAGCGGCGGCCGCCCATGCCGAGCCGGCATCGTCAGCTCACCTCGCTCCGGGTGATGCGCCAGAGCCCGACGACCAGGGGAAGGAGCACCCATGCGGCGAGTGAGGTGCCGGCGTGTGCCCACTCGGTCGAGCTCAGCGCCTTGTCGGCCAGGATCGAGACGGAGCTCCACCAGTCCAACCACGGAACGACGCCGTCGAACCAGGGGATCGCGCTGACCGCGACGGCTCCCATCGGCATCAGGAAGTAGAGGACGATGGCCACCGGCGAGGAGAGCAGCGCCGCGCCGAAGGCGACACCCATCAGCATCGAAGCGATGACGTAGAGCGTGAGCTGGCCGAAGAGCTGCGGGGAGATCGACCAGGCACCGTCCACGTCCGGCTGCGCAATGGCGGCGCCGAGAGCCGCGAGCCCGAGCGCGATGACGAGCGCGAAGCTCGCCAGGACGACACCGGCGCCGAGCTTTGCTGCGAGCACGCGGGCACGTCTCGGCACGAGGGTGAACGTGATCAACGTCGTCCGGTGTGCCCACTCGGAGCTGACCAGCAGGATTCCGACGATCGGGAGGAGCAAGGCCGACGGGAAAGCCGCCAGGACGAACATCTCCTTGAACGTGTGATCTTCCGGCCCCCCCGCGAAGTACGCCGTGACGAGCGCCGCGACTGTCAGTCCGAAGATGCTCAGGAGCAGCCAGAAGCCTGCGCGGGTGTCGACCATCTTCCGAAGCTCGACGGCGGTGAGCCGCAAGAGACTCGGACGCCTTTCGACGTCAGCACGCGACAAGTGCGATTCCAGGACAGCGGTGCTCATGAGGTGACCTCCACTCGGTCGGCGCGTGCGCCGTTCGAGGCGCCCGCGGTCAGGTCGAAGAACAGCTGCTCCAGGCCGGAGCCGTCCGCCGGAGCCAGACGGCTGAGGGCGACCCCGCCTGCGAGCGCTGCCCGGCCGACGACGTCGGGCTGGGCCTCGACGACGAACCCGCCGTCGATTGCGGGGCGGGCCTGCAGGCCGGCGGTCTCGAGCGCCGAGCGAAGCCGCACGTCGTCTTCTCCACGCACGACTGTGCCGGAGCCGGCGAGCAGTTCGGCGAGGCTCCCCTGCGCCACGATGCGGCCGAGATCGATGATCACGACCCGGTCGGCGAGCGCCTGCACCTCGTGCAGCAGGTGCGACGACAGCAGGACGGTGCCGCCACGGTCGGCGAAGTCACGCAGCAGCTCGCGCATCCAGCGGATCCCGGGAGGATCGAGCCCGTTCGCGGGCTCGTCGAGGATCAGTACCTCCGGATCCCCGAGCAGTGCATGGGCGACGCCGAGTCGCTGACGCATGCCCAGGGAGTAGTGGCGCACTCGCTTCTTGGCCGCCGCCCGGTCGAGGCCGACCAGGTCGAGCAGCTCGCTGGAGCGCCGCTGGTCGACTCCCATCAGCTGGGCCGAGATCGCGAGCGCCTCGCGACCCCGCCGGCCGCCGTGCTGCGCGGCCGCATCGAGCAGGACGCCTACGCGGCGCCCTGGATTGGGCAGGTCGCGGTAGCGCCCGCCCAGCACGATCGCCTCGCCGCCGTCCGGCTTCGAGAGCCCGGTCAGCAGTCGTAGCGTCGTGGTCTTGCCGGCACCGTTGGCGCCGAGGAACCCGGTGACGGTTCCGGGCTCGACGCGGAACGAGACGTCGTCGACGACCGTTTTCGCGCCGTAGCGCTTGGTGAGGTTCTCTGTTTTGATCATGGGTCGAGTCTGGCCGCGGGGTACTGCTTGTCGGTAGGGCCGCGGGTCTAGATCGATCGCGCCCTTGGTCGATGCTCGGATCGACTTTGGTCGGGGGTCGAGGCTGCGCCTCGGGCGTACGCTTTGGAGGCGATGACGGAGCCCTCGAAGGTGGTGGGATGGCAGCGTCCGCTGCTTCCCGGAGAGCTGCTCGAGGCGCCGGGGGGCAAGCGCTCGGCCCGCGATTGGGTCGTCGACGTCGTGCTCTTCGTGGCCGCGATGGTCATCGGCGTGCTCAGCCTCAACGAGGCCACTCCGGACCACAGCGACGTCGGAGTCGTCGCCGACTTCCTCGTAGGGACGGCGGTCTGCGCATTGCTTTGGGTGCGCCGTCGCTATCCCGTCGGGGTCGCCGTGATCGCCGCAGTGGCCGCGGCGTTCTCCGCAATGGCCGGAGGCGCAGTCGTCTTCGCGATCTTTAACGCGGCGGTCCGTGTGTCGAGGCGCGCCCTAGTCGGAATCGTCGGTCTCTCGCTCGTCTCGCTGGCGATCTTCCCGCTGATCTATCCGAGCGTCGGGAGCTGGCTGACACAGATGCTCATCGGCTGCCTGTTGATTGCGGTGGCGCTCGGTTGGGGCCTTTTCACCCGCGCCCGTCGCGAGGTGATCCGCTCGCTCCGTGAGCGGGCGGAGCGGCTCGAGTCGGAGCAGCGGCTCCGCGTCGAGCCAGGCCCGCGAGGCGGAGCGGCGGCGCATCGCGCGGGAGATGCACGACGTCCTCGCCCACCGGCTCTCGCTGCTCAGCGTGCACGCGGGCGCGCTGGAGTTCCGGCCCGACGCGTCTCCGGAAGAGGTCGCCGAGGCCGCCGGGGTGATCCGTGAGACGGCTCAGACGGCGCTCGAGGAGCTTCGCGACGTCATCGGCGTCCTTCGCGACGAGTCCGAGGAAGGAGCGGTGCAGCCCCCGCAGCCGACGCTCGCACAGCTCCCGGCGCTGATCGAGGAGTCGCGCGAGGCCGGAATGCACGTCCGACTGAACATGGACGAACGGAGCAACCAGGTACCGGAGGCCCTCGGCCGAACCGCGTACCGCGTCGTCCAGGAGGGGCTGACAAACGCGCGCAAGCATGCGCCCGGAGTCGCAGTCGAAGTCTCGGTCTCCACTGACGACGCGCCCGCGCTGGTCGTGGCAGTGGTCAGCAGGAGCCCGATCGGCGTCCCGGCGGGCAGCCCGGCCGATGCGTCGGGCGCCGGGCTGGTCGGCCTGGCCGAGCGGGTCTCGCTCGCCGGCGGTGAGCTCGAGCACGGACCGGACGAGACCGGAGACTTCGTCCTGCGCGCGACCCTTCCCTGGACACCGTGAGCGAGGTCATCCGCGTCCTGCTGGTCGACGACGACCCGCTCGTGCGCTCGGGCCTCAAGCTGATGCTCTCAGGCGCGGAGCAGATCGAGGTGGTCGGCGAGGTGGACGACGGCCGAGGCGTCCTCTCCGCCGTCGACAAGTACCACCCCGACGTCGTGCTCATGGACATCCGGATGCCGGAGCTCGACGGGATCGCCGCGACCGATCTCCTGCGGCGGCAGCCGCAGCCGCCGCAGGTGCTCGTTCTGACCACGTTCGACGCGGACGAGCTCGTCGTGCGCGCGCTTCGCGCCGGCGCCGCCGGCTTTCTGCTCAAGGACACTCCGCCTGCCGAGATCGTGCGTTCGATCGAGCTCGTCCACGCGGGTGACGGAACGCTTTCACCTCAGGTCGCCCGCCGGCTGATCGCGCTCGTCGCCGGCGACCCCGACTCCGGCGCTCGCCATGAGAGCGCGCTGAAGCGGTTCGACGCTCTCAGTGCACGCGAACGCGAGGTGGCGCTCGCCGTCGGGCGCGGCCTCGCGAATGCCGAGATCGCGACCGAGCTCTACATGAGCGTCGCGACCGTGAAAGCGCACGTCTCACGGCTCCTGACCAAGCTCGGCGTGGAGAACCGCGTCCAGATCGCGCTCCTCGTCCAAGAGGCGCAGCGCTAGGGCTTGGACGCGCCTTCCGCGATGCCGCCAATGATCTTCTCCGGGCTCCGTGCTCCCGTGGGCCGCTTATGGGCCACGCCGAGGAAACATACGCCTTCGCCGGTTCGGCGAACTCGCGACCGATGATGTCGCTCAGCGCGCGAGCGCCAGGTGACGGTGAACAGCGAGCGGCACCATCGCAGCTCGAGCGTGCTCTGCTGACTCTGCGCGTTGGCTCGATCGCCTGCTCTGGGTTCAAATCTTGACTTCGGCAGCAGTCTCCGGGAGTGTCCCTCTCTAGTCATGAAGCCGAACGGGGAGGAGGAATGATGCGACTTAGGAGGGCCGGGGTTGCGTTCGCCTGCGCGTTGGCATTCGCCGCGACGGTGGTGGGTGTTGCCACCGCCGACCCGATCAACGGCAGCGACCCGCTGACGTACTCGTTCACTAATTGCACGGACGGATCGAGCTTCGAGGCGATCAAACAGCGCAGCGAGGGTGCGGCGCTCTTCCTGGCGGACGGCAGCGGAATCTTCGTCGCCATGGCGGCCGTCAGTGACCGTGACCAGATCGCGCCCGATGGCACCTTCATCGAGGAAGGCACCGTGTTCTTCGCGACGCCAGGGTTCTCGGGACGGAACAAGCTTCCGACGATCACCTGCACCAACTTCTCGCCGCTCTCGCAGACCTGGGCGCGGGTCACCGGATACATCGCACGGTCGTAGTAGGTCGTCTGCTCCGCTGCGTGAGGCGGTTTCGCCGCGTTTGGGGCATGAATTTGGCACGGGGTTTCACCGCCTCGGGCGGTCCGCGCCGGGCTGACCACGCGCCGACCTCGACGAGTTTCTCCGCCCCGCACCGAGGAGGTCGCTTTACGCGTCGCGAGGCCGCGGCTCTTGTGAGCCGCGCGGCATCGTGCTAGTTCTTAGGCACTCCGGGGGGAGAAAAGAGGAAGGGCATGAAGGGACTCCTGGCGTCAGCCGCGGCGGTCTGCGGCGTTGCGCTGCTGCTCGCCGCTACGGCCTCCGCGAAGCCGCCGGAACGGTTCACGGACTCGTTCACGTACTCAGGCTCTGCCTCATGCGGCGGGTTCAACGACGTATGGGAAGGGTCGATCGAGGTCCGCGGGATGACGACGTTCGACAAGGCGGGGAACCCGGTCGCGAACATCGATCACTTCAAGCGGGTGGAGACGAACTGGCGCTCCGACGACCCGTCCGTCTCGATGACGGGGACGGGGAGCTGGACGACCAAGTACGACTACGCGACAGACACCGAGGCGAACTTGGGCCAGGTCTTCAAGCAGACCTACCCCGGTCTCGGAGTGCTGTTCCACGACGTCGGCAAGATCGTCTTCTCGCCGAGCGGCGTGGTCGTCCACGGCCCGCACGACATCTTCGAGCAGGGCGACGCCGTGTTCTGCGACGCGCTCGAGGCGATCGGCTGACGGACCCGTTCGGGCCTGCGGGGGCAGCAGAAGCAGCGCGCTGCCCCCGCATAGACGGACGTCCCGGATGCCTTCGCGCGCTATCTGGCCGCCGAACCGTCACTAGCGGCACAACCCAGCAACGATTGGTTTGAGCGCATCTGGCCGTTCGTCGTTGCCGGGATCATCTTCGGGTACCTCGGTTCGGACATCGCCTGCCGCCATCGCCGGTGTTCGGGCCCTCAAGGGTCGTATGCTCGCGGGCGAAGTCGTAGTCCTAGCGGAGGCATCATGAGGTTTCTTCTCACATCGGCTGGCATCAAGAACACGACCATCCACGACGCACTGGTCGACCTCCTGGGCAAACCGATTGCCGAGTCCAGCGCCCTCTGCATTCCCACTGCGATCTATGCCAATCCCGGCGGTGCTGGCTTGGCATGGCGGTTCATCAGCGGACGAGAAGACCGCACCCCAATGTGCGAATTGGGTTGGAAGTCCATGGGAGTGCTGGAGCTCACCGCGCTACCCAGCATCGATGAAGCGCATTGGGTCCCCATGGTTAGGGAGACTGACGCCCTACTGGTGGGAGGCGGCGATCCTCTGTATCTGTGCTACTGGATGCGCCAGTCCGGACTGGCGGACCTCTTGCCGTCGTTGCGCGAGGCCGTCTACGTGGGACTGAGCGCCGGGAGCATGGTGATGGCCCCCAACATCGGGGAGGACTTCGTCGGCTGGAAGCCGCCCACCGGTGGCGACAGCACGCTCGGACTGGTCGAGTTTGCGATGTTTCCGCACCTGGATCACGAGGACCTGCCGGAGAACACCATGGCCGGCGCAGAAAAGTGGGCCGCCGGGCTGCCGGTGCCGGGGTACGCGATTGACGATCAGACCGCCATACAAGTGACCGACGGCACCGTCGAAGTCGTCTCCGAGGGGCACTGGAAGCTGTTTGCCCCCTGATACCAAGCGTTACGCCGGCATCAGGATCAGGTCGACCTCTGGCTTAGCGCAAGGGCGGTCGCTCTGATGTGACAGTTGGGCGGCGGGGGTAGCCGCGCGTCCTCGCCGGTCTCCGTTGGTCGCTTGTTGCGCGGCTTTCCCGGTCCTGGCCTCGCCGGCGTTCGCCACCGGTTGCCGCCGTTGCGTTCACGAAGTTCCAGAACGGCTGCGCGCCAGGCCCGCGGTTTGCGGCCCGAGCTCAACGAAGAACGCTGTCGCGGCGGCGAGGTCGTCGACCACGATGCCGACGCGCTCCATGCGTTGGATCGTCAGACGCTGGACGGTAGCTCGGCGGCCCGCGCGCGGGCGGCCTGGCGGACCAGGTGGTCGCGCTCGGCGACGTTCGTGGCGCGGCGGGCGGCCTCGGCGTACGCCGAGGCGGCGGCAGGGAGGTTGCCGCCCAGCTCGTGCAGGTGGCCGCGGACGGCGTGCCAGCGGTGCCGCTCGCCGATCACGTCGCGCAGCCGGTCGGTCTCGCGCAGCCCGGCGGCGGCGCCGAGGACGTGGCCGACCGCGACCGCGCGGCCGAGCACGGCGGCCGGGTCCTGGCGCACCGGGTCGTCGCTGAGCGCGACGAGGTCGTCGTACCAGGCGAGGATCTGCGGCCAGTCGGTCTCGTCGGCGCTTGCTGCGTCGTCGTGCAGGGCGGCGATGGCGGCCTCGACCTGGTAGCGGCCGGGGCGCCGTTCCTCCGTCTGCATGGCCAGCGCCGACTGCAGGACGCGCACGCCCTCGGCGATCTCGCGCGGGTCCCACAGGCCGCGGTCCTGGCGGTCGAGCGTGACGATGCGACCTGCTGAGTCGAATCGCGCCGCGAGCCGGGCGTGGTTGAGGAGCATCAGCGCGAGCAGCCCGCGCGCCTCCGGCTCCTCGGTGGCGAGGGTGAGTTGGCGGGCGAGCCGGATCGCCTCGCCGGCCAGGTCTACCCGGCCCGCGTGGCCTGCCGTGTAGACGAGGTAGAGCACGCGCAGCACGACGGCGAGGTCGCCGGGCTGGTCCAGGCGGCGTCCCCGCACGGTCCGCTTGGCCCGGCTGATCCGCTGCGCCATCGTCGCCTCCGGAACGTAGAAGGCGTCGGCAATCTCGCCGGTGGTGAGGCCGCCGACGGCGCGCAGGGTCAGCGCCACCTGGGAGGCTGGCGCGAGCTCCGGGTGGCAGCAGCAGAAGAGCAGGAAGAGGGTGTCGTCGCCCGCCTCGGTGGCGGCAGGCCGCGGCTCGGCGTACGTCGCCTCCTCGCGGCGGTGACGGGCGACCTCGCTGCGGCGGGCGTCGACGAGCCGCCGGGTCGCCACCGTGGTCAGCCACGCGCGCGCGTCGTGCGGCGGATGCTCGGGCCATACGCGCAGCGCCTCCAGCAGCGCCTCCTGTAGCGCGTCCTCGGCGGCGTCGAAGTCCTCGCCCTGCCGGACCAGGCCTGCGAGCACCCGCGGGACGAGGACGCGCAGCACGCCCTCGTCCCGCCGTCGCGTCGGCTTGTCGATCACGCCGCGTCAGTCGTCCGAGGGCGCCCCGGACATGACCTCGCGGACGTCGATCCATTCGTACAGCGGCTCCCCGCCCGGACCGGGCTCGGAGGAGACGTAGGCTGCGAGCTCGAGCGCGCGCTCGTGCGACTCGACGTCGATCATGAACCAGCCCGCCACGAGATCGCTGGTCTCGGGCAGCGGGCCGTCGGTGGTGACCGGCGCGGCGTCCGGGCCGCCGTAGCGCACCCAGGTGCGCGCCGGGGTGAGCGCCTGCGCGTCGACGTACTCGCCGTTCTCCTCGAGAAGCTCGCTGACGTGCCTCTGGAAGGCAATGTGCGCCTCCACGTCCTCGGGGGCCCACTGGTCCATCGGGGGGAAGGGATGGTGCGGCTCCGGGCCGCCGCGGTAGTGCTTGAGGAGCAGGTACTGGGGCATGGTGGTCTCCTGGTGTCGTGGGCCGCGCCTGTCGTGGCCCTTCACCTGGTGAGCGGAGCCGGTCAGAGCTTCTCGACATCGAATCACGCATCCAGCTCCGAGACCGTCGCATAGGAGGAACCCCTTACGGGCACTGTCCCTGCAATGGGCCAGGTTTAGAGGGGCACGGCAAGAAGGTGTACCGCAAGACCCAGCCCGATGAAATGAGCCGGTCGGGGGTGACCACCAGGGCACCCGCGACGCTCACGTCCAAACGCAAGCGAGCGCGTTGGCGCTCAACTTCGGCACGCCCGTGCCGGACAAGACGCAGTCGTCCGCTCCCGATCTGAACTCGCGCCTGATTTCTGCGGAGCCGCACATGTCCACGCGCACGATCCGCTAGACGCGGCGCGTGTACGCTCGGAAGATCGCGGATGGCTAGACCTCACGTCGGCTGCGGCTGCGGATGCTGGACAGTGCCGGCGATCTTCATCGCCGTGGCTTTGCTCTTCTATCTCGCTTGACCCCCATCGTTCTTTGGGGAAGCTCGTCTAGACCCCGCGGCTGCCGGTGCGTTCCACGTACGTTCACGACGGAGGCACTCGCCGCCGGCGCCTCCATCTTCGAGCTGGCCCGGGTTATGGGCGCCTCGGTGAAGGAGATTGATCGCACCCACGGGCACTAGCCCGCGACCTCTGGGACGCGATCAGGGCTCGGCTCGAGGCGAGAGGCGATCGTTCTGGCGTTGAGATGGCGTCAGACGGCGACTAGCAATTGTCGGGTCGAGCGACAATTGGGCCGCTTTGCAGGGACCTTGAGAGACGGGAGCGACGGGACTCGAACCCGCGACCTCCGGCGTGACGGTTCCGCGCCGTGCCTTGCCGCGCGTCCTCGCTGGTCTCGGTTGGTCGCTCGTTGCGCGGCTTTCCCAGTCCTGGCCTCGCCGACGTTCGCCACCGGTTGCCGCCGCTGCGTTCCACGGACGTTCCAGAACGCTGCGGGTGCTGGCGGAAACACTCACACTCGTCTCACTGGTCCACGACCTCGGCTGACCCTCACGTGGACTTTCGTCCCGCGCGGCAGCCTGCGCCCGACCGGCGGTCGTTGCGAGCTCACGCGGCCTTTCTGACGGTCGTTGAGTAAGCCCTACTTACCCTTCCGATGGCGCAACGCCTGGCGGCAAGCAGCCCGTACGGCGGCGTCGTTACCCTCACGGCGCGTGTGTCGTGGGGCGGCGCGGCTCGACGGCAGCGGAGCCCCTGAGCTGCGCACGGCGCCACGGGACGACGACCTCTCGCACGACAAGGTCGACGATCGCCGCGGCAGGGACGGCGACGAACGCTCCGACGGCGCCGCCGAGGGAGGCGCCCGCGAGGACCGCGACGAACACGAGCAGCGGATGGATGTCGAGCTGATCGCCCTCGACGACCGGGGAGATCACGTACCCCTGCAGGTTCTGGATCAAGATCGACGCCAGGAACGTCAGCACGAACGTCCGCGGGCTGTCGAGTGCCGCGATCGCGAAGAGTGGGATGCGCGCCAGCCAGCTGCCGATGAGCGGGATCAACTCTCCGAAGGCCACGATCACGGAGAGCGGGATCGCGAAGGGCACTCCGATCACGATCAGCGAGACGTACGTGAGTGCTCCGACGATCGCCATCACGATCACCTTCGCGCGGAGGTATCCGCCGATCCGCAGCCAGGTCCGGTCGAGGACGAGGCCGGTGCGACGCCGATGATCGGGGTACGTCAACGACAGAACGAAGTCACGGATCCGCAGCCGATTCGTGAGGAGGAGCAGCGAGATGAAAAACACCGCAAGCAGGTCGATGAAGATCGAGAAGACGTCGCCCGGAAGCGCGGCGGCCCGCTCGCCCGCACGGTCGAGGATTGCGTCTCCGAGCCGCGACAGCTGCTCCTCGAACGGCGGCAGCGCAGGAAAGTCGGTCCGAAGCTCGGCGTAGGCCTCACGGATTCCGTCGTAGCGGTCGGCGTACTCCGGCGCGCGGTCGGCGAACTCGACCACCTGACCGAGAAGCGGCGGCACGACGATCCAGCCGATGCCGACGATGACCGCGAAGCACGCGATGTAGATCACCGCCGCGGCCAGCCCGAGCGGCAGGCGAAACCGCCGGTGAAGCCACTCGCTCGGCCCCGTCAGCGCCGCGGCGAAGAGCACGCTCACGAACAAGACGAGCAGGACGTGACGCACCATGAACAGGACGACAACCGCGACGACGGTCAAGATGGCGAACAGCAGCCCGAGATAAATCGGCAGGGCCCGGTGGACGAGCGACTCACGGGAACTGCCCGACGGCGCCATCTCGACCGGATACCCGTGAAGGGGCGGTGCTAGTCGTCCGACCCGTATCGCCGGATCACGACGAGCCGTCGCCTTTTCCAGCAGTCATTCCGATGAACATTGGGCTCCGCGACCCTGACGACCTGCGCAAGATCGCGATATAGCGCCGGGGCATGGAGGAGAAGGTCCATTGGGCTTGGTGGACGGTTTGCGCCGTCGTCGGCCACGACTTCGAACCATTCCGGGAACGCCCGTACATCCTGCGCTGCGAACGCTGCTGACGCCTGAATCCCATCCGACGCCCGGAGGATGAGACGCCGTAGGTTCGCGAGGGGCCGGGTCGTGGGAAGCGTCCTACGCGTTCGGCTCGCCACCCGGCACTCTCCGGGGCGCATCGACGCGCAGGACCACCCCGCACGAACCGCACGTCTGTAGCCACTTTGACACTCAGTCCGTCCTCTGCTTGACAGACACGCGTGTGCGGCAGGCCTACGGTCAAGGCATGCACTCACACCTACCAGAGGGAGGAACGATGAGTCACAAGAAGCGATTCAGTATCAAGCTCGTCGCGCTCGGGTTCGGGGTCGCCGCTATCGCTGCGCCGTCGGCACAGGCGAGGCCGGATCCGGAGCCAACCGGCCCGGAGCTGCGGGCGCTGCACCAGGCGATTGTGGCGAAGAGCGTTCGAGTCGCGGCTGCCAAAGTGGTACAGCGGGTCTCGCTGCCTCGGCGGCCGATCCGAGAATATGAGCCGGGAGAGTCCGGCTAGATAAGAAGCCACCCGCGCTCACCTGTGCGGGTGGCTTCCTCTTAGTCGTCCAGCCCTCCGGCGTGAATCGCGCAGAACTTGACAAGTCACCTAACCGTGGTGCGGCCGTCGAACGTCGATTCGTCGAGTAGCGCCAGGTAGTCGGCGACGCGGATCACGGGGGCATCACTGGTTCGAGCCCAGCTACCGCCCATTCGCACCCCTCTCGCGCTCATGGCAAGGGAGGCCAGCATCTCGTAGCCGCGCAGCCTAGGGAGTGACCTCCGGCTTCGTATTAGGGCGGTCGCTGTGGCGTGACAGTTCCGCGCCGTACCTTGCCGCGCGTCCTCGCCGGTCTCCGTTGGTCGCTCGTTGCGCGGCTTTCCCGGTCCTGGCCTTGCCGGCGTTCACCACTGGTTGCCGCCGCTGCGTTCCACGAGCGTTCCAGGACGGCCGCGTGCCGGGCCGCGGCTTGCGGCCGTCGCTGACACAGATGCTTGCATTGGCCGGGGTGTGGGAGGTCGACAAGTCAGGCGACGAGTCTCGCCTTGACGCTGCCTCCCTGATGAAGGTGAAGCTAATGCTGAGGGCGACTACAGCTGGATCTCCGAACTGCGCAGTTAGACCGCCATGCGCGAGTCGGCCACGACGAGAGCGGTGGGATGAGGCGCCCGACGAATCTGGTTCGAGCACTTCATCGTCCCGCGGCTCTATCGGAACCCCGCTGGACGAGCGGTGCCGCCGCCGCCTTCGAGAGCCCGACAGCCTCGCCGTTCGCGCGAAGACTCGCTCCGGCCTGCGCCCCTTCCAACGCGCGCACCGCAAGATCCTCGCGGAGCTCGTCGAGCTCTAGCTGGCGCTCTCCGATCTTCTCGGCGAGTTCTTCGAGTAATCGGCGTTGATCCATTTCGAGCTCGGACGGTGGCCGACCTAGCGCTCCGCCCGCTGCGCGCTTCGCGTCTCGGGCCTGGAGCTCGTCACGAATCATTCGGATGTGGTCCTCCCGCCCCACCACCCCGATCGGCCCTGTCGAACCTTGGCGCGCTGGCACGTTCTACGTCCTGGCGGCGGCAACTTGCCGTCGGGAGTAGATCCAGGTCGCTTCGAACGGAGTTGACCTACGGGCACCTCTTCCCGGACGCGAACCGGGTGTTTCTCGACAGCCTCGACGCACTCATAAACCCATCCACACCCCATCGCGCGAGCGCCGAAGACCGTGCCGAAAGAGAAAGTCCCTGTTACCAGGGACTTCGAACACGGGAGCGACGGGACTCGAACCCGCGACCTCCGGCGTGACAGGCCGGTTCGGGCTCGACCGGTACAGCAGGCTCCGACCCGGAACTACGGGCTGGAGCAGGCATTTCCTCGGCGAGCGAACCGGCTATGACCGACTACGACCAGCTACCGCCCGGCAGAGCCTGTGTAGTACGTGTGTAGTGGACCTGTTTGCGATCAAGGCAACCTCGGTCACCTCCTCGGCCGGAGCGCGCGTCCGCCGGCGCGGCAGAGGATCCTGTGGGCGACGTGGGCGACCCCGGTGCACTGCCGCAGCCAGCGCGAGCGCCGCGCCTGTCTCGCGCGACCAGACGCCGATCCACGCGAGTGCGAGCAAGGAATGACCGCCGCCTCGACCAGCGGCCATTCGCGGCGCCCGATGACTAGCGCGTCGCCCGTAGACGGCGGCTCCGAATCGGATGTCTGCGCCGCGCGATTCGAGCACGACGCTCACGCGGGTGGCGCCGCGCGACGCTCGGAGAGATCCGGAGCTCCTAGGCCCGAACCGCGCTTTGTGCGCGCGGGCGAATTGCCTCGAGTAGGTCACGGCCCCGAGCGAAGGCGTCGACCCGGCCCCAGCGTCCGGGAATGTCGAGCAGCGCGAGGAGGCCGACGCTCTGCGGGAGCGCGGGATCGACGATCAAGTTGTCCCCGACGGGCTCGAGACCCAGCATCGTCCGGAGCAGAAGCAGCGGCGTCCCCGTGGACCATGCCTGCGGGCTGCATGCGGTGGGGTATTGCACGGGGTACTTCGTCAGTCCGCGCTCGTAGCCGCCGAATGCCTCCGGAAGGCGTCCATCGAAGAACTCGGCCGCGTCGAGGATTCCGGCGGCGATCTGCGCCGCCTCTTGCTTGAAGCCGTAGTTCCGCAGCCCCCAGGCGATGAAGGAGCAGTCGAACGGCCAGACGGTGCCGACGTGGTAGCCGATCGGGTTGTACCGACCTTCGCCCTCGGCGAGCGTGCGAATGCCCCAGCCGGAGAAGAGCCGCGGGCCCATGAGGTGGCGGACGACCGCTTTCGCCTTCGACTTGTCGACGATTCCGCTCCAGAGCAGATGGCCGTTGTTCGAGGAGAGGGCGTCGACCTGCTTTCCCTCATTGTCGAGCGCGAGGGCGAAAAACTCGCCGTCTGCGACCCAGAAGTCGCGGTTGAAGCGGCGCTTGAGTTCGCCCGCCTGCTGCTCCAATGCCTCGGCGAGCACCGGATCCTTCCAGACCGTCCGTGCGAGGCGGGCGCCGCGCAGCTTCGCGTCGTAGGCATAGCCCTGCAGCTCGCATGTCGCCCGCGGGAAGCCGGGCAGGCGTCCGTCGTGGTACGAGATCGAGTCCCAGGAGTCCTTCCAGCACTGGTTCTCGAGACCCGTTTGTTCGTTGCGCCGCTGGTACGAGACATAGCCGTTGCCCATCAGGTCGGCGTACTCGTCGATCCAGCGGAGGGCAGCGCGTGCCTCGTCCTCGAGATCGCGAACGAGCTTGCGGTCGCCGGTCCACCGCTCGTACTCGTCGAGCAGGACGACGTAGAGCGCCGTCGCGTCTGCATTCCCGTAGTACGGGCTGTGCGGGCGTTCCTCAAAGGCGGTCATCTCGCCGTAGCGCATTTCGTGCAGGATCCGGCCCGGATCCTCATCGCGGAAGTCGTCGACGCGCGTTCCCTGCCAGGCGCCCAGCGCCTTCAACGTCGTCGCCGCCAGCTCCGGCGTGAACGGAAGCGCCTGCAGGCTCGTGAAGATGCTGTCGCGGCCGAACATCGTCATGAACCAGGGCAGGCCGGCGGCGGGGAGGCTCTTCCCGCCTCCGACCACGGGGGGCGAGAAGCGCAGCGCCGCCAGGTCGACGAGGCTTCGGCGATACGTGGCTTTCAGCGAGTCCGAATCGGACTCGAGACGCGGCGCATCGGCGAGCCACCGTTTGAGGCTGCGCTCCATGTTCGGTCGCGCCTGCCGCTCGCCGCGTTCGTACTTCGGCCGGGCGCGTGTTCCGCCGGGGCCCGCGGCCGTCACCACGTCGACGTCGGTCGTCCAGGCACCGTGCCCAGCGACGTCCACCTCGAAGGTCAGTCCGCGCTCGTCTATGCGCGCAGGCGCCGATGCCGAGATCGCGGTCTGACGCTTGTAGGTGTCTCGCTCGTAGGTCAGCAGCAGCTGTCGCTTGTCCGCGGTCGCCGAGTACTTGCCCTTCTTCTTCAGTGCGTCCTTCACCTCGAAGAGGTCGGCGAAGTCGCTCGCGGCCTCGACGCGCACGGTCAGTCCCACCGGTTCGGCGTCGTGGTTGAGGATCGTGAGTTCCTCGTGGAACCCGTCGCCGACGGCACGTCGGCGGATCACCGATAGCTTCGCGTCCACGTAGACCGTGCCCGTCCCGGGCACGAGGAAGAACTGAGACTCGAAGTACTGGAGGTCGTCGACGGAGAGCGGGTTCAACCTCTGACCGTCCATGGTGAGGATCCACGTGGAGAGGAAGCGGCAGTCGAACGAGAAGAGGCCGGTCGGGTCGGTGAGTGAGGCCTCGATGTCGCCGCGCGAGTCGCTGACGACGAAGGTGTTGCCGTCGAGAATCTTGACGAGACCGTCGTTCATTGCTCCATCCCCGATGCCGGAACTAGGCGGCGGAGCAGGATGAGCAGCTCGGGGTCGCCTTCGACGGCTATCGCCCCCCGGAGCACGGCGGCTACCGGATTCACCTCACCGCTGGTGATGCCATCGAAGACGGAGCTGTCCGCGCGCACGACGCAGTCGGCCTTGGCGTTCTTGTGCGACACCACGATAACGCCTTTGTCGATCGCGACATGCCAGCGTTTCGTCTGCTCACCGTTAGTGAGGTCGAAGCGCATCGAGGCTTTCACTCTCTCGAGTCGAGGCTCGTGACCGCGCGCCTTGAGGCCCTCGAAGAATCTCGTGGTCGTGTTGGTCATGCTCCCTCCTTGTCCGCTCAATCGCAGCGTCCAAACCGCGCTGGGCGTATGACATCAAGTGCCGCTCGGGGGCAGGTCAAGAGATGATGTCGCGGGTGCGGAACGCAGCAAGGGAGACAGTGGCGGCGATGACGCCGTAGAGGACGACCAGCCCGAGCGAGGCGCCCCAGGCGAGTTGGTCGTTTCCGCCGGCAGCGAGCGTGTCCAGCGTGCCGCCGGGTAGATAGGGGCTGGCGTCCGGGGCGACGATGGAGATCAGGCCCTCCGCGACGAGCAGAAACCCGAGCCCGATGCCGATGGCGATGGCCGAGCTGCGGGTGAGCACGGCGAGCATGAGACCGATAAGCCCCCAGACGAGCCCTGCGATCGTGAAGTCGAAGAAGCCCTTCCCTAGCTCGGACGCGAAGTCGGTCTTCCATGCCTCGATCGAGATGCCCTCGAGCTTGGCGAGAGGCCGCGCGAAGAGGACGACGACGAGCGTCGTCACGGTCGTGGCCAGCAGCGTGAAGACGCCCAGGGCGGCGATCTTGCCGCCTAGGAGACGCGTCCTGTTCGGATGCGCCTGGGCGAGGATGCGGATCAGTCCCGTGCTGTAGTCGGTGGCCACCGCGATCGCCCAGAGCGCGAGCAGGATCACTCCGGCCAGCGTGCTCACGGTCGGCAGGGCGGTGAGGAAGCCGCCCGGGCTGGCGATCTCTGCGACGGTGTACGCGCCGGGGCCCTGTCCGGCTTCTGGCGGAGCAGCGGGTGCGCTCTCGGCCGATGTGAAGATGAAGACCGAGACGATTCCCGCGAACAGCGCCATCAGCCCGATGCCTCCGAAGAGAAACGCCGGCCGCTGGATCCGGATCAGCTCCGAGCGGAAGGCGCGCATCAGCCGCCGTCTCCGTGCCGCTGGATGCGACGCTCTTCGGACAGCTCAGTGTCGGTCGCTCCGGTCATTCGCAGGAACACCGTCTCGAGCGTGTCAGCCTCTGGATTGAGCATCCGCAACGTGAGTCCCGCTGTGGCGGCGGCCCGGTACAGATCGGCAGACCGCTCGGCCGGCAGGGTGACATTCACCTTGTCATCGAAGGTCTCGTACGTCCAGCCGTTTCGCTCGACGATCTCGACCAGGCGGGGCAGGTCGGATGCCGGGTCGGGCGCCGCGACCACACGTTCGGTCGCGTGCGCCATCAGACCCTTGAGGCTGCCCGCATAGACGAGCTCCCCGAACCGGATCATGACCAGGCTGTCCACCATCGCCTGGAGCTCACCGAGAAGATGCGATGAGACCACCACCGTCCGGCCGCCGGCGGCCAACGATTTCAGCAGCTCGCGAATCTCGACGATGCCGGCCGGATCGAGCCCGTTCATCGGCTCGTCGAGCACCAGCAGCTCCGGATCCGGCAGCAGCGCGGCCGCGATGCCGAGCCGCTGCTTCATTCCGAGCGAATAGGTCGAGGCCTTGTCGTCCTCTCGCCCGACCAGACCCACGATCTGGAGCACTTCGTCAACGCGCTTGGCGGGCAAGCCGCGCAGCGCGGCCAGACTCCGCAGATTGTCCCGGCCCGACAACGAACCCACAAACGCGGGGGCTTCGATCAGGGCGCCCACCCGGTCGGCGAAGCTTTCCGGGTGCTCAATCGACTCGCCCAGAACCGTTCCCGAACCGGCGCTCGGCTCGATCAGACCGAGCAAGACGCGGATCGTCGTCGACTTCCCCGAGCCGTTCGGCCCCACAAAACCGACCACACCACCGTCGGGAACCTCGAACGTCAAGTCGTTCACCGCCACGAGATCCCCGAAGCGCCGAGTCAACCCTTCTGCCGTTAGCGCGTTCATCAGCCGTCGGAGGCGCTCGATCCCGCGAGCGTTCGCAGCGCGCGCTCCGAGGCCTCGACTGGAGCCTGCGTCGTCTCGCGCAGCGGCACGTCGCGCAGGCGCCAGCTTAGCGCGAACCCGACGACCATCACGGCGGCCGCCGTCTGGAAGACGGGGTGGAGCGCGGCGGCGACGGCTGCGGCGTAGATGGCGTTGATCGCGGTAGGGAGCTGCTCAATTGCGGCCGGGGTTGCGTCGGTCGGGACTTGCACGCCGGGCGGGAGGCGGTGCGCGAGCTCCACGCCGAGGCGGTTCGTAAAGATCGCGCCGAAGACGGAAACGCCGATCGAGCCGCCGACCTGCCTGAACAGCGTCGCGCCCGAGGTGGCGACGCCGAGGAGCGTGTAGTCGACCGCGTTCTGCGCGGCGAGCACGAGCACCTGCATCACCAGCCCGAGCCCGAGCCCGAGGAGCAGCATGTACAGGCCTGCGGCCCACGTCGGGGTCCCCGGCTCGAGCGTCGAGAGGAGGTAGAGCGCGACCGCCGCGAGCGCCGTACCGGCGCGCGGGAAGCGGCGATAGCTCCCGTAGCGCGAGATCAGGAAGCCGCTCGCAGTCGAGGTCACGAGCACGCCGAGCATCATCGGCGTCAGCAGCAGCCCCGAGCCGGTGGCGCTGTAGCCCTTGACCAACTGGAGGTAGACCGGGATGAACGTCACGGAGCCGAAGAGCGCGAACCCGATCACGAAGCCGATCGCGCTCGTCGTCCGGAAGGTGGCGTTGCGGAAGAGCTCGAGCGGCACGATCGGCTCCGCGGCGCGCGCCTCGACGAGTGGGAAGAGCGCGAGCAGCGCCACGCTGGCGGAAAGCGCTGCGAGCATCCACGGCGCGTCCCAGGCGTAGGTCGTCCCGCCGAGGCTCGTGTAGAGGATGACCCCCGACAGCCCCGCCGCGAGCACGAGCGTGCCGAGCCAGTCGATCCGGCACCACTCCGTCACCTGCCGCGACGAGAGGACGCTCGAGATCACCACGAGCGCGACGAGGCCGAGCGGCAGGTTGATGTAGAAGATCCAGCGCCAGGAGAGGTTGTCGACGAAGAAGCCGCCGAGCAGCGGCCCGGCGACGACCGCGATGCCCAGGACGCCGCCGAACAGGCCCTGGTAGCGGCCGCGCTCGCGCGGCGCGACGATGTCCCCGACGACCGCCATCGAGACGACGATCAGGCCGCCGCCGCCGAGCCCCTGCACCGCGCGGAAGACGATCAACTCGAGCATGCTCCCGGCGAGCCCGCACAGCGCGGAGCCGGCGAGGAAGACCACGAGCGCGGCCTGCAGTACGCGCTTGCGCCCGTACATGTCGCCGAGCTTCCCGTAGATCGGCCCCACCACCGTCGACGCCAGCAGGTACGCGGTCACCACCCACGAGAGGTACTCGAGGCCGCCCAGCTCCCCGACGATTGTCGGCAGCGCCGTCGAGACGATCGTCTGGTCGAGCGCAGCGACGAACAGCACGAGCAGCAGCGCGCCGAAGACGAGGCGCCGCCGTCCCACGGCCATCTCAGTCAACGACCTCGCCTCCCGGGACGGAGGCGGCGAGCGCCTGGCGGCCGAACACCTGCTGCTCGGTGATCGCGCGTTCGGGGCGGCCGCGGCTGAGGAAGGCGATCGTCCAGTGGGCGAGCACGAGAACGCGGTTCTTGAACCCGGTCAGCCAGACGAGATGGACGAGGAGCCAGAGCAGCCAGGCGGGGAAGCCGGCAACCCGAAGCCGGCCGATGCTGCCGACGGCGCGGAAGCGGGAGATCGTGGCGAGCGAGCCGCGGTCGCGGTAGCGGAACGGCCGGCTGCCCGCATCGTCGGCTAGTCGGCGCTTGATCGTCGCCGCTGCGTGGCGGCCGGACTGGATCGCCACCTGCGCCACACCGGGCAGCCCGTCGAGGCTCATCAGGTCGCCGACGATGAAGACCTCCGGATGCCCGGGGAGCGTCAGATCCGAGTTCACCTTCACCCGCCCGGCGCGATCGACGTCCGCCCCGGCCGCCTCGGCCAGGACGCGCCCGAGCGGCGACGCCTCGACGCCGGCCGCCCAGATCTTCGTCGCCGCCTCGATCCGTCGCGACTCCGGGTCGTCCGCCTTCGTCTCGATCCCGGCGGCGTCGACGCCGGTGACCAATCTCCCGACGTGGATCTCGACGCCCATCCCGGACAGGTCCGCGGCGGTACGCCGCTGAAGCGACGGCGGAAACGAGGGCAGGATCGCCGGCGCGGCGTCGAGGAGGACAACCCGCGCCTCGGCCGGGTCGATGTGGCGGAAGTTTCCGCGCAGCGAGTTGCGCGTCAGCTCGACGAGCTGCCCGGCGAGCTCGACACCCGTCGGTCCGGCGCCGACGACGACGAACGTCAGCAGCCGCGTCCGGGCCTCGGGATCGTCCTCGTGCTCGGCCAGCTCGAGCGCGCCGAAGATGCGTCCGCGCAGCTCGAGCGCGTCGTCGATCGTCTTCATCCCGGGCGCGTCGTGCGCGAACTCGTCGTGGCCGAAGTACGACTGGCCGGCGCCGGCCGCGACGATCACGCTGTCGTACGCGATCTCGCTGCGCCGGCCGAGCGTCTCGACGGCGAGCCGGCGCGCGTCGAGGTCGACGCCGACCACCTCGCCGAGCACGACCTCGGTGTTCCGCTGGCGGCGCAGGATGTCCCGGAGAGGCGGGGCGACCGACCCCTCCGAGAGGATGCCGCTTGCCACCTGGTAAAGGAGCGGCTGGAACAGATGATGATTCGTCCGGTCGACCAGCACGACCTCGACGTCGCGTGCGCGGCCGAGCGCCCGTGCGGCGAAGAGGCCGCCGAAGCCGCCGCCGACAATCGCGACCCTGTGCGGGGCCGGCCGGCGCTCCATCAGGCCTCGGCGCCGGTCGCGAGTGACGAGCCGTCGCTTGCGAGGAAGACGACGAGCGCCACCATCGAGGTCGGACATGTCTTCTCCTTCGTTGCCGTCCGCCGAACGATGGGCAGGGCCGCTGCCATGCGGCTGCCAGCCGTCGCGCCTTCTCTGCCGCGGTGGGCCTGTGCTTTGGCGCAGGGACGCCGCCGAACCTAGGTGCCGCGCGCCCGCGCGACGGCAGCGCGCGCCGCCTGAACCGCGACGGTCTCGGCGCCGCCGGCGCGTGCGATCTCGTGCGCGAGATGGGTCTCGGCCTCGAGGACGCGCTTGGCGGTGCGGGGGCGCGGGTGCGCGCGGATGTAGCTCCGGTACGTCGAGCGCGTTCCCGCCAACGCCTCGAGCTCGGCGGGCGTGACGACGCCGCCTGCGATCTCGGGAGCCATCAGCTCGCGCATCCACTTGCGCTCGATCGGCTGGGTGTTCCGGTAGATCCAGACGAACGTGGAGATGAGCGTGGCCGCGACACCGAGCGGCACGATCCAGCCGAAGACGCTGCTGCCCGCGATCGCGCCGCTCGCGTTCCACAGGCCGTGCATCAGCACAGCGGTGAGCATCAGTCCGGCGCCGACCCCCTTGCGGGCCGGCACGTCCGGGCGGCCGATGAACCAGATCAGCCCGGCGCCGAAGATCGCCGTGAACATCCAGTGCGACGGGATCGACGAGAGCGTCCGGATCAAGATCGTCGCCCGGGCCGCGTCGACGTCGCCGAAGGCGTTGGCCGCCCCGATCCACGCGTAGCTGATGTCCTCGCTGATCTGGAAGCCGAGCCCGATGAACGCGCCGAGGATGAGCCCGTCGAACGGGCTCCGGACGAGCTGCGGTGCGAGGGTCAGGAGCAGCAGGACGCCCGCGCCCTTGGCGAGCTCCTCGTTGACCGGCGCGGCGAGCGCCGCGCCCCAGTCGTAGGCGAAGCTCGCTCCGAACGCCTTCGCGTACAGGTCGACCACGGCCCCGTTGGCCAGCAGCGCGAAGGCGCCGATCGCCGGGACGAAGCCCCAGACGAAGCCGGCGGCAGCGAGCTTCGGCGGGACGGTCGTGTAGCGGTCCTCGTAGTGGATGAACCACGCATAGGCGACCGTGAGCAGCCCGAACGCGACAATCCCGCTCGTGAGCGCGCCGCTGTAGGCCGCCGCCGCGATCGAGATCTGGCCGGACAGGACGAACGCCCCGGCTACCACGAGCACGCAGTAGACCCAGAAGGCCAAGTTGTGCGGCCGGAAGAGGCGGAAGTCCTCGCCCCACCCGGACTGCGCGATCGCCCGTCGGCGGCCGACAACGAGCGTGCTCACGAGGCCGCCCGGATGCTGCGAATCATCGAGACAATGTCGTCGCGCCGGCGCGACATCGCGTCGCTCGGGCCGGAGGCGACGATCTCGACGCCCTCGTCCGTCGGCTGCCCGTCGGAGCTTGCCGACTGCGCGCTCGACCCGAATACGAAGGCGACGACCGATCCCCGCCTTGCGACGCTGACGAAATCCTCCGCCACGCCCGCGACGCCTTGGCGCGTCGTCACGGTGTAGCGGCCGGTCGTCTGCGCCGTGCGCCCCTCCGCGCGGCGGACGTCCGCGTTGATCTCGTTGATCCGTGTGAGCAACGCCGACGCCGTCCCGTCGAAGGGCGCCGCCTGCACGGAAAAACGCACGTTGCCGCGGATGAGCTCAGTCGACCCGGTGCTCCCGACGGCCGAGCGCGTCTGGCCGGCGAGCGCGCCGCTGGCCAGGTTCCAACCCGGGGGCGGGACAAGGGTGATTCCGTCGGCGAGCTGAACGACGTCGTCCCGGTCGACGGCGTCGCTGTACTCCGTTTCGCTGTCGACCCACGGGAGGACGACGCTCATCAGCACGGCGAGCGCGAGGACGAGCAGCGCGGGCCCGATCGTCCACCGGTCGATCCCGGCAATTCGGCGCTCGTCGCCACTCTCGCTCTCGGGCGTCGCTGTCTGCGCCTTCATGACGTCGCCTCCCTGCTAGGCGGCGGAGCCGCCGCCTGCCGTTCGGCCACGACCAGTTCACGGGTGCGCGGGACGACCTCGCCGGCGAAGCGTTCGATTGTCGCCGCCTCGTCGGCTCCGAAGACGAATGTGCCCACGCCGTAGCGCAGCGCCATGTCGGTCAGCTCCTCCGCCCACTGGGCCGGCGGCCCGTCGAGCAGGCTGCCGCGCGATCGCGCGAACCGCCCCGGGAACGTGAGGATCCGGCGTACGTCCGACGGGTCGCGGCCGGCCGCCGCGGCAGCCACATCGATCACGCGGTTGGGCTCGGCCAGCGTCGGCGGCCCCCCCGGCAGGAATAGGCGGATCGGCACGGACCAGCCGTCTGCCATGCGTCCCACGAGGCGAAGCATGCGCGGCATTCCGGCCCCAACCCAGATCTCGACGTCGTGCGCCGGCGCTGGTCCGCGCGCCACGCCCGAGACCCGGTAGTGCTTCCCATCGAAGAAG
>CAWDIJ010000014.1:0-15429 GCA_963802375.1 uncultured Actinomycetes bacterium
CCTACTGGGTGCTGATCGTCGGAGGCATCGTGCTGTATCTCGTGGTCGCCCTGACGGTCGAATGAGACGCTTTCTGTTCGAGAACGGCCTCTCGCTCTTCTTCGCCACGATCTTCGCCGTCACGCTGGTCGGTCAGTCGTTCGCGGGCCAACACGCCTTCAACGCCGGCGAGCAGGCACACGGCGGCGAGCCCCTCTCGTGGCTCGACTATGTGCTCTCCCCGGAGTTCGGCGGCGCCGTCATGGAGAACTGGCAGTCGGAGTTCCTCCAGTTCACGCTCTTCATCCTCGCGACCGTCTGGCTCGTCCAGAAGGGGTCGAACGAATCGAAGCCGCTCGACTCCGTGGGGCTCGAGTCGAAGCAGGAGCAGAAGCTCGAGGGGTTCGCTCCTGACGACGCGCCGCGCTGGGCGAAAGCCCGCGGGGCGACGCGCGTCCTCTACGAGAACTCACTCCTCGCGGCGATGGGGCTGCTCTTCGTCGCGTCGTGGGTCGCGCAGTCGCTCGGCAACTGGCGCGAGTTCAACGCCGAGCAGCTCGAGCACGACGGGGCCACGGTCTCCTGGGGCCGCTACCTGCTCGAGCCGGAGTTCTGGGAACGAACGCTCCAGAACTGGCAGTCCGAGTTCCTCGCCGTCGGCACCATGGCGGTCTTCACGATCTACCTGCGACAACGTGGCTCCCCGGAGTCGAAGCCCGTCGGCGCGCCACACGATGAAACGGGAACGTCGGGCTAGCGGCTCGCCGGATGGAGACGCAGGTGATCCTCGCCGTCGACGTCGGCGGCTCACACGTCAAGCTCCTCACCTCCGCTGAGGACGAGGCGCGGCGCTTCGACTCGGAGCCCGAGCTCAGCCCACGGAGGATGGTCGAGGGTGTGCTCGAGGCAGCGGACGGTTGGAGCTGGGACGTGGTCACGCTCGGGATCCCGACGCCGGTGCGGGGCGGCAACGTGATCGCGGAGCCGATCAACCTCGGCGAGGGCTGGGTCGGCTTCGACTACGAGGCAGCATTCGGCAAGCCGACGAAAGTGGTGAACGACGCCGTGATGCAGGCGATCGGGAGCTACGAAGGCGGGCGCATGTTCTTCCTCGGGCTCGGCACGGGCCTCGGCTCTGCGCTGATCGTGGACGGAATCGTCGAACCGCTCGAGCTCGGCCACCTTCCCTTCCGCAAGCGCACCTTCGAGGACTACGTGAGCCGAAGCGCACGGGAGAAGCGGGGCAAGAGGAAGTGGAAGTCAGCCGTCTTCGAGGCGGTCGAGCAGCTCACGGCCGCGATGAAGCCGGACGATGTCGTGATCGGCGGAGGCGAGGCCGAGGAGCTCGACGAGCTGCCCGCAGGCTGCCGTCGAGGGGGGAACGACAACGCGTTCGTGGGCGGCTTTCGCCTCTGGGAGCCCGAGTGGAGCCGCCGCACCGAAGGCGGGGTCGGCGACGTCGCCGGCCGACCGGACTAGGCGCCGCTGCGCAGATCGCCGAGGCGCTCCGCCCCGTAAGCGATCTCGTCGAATGTGACAGCACACCCGTCGCCGGTCGGGGACTGTGCCGCAAAGCCGACCGACGGCTCGCCGGCCGTAGCGAGCGCGAAGTAGCGGACGAAGCTCCAGCCGGCGCCGTCGGTCGAGGCATGGAAGGCGAACGCGGCTCCGATCCGAGCGATCCGAAGCCAAACGGACGCACCGTCGACGACGAAGGAGTTGCAGTCGTCGGACACGCCCCTCGTCACGACCGAGACGACCATCGGCTCGCGCTGCGGTGAGTACTCGAAGCAGAGCTTCGCCCACGCGTCGTCGCCTGCGTACAGGACGAGCACGCCAGCGTCATACGTCGCGGCGAAGTCGACGGTGACACGGGCGCTCAGGAGAAAGTCGCCGCTTGCATCGCCGACCAGCGCCGGCGCGTTCAGCTTCGGCTCCTCGGACCGCTGCGGGTCGACGAACCAGTCGGTGCGAGGTCCCGCCGTCACCAGCAGCGACGTTTCGTCCGGAGTGCTCCAGCTCGACGGCTCGTTCACCCACCGCAGCGGCGTCGGCAGGGCGGCGATCGCCACGGGCTCGTCGAGGGTCACGAGCCTGACGCTACCGGGCGGACGCGTCCCTGGCGGACGCGGGTCGGGCAGACTGCCGTTCGTGCGCGCCTTGCTCGACTACCGCTCCGAGTTCCCGATTCTCGAGCACACGACCTACCTGATCAACCACTCGCTCGGGGCGATGCCGGCGCGGGCGGAGGAAGGGGTGGCCGAGTACGCGCGGACGTGGCGCGAGCGCGGGATCCGCGCGTGGGCCGAGGGGTGGTGGGAGATGCCGCTGACCGTCGGCGACCAGATCGGCCGAATCGTCGGCGCGCCACCCGGATCGACGGTGATGCACCAGAACGTCGCGATCGCCGAGGCGGTCGTCCTGTCCTGCTTCCGGCCCACGCCCGCACGGAACCGGGTCGTGTACGAGCGCGGCAACTTCCCCTCCGTTCGCTACCTCTACCAGGCACAACCCGACCTCGAGGTGGTCGTCTGCGAGGACGACGGCGAGATCGTCGAAGCGATCGACGAGCGGACGCTCCTCGTCCCGATTAGCCACGTCCTCTTCAAGAACGGCGAGATCCAGGACGTCGCCACCATCGTCCGCCGGTCGCACGAGGCGGGTGCGCACGTAATCCTCGACGCCTACCAGTCCGCGGGGATCGTGCCCGTCGACCTCACGGAGCTCGATGTCGACTTCGCGGTCGGCGGCTCGGTCAAGTGGCTCTGCGGCGGCCCCGGCAACGGCTGGCTCTACGCTCGTCCGGACCTCGCCGAGCGTCTCGAACCGACGTACACGGGATGGCAGGCACACGAGGCCCCGTTCGCCTTCGAGGAGGAAATGCGGTACGCCGAGGGTGGAGCACGCTTCCTGACGGGCACGCCGAATGTGCCCGCGCTCTACGCCGCAACGGCGGGCTACGACCTGATCGAAGAGATCGGCGTGGAGCGGATCCGAGCGAACTCGCTGCGGCAGACCGACCTGCTGATTCGGCTCGCCGAATCGGCGGGTCTCGGAATCGCGAGCCCTCGCGACCCCGAGCGTCGCGGCGGCACCGTCACCGTCCATGTCGACGACTTCCCTGCCGTGCACGCCGAGCTCGCCCAGCGCCAGATCCTCTGCGACTTCCGTCCCGGCGCCGGGATCCGGATCGGCCCGCACTACTTCACTTCCGATGCGGAGCTGGAGCACGTCGTCGATCAGATCTGCGAGATCGTCTCGACCGGCGCCCACGCCCGCCACCTGGGCGCCGTCGCGCGGCATTAGGCTCTCCTCGATGCGCGCGCAGATGCCGTCCAGCCTCGAGATAGCGCAGGCGGCGACGCTGCTGCCGATCGAGGAGGTCGCAGCGGCGGCGGGGCTCGAGCCGGAGGAGGTGGAGCCGTACGGCCGCACCAAGGCCAAGATCGACCTCGGTGTCCTCGAGCGTCTTCGCGACACGGCCGACGGCAAGCTGATCTGTGTCACGGCGATCACCCCGACGAAGGCGGGTGAGGGAAAGACGACGACCTCCGTCTCGCTCACGCAGGGCCTCGGCCACATCGGCCGCAAGCCGGTGCTCTGCATCCGCGAGGCATCGCTCGGACCGGTGTTCGGGATCAAGGGTGGGGCGGCCGGAGGTGGCTATGCGCAGGTCGTGCCGATGGAGGACCTCAATCTCCACTTCACGGGTGACATCCACGCGATCGGCGCCGCGAACAACCTGCTCGCGGCGCTGCTCGAGGCGCACATCCTGCACGGAAACGAGCTCGGGATCGACCCGCTCTCGGTCGGCTGGCGCCGGTGCGTCGACATCAACGACCGCGCATTGCGGGACATCGCGATCGGGCTCGGGGGCAGGGCCAACGGCTACGTCCGCCAGTCGGGCTTCGACATCACGGCCGCGTCCGAAGTGATGGCGATCGTCGCCGTGGCACGTGACCTGCAGGACCTGCGCCGGCGGCTCGGCGCGATCACGGTCGCGTACACCTTCGACGCCCAGCCGGTGCGCGCCGAGCAGCTCCGCGCGGCGGGCGCGATGACCGTCCTGCTCAAGGACGCGCTGAAGCCGAACCTCGTCCAGACACTCGAAGGCCAGCCGGCGCTCGTCCATTGCGGGCCCTTCGCCAATATCGCGCACGGCAACAACTCGCTCGTCGCCGACCTGGTCGCGCTCAAGCTCGGCGACTACGTCGTCACCGAGTCGGGCTTCGGCGCCGACATGGGGATGGAGAAGTTCCTCAACATCGTCTGCCGGGCAGGAGGGCTCAGCCCGAGCGCCGTCGTGCTGGTCGCGACGGCCAAGGCGCTGAAGCACCACGGCGGCGACCCGGACGGCGGGCTGGACGCGATCGAGCGCGGCGCGGCCAACCTGCGCCGGCACCTCGAGATCGTGGGGGCCTTCGGGCTGCACGCAGTCGTGGCGGTCAACCGGTTCCCGGGGGACACGGACGACGAGGTCGAGCTCGTCCGCAGGCTCGCCCTCGAGCACGGGGCGCACGCGGCGGAGCTGAACGAAGCCTTCGAGCGCGGCGGCGCGGGTGCGGCGGCGCTCGCCGAAGCGGTCGTAGACGCAGCCGATCACCCGAACGCGTTCGAGTTCACGTACCCGATCGATGCTCCGATCGAGGAAAAGATCGAGGCGATCGCGACCCGTGTCTACGGCGCCGGCCGCGTCCTCTTCCTCCAGACCGCGAAGGACAGGATCCGTCAGTACGCCGCCGGTGGGCTCGACCGGCTGCCGATCTGCATGGCGAAGACGCACCTGTCGCTCTCGCACGATCCCGAGCTCGTGAACGCGCCGACGGGTTTCGCGCTGACCGTGCGCGACGTGCGTGCCTACACGGGTGCAGGGTGGCTCGTCGCGCTGTGCGGCACGATGCAGACGATGCCGGGGCTCGGGGCCAGTCCCGCGGCCTTCAACGTCGACATCGACGAGGACGGCCTCACGGTTGGCCTCTTCTAGAGCGTTCCTCGAGCTTGGCCTCAAGGAGTTCCTCGACGCCGTGCCCGCGCGGACGCCCGCGCCCGGAGGCGGGGCGGTGGCGGCGATCGCAGCATCGCTCGCGGCGGGGCTGACCGCGATGGCGGCGCGGTTCGCCGCCGACGGCTGGGGCCGCCGCGCCGAGGTCGTCGGCCGTGCCGAAGAGCTGCGCGCGCGTGTGGAGCCGCTCGCCGACGCGGACGCGGACGCATATGCCGCTTTCATGGACGCCCGCACCGCGGAGACGGTCGAGCGAATCGTGGCGATCCCGCACGAGATCGCGCTCGTCGCCGCCGAGGTCGCGGAGTTGGCCGCGCTGGTCGCGGCGGAGGGCAATCCCAACGTCAGCGGCGACGCTGCAGCGGGCGCCGACCTCGCCGCGGCAGCCGCCTCGATCGCGGCCCGGCTCGTCGCCATCAACGCAGGCCAAGGAGACGACCGCGTCCGCGAGACACGCGAGCTGGCGGCGCGAGCGGCCGGCATTGCCAGCGAGGTGTCCGCTCGGGACGCGTCCTAGGGTCTGTCCCTGGACACGTCCCGAACGGCTCTATCCCTCGTCGTGCCGCCTAGACGGCGAGCACGTTGAAAGCCTCGGGGCCCTTCTGACCCTCGCGGGCCTCGAACTCGACCTTCACACCCTCGTCGAGAGACTTGAAGCCCTCGCCGGCGATGCCGGTGTGGTGGACGAAGAGGTCCTTGCCTCCGTCCTCGGGCGCGATGAAGCCGTAGCCCTTCGCGTTGTCGAACCACTTCACGGTTCCTGCTGCCATAGAAATACACCTCCTTACCTGTGAGTCACGAACGGTAAGAGAGGTGCTGGGCACCGCAGGTACGCGCTCTAACTAAATGAACGCGGCGCAGTGTAGCTGCAATGTCAGGACATCCGTGCCATCCACACGAGCGGCCCGATCAGACCCGCGAACGGGAGGAGGGCGACGAGGAACGCGAGCATGGGGGGCATGAGTTCACGCTATGCGGCCACGTTCCTGCTCGCATCGGCCGGTGGATCGATCAGCGCTCGTCCGCGCGGACGAGCTCGAGCAGCCGCGTGGAGTACGTCACCGCGGTCGGCGCGTCCTCGTGGCGGAAGTACGCGAAGACCTCGATCCCCATCGCGAGCAATGCGCGGATGCGAGCGGCGAGCTCCTCCAATGCGTCGTCGCCATAGGGCGGCTCGCGAAAGCGGAGGTAGCGGAAGGGTGCGTCGGCTTCCCAGTCGTCCACCCGCACGGCGGGCGACACGTCGGCGCCGTCCCAGCTCTCGTGACGGAGGTCGAGCGCGAGCCGCAGGTCGGTCGAGCCGAGCAGGAGCGCGAGCAAGCCGTCGTCCCTGGGTCGGTCGACGACAACGCGAACCGGCCCGAGCCGCCCGCCGAGCAAGCGCACCCTCTCCTCGAAGGTGCCGAGGGCGCGGAGCGCCCGCGGCGGCATCTTCACAGCGAAGCGGAAGTCCGCCGGCGCCTGTTCCGCCCAGCGCGCGAACTGCTCCTCGGACGGCAGCCGGTACCCCGTGCTGTTCAGCTCGACGGAGGGAAGCCGCCCGGCGTAGAAGGCGAGGAAGTCCTCGTTTGCGAGCCCGGCCGGATAGAACTCGGGCCGCCAGGAGGGATACGACCAGCCGGAAGAGCCGACCCAGGCTCTAGACACCGTGGTTCGTTTTGCGGTCGTCCGGGCGCGCCAGTAGCCTCGATCGTGTGGCCGTCACGAGCGAAGTGATACCCGACAGCTCCATCTCCGTCCTCGACCACGGCTTCGTCCGTCTCGACGATGCGATGGCCGACGACCTCTCCGTCGTCAACGCCGCCCGGGTCAGCTTCGCGCGCCGGCGCGAGGAGGTGGACGACGCCGACGCGGGCCTGATCCGCTTCCTGATGCGCGACCGCCACGGGACGCCGTTCGAGCACAACTCCTTCCGCTTCCACGTGCGGTGCCCGATCTTCGTCGCGCGGGAGTGGTTCCGGCACCGGATCGGCTCGTTCAACGAGTTCTCGATGCGCTATGCGAAGGCGACCGACGACTTCTACCTCCCGGCCGCCGAAGACGTCCGGAGCCAGGTGGGCAAGCCGGGCGCGTACTCGTTCGAGCCGGTCGATCCGGAGCTCGCCGAGCGCACACGCGAGGAGCTCCAGGCCGTCTACGACACCGCCTACGCGACCTACACGCGGCTCGTCGAAGAGGGTGTCGCCCGCGAGCTCGCCCGCTCCGTGCTCCCCGTCGGCGCCTACACCGAGTTCTACTGGACGGTCAACGCGCGGGCCCTGATGAACTTCGTCTCGCTCCGCGCCGCCGACACGGCCCAGCGCGAGATCAGGCTCTACGCCGAAGCCTGCGAGCGGTTCCTCGCCGAGCGGATGCCGATCACCTACGACGCGTTCGTGGCGAACGACCGCACTGCGCCCTGAGAGCGTGGATCGGGTCACCGGGATCGGCGGCGTGTTCCTCCGCGCCCGCGACCCGGAGGCGCTCCGGGCCTGGTATCGCGAGCAGCTCGGGATCACGATCGAGGAGTGGGGCGGCTTCAACTTCGGGGCCGAGCCGGGCGACGTCACCGTCTGGTCGATCTTTCCGAGTGACACCGAGTACTGGCCACGCGAGCAGCATGTGATGGTCAACTACCGCGTCCGCGACCTGGATGCGCTCCTCGCAGAGCTCCGTGCTGCCGGCGTCGAGGTCGACGACAAGGTCGAGGACCACGAGTACGGTCGCTTCGGCTGGGCGGTCGACCCCGAAGGCAACCGCTTCGAGCTCTGGGAGCCGAAACCTACGTCGTGAGGAGCGGCCGGTCCGAGCCGGCCCTGGTCACGACCCAGCCGTCGTAGCGCCGGAGGCCGTACGGCACCGTGAGCACGACCTTGGTCACGCCTGGGTTCACCAGGAAGCGCCCGCAGGAGTCCACGAGCTCACCGTTCCGGGTCAACCACAGCTCGTAGTAGTCCTGCCGGTCCCGGCTCGGCTCGAGCCCGCGCAGGATCACGTTCATCGGCCAGTTGCCGGCCTTGTCGTCTTCGAGCACCTCGATCGAAGCGATTGCGTCGCTCCGGTCGTCGGTGCCGGTCATCTCGATCACCAACACGGGATCCTGCTCCCGGTCGCCGACCCAGTAGCCGGCGCCGAAGGCGACGGCAGCCAGCGTTGCCGCGAGCGCGACGAGGCGGGGTCGCCACGACCTGGGCGTCGCCCCGACGGGCTCGGGCTCGGCACGCGGCGTGGCCCGCAGCGTCGGTGGAACCTCGGGAGGAGGGTCGACCGAGAGAAGCAGCTCGTGCACCCGCCGGAGCCGCTCGTGTTCGCGGGGGTCGTCGACGTCGCCGACCAGATCGTCGAGCCGGTCAGTCATGGCAGCTCGTCCTCGAGCAGGTCGGCGAGACGGGCGAGCGCGCTCCGGGTCCTTGTCTTCACCGTTCCGAGTGGGACGCCCAGCCGTGCCGAGATCTCGCTCTGCGAGAGCCCGCCCCAGTAGGCGAGCTCGATCACGGGCCGCTCGTGCGCCGGCAGCTGCTCGAGCGCGCCGTGCACGCGCCAGGCGAGCCATGCCGCTTCGGCCCGCTCCGCCGGACCGTCCTCGCCCGACGATTCGTCGGGCGCCTCCATGGGGGGCTCCGGCCGCCGCCGGGCGCCGTCGACGATTGCGTTTCGAGCGACCGTGTACAGCCAGGCGCCGCCCTGGCCCCGTTCGGGGTCGTAGCTCGAGGCCGAGCGCCAGATCGCGGCGAACGCCTCCTGGAAGGCGTCCTCGGCGCGGCCCCGGTCGCCCAGGCGGCGCAGCGCCAACCCAAAGACGGGACGCGTGTAGCGACGGTAGAGCTCGTCGAAGGCGTCGCGGTCGCCGCGGCCGACGCGCTCGATCAGCTCGCCGTCCGTCGGCTCGGCAAGCGCCGCCCTGCCGATGTCGGACACTCCGGGTGAGCGAGGCAGGACGGGACGGTCGAGAGTCAACGCCGTACCCATGCACACGGACTACGCATGGATCCTCCCCCCGGATTGCAGCAGCCGGCCTCCGTCGACGGCGATCGTCGTTCCGGTGACGAAGTCGGCCCCGGCGAGGTAGACGATCGCCCCGGCGACGTCGTCCGCCGACCCGACGCGTCCGAGTGCGGTCTCGGCGGCGCGCCGCTCTTCCTGCTCCGGCTCGACCGCGACCGGTCCCGGCGCGACGCCGCAGACCCGGACCTCCGGAGCGAGCGCTCGGGCGAGCACACGCGTAAGCATTGCCTGAGCGGCCTTCGCTGCGCAATGGGCGGCGAACGACGGCCATGGCTGGTACGCCGCGACGTCCTCGACCATGACGACGAGGCCGCCGCTCGCCCGCAGCTTCGGCGCCGAGGCCTGCGTGACGAAGAAGCTGCCTTTCACGGTCGCGCCGAGCGCTGCGTCCACCTCCTCCTCGGAGAGGTGCTCGAACGGCTTGGGCGTAAAACCGGCCGACGCGGCGTTGACGACGACGTCGAGCCCGCCCAGCTCCTCACTTGCCCGCTCGACGAGCGCGCGCGCACCTGCCGCGCTCGACACGTCGCCGTCCTTGCGACCGGCGGCGACGACGCGCCAGCCTTCCGTCTCGAGCCGCCGCACGATCCCCGAGCCGAGCTTGCCGGTTCCGCCGGTGACGAGGGCGCGTGTACGGGACGCGTTAATTCTTTTTCGGGGGACGTAAATTCGCCGCGGCACGGGCGTAGCGCGGGAGACGGCGTGGAATCCTTCGGCTCATGAGGCGTATTTTGCTGGTTCTCCCGCTCCTCGCAGGCTTCGTGCTCGCACCCGAGGCGGAGGCCGCGACGCGGGGAGTCCAGATCCTGCGCAACTCGTTCTCGCCCGCGACGGTGAGCATCGTGGCCGGCGACACGATCAGATGGCGCAACGTCGACAGCCGCGACCACCAGGTCGTCTCGACGACCGGCACGTTCGCCTCGCCCGTGCTCCGCCCCGGCCGGACCTATTCGTTCACGTTCACGGTCGCGGGCACGTACCGCTACCGCGACGCCCTCAACCCCCGCGTCACCGGAACGGTGCGGGTCGCCGGGGCTCCGCCCGCCGTCTCGCTCGCGACCTCGCTCCCGCAGGTCAGCTACGGGGCAGCCGTGACGCTCTCGGGCCAGGTGAACAACCGGGCGGCGGGGGAGCAGGTGCAGATCGTCTATCAGCCCTACGGCCAGGCCTCGCAGATCGTGCTGGCAACCGTGCTCACCGGCGCCGACGGCACCTTCAGCCTCGTCACCGAGCCCAAGATTCTGACGACCTACCAGGCGTTGTGGAAGGGCGCCAAAAGCCTGGTGATCACGACCGCGGTCGCGCCCGCGATCTCCTTCGGACGTCTCAACGGCTTCGTCACCCGCGTCTTCGCCGGGCGTTCGATGGCGAGGAAGCAGGTGCAGCTGCAGCGGCTCTCGGGCTTGGGCCAGTGGGTGACGATCAAGCGGGTCCCGCTCGATCTCAACTCTCGCGCACGCTTCCGAGCCCTCCTGCCGATGGGCGTCTCGCGCCTGCGGATCGCGATGTCCGTGAACCAGGCCGGCGTGGGCTATCTCGGGGCGTTCAGCCGCGAGATCACGTGGCGCCGGGTGAAGTAGTCAGCCGGCCGCGTCGTACCGCTTCGCCACCTCGTCCCAGTTGACGACGTTCCACCAGGCCGCGAGGTAGTCCGGGCGGCGGTTCTGGTAGTTGAGGTAGTACGCGTGCTCCCAGACGTCGATGCCGAGAATCGGCGTCTTGCCCTCCGAGAGCGGCGAGTCCTGGTTCGCCGTCGACACCACGGCAAGGGAGCCGCCGTCGACGACCAGCCAGGTCCAGCCGCTGCCGAAGCGCTTGACCCCGGCGTCGTTCACCTGCTCCTTGAGCGCGTCGAGGCCGCCGAAGGTCGATCCGATCGCATCCGCGAGCGCTCCTGAAGGCTCGCCGCCTCCGTTCGGGCCCATGATCGTCCAGAAGAGCGAATGGTTTGCATGCCCGCCCGCGTTGTTGCGGACGGCGGCGCGCTTGTCCTCCGGGAGCGAGTCGAGCTTCGTCAGCACCTCCTCGACCGGGGCGTCGGCGAGGTCGGTCCCCTCGAGCGCCTTGTTCGCGTTGTCGACGTAGGCCTGGTGGTGCTTGCCGTGGTGGATCTCCATCGTGCGTGCGTCGATGGTCGGCTCGAGTGCTGCGTGGTCGTAGGGGAGATCGGGCAGGCTGAACGGCATCGCGACTCCTTCGTCTCGGTAACAGGACGGGAGGATATGCTCCGCGCCGTTCCCGCCGAGTCGCCGTCGAAACCGTGGAGGTACGGATGTCGAGCTATGAGGAGATCAGGCCCCGCGAGCTGAAGCCGGCCCTGCTGGAGCTCGACGGGATCTCGCGCGCGTCGATCGAAGCCCATTACAAGCTCTACCAGGGCTACGTCGCGAAGCGGAACGAGATCCTTGCGAAGCTCGGCAGCGTCGACGCCGGCAGCGCGAACCAGGTCTACTCGGAGCTCCGCGCGCTCAAGGTCGACCTCTCCTTCGCGATCGGCGGGATCAAGAACCACGAGGTCTACTTCGAGCATCTCGGCGGTGACGGCGGCGACCCGAAAGGCGCCGTCGCGGACCTGATCAAGCGCGACTTCGGCTCGAGCGACAACTGGCGCGCCGACCTGAAGGCGACCGGGATGGCCGGGCGCGGCTGGGCCTGGACGGCGTACGACTGGGACGAAGGCCGCCTCTTCAACTACGTCGGGGACGCCCAGAACACCTTCCCGATCTGGAACGCCACCCCGCTCGTTGCGCTCGATGTCTACGAGCACGCGTACTTCCTCGACTTCCAGACCGACCGCGGCGCCTACATCGACGCCTTCTTCCACAACCTGGACTGGGCGGTCGTGAACGATTGGGTGTCGAAGTACCAGATTCCCCTGAAGTGAGCTGATGACCCCGGTCCTCGTCGTCCTCGGCGGCTACCTGCTGGGGTCGATGCCGTTCGGCTATTGGCTCGTGCGATTGGCGAAGGGCGAGGACATCCGCCGCGTCGGCAGCGGCAACATCGGCGCCACCAACGTCTGGCGGACGTACGGGCGGTCGTACGGGATTCCGATCGTGATCCTCGACGTGGCGAAGGGGTTCGTGCCGGCCCTCGTCGGCACACTGCTCGTCGGCGAGCTGACGGGCGTCCTCGCAGGCGGCGCCGCAATGCTCGGCCACTGGCGGCCGCTCTTCCTCGGCTTCCAGCGCGGCGGCAAGGCGGTGGCGACCGCGGGCGGGACGTTCTTCGGCGTCGCACCACTGCTCGGGGCGATCGGCCTCGTGATCTGGGTTGTCATCTTCCTCGTCTCTCGGTACGCCTCGCTCGCCTCGATGGCGACGGCGGTCGCGCTCCCGTTCATCGGGCTTGCGATCGGCGAGCCGTGGCCGGTGATCGCATTCGCGGCGATCGCGGCGGCCGCCGTGCTTGTACTCCACCGCGGCAACATCGCGCGGCTCCGCGCGGGCACGGAGAGCCGCTTCCAGCTACGGCGTGCCTAGGAGCTGGTGCGGCCGCGAAGCGGGCCTGCGCGCTAGCTGGACAGCCAGTCGCTCAGCGAGGTGTGCCGCTCGGCCGCCGTGCCGGAGTCGAGCTCGCCGCGGAGCTCGCCCACCGTTCCTTCGCGCTCGGCGAGCACGTCGTGGGCGTGGATCGTCTCGAAGTTGACCTGACGGGCGTAGAGGAAGTCCCCGTCGGCGAGCTCCGGCATCGCGTCGAGCGCGCCCTTGAGCGAGAGTCGTACTGAGTCCTCGACGAAGCGCGGCTGCAGGTGGGCATGCTCGACGACGAAGAGCTCGTCCGGGCGCTTGAGCAGCTCGTAGACGGGCGCGCTCATCGAGTCCTGCACGATCGCAACGAGATCGTTCGCGTCGAGCTGGCGCTCGGTGCCGACGTAGAGCGTGCCCTTGCCGCGCTGGTTGTGCGTCGCCAGCGGGACGAGGTCGAGGATCCGCTCGACGTCCTCGTACCCGGCCTCTGCCAGGCGCTCGGCCGCCCGGCCGCGGACGAGGCCCTGTGCGCACGGACAGGCGTTGATCCCGGTCGCCTCGACGCCGACGACGCGCCGGACGCTGTCGGTCGTCGCCGCCGCGATCCCGACGAGGGAGACCATCTCCTGCGTCGAGAGCCCGGTGACGGGGGTTGTGCGCCGCACCGGCCAGTGGGCTGTGATCCTCGCCTCGGCTCGCAGCGCCCGCTGCCGGCCGACGATGTGCTGGGCGATGTGCTCGGCGAGCGACTCGATGTGCAATGCCTCGGTGCCCACAACCGCCTCGATCGCTTCCTCGAACAGCTCCGGGAAGCGTGACATGTGCACGCCCTTCTGCTCGTGCGCGAGGTCGACCGTGCACTCGATCTCGGCGGTCATGACCGTCTCGCGCCCTTCGTGCCGGACCCGAACCGCCTTCTGGACGCCGGTCACGCCGGCACGCGTCAGCGACAGCCTCACCTCCGGCGTCGAGGCCTGGAGATCGTGCGTCGCGGCCGGCAGCTCCGTCACGTGGTTACGCTAGCACCGCCGTGGCCTCCGACTTTGCCAGTCTGGTCTCGCTCGCGTGCCACGACCTCCGCACTCCTCTCGCCACGGTGCACGGGTTCGCGAAGACGCTCGCCAGGCACGAGGACCTCGAGCCCGAGAAGGTCTCGCGCTACCTGGGGCTGATCGACGCCGCCTCCGCGGAGCTCGTTGAACTGCTCGACGTGCTCTCGCTGGCGGCGCGGATCGAGAGCGGCCGCTACGACCCTGTCCTGCGTGAGGTCGACTCGCTCGAGCTCGCCCGCGCCGCCGTCCCCGGAGCGAGCGGAACCGGGACGCCCGTGCAGGTGGACGTCGAGGGCCTCGAGCGGGCCCTCGGCGCGCTCGTTCGAGCAGCCACGCGGCACGGCGGCGTCGAACCGCGCGTGCTCGTGGACGGAGCCGCGATCGTGCTCGAGCCGGTCGCCGAGAGCGCCGCGCCGGTCGTGCTCGGCGAGCAGCAGAAAGACCTCGGGGCCGCGGTCGCGGTCCGGCTCCTGCGAGCGCTTGGCGGCGACGTCGCGTACGAGGGCGACCGGCTGACCGTCTCGCTCGCCTGATGCCGATCCAGCCAGGCACGTACACCCTCGGCCCGGAGAACGGCACTCTCTCGGTGAGGACCGGGCGAATGGGCGCTGCGGCAGCCGCAGGACACGACCTCCTGATCCATGTCACCGCCTGGCAGGCGACGCTGGAGGTCGGCGAGGACCCGGCGCAGACGAGCATCGTGCTCGACGCAGACGCGGCGTCCCTGCGCGTGCGCGAAGGCACCGGCGGCATGCAGCCGCTGGAGGACGAGGACAAGGAGAACATCCACCAGACGATCGACGACGAGATCCTCAAGCGCGGGGCGATCGCGTTTCGCTCGAAGACGGTGGACGCGGTGGCCGACGGCAGCCGCCTGCGCGTGCGAGGCGAGTTGACGCTTCTCGACCAGACCGCGCCGATCTCGTTCGTGCTCCAGATCGGAGACGACGGCACGCTCGGGGGCAGCGCCGTCGTCAAGCAGTCCAACTGGGGGATCAAGCCGTACTCCGCCCTGTTCGGCGCGCTTCGGGTCGCCGACGAGGTCGAAGTGGCGATCGATACCGGTCTGAAGCCGAGGGAGGAGGTACCGCTACCGGGCTACGAGCGGATCAGGCCGCGTCAGCTCAAGCCCGCGCTGCTCGAGCTCGAGGGGATCTCGCGGACGTCCGTGATCGCTCATCACAAGCTGTACGAAAGCTTCGTCTTCGGGCGGAACGAGATCCTCGCCAGGCTCGCGGGGCTCGGCCGCGCGCACGACCCCGAACTGCGGACGCTGAAGGTCGAGCTCTCGTATGCGGTCGGGGGGATCAAGAACCACGAGGTCTACTTCGAGCACCTCGGCGGCGAGGGCGGCGAGCCGACCGGTGCGATCGGCGACCTCATCACCCGCGACTTCGGCTCGGTCGGGGCGTGGCGCGCCGATCTGAGGTCGACGGCGCTGGCCGGTCGCGGCTGGGCCTGGACGGCGTACGACTGGGGTGAGGGTCGCCTTTTCAACTCCCTTGGGGACGCCGAGAACGCCTCGCCGAGCTGGAACGCCACGCCTCTCGTCGCACTCGACGTCGAGGAGCACGCGTACTTCCTCGATTTCCAGACCGACCGCGCCGCCTACGTCGACGCGTTCTTCGACAACCTGGACTGGACCGTGGTGAACGACTGGATCGCGGCCTACGGGATCGATCAGTCGCGGTAGACGGACTGCGCGTCGAGCCCGCCCTCGACCCCGGGCGGCAGCGGACCGCTGCCGTGCGCGTAGAGCGCGACCTGCTCGATCGTCCGCACCTGTGTGGGATCGTCGCCGCTCCCGCTGATCCACGCGCCGTTGTCCCACCTGAGGTTGTCCGGAGACGTCTCCAGCGCCGCGCCCGCGAGCAGCTGACCCTTGGCTCGGATCTTTCCGGCGGCGGCGACGATTGCGGCCGACGTGCCTCCGGACGGAGCC
>CAWDIJ010000015.1:0-54790 GCA_963802375.1 uncultured Actinomycetes bacterium
AGGACGCTTGCAGGATCTCCAGGATGCGGTGCATGTGGAGGCCCTTAAGGAGCCTTCAGGTTCAGAGCCGGCCGCGGCCAGAGAGCCGGGACGCTTCTGTTGCTGGCTTCGTGACGGCCGTCTCGCCCGGCTTCCGCCCGGCCAGCGACGCCCCCGCGGCGACGAGCCCGAGGACGACCGTCGGCACGACCGTCAGGGAGCGGTAGATCATCGTCCCCGCGACCGCCTCGGCGTTGCTCGCACCGAAGGCGACCAGCACACCGGTGAGACCGAGCTCGACGAAGCCCACGCCACCCGGCGTGATCGGGATTGCGCCGAGGATGCGCGCCAGCGTCCACGCCGCGAAGGCCTCGACGATCGTCACCTCGGTATGCGTGACGCCGACGGCGCGCAGTGAGACGACCAGGACGACGAAGACCGTCAGGTGCCCCGCGAGCGTCGCGGCGGTGAGAAAGGGCCAGCGCCGGCGGATGAGCTCGATCGACTCATCACGAAAGTGGGCGAAGGACGCGCCGTTCCACTTGACCGGCGCCTTGTGGAGGAGGCGGCCAGCCGCGCTGACAAGACGTGCGGCGCGGTCGCCGACCCGGTGTGCAAGCCGCTCGCTCGAGAGGGCGATAGCGAACCCCGCGACGATCACCGCGAAGACGGCGAGGCCGACGAGCGCCGCGATCTCCAACGTGCGGTTTCGGGCCCCCTGCGCCGCAAGGCCCGCCACGGCGAGGATCGGGAAGCCGAGGATCACCGACTGGTTCCAGACGCTCATGACGACGACGGCGACCCCGACGGGGCGGCCGCTGAAGCCGCGCGCACGCAGCATCGCGACCGTCGTCGCCATGCCAGCCGCGGCGCCGCCCGGAGCGATCAAGGAGAGCGCCGTCGACGCGAGCGTGACGCGCGACGCGTGAAAGTAGGAGAGCCCGGGAAGCGCGGCCATGAGCGGCGGCCCGTAGGTGGCCAGGTTGAGGAGCGTCGCGAGCCCAAGCACGACGAGCCACTGCCACGACAGCTTGCGGATCTCGTCCCAGACCTCTCCGTAGTCCGCGATGCTCGGCAGCGCGAACGCGAACACCGCGCCGATGACGGCGACGGAGACAAGGGTGCCGACGATCCGCGCGCGTCCCGTGCGCCGCTTCCGGCGCGCCTCGTCGAGCTCGGCGCGGACGAGCTCGTCTTCGGGAGAGGAGACGCCCGCATCGATCGCGCTCAAGAACTCGTTCAAGTGGAGCCTTGCTCCTGCGCCTGCTTCCGGCCTGTCCTCGAGAGCAGCTGCCTGGTCTCTGCGTAGCCGAAGGCCCAGAGCATGAGCGCGACGCCGAGAACGACGTTCCACATCATCAGAACCGAGTCTTGCGTGACCGAAAATGCGGCGACATTCTCGGTCGGAGCGTGTCTGCCGAGCGTGGCAACGTCGAGCGCCTGCGTCTGCCCGACTCCACCCGGTGTGATCGCGAAGAGCCCGGAGAGCATGTGCGAAGAGGCAACGAGCGCGACGGTGTACACGGTCACTGGGATGTCGAAGGCAGCCATGAAGACGACGTTGACGCCGATGCGACAGCAGTACGAGGCGCCGGACGGAAGCGCCACTTCCCTCGCGTAGCGACGCCAGTCGCTGAAGATGGCAAGGCCCTGCTTCCCCTTGCGCCATTGCTCGAGGAGCCACGGCTTCAACCGCGGCCAAAGAACGATGAGGATCACGATCGCCGCGACAACGACGGCTGGAATCAGGACGGGGTGCGACGCGAAGAAGCCGCCGGTCTCGTCCGAGGGCGAGCCCTTCGAGACCACGCTCGGGAGGAGTACTGCCACGCCGATCAGCATCATCACGCTCACCGCCGTGAAGAAGAGCGCCTGGGCGGCCGTCGCTGCAGCGAGGCCCGCGACCGACGATCCGGGGATGCTCGTCCGGAAGATGCCGATCATGGCAACGGTCCCCGCCTGCGCCGGCGCCACCGCGTTGATCGCCGTCCCTCCCTGCGATGCTGCCCACGCCGTCTTGAACGAAAGGCCACTTCGCGGGTACGCCACGCGCAGGATGTTGCGCCAGCTCAGTCCGATGAAGGCCGACTCGGCCGTCTTCAGCGCAAGAGCGAGCGCGAGCCAGTAAACGGAAACGTCCCCGATCCGCTCGAAGACGCCGACGACCCAGTCCCACAGGTCACCGAGAACGTTGCCGCTAACGGTCACCGCGCTCAGGACCGGCGGCCGTCGAGTTCCCCGCCGGCCTCCGTGAACCGAACGATCACTACGTTTTCCTCAGCCATCGCTACTTTCCCTTTGTTCGAACAGCTCTGATGACCGCACCCTGTCGCGCGTCGCTGCCAAACCGATGCCAGGCTGGACCTCGCCGCTGCCTCAGCGGCCGCTCACACGAGAGAACACTGCGGCAACCTCACCGGGGACACGGTGTCCACGCGTGGTCCTAGGTCGAAGCCTGCTCGAGTCCCGTCCAGTGCTCGCCGCAACCACCCCGGCGCTCGCGACTGACCCTCGCCCGCGAGAAACGCTCGAACGTACGGATTTAGGGGCCGTCGCCGGGCTTGCGCGTTCGTGGAGGCGCCGCCTGTCCGCGCAGCAGTCGCGAACGCGACTGCCGAGCCGGGATCCTCACGCGCAGCGCAGCAGGCACGACCTCGAACTCGAGTGGCGGGCTCAGGTCGACCGCCTCGCCGTCGACTCCCGCGTGCACCGGTCCCGGCCCACGCACCGCGAGCGACGTCGCGGTCCACGCTCGCCAACTCGATCGGTTGGAGCCGGGCTCACCGAGGACGACGACACCGAGTCGACCGCTGTCGAGCGTCGGCCGCCCGCGGTGCACCGGCGGGCGGTCGAGCGCGTAGGGATTGTTCGACACGAGGACGACAGCCGGCCGGCGATGCTCGCGTCCGAGGTCGTCTACGAGCTCGAGGTCGGGTGCCGCTGCGCTTGGCCCGAGCACCTCGCGCGTGGTGTCCACGAGGGTACGCATCTTCGCGTCGCGATACGCCGGTTGGCGAACCGATTCGCCGTAGATGCCCAGCGAGACGTTGTTGAGGAACAGGCGGCCGTTCACGCGCCCTATGTCGATCGCGCGCTCGACCCCGTCGGTGAACGCGTCGAGCGCGGCGACGGGGTCCTTCACGTCGACGCCGAGGTCGAGCGCGAAGTGGTTTCGCGTGCCCGCAGGGACGCAGACGAAGGGTAGATCGTGGGCGTGCGCCGCCGCGGCGACGACCGCGAGCGATCCGTCGCCGCCGGCCATGCCGAGTGCATCCGCGCCGCCCGCCACGGCCTCATCGACGAGAGCCGCCAATCGCTCATCGCCGCCCAGGACGGTCACCTCGATCCCGCGTTCACGCGCGCGGTCTGCAAGAGAGGCGCGCACAGCCGTCCCGCCGCCGGACTTCGGGTTGACGAACAAGACCGGCCGCTCCGGCGGATTCGCCGGCCGCCAGCCGTCGCGCATCGACTGCTGCACCATCAGAACCCTAGACCTCGGTGCGCCACCGCGCCGTCAGCGGACGATCTCCAGTGCGATGTCCGGTGGGCATCCGCTCGACCGAGACGATTCCGACGAACCGCTCGCCGTCGAGCACCACGACGTCCGACGCGTTCTCGAGCGCGCCCTGCGACAGCGCTGCGACGGCCTCGCCGGCGGTGTCTTGGCGCGACACGCGGAGAACTGGATCGTCCCGGTCACGGCGCCTCCTCAGAACGGCAAGAGCGCCGATCGCTGCGACGCTTCACTCGCACGGATCCGAGCGACCAGCGCCCAGGCGGCGAGCACGCCCAACAGGAAGCCGCCCACGTGCGCGCCGAACGCCACCCCGCTGCCTTCCTCGGGGTGGAGGAGCGCGTACCTCGTCTCGAGGAACTGGTAGAGGAACCAGCCACCGAGGTAGACCCAGGCGGGGATGTGGACGATGAAGACCAAGGCGAGCGTCTTCACCCGCGCGTGCGGATACAGGACGAGGAACGCGCCGAGCACGGCGGAGACCGCGCCGCTCGCCCCGAGCAGCGCGATCCGAGCGTCGGCCTCGGGGCTGGCGAGCAGCGTGATCGCAGTCTGCGTGGCGGTCGCGGCGAACCCGCCGGCGACGTAGAGCACGAGAAAGCCGAGGCGCCCGAACGCATCCTCGACGTTCTTGCCGAAGATCGCGAGGAAGAGCATGTTGCCGAGGATGTGGTCCCAGCTCGAATGGAGGAACATCGCCGTGAGCCAGCTGATCCCCCACGGCAGCGGCGAGTCGCATGTGTTCTCGACGTCGCAGGCGTAGAACGACGCCTCGAGAACGGCGCCGTTGACATCGGGAAGCTCGTAGAGGACCCACACCGCGAGGTTCGCGGCGATCAGTGCGACGGTCACGAGCGGAAACCGCCGTGCCTGGATCCCAACCGAGAGTGGCAGCATCTCGCGGCGAAGCTAGGCGCGGCGGCTGCCACGTCACTGCCACCCGGAGCGGGCCGGCTGCCACTCGATCCGCGCGGCAGCGACAGCGCGCGGGGCGGCAGCGGCATGGCAGCGGCGCGGGCGAGGCTCCCGTCACACCGAATGAGGAGGGAACCAACCGTGAGCGAAGTGGAACGTCAACGTACAGCCGATCGAGCCGCCAACGGCGAGCGGCCACGTTTCCGCTTCGACAGGCGCACAGTCGGCGGACTTCTCGCTCTGCTGGCGCTCAACTACATCGTTGTCTCGATGATGTCTGGGGCGTCGGCGCAGCCGCGCGTGGAGATCCCCTACCGCCCGACGTTCCTGGCGCAGGTGCACGACGGAAACGTCGCTGCGATCAGCGCGAAGGGTGCGACGGTCGAGGGGAGCTTCAAGCGGTCCGTGCGCTACCCCGACGCGCAGGCGACTGCGACGACGAACTTCGAGACCGAGGTGCCGGAGTTCGCGAACACGGACGAGCTCGATCGCCTCCTGCAGGCGAATGGCGTCAAAGTGACTGCCGAGGCGACGACGAGCGAGAGGCCGCTGTGGCTGACGCTGCTTATCTACGTCGGGCCGACGCTGCTCTTCTTCGGCTTCTTCTACTGGTACATGCGGCGGGCCGGCGGCGGCGCGGGCCAGATGTTTTCGTTCGGGCGCTCGAAGGCGAAGCAGTACGAGCCGACGGAGCAGAAGGTCACCTTCGCCGACATCGCAGGGATCGACGACGCCGAGCAGGAGCTGGCCGAGGTCGTCGACTTCCTCCGTAATCCGAAGAAGTACAGGAAGCTCGGCGCGCGGATCCCGCGCGGCGTGCTCCTCAGCGGCGCGCCGGGAACCGGGAAGACGCTCCTCGCGCGCGCCCTCGCCGGCGAGGCCGGCGTCCCGTTCTTCTCCATGTCGGCGTCCGAGTTCGTCGAGATGATCGTCGGCGTCGGCGCCTCGCGCGTGCGCGACCTGTTCGCGCAGGCCAAGGCCGCGGCGCCTTCGATCGTCTTCGTCGACGAGATCGACGCGATCGGCCGCTCACGCGGCACGGGTCTCTATGCCGGCGCGAACGACGAGCGCGAGCAGACGCTCAACCAGATCCTCACCGAGATGGACGGGTTCAACGCGTCGACCGGCGTCATCGTGCTCGCGGCGACCAACCGGCCGGACGTGCTCGACTCAGCGCTCCTGCGGCCGGGCCGCTTCGACCGTCGGGTCACGATCCAGGCGCCCGACAAGGACGGGCGTGCGCAGATCCTCCGAGTGCATTCTCGCTCTGTGCCGCTCGCGGCGGACGTCGAGCTCGACGCGCTTGCCGCCACGACAGTCGGGATGGTGGGAGCCGACCTCGCCAACCTCGTGAACGAAGCGGCGCTCCTGGCCGCACGCCGCGGCCACGACGTCGTGCACATGACCGATTTCAGCGATTCGCTCGAGAAGATCGTCCTCGGCGCTGAACGGAAGCTGGTGATGAGCGACGCCGACCGGCGACGCACCGCCTATCACGAGGCGGGTCACGCACTCGTCGGCATGCTCACCCCCGGCGCCGACCCCGTCCGCAAGATCTCGATCATCCCGCGCAGCAAGAGCCTGGGGGTGACGCTCTCCGCCCCCGAGACGGATCGGTTCAACTACGACAAGCAGGCGCTACTCGCGCGAATCCGGGTCACCACCGGCGGACGCGCGGCCGAGGAAGTCGTCTTCGGCGACGAGACGACCGGCGCCGAGAACGACATCCGCCAGGCGACGGAGCTCGCCCGTCTGATGGTCGGCCGCTTCGGGATGAGCGACGAGATCGGCTTCGTGGCGGTCCTTCCGCAAGACGGCGAACAGGCGTATCCGTGGATATCGCAGGCTTCGGAACGGACGCGGCAGCGCATCGACGACGAGGTGAAGCGGATCGTGGGTGAGGCGCACGATGACGCGATCCGCCTGCTCTCCGAAAACCGCAACCGGCTCGATTCCCTCGCCGAGGCACTCGTTCGGGCGGAGACGCTCGACCAGCGTCAGGCACTAGCAGCCGCCGGCCTCACGACGCCGACCGACGACACAGCCGGCGAAGAGGTGGCGCCGGCCGTGTCAGACGCGGCGTAGGCGCCGGCTTGAGGACGGTGGCAGCGAGTGCACCGTGCGTGGCAGTGAGCTGGCAGCACGTCGCGAGAAGCTTGTCGCGAATCCAACTCGGGACGGGAGGTACCCGTGCCGACCAAGGTGAAGGAGGGAAACGATGACTGACCAAGCGGCAACATCCGATCGGTCGACTCTCGAGTCGGCAATCGAGGAGGGCGAGCGTCTGTTCGCCCGCATCTGGAAGTTCATCGCGGCCGAGGGCATCATCGCGATCGCGTTCGGCACGATGCTGCTCATCTGGCCGGACATCGGTCTGAGCGTGCTCGTCGGGATCGTCGGGGTGTACGCGCTCGTCCGCGGCGTGGTGACCGGCATCGGGGCGTTCATGACGCCCGTCGGAGGAAGTGAACAACGGTGGCTGGTCGCACAGGCCGTCGTCTCGACGGCGGTGGGTATCGCGGTGCTCGCCTGGCCGGACATGTCCGGAAAGACGCTCCTGTACGTGATCGCGGGCTTCGCGATTGCCATCGGCGTGCTCTTGATGGCCTCCGCCCTGTATCTGCCGCTGAGCGGCGGGCGGAGAGTGCTTCTCGCGTTGAGCGGGATCATCTTCATTGGGTACGGCGCGGTGATGTTCATCGAGCCCGGCGCGGGCGCTCTCGCCCAGATCGCGCTCGTCGCCTCCATGCTGATCGTGACCGGCACGACAACGATCGCGTTCGCGCTCCAGCTGCGTGATCTGGCCGGGGAAACCAAGCGCGCATTGAAGCGGTCTCCGGCGACCGCGCCGACGAAGCCTGTCGCGCACGGCTAGGGACACAGGGAGATGAACACGGCCGATCCGCTCACGACCTCACTCGTCGCGGCATGCGTGGCGGTGCTGATGGTGCACGTGGGGATCGGCAAGCGCATGCTCGCCTGGAGGGTCGCCGCCGAACGCCGGCGGCGACCCGCCAACAGGCGACGGAGGTAAGGAGATGGGTTCGGCCGACCGGGGCCCGGCTCTGAGTGCTGGCCGAGACTGGTCGTCGCTTGCGTCGTCGTCGCATCCCTGACGGATACTGGGACGGCGCGGCGCCTTGTCGATCGGGACGGTGTCGTGATGGCGGCGGGGAGATTGGTGCTCACCGAGCGGCGACGAAGATGCCGATGGTGTGATCGTGGGTCGCCGCAGTCCAGCATCGCGAAGACATTGCGGCCAAGCTCGGTCATGCCTTCAACGGCATCCTGACCGCCCGCGGGATCTGACAAATCCTGACAAGAGGAGGGCTCGGAGCAACTCCGAGCCCTCGTCAACCAAGAGAAACCGCTTGTACAAAGGAGGGAGCGACGGGACTCGAACCCGCGACCTCCGGCGTGACAGGCCTACGTCGCAATCGGCTTTAGCTGGCTACGACCCTGAATTACCGGCTACAGCAGGCGTTTTCTCGACGAGCCAACCCGCTGTGACCGCGTGGGGAGATCATCCGCACGCCGTTTCGGGCGCCCGAACGCGAACGCGTTCGCCGAACGCTGGGTCGGCACCGTCCGTCGCGTCTGCCTCGACTGGGTCCTGATCGCAAGGCGAAGACAACTTGAGCGCGTCCTGCGCGTCTACGTCGACCACTACAACCGACACAGGCCCCATCGAGCGCTCGAGCTGACAGCACCGATACCAGGGTGACGCCCGAGCCTCGCCAGCTCGCAGCCACCCGTCCAGATCCGGCGACGCGACCGACTCGGCGGACTCATCCACGAATACGACCGAGCAGCCTGACGGACGGATTTGCGTACCCCACGCCCTCGAATGACCCGCGAACCGGTGCCCCGCGCGAGCATAGCTAGGATCCGGACGAGCGGTCTTGGGACAAAGTTCTGTTCATCGTTGTCAAAGTGATAAACAAAACATGCCACTTTGCAGGGACTCTAGAGCGGATGATGGGACTCGAACCCACGACCTTCTGCATGGCAAGTGTGCGCAGCGTTCGCGCCCGTTCGCTCCCGTTCGCTGAACGGCCATATTTGCAGGTCATCCTCAATTCGACCGAACACGAGCGAACCCGAACGAACCACGACCGTGACCATTGTGACCACGCGGCTTCACGCGCGGACGACCCTCGCGGACAGACTGATCGCGATTAATGCCGGGAAGCCGTGAGGCCTCGACTCGCGGGTGATTTGCGCGCAGGTGAAAGACATACAAGAACGCGTACCGAGCCACCTCAGAGCCGGAGGCGCTGACGGCCGCGATCGATCGCCTGCAAAAAGGGCCATCGGCGCTGCGCCCGAGGGCTCGGCTTTGCGCGGCATGGCGCTCGACAGCCTCGGGAACGCGCTTGCCCAGCGCTACGAGCTGCGAACGATCCGGAAGACTTCAACCGTGCCGTCGATCTGTCTCGCCAAGCCTCGACCATCGTCGACGCTGGCACGCCGGAGTGGGTGGCGGCGCTGCACAACCTGGGCATCGGCCTCTACGACCTCCACCGCGCGACCGCCACCTAGCCATACCCAAAAGCCGGTCGAGACGTGGGAACGAGTCGCCCGCGACGGCGCCTCGAACCTACTCGTCGCAAGATCGACGTCGTCGGGCGCTCAGGAAATCCGGCGATCCCGGGGGGAAGTGCGCTCGTTAGTAGGGTGGGTGCCGTGAAGCAGCCGGACCACAACGAGCTCGAGCAGGCGATCCTCCAGTACCTCAGCTTGCAGGCGCCGCACGAGGGGCGCGAGAGGACTCTGTACGTGAAGGTCACGGAGCTTGAGCGAGTCACCCATCCGCCGGACTCAAATCGGTTCCGAGGCGGACTCTTTCTCTCCGTGCCCTTCGTGGGAGCCGATCGCACGAAGCTGGACCAGGCGCTGGCCCGTGTTCGTAAGGGCTTCAAGCGCGACGAGATCCTGCACGGTTGGCACGTCGAGATGGTCGAGGAGAAGATCTACACCCATCGCGACGACGAGGTGGACAGCATGGCTCTTCTGACACTCCCGGCGGTACTCACGCTCGAACCGAACTAGTCGCGGCATGCTTCGAGTCACGCTACTGCGTGAAAGCGTGGCTGTTATCGCGCGCTGCGCTCCACGTGATCCGCAACCTCGCGGATGGATGTAGAGCTTGTCTGTGACTTTGTAGGAGCGGAGCGCATTCAGCGTGCTCGCCATGAGGGTCTACTTCCTAGTCGACCTTCAGGTCAACCCGGAAGTTACGCCCGACTCACTCCTGCGCGTCTCACGGGACCCGACCCGACCGGCTTGCGGCGAGCATCTCCTCCGCTTCACGGATGTAGCGGGTGGCGCCGACGGTGCGGTGGAAGGAAAGCGCCTTCTCGAGCTCGTCGCTCCCCTCCGGCCATCGGCCGTGCTTGAGAAGCGCGTCGGCGCCGCGGAGGCGTACGAGCGCTGCAGTGGAGGCCGCTCCGATCTTGTCGAGGATGAGCGCGGCTTCAACGTCCTCCCCGGGGTGGCCCGCTCGCCGAGCGTGTACGCCTTGTTGTAGAGCGCATTCGCGAGCTGGCGGACGCCCACGCCATCGATCGCCGTTAGCCGAGGGAGGATTCGAACTTCCGACCCGCGGATTAGAAGCCCGGCCTGGGAGCCGGCTCACCGGCAGTGAGGACAACTGTGTAGGTCTCGCCACGGGTCGACGCGTCGAGGTCGCTCCGGAGGAGCCTCGACAACGGCTCCGCGGTGACCATGCGAACGGGGCTCGTGACCCAGCCCTGGTAAGCGTCTTCGCTCTCCCAGAGTGCCGTGACGAGGATCGGGCCGGAGCCATTCGTCGGCACGTGGAGCTCGCCGCCGAGACAACCTCGCTGGCTCAATGCTCTGCCGAGCACGTCCTCTCGTCGGAAGAACTCGACGACCGCGTCGTAGTCGCCGTCCTTCGGCTCGAGGTAGAGCACGCTGCGAATCACCTGTCGCAATCTCTCCCCCGAAGGGTGTGACGAAACTCAGCGTTGTCCTTGACAGGTGATCTCGAGGGCGAACGTCAGGTGACCTTGCATCCACGGCCCGATGCGGCCAGCTCCGCCCCGATGGCTTTGCCGAGGCACTTTCGGCGGGGCCTACGTAGAGTTGCGCACGAAGGTGGCCAGGCCGTTCGAACGCGATCCGGGAAGGGGTTCGACCGCGTGATCCGCAGCATGCTCTCCCTCGAGCCGAAGGACCGCGACTACGACGCTGTCGTCTCCTTCTACCGCCGTGAGCACGTGGTCGCCCGCGCGCTGCGTCGGCCCGCGTGCCTCAGCTCCGAGGGCGCGGGGCAACGGAGCCCAGCGACGCCGGAGGGCGGCGAGTGAGCCGCTACCGCGTCTCCATGGACATCGGCGGCACGTTCACGGATGTCGTCGCCTACGACGAGGAGAGCGGGACGTACACCGCGGGCAAGTCCTCCACGACGACGCAGGACCTGACCGAGGGCGTCTTTGCGGCCCTCGGAGCCGTGATCGACACGCCCGCTGCGGTCGGCTTCGCGGTTCACGGCACCACGCAAGGTCTGAACGCGTTTCTGCAGCGTCGCGGCGAGAAGGTCCTGCTGCTCGCGACGGCTGGGGCGGGCGACGTCTACCACATTGCGCGCGGCAACCGCACGCGCCTGTACGACATCCACTACCGCAAGCCGACGCCGCTCGTCCCGCGAAGCGACATCGTCGAGATCCCCGGCCGGCTGAACTACGCGGGCGAGGAGCTGGATTCGCTCGACGAGGGGGCCGTACGCGAGGCCGCTCGACGCGTGAGAGATGAGGGCTTCGGCGCCGTCGCCGTCGGCTTCCTCTTCTCGTACGTGAACCCGGCGCACGAGCTGCGCGCCGAGGAGATCCTGCTCGAGGAGCTCGCCGACGTCGCGATCTCGCTTTCTCACCGCGTCGCCAGGGAGTGGCGTGAGTACGAACGCACGTCGTCAGCAGTGGTCGACGCCTACACGGCGCCGGTAGTGCGCCGCTACCTGGCAAGACTCGAGAGCGAGCTGACACGCCAGGGGCTGTCCGTGCCGCTGCACGTAATGCAGTCCTCGGGGGGCATCGTCACGGCCCAGTCTGCGCGCGACCTCTCGCTGCAGACCCTGCTCTCGGGCCCTGTCGGGGGGACGATGGGAGGCGTCGCACTCGCGCGCATGCTCGACCGTCCCAACCTGATCTGCGTCGACATGGGCGGAACGAGCTTCGACGTGAGCCTCGTCGTGAACGGCAAGCCCGACGTGTCGTCCGAGACGATGCTCGAAGGCTTCCCGCTGCTGATGTCGGTCGTGAACATCCACACGATCGGAGCGGGTGGCGGCTCGGTCGCGTACGCGGAGGCGGGCGGCCTGCGCGTTGGCCCGGAGAGCGCCGGAGCCGACCCCGGCCCCGCCTGCTACGGCCGAGGCGGCGCGAGGGTCACCGTCACGGACGCGAACCTCGCGCTCGGCCGCATCGACCCGGCGTACTTCGCGGGCGGCCAGATGACGCTCGACGTCGACGCCGCGGAGCTGGCGCTCGCGGGTCTCGGCAACGAGCTCGGCCTCTCGACGATCGAGCTGGCCGAAGGCGTGTGCGACGTCATCAACGCGAAGATGGCTCAAGCGATCCGGACGCTGACCGTCGAGAAGGGAATCGAGCCGCGCGACTATGCGCTCGTCGCCTTCGGTGGGGCGGGACCGATGCACGCCATCTTCCTCGCCCAAGAGCTGGAGATCGGCGAGGTGCTAGTCCCGCGCTTCCCCGGCGCGTTCTCGGCATGGGGGATGCTGGAGACCGAGATCCGCAAGGACTCCGGGCGTGCCTACTTCGCTCCGCTGGCGATGCTCGACCACGACGACCTCGCCGCGACGCTCCGCGCGCTGGAGGAGGAGGCGTACGCCTCGCTCGAGGAGGAGGGGATCGGCCGCGACACCGGCCGCGTGGAGCACGCGCTCGACATCCGCTACGTGGGTCAGGAGTACACGCTGACGATCCCACTCGCAGGCGCCGACGAGCCGCTCGACGAGGACTTCGACACAAAGCTCGCCGACCGCTTCCACGCAGCGCACGAGCTTCGCTTCGGCCACGCCAACCCGGGCGCGCTCGTCGAGCTGGTCGTCGTCCGGACGACGGCGCTCGGCGACCTCGGCCGCGCCGCCCCGGCGCGGCAGCAGGAGGTCGACGAGCACGAGCTGCCGGAGGGGACGCGGGCGGTCGTCTTCGGCCGCGAGGCCGTCCCGACGACGATCGCGCACCGCGACGACCTCGCGCCCGGCATGGTGCTCGAGGGCCCCGCAGTGGTTGAAGAGGCGACGGCGACGACGGTCGTCCCGCCCGGCGCCACGCTCCGCGTCGACCCGTTCGGATCGCTCGTCATCACCGCCACGTCGGAGGACACCTGATGGCTCTTACGGAACGTCGGGTCGACCCGATCACGACCGAGATCATCCGCAGCGCCTTCACGGCCGCGGCGGACGAGATGAACGCCACGCTGATTCGGTCCGCCTACACGCCCGTCATCTACGAGATGAAGGACTGCTCCGTCGCGCTGCTCGACTCGGAGCACCGGATCCTGGGGCAGTCGGCTGGCCTGCCGATCTTCCTCGGCAACCTCGAGATCTGCACGCGCCTGACGGAGGAGACCTACGGCCGCGAGATCTGGCGTCCCGACGACATCTGGATCATGAACGACTCGTACCTGACCGGCACGCATCTGAACGACATGACGGTGTTCGGGCCGATCTTTCGCGACGGCGAGCTGGTCGGCTTCGCCGCATCGCGCGCGCACTGGCTCGACGTCGGGGCGAAGGACGCCGGCGGGCCGATGAACTCGACGGAGATCTTCCAGGAGGGGATCCGCCTTGGCCCGATCAAGGTGGTCGAGGGCGGGATGCAGCGACCGGACGTGACCGACCTGCTCGGGCGCAACAGCCGCTTCTCGTATCCCGCGATCGGCGACCTCGGGGCGCAGATCGCGTGCGCGCGCACCGGGCAGAAGCGCCTGCGCGCGATCATCGAGCAGTACGGCCCGGAGACGATCGCCGCCGCGCGGGAGGAGATCTTCACGCAGACGGAGCGGCTCGAGCGGGAGGCTGTTGCAGCGATCCCCGACGGCGTCTACTACGCCGAGGGCTGTCTCGACGACAGCGGCGTCTCCTCCGAGCCGTGCTGGGTGCGCCTGTCCGTCGAGGTTCGCGGCGAGGAGATGACGATCGACCTCTCCGAGAGCGACGACGCCCAGCCGGGGCCGGTGAACTGCGGCGAGGCGCAGGCGATCTCCGCGTGTCGCGTGGCCTACAAGCTCCTCATCAACCCGGCCAACCCGCCGAACGGCGGGGCGTTCCGCCCGCTGCACGTCCGGGTGCGGCCCGGCTCGATGCTCGGAGCGCAGCCGCCGGCGCCGTGCCAGTGGTACTTCTCACAGCTCGGCCTGCTGATCGACCTCGTCGTGCGCGCGCTCGCCGAGGTCCTGCCGAAGCAGGCGGCCGGCGCGAGCTACGGCGACTCGATGGTGATCGGCTTCTCCGGCATCGACCACCGCAACGACCAGCCGTTCTTCGACCTCGAGCCGACCGTCGGCGGCTGGGGCGCGTGGGACGGCTCCGACGGCCAGGACGGCTTGATCAACAACGTCAACGGTTCGCTCAAGGATCTGCCGATCGAGGTTCTGGAGACGAAGTTTCCGATGCGCATGACCCACTACGGCTTCCGTCCCGACACCGGCGGGCCGGGGCAGTGGCGTGGCGGCAACGGCGTCGTCCGGGAGTACACGCTCGACGCGGAGGCGGCCGAGTTGTCGCTCTGGTTCGAGCGGTCGCGGACGCCCGCCTGGGGACTCTTCGGCGGCCGCGACGCCGTGCCGCCGGACGTCGTGATCAACCCGGGCCGCGAGGACGAGCGCCACATGCTGAAGGCGAGCCGTCTGCCGCTTCGGCGGGGCGACGTCGTGCGGACGATGACGGGCGGCGGCGGCGGCTTCGGCGATCCAGCGCGGCGGGATCCGGAGGCGGTGCGCGCGGACGTCCTGAACGGCCAGGTGACGCCGGAGGCGGCACGAGAGATCTACGGCGAGGAGGTCGCGGAATGACCAGCACGGCCGAACGCACGACGGTCGACGCGCGCGTCAACCGGCTGCGGGCGGCGGCGGACGAGGCCGGGCTCGAGGCGGTTCTCGTCACGAACGACGCGTCGATCGCCTACTTCACGGGCTTCTGGGGCATGCAGCTGGAGCGGTTGTTCGCCGTCGCGGTCTCCGTCTCCGGCGGCGGCGCGCTCGTCGTGCCGCGCCTGGAGGAGGATGCGGCGGCCGGTGCGCCGTCCGAGCTCGAGCGGGTCGTCTACGACCCGACCTCCGATGGCATCCCGGAGCTCGTCGAGGCACTCGGCGGCGCGCAGCGCGTCGGCGTCGAGGAGGATCACCTCGTCTTCGCCCGGGCCGAGGCGCTCAGGGCCGCTGGCTGCGCCCCGTCCGCGGCGGGGAGCGTGGTCATGGGCCTGCGCGTGCGCAAGGACGCGGACGAGGTCGAGCGGATGCGCAAGGCGTGCCGGCTCGTGACCGAGGTGATGGAGCAGATGTTCGCGGAGCTCGAGGTGGGCGCGGTCGAGCGGGCGGTCAACGCCCTCGTCACGCACCGGCTCCGCGAGCGCGGCGCGACGGACTCGCACCCGCTTGTCCTCTTCGGGCCGAACGGGGCCAACCCCCACGGGAATCCGGGCGACCGGACGCTCGCGCACGGCGACGTGGTCTGCGCCGACATCTCCGCGCAGGTCGACGGCTACTGGGGAGACCTGACGCGCTGCGGCACCGTCGGCGCGCCCTCGGACTGGGCGCGGGCGGCCTGGGCGACGGTGCGCGAGGCCCAGGCCGACGCGATCGCAGCGGCGCGCGTCGGCGCTCCGGCCCGGGACGTCGACGCGGCGCAGCGGCGCATCGTCGAGTCGCGGCCCGACCTCGGCCGATGCCTGCACGGCGCCGGGCACGCGATCGGCGCCGAGATCCACGAGCCGCCGTACCTGATTCCGCGCACGACCGCGCCACTCGAGGCCGGCACATGCGTGACGATCGAGCCGGGCCTCTACCGTGTGGGCGTCGGCGGCATCCGGCTCGAGGACCAGGTGCTCATCACCGACGACGGGCCCGAGCTCGTGTCGGACCTGCCGCTCGAGCTCCGGATGATCGGGAGCTAGCCGGTGCCGACACGCGTGGCCGTCGACATCGGCGGGACGTTCACCGATCTCGTCCACCTCGACGAGGAGACCGGCGACGTCGGCCTGGCCAAGGCGGCGACCACACCGTCGGCGTTCGAGGAGGCAGTCCTCGAAGCAGTCGGGCAGACCGACCTGAGCGACGTCGAGTTCCTGGCGCACGGTACGACCGTCGTCATCAACGCGCTCACCGAGCGCAAGGGCGCCCGCGTCGGCGTGATCACGACCCAGGGCTTCCGCGACGTCCTCGAGATCGCGAAGGGCAACAGGCCCGACCTCTACAACTTCGTGTTCCGGAAGCCGAGGGCGTTCGTGCCTCGCCACCTGCGTTTCGAGGTTGGCGAGCGGATCGACTACCAGGGGCGCGTCACGAAGCCGCTGGAGGAGTCGGACGTGCGCGACGCCGTCCGCGCCCTTCGCGACGCGGGCGCCGAGGCGGTCGCGATCTGCCTGCTGCACTCATACGCAAACCCGGCGCACGAGCGGCGCGTCGCAGAGATCGTCTCGGAGGAGTGGCCTGACGCGCCCGTCTCGGTCTCGCACGAGCTGTCGGGCGAGTGGCGGGAGTACGACCGCACCTCGACGACCGTGCTCGACGCGTACGTCAAGCCGACCGTCCGCCAGTACCTGACGCGGCTGTCAGAGCGGCTCGACGACGGCGGGATCGGCAAGGACACGCACTTCGCGATGCAGTCGAACGGCGGTCTGTCGCGCTTCGCCGTCGCGGCCGAGGTACCGATCAACCTCGTCGAGTCGGGACCTGTCGGCGGCATCATCGGCGCCGCGGTCGTCGGCAAGGCGATCGACCGTCCAAACCTGATCACCTTCGACGTCGGCGGTACGACGGCCAAGTCGAGCCTCATCGAAGGCGGCGAGGTCCGCCTGACCGCCGACTACCACATCGACCGCGACCCGCGGAATGCCGGATATCCGCTGAAGGTGCCGGTCGTCGACATCATCGAGATCGGCATGGCGGGCGGCTCGATCGCGTGGATCGACCCGGCCGGCTCTCTCAAAGTCGGTCCGCATTCGGCCGTCGCCGATCCAGGCCCCGCGTGCTACGGGCGCGGCGGAACGGAGGCGACGCTCACCGACGCGAACCTCGTCACCAACCGGATCGGCGCAGCAGCCTTCATGGGCGGGCGCATGCCGCTCGACGAGGGCCTCGCCGAGGCCGCGATCGGACGGCTCGGCGAGCGGCTCGGCACCGACGTCGCCGATACGGCGCGCGGCATCCTGCGCATCGCGAACGCGAGCATGGTTCACCTGCTCCGGCTGGTGTCGGTGCGACGCGGCCGCGACCCCAGAGAGTTCGCCCTCGTCGCGTGCGGCGGCGGCGGTCCGCTCCACGGCGCGCTCCTCGCCGCAGAGCTGAAGGTGCCGGAGGTGATCGTCCCGACGGCGCCGGGGCACTTCTCGGCGCTCGGGATGTTGATGAGCGACATCCGCCACGACTTCGTGCGCACGTCGCTGATGCAGCTCAACGCTCCGCAGACGCCGGAGCGCACGGGCGCGATCTGGGCGGAACTGGAGCAGCTGATGACGGCGACGTTCGCGAGCGAGCACGTCGCCCCGCACGACGTGCGCCTCGTGCGCCAGGCGGACATGCGCTACCAGGGCCAGGAGCACACGGTCACCGTCCCGATCCCCGAGGGCCCGCTCGACGAAGCCAACACGGCCGAGGTGCGCCGCCGCTTCGACGACGCGCACGAGCGTCTCTACACGTTCCGGCTCGACGTGCCCGCCGAGCTGGTGACGTTCCGGCTCACCGGCTACGGCACCGTGCCCAAGCCGCCGCTGCGGGAGATGGTGGCGGGCGGCGACGCGTCCGCCGCGCGCACGGGCGGCCGGATGATCGACTTCGACGAGCGCGGGCGGACCGAGGCGGCAGTGTTCGACCGGGGCGCACTCGGTCCGGGCGCCGAGATCGACGGGCCTGCCGCGATCGAGGAGACGGCGACGACGACGCTCGTGCCGCCCGGCATGTCGGCGACCGTCGACCGCTTCGGAAATATCATCGTCCGGACCGGAGCCTGAACGATGCAGAGCGAGCAGCGCGTGCTGGACCCGTTCACGATCGAGGTCGTCAAGGACGGCCTTGCCGCCGTGGGCGACGAGATGTTCGAGACGCTGCTGCGGACGTCGATGAGCCCGATCATCTACGAGGTTCTCGACTTCGCCAGCGGGCTGACCGACGCGAGCGGGCGGCTGATCACACAGGGCCAGGGCGTGACCGGGTTCATCGGAATGCTGACGACGAGCGTCGAGGCCGTGCTGGCGAAATGGCAGGGGCGGCTCGAGCCCGGGGACATCGTGATCACGAACGATCCCTACATCGGCGGCGGCTCGCATCTCTCCGACGTGTCGCTCGTCGCGCCGATCTTCGTCGACGGAGCCCTGCTCGCGTTCGCCGTGTCGAAGGCGCACTGGACCGAGGTCGGCGGGATGTCACCCGGCTCATTCACGACCGACTCCACCGAGATCTACCAGGAGGGGCTCCAGTTCCCGAACGTCAAGATCTGGAGCCGCGGCGAGCGGAACGACGCGCTGGTCGAGCTGATCGCGTCGAACGTGCGCACGCCGGAGCAGACGATCGGCGACCTGATGGCACAGGCCGCGGCGATGCGCGTCGGCGAGCGCGCGTTCCGGGAGGTGTGCGACAAGTACGGGACCGACGTGGTGCTCGAGACGATCGAGGCGCTGATCGCGCACGGCGAGACTCTGGCGCGGATCGAGCTCGGGAAGCTCCCGAAGGGCACGTTCGAGGCCGTCGACTACATCGACGACGACGGCCTCGGCGGAGGTCCCTTCGAGATCCGAGTGAAGATCACGATCACTGACGACGAGTTCATCTGCGACTTCACCGGCTCGCATCCGCAGGTTCCTGGCCCGGTGAACAACACCTTCACCGGCCTGCTCTCCGCCGCGCAGGTGGCCTTCAAGGCGGTCACGAATCCTGCGGCGGCGGCGAACCACGGCTCCTTCGCGCCGCTGCGGATCATCTGCCCGCCGGGGACGATCCTCTCGTGTGAGCGGCCCGCTCCCTGCTCGATCTACTGGGAGGCGCTGACCTTCGGCACCGAGCTGATCTGGAAGGCGCTGGCCCCGCACCTGCCCGACCGGCTGGGCGCTGGCCACATGGCGTCGGTCGTCGGCACGATCGTCGCCGGCCCACACGCGGACACCGGCGACTTCGTCGTGCTCGTCGAGCCCGAGGTGGGCGGCTGGGGCGCGAACCCATCCGCCGACGGGAACGTCGGCCAGTTCTGCGCACTGGATGGAGAGACCTTCGTGACGCAGGCGGAGGTCGCTGAAGCGCGCTTCGGGCTCCGCGTCGAGCGCTTCTGCCTCGACCCGGCCGGGGCGGGCGCGGGACGGACGCGCGGCGGCCCGGGCTGCATCCGCGAGTACCGGATCCTCCGCGACGGGTGGATCGTGACCTCCACGGCCGGCCGGCATGCATTTCCCGTCTGGGGCCTCCACGGCGGCCAGAACGGAACGACCAACCACGTGGACGTCGTCAAGGCGGACGGCACGGTGACGCGCTTCGGGAAGGTGGCACGTCATCCGCTCGGCGCCGGCGACCTGGTGCGCATCATCACGGCGACGGGCGGCGGCTACGGTGCGCCGACCGAGCGCGACCCCCAGGCCGTTGCCGACGACGTGCGCAACGGGTACATCACCGTCGAGGAGGCGCGTGAGCAGTATGGCGCCGAGGTCGACCCGTCGACGTACGAGGTCGTCGGGCTTCCGGGGCGGTAGGTCGTACGACTTCTGCCGGTCGGCCTCGGTGAGGACGTGACCCTGGAGCGGGAGCGCGCACTGCGCGCGGCGGTCGCGCGCCGGCGCGACGAGCTGTTCGAGCTCGCGGCCGAGCTCGTCCGGCGCCCCAGCCTGCTCGGCTCCGAAGAGCCCGCGCAGAGGCACGTGGCCGACTGGCTCGGGCGCGCCGGCTTCGCGGTGGAGCGGATCGAGCCCGACGCCGAGGCCGCGCTCGCCGATCCGTACGCCGGCTATCCCTCGCTCTCCGTACGAGGGCCGCAGCTCGGTTGTCGGGACGAGCCCCGGCGCGGGAGGGGGCGCGTCGCTCCACCTGTCCGGCCACGTCGACGTCGTGCCGGTCGAGCGGCCCGAGGAGTGGACGCACGACCCGTGGGGCGGCGAGATCGCGGAGGGACGGCTCTGGGGGCGCGGCGCCGGTGACATGAAGGGAGGCCTCGCCGCCTATCTCGTCGCGGCAGCCGCCGTTCTGGAGGTCCTCGACGACCGACGCGGCGACCTCGTCGTCAGCTCGGTGATCGAAGAGGAGTGCGGCGGGAACGGAATGTGGTCGGTGCTCCGCGCGGGCCATGGCGCGGACGGGACGCTGATCGGCGAGCCGACCGGCCTGCTGCTCGCCCACGCCGGCACCGGCGTGGTGTGGGCACGCCTCAGCGCGCAAGGGCCGTCCGGGCATGCCGCGTTCGCCGGCCGCGACGGGCCCTTCGACGAGCTGTGCCGGGCCGTCGCCGCCATGCGGCGGATCGAAGCCGACGCGAACCAGCCCCCGCTCGACCCCGTGTTCGCGGCCGCGTCGGACTGGCCGTACGGGATGACCGTCGGCAGGATCGAGGGCGGCGTCTGGACGGCGTCCTCACCGGCGGAGCTCGTCGCGCACGTCCGGATCGGCTTGGGCCGCGATGTCGAGCCCGCCGACCTCCAGCGACGGATCGTGGAGCAGGTCGGCGCGGCGGCGCCCGGCGTCGAGGTCGCGTTCGAGGCCTTTCGCGCCCGCGCGTACTGCCACGAGACCTCGAACCGCTTGGCCGAACTGCTGATGAACGCCCACCGCCGAGTCCTGGGAACGGAGCCGCAGACGATGGCGTTCACGGCGACGACCGACGCGCGGCAGGTGGAGGGCCCATGCTTCTGTTACGGCCCCACGGCCTCGAACCTGCACGGGCTCGACGAGTGGGTGGATCTCGAGTCGCTCGAGCAAACGGCGACGGTCGTCGCGGTCGCCGCCGCCGAGTGGCTCGCCTGACCGCGGCGCCGGACCGAGCGGCTACCGGCCCCTGAGGTACTGGTCGCCCGCGACGGCGGCGAAGATCAGCACCCCCTGGACGGCGAGCTGGTAGGTGGGGTCGATGCCGAGGAGGTTGAAGCCGTTGCCGATCAGCGCCAGGATCAGCACGCCGACGACGGCGCGCCAGACCGCCCCGGCACCGCCGAAGATGCTCGTGCCGCCGACGACCGCCGCGGCGATCGCCTGGAACGCGAACGTGTCGGCGAACGAGTTCGACGCGCCGCTCCCGTAACGGCCCGCGTAGAAGATGCCCGCGAGTCCGGCGGCCAACCCGGAGAGCACGAAGCACAGCGTCTGCACCTTCATCACCCGGACGCCGGAGAGGCGCGCCGCCTCAGCGTTGCCGCCGACCGCGTAGACGTGGCGGCCGAACACGGTCCGGGCGAGGATGATCCCGAGAACGACGACGAACGCAAGCGCGAAGAAGACCACTCCCTTCGCGCCGAGGAAGCGACCCGTGAAGAGATCCGAGAGCGTCTGCCGGTCGTCGAGGTCGTCGATCGCGACGACGCTGCCGCCCGAGATGACGATCGCGAGACCCTTGAAGCGTGAAGGAGGTCGCGAGCGTTCCGATGAACGAGTTGACCTTGGTGAATCCGATCGCGAGCCCATTCACGAGTCCGAGGCAGGCGCCGGCGCCGAGCCCCGCGACGATGCCCCCGGGCCAGCCGGCGGCATTGACTCCCATGCAGGTGGCGATCGCCGCCACCGTCGCCATCGAGGCGACGGAGAGGTCGAAGATCCCCGCGATGATGCAGACCGTGATCGCGGCCGTGACGACCAGCAGCTCCGAGGACTGATCCAGGACGTTGAGCAGGTTGTCCTTCCGCAGGAACGTGTTCGTCGAGACCGAGAGCACGAAGAAGAGCGCAGCGAGGAAGAAGACGATCCCGAGGTCCCGCGCCCGGGCCCTCATGCTCGCGCCGCTCACTGGCAGCCACGACGTCGTCATGCTGCCTCCCCCCGCGCCTGGCCGAAGCAGGCGTGCAGGACCTCTTCGCTCTCCGCGTCCGGACCGAACTCGCCGACGACGCGGCCGACGCGCATCGCCAGCGTCCTGTGCGCGAGCCCGAGCACCTCCTCGATCTCGCTGGAGATGACGATGATCGCGAGGCCGCCCGCGGCAAGCTCGACGAGCAGCCGGTGGATCTCCGCCTTCGCGGCGACGTCGACCCCACGGGTCGGCTCGTCGACGATCAGGACGCGCGGCGTCCGCGCCAGCCAGCGCGCGAACAGCACCTTCTGCTGGTTCCCGCCCGACAGGGAGCCGACGGTGGCCTCGGTGCCGGTGCCGCGCACGTCAAGGCGGTCGAAGAGCGCTCGGGCGCGGCGCGTCTCGCTGCCGCGCCGGACGAAGCCCGCCCAGCTGTGGTCTCCGAGCGTCGAGAGCGTGATGTTCTCGCGGATCGAGCGCAGGAGGAGCAGTCCCTCGTCCTTCCTGCTCTCCGGGACCATCCCGATCCCGTGCGAGATGGCGTCGCTCGGGCCGCGCAGGTGCACGGGCTTCCCCTCGATCAGGATCTCGCCCGAGTCGAGGTGGTCGGCGCCGAAGAGGAGGCGCACCGTCTCGGTGCGGCCGGCGCCGACAAGCCCCGCGAGACCGACGATCTCGCCCGCTCGGAGGTGGAACGAGACGTCCTGGACGGCCGAGCCGCGTCGAAGCCGTCGGGCCTCCAGCACCACGGGCGCCTCCGTCCGCACGTCCTTCGGCGGATACGTCAGGTCGACCTCGCGACCGACCATCGCCGCGACCAGCGTCTGTGCCGTCTCGACGGAGGCCGGGCCCGTACGGACGATTCGCGCATCGCGCATGACGGTCACGGTCTCCGACACGGCCAGCACCTCGTCCAGGTAGTGGGAGACCAGCACGATCGTCGTGCCTTCGGCGGCGAGCCTGCGAATCACGTCGAGCAGCCGCTCGGTCTCGTCGACGCTGAGAGCGGCCGTCGGCTCGTCCATCAGGATCATCCGCGCGTCCCGCGCCAGCGCGCGCATGATCTCGACCTTCTGGCGGTCGGACACGCGCATGCGCCGCACCATCGAGCGGCCGTCCAGCCCGAACCCGACACGGTCGTCCAGCTCCCGGTAGGCACGGCGAAGCGCCGCCCGGTCGATGAACCCGCCGCGCCGCGGCTCGACACCGAGGAAGACGTTCTCTTCCACGGTCGCCTCGGGCACGAGCGCGATCTCCTGCGCGATCAGCGCGATGCCGCGCTCGAGCGCGTCGTGCGGGGACGAGAACCGCACGCTCTCGCCCTCGACCAGGATCTCTCCGTCATCTGCCTGGTGCGCACCGCCGATCGCCTTCGCCAGCGTCGACTTTCCGGCGCCGTTCTCGCCCACGAGGCCGTGCACCGTGCCGCGCGCGAAGGAGACCGACACGTCCACGAGCGCGTGGACTCCGCCGAAGTGCTTCGAGATCCCGCGGACCTCGACCAAAGGGCCGGCCGAGTGGCCGACCCTTTCGTTCGCCGGAGCGCCTACGTGGCGCTCGTCGTTTTCCACCGCCGTTATCCGAGGTCCGAGTAGATCCCTTCGACGTCCGCGAGCACGTCCTTCGTCCCGTGGGGGTCGTGCAACTCCTGCGAGTTGATCGAGTTGGGCGGCGACTCGCCGTTCGCGGCGAGGACGCCGACGTCGACCGACGTCGTGCCCATCCCCTCGAGATCCAGGTAGTAGAGGGCGAACCACTTGCCGCTGTTGACGGCGTCGAACGCCTCCGTGGAGGAGCCGTTGCCGATCAGCTCGACCTTGCTCGTGTCAACGACGTTGGTCGCGCCGAGGATCGCCTGGGAGGAGCCGACCATGACGTGTACGTCGGGGTGCGCCTGCATGACGTCCTGCGCCGCCTTCTGCCCCGTCTCGGGCGTGTAGCCGCCCTCCGGCTCCGCGACCAGCTTCGAGTTCGGCGCCTCCTTCTTGAGCGCCGCCTTGAACGCATCCGTGCGCGCGTTGTCCAGCGGCAGGGACTTGAGGCCCTGCAGGTACGCGACGTTGCAGGGCGACTTGTCGCCGCAGGCGCTGGCGGCCAGCTCGCCGAGCACGGTGCCGTTCGCGATCGGCGTCTCGCCGACGACGTACGTGCCTTCGATCTGCGGCTCCAGCGTGTCGAACTTACCGCCGAACGGCACGAAGGCGGCTACGACCGTGATTCCCTTGGCGGTCGCCTCCGCGGCGGCCGAGCCCGCGCCGACCGGGTCGGTGGCGAGGGTGACGTAGACCTGCGCGTCGCCCTTGACCGTCTGATCCTGCATCGCCTTGACCTGCGCGACACCGTCGTAGGTCGGTCCCGTCAGGTCGACGAACTGGGCGCCGAGCTTCTCGGTCTCCGCCCGCACGGCCTTGGCCACGGCCTGCGTGAACGAGTTGGACTTCCAGAAGCCGAAGAACGCCACCTTCTTCACGTCGCCGGCTTCCGTCGGCGCCTCGAATCCGCCGACCGCGGTGGACTCGGTGGTCTCGGCGGTGCTCGTGGCTGCCGTGGTCGACGCGCTCTCGTCGTCCGAGCCGCCGCACCCCGCGGCCAGGATCGCCATCGCCGCCACGACCGCGGCAAGCGCCGGCCACCACGTGATTCTTCTCATCCCGCTCCCTCCTGTGGAGGCAGTCGTCGCTGCCGTTGAGTTACGTGACGTGCACCCATCCGGACGAGAGCATCTCAAGTCGCGCGTCTGTGCGCCAGGAGTCGGTGCGCCGCCGCCTCCTGTGGAGGCAGTCGTCGCTGCCGTTGAGTTCCGTGACGTGCACCCATCCGGACGAGTAGCATCTCAAGTTGCGCGTCTGTGCGCCAGGAGTCGGTGCGCCGCCGAGCAGCCGGTCGACAGGCCAGCCGCCACGCCCCGCTATGGCGCCGCAGTTGCCGAATCAGGCACCGCATTCACCACACATGACACAATCACGCTGTGCCTTCCAGGCACTCCGAAGTGCTCGACTCTCAATATCGTGATGCACGGGTGATGCACGCCCGTCCGGCCATGAATAGAAAAGCCCTGCAAATGCAGGGCTTTTCCTTAGCAGGCCTCTAAGCCGGATTCTTCGTCCCACCAGCCATTCGCTCGCCAGAATCCGCTTAACAATGCGGTTTCACCCCGACCGCGATTCCGCGGAGAGGCGCCGAACGGCGCGCTCGTGATGCACGGGTGATGCACGGCCTGTTGCCGTTGCCAGGAACGCTAACGGCACACCGACCCGGATCAGTTGGATCACCCAAGTGGTTTGACTCGGTAGTTCGCGCACGCCAGTCCCACGACGAGGTCTTCGCGCGAACGCCGAGCACTCAGGCCATCCACCACGTTCATCGTGTGACCGGGACCCAGACGGCTCCGTAGCCGACGGCGAGGGGTGCCCAGGTATTCGCCTGAGCCAGAGAGACGCCGAGCCTGATCGTTCCGACGAGCTGTTCGGACTTCGGGTCGACGCGCAAGACCGTCCCGTCGTTGCCCAGCACCCAGACGGCCCCTTCGCCGAACGCGATGCCGACCGCCGGGCGACCGAGCCGGACGCGTCCAGTGAAGTGGCCGGTGGCCGGGTCGATCTTCCACAACGTCCCGGTGAGATAGGTCGCGCTCCAGACGGCGCCTGCACCGACAGCGATCGCTGCTCCGCCGGCTTCCGTCCGGCCGACGCGCTCAAGGGAGATGCTGTCGAGGACACTGTTCGTGTCCGGATCGATGCGTTCGATGCGGTTGAGAGCCGTAATGACCCAGAGAGCTCCCTGGCCGTAAGCGATCGCGAAGACGCCAGCCTCGCGACGGGTCTCGACGACATGCGTCGCCGTGTCGATGCGTGAGAGCCGGCCGCGATGAGAGACCCAGAGCGCTCCGCCGCCGGTCGCGAGATCAAGCTCGCAGCAACCCACGCTTTCTGGCCGCAGCCGAACCGTGTCGACGACCTTGTTGATGGCTGGATCGACGCGGAGGACGGCATCACCCGCGCTACTCACGACCCAGACGCTCTGCGCGGCGATGGCGACCTGTCGGGTCTCGACCGCCAACCCGATCGTTCGGACGACCCTTCGTGAGCGCGGGTCGATTCGCAGAAGCGTGTTGTCGTCGCGATTGGCGACCCAGATGGAGCCTCCGCCGGCGGCGATACCGCTCGGTCGCGCTCCGACCGGGACCTCGGCGACGATTGAGGTCGTCGCGGGGTCGATCACGGCGACGGAGTCGCCGGTGAGCGCGACCGGCGACTGCGCCGTCGGCGACCTATCTCGAAGTGCGACGACCAATGCCGGAGCGATCGCGAGCACGACCACGAGCCCGATGGCCAACGCGAGCCTCCGTCGCCGCCGTGAGTGGCGTTCGGTTCGACGCTTTCGAGGCTGGTCGAGAGCCGTGGGAGGCGGCGGAGGAGCGGGCGCCTCGAGCGAGGTGTCGTGGCGGAGGATCGACCGCTGCAGCTCCTGCAGCCTTGGGCCGGGGTCGATCCCGAGCTCGTCGGCGAACGTTCGGCGAGCGCGGCGATAGGCATCGAGTGCCTCGGCCTGCCGGCCGGAGCGGTAGAGCGCGAGCAACAGCTGACCCTGCAGCCGCTCGCGGTAGGGGTGTTCTGCGACGAGGGTTTCGAGTTCGGCGACCAGCGCGTCGTGACGGCCGAGCGCCAGGTCCGCTTCGATGCGGTCCTCGAGCGCGGCGAGCCGGAGCTCCTCGAGCCGCCTCGATCTCCGTCTGGGCGAACGGCTCGTACGCGAGGTCTGCGAGGGGCGGGCCGCGCCAGAGCGAGAGCGCGGCGCGCAGTTTCGCGGCGGCCTGCTCGGGCGTCGCCGAGTGCGAGCGCCTCGCGGCCCTGCTCGTGGAGTGCTTCGAACCGGCGTGCGTCGAGCCGTTCAGCCGGAACCCGGAGGACGTAGCCCGGCGCCTGGGTCGCGAGCAGCTCGTCGCCGTCGCCGTCCGCGAGCAGACGCCGCAGCTTCGACAGGTAGACGTTCAGGGCGGCGTTCACGGTCGCCGGCGCGGCCTCGCCCCACAGCTCCTCGATCAGGCGGTGGCGGGAAACGAGCTCGTTCGCGTGCAGGAGAAGGAAAGCAAGCAGCGCGCGCTGCTTCGGGCTACCGAGGGCAAGCGAATGCTCCCCTCGTTTTGCCTCGAGCGGCCCGAGGATGTGGAAGTCGAGACCCGATCGCGAACTCGTCGCTCAATCGTACGGCGGCGGTCGCTGTCAGGCGAGCATTTCGTCGCCGTTTACTCCAGCGTTTGCGGCGCGCTTAGGCTGCGTTTGCCGCGGCATCCGATCGTTCCTCACCTGATGTGCCGCCCGCGTCTTCCCCAGTTAGCAATTCTCATGGTGCTCGTGCTCGCGCCCGGTGCGAGTGCGTACGAGGCTCCGCCCAAGTTGGCGCAGGTCGCTAACGCCTACTCGCTTGGAGTCGGGCAGCTTCGCTGCGCCTCACGCGCCGAGTGGGACGGCGATTTTGCCTCCGCCGTGGGGTGGGCGTACACGAACATCCGCGACGAGTACGCAGTCTTGGGACCCGGCGTCTGCGAGGGCGCGCTCAACGTCGGCACCGCGAACGTTCCGCTCTGGCAGCAGGCGCTCGGTGCCCTCGTGCTCACGCACGAGGCATTCCACCTTCGCCGCTGGCGCTTCCGGCGCAACGAGGGCAAGGTCGAATGCCAGGCCATCGTGTACTTCAAGGATGCGGCGCAGCGACTGGGGGCGACCGCGGCGCAGGCGGAAGACCTCTACCCCTACGCGCTCGCGCTCCACGCGCATCAGGTCCGACTCTTCCCCGCCTACAAGGACCCGAAATGCGTGATCCCACCCTGGGTTCCACCGGTCGGAGGAGTCCCGCATGAGTGATGAGATGCGCGTCACCGGGTCAACCAGCGGCCGCCCTCGGGAGTCCGCCCTGGCCGGGCAAATCCTGCACGTCGCCGGCCCACCGACGAGGGCTTCCGCATCATCGCCGTCTGGGAGAACGAACCGCCTGGCAGCGCTTCCGCGCCGAGCAGCTCGTGCCAGCGAGCGCTGCCTCGGGCCTGCCCGGCCCGAGCCCACGTCCGCGACCTGCGCGCCGCCCACGTCGTCGTCGGCGAGCGACGCAACCTGGGATCGCTCCAATGGCACACAACGGCGGACGAGCATGACCCAAGCGACCGCAAGTTCACTGTCGCTATCCGCACAACCGACCGAAGGAGCCACAATGTTCCGCTTCACCTTCACTCTCCGAGCGCTCATCGTCGGCGCGATCAGCGCCCTCGCGCTCGTCCCGGCGGTCCAGGCCGCCCAGCCGGTGACGGACGAGCTCAATCCGCCTCCGCCGTCGTTCCTGACGTGCAAGGCGGTGGGCGCAGGGTACCATCTGCGAGGGGAGTACCCACCTCGTGAAGGAGTCCGAGGAGCAGCCGGAGCTCGTCTGCGGCAGTCGGCGCGGACGCGTTCACGATCTACGATCAGGGCGAGATCTACCAGCACGCGACCCGCTGGTACGACGCCGACGGCAACCTCACGCGGCGGGTCATCCTCGAGCGCTGGACGCCGGCGTGGTGGAGCAATCCGCTCACCGGCGCGACGGTCCCCTACACCCAGACGACCAAGATCACGACGGAGCTCGCCGTGCCGGGCGACTTCGGCTCGGCCACCGAGACCACCGTGGGCGAGAACATCTACACCGACCCGGAGACGGGCAAGAAGGTGCTGCGCAGCGTCGGGCGCCAGGTGGTCGGGGCAGACGGGAGGCTCGAATTCCGGTCAGGGCAGCAGCCGTTCGTTGACGCCTTCGTCGACGGCGACCTGTCCGTCTTCGACGCCGTGTGTGCGGCGTTGGCCTCGTAGGCACGTTGCGGGCGTGGGACGATATCCGCGTGGCCTTGACTGTTTTGATCGTGGATGACCACGCTGGGTTTGTCCGGGGCCCGGGGCGATGCTCGAACGTCGATGTTGTGATGCACGGGTGATGCACGCGTCTTCGCGGCGTGAATAGAAAAGCCCTGCAATGCAGGGCTTTTCCTTAGCAGGCCTCTAAGCCGGATTCTGTCTTGGGTGACCATCTCTCTAGGCCGGGAGTTGCCTCACGGCTCGAGCGGTGTACCCGATCCCTCGGCGGGCCGCGTCAGCGGGATCTGCTTCACCTTGCACCGAGTGGGGTTTAGCGAGCCGCCGTGTCGCCACGACGCTGGTGGGCTCTTACCCCACCGTTTCACCCTTACCGACGGAGCCTCGCGAGACGCTCCGTCGGCGGTCTCCTTTCTGTGCCACTTTCCGTCGGCTTTCGCCGCCTGGGGTTTCCCCAGCACTCTGCCCTGCGGTTCCGACTTTCCTCGGAGGATTGAGGCCCCCGCGGTCACCCGGCCTGCGACGGAATTCTAGCCCGGAAACGGGATCGCCGAGGTCCGCGAGCTCGTACGTCACGACGATCGTGCGGGCCGGAAGCGCGGCGGTCGCCGCCTGTTCGATTCGATACGCGATCCGGCGTGGCTCGCCGTCGTCGCCGACCCAGACCTCCATCGGCAGGGTCGTGTCGACGGGGCCTGCCGTGGGCGCTCCCGCTCGACTCGCCGCACGCGCGTCGACCGTGAAGCCGACGTGATCGTCACCGAGCTCGCGAACGTCAGTTCCGAGCTCGAGCAGCTCGACGAGCGCCTCCGGCTCGTCCGGATAGCGGCCGATCAGCCCGCCGTTCTGGCGGGCGTCATCCCGTGTCATCTGCCGGGCCTCGCCGCCGATCTCCGCTTCGAAGCGCGACCGGTTCCAGCGCAGCGTGACCGGGTCGTCGAGGCCCGGCTCGGAGCCAGAGTCTGGCAGCGCCGAGGTCGAGCTCGACCGTGGCGCGACCGCGGGCCTGCTCGAGGTCGACGGCGCCGGCCGCCTCCATGAAGGTCTCCTCGTCGTCGGGCCGGTCGGCGCGGGTGCGCACGAACGTCGACTCGAACGAGAACGTGGCCTGCTCGCGCAGACGGTCGGCCGCCTGCGCGAGCAGTTCTGTCGGCGAGGCGCCTCGGCGACGCCTCGTCCTCGCCGCCGGCACAGCCGGCGAGCGCGACCGCGGCCAGCGCGGCCGCCGCGAGCAACCTCATCCGGTCGAGCGTTCGCTTTCCGGGAGGGCGAGCGAGGTCTCGTGACCGTCGCCGAGGCAGGAGCCGCATTCGGGACAGGCGATCAGGCCGCGGCGCGCGTGCAGGACGAACTCGCCGCAGACGAGGCACTCGAGGCTCGCCCCGCGCACGAGCGCGGTCAGCTCCTGGTCGAGCGTGCGGTTGAGGAACGCGACCCCCATCAGAGCGTCCGGAAGACCCCGGTCACGCGGCCGAGGATCTGGACATGGTCGGCGTAGATCGGCTCGAGCGCGTCGTTCTCGGGCTGCAGCCGGACGCGGCCGCCTTCGCGGTAGAAGGTCTTCACCGTCGCCTCGTCGGCCGACTCGTCGTCTCCGGCCAGGGCGACGACGATGTCGCCGTCGCGGGCGTCCTGCCGGCGCTGCACGACGAGGATGTCGCCGTCGAGGATTCCCGCGTTCACCATCGAGTCGCCCTTGACCCGGAGGAGGAAGTCGGCGTTCCTGCCGAGCGGCTCCGGGACCGCGAGCTCGTCCTCGACGTTCTGCTCGGCGAGGAGCGGCCCGCCCGCCGCGATCTGGCCGAGCAGCGGCAGCTTCTGCTGCTCCGTCTCGCGCGCGGGCTCGTCGGCCCGCGACTCGCGCCGGTGGCCGATCAGGTCGAGCGCGCGTGGCTTCGTCGGGTCGCGCCGGAGCAGGCCGGCCCGTTCCAGGTTCGCGAGGTGGGCGTGCACGGTCGAGGGCGAGGCCAGGCCGACCGCCTCGCCGATCTCGCGCACGGTGGGCGGATAGCCGTGCCGGTCGACGTAGCCGACGAGGAACTGCCAGATCTCCTGTTGCCGTGCCGTGAGCATCGCGCCTCCGGGGTGGAAGTGTCGAACATGTGTTCGCTCTGAAGGCTAGAGATCCTTCCGGACGGCGTCAAGGAACGCGAAAGGCGGGCACGCGGCCCGCCTTCTCGTTCCATGCGCTGGAGAGGACTTGAACCTCCACGACCGCAATGGCCACCAGGCCCTCAACCTGGCGCGTCTACCAATTCCGCCACCAGCGCGGGGAGAAAACAGTGTAGCCGCGGTCCGTCAGGCGACGAGCAGCCGGTAGAGCAGGACGCTGTTGAGGAAGAAGATCGTCGCGACGACCACGGTCAGCCGCGTCAGGTTCCGCTCGACGATGTGCGTGCCGCCCTGCGAGGCCGGCGTGAAGCCCATGCCGCCCATGCCCGTGTCACGGCCGGAGTGCATCAGGATCAGCGCCAGCAGCGCGACCGAGACGAGTACCTGGAAGACGGCTGAGACCTGCAGCATCGACGGCGCCAGGGTAGCAACGACGATCAGCCGTTACGCTCTCGCCGTGAGCGAGCCGACGGACGAGGCGCGGGCGAAGATCCAGCGGCTGCTCGTGACCGGCGACAACCGGCTGAAGCAGGGTGTCGCGCCGGAGAAGGCGCGCGAGAGCTACGAGCAGGCGCTCGCGGCCGCGCGGGAGGCGGGGCTCGAGGACTCGGTGCGCCCGCTGGTGGAGCTCAGGCTCGCCGACCTCGAACGGCTCGCTCGAGAATCGCCTCGACCCGGGCCGCCTGACGCCTGACGTCGTGCGCCTCGGCCGCGGTCCGGGCGGCCTCGTTCGGGACCGGCAGCGCCGCCGTCTCGCGTAGCGCCTCGACGAGCGCGTCCTCGTCCTCGGGGTCGACGAGCACGCCGGCCTCGAGCGGGACGAACTCGGGCTGCCCGCCGACGCGCGTGCCGACGACGCTGCGCGCCGACGCGAGCGCCTCGAGCACGGCCTGCCCGAACGGCTCGACGAGGCTCGGCTGGCAGAGCACGTCCGCGGCCGCGAGGTAGCCGGGCACGTCGTCATGGCGGACGTAGCCCGTGACCGTGACGCCCTTGCGACCCTCGAGCTGCGCCCTGAGCGGGCCGTCGCCGACGAACGTGAGCGTTCCGTCGCCCAGCCTCGCGAAGGCATCGGCGAGCCGGACGACGTTCTTCCGCTCGATCAGCGAGCCGACGCAGAGGAAGGCGGGCCGAGGCCCGGCCGTGCGCGCGAGGGGCTGGAAGCGCTCGAGGTCGACGCCGCAGTCGACGACCTCGACCTTGCCGTCCGCGCCCGGGATGGCCCGCTCGAGCTCGCGCCGCAGCCATCCGGAGACGGCGATCACCGCGGCGCGCGCCGCGGACGACGAGTCTGGTCGGCGGACGGACGAACGGGTACTGCGTCAGGTTCGCGACGTCCTGGCCGTGGGCCGTGACGACGAGCGGGGCGCGGGCTGCGCGGGCGGCGAGCAGCCCGCCGAGGCCGGTGGGGAAGAGGAAGTGGGCGTAGACGACGTCCGGCCGGAAGCGGCGCGGCCGCGCGGACCGCCCGGGCGGCGAGCCGCGCGTGCCGGAGCTTCGAGCCGCCGCGCCGGTCGAGCACGACCCGCTCGAGCACGTGCCCGCGCTCGACGAGCGCCCGCTCGAGGCCCTGCACGAAGACGCCGAAGTCCGGCGCTGCAGCCGACGGGTACATCTGCGAGACGAGCAGGATCCGCACGGGGGCCATCATCTAGGTTCAGGGTGTGTCGGAGCCCGCCGTCCGCGTCGACGAGCTGAACAAGACGTTCCTCGTCCCCGAGCGGGACGCCGGGCTGCGCGCGGCGATGCGCAGCCTCCTGCGGCGGAAGCACCGCGAGGTCCGGGCCGTCGACGCGATCTCGTTCGAGATCGGCCAGGGCGAGATCGTCGGCTTCCTCGGCCCGAACGGCGCCGGCAAGACGACGACGCTGAAGATGCTCTCGGGCCTCCTCTACCCGACCACGCGGCGACGCGCGCGTGCTCGGCCACGTCCCCTCGAAACGGGAGCGGGAGTTCCTGCGCCGGATCACGCTCGTGATGGGGAACCGCAACCAGCTCCAGTGGGATCTGCCCGCGCTCGACTCCTACGAGCTCAACCGCGCCATCTACCGGCTGCCGCGGCCCGACTTCGTCACTCTGCGCGACGAGCTGATCGAGCTGCTCGACGTCGGCGACCTCGTCCGCAAGCCGGTGCGGAACCTCTCGCTCGGCGAGCGGATGAAGGTCGAGATCGTCGGCTCGCTCCTGCACAGGCCGCAGGTGCTCTTCCTCGACGAGCCGACGATCGGGCTCGACGTCACGATGCAGAAGCGGATCCGCGGCTTCATCGCCGAGTACAACCGCCGGCACGGAGCGACCGTCCTGCTGACGAGCCACTACATGGCGGACGTCGAGGCTCTCTGCAGGCGCGTGATCGTCATCCACCACGGCCGGATCCTCTTCGACGGCCCGCTCGCGCGGCTCGGCGACCGCTTCGCGGCCTGGAAGACGATCGACGTCGAGCTCGAGAACGGCGTCGCCGACCTCTCCGGCTACGGCGAGGTCGTCGAGGCGGACGAGGGCCGGGTCAAGCTGCGCGTGGCGAGGGGTGAGACGGCCCGCGTCACCGCCCGGCTGCTCGCCGAGCAGGAGGTCATCGACCTGACCGTCGAGGACCCGCCGATCGAGGACGTGATCGAGATGGTCTTCGCACAGGAGAAGCAGTGAGCGCCGCCGAGGCGGAGGCGGGGCGCATCCGCTCGTACGTCGACTACTACCTGACGCGGGGCCGCACGCAGATCCAGACGAACTTCCAGTACCGCGTCGCCTCGTACATGTGGATGATCGGGATGCTCGCCGAGCCGATCGTCTACCTCGTCGTCTGGACGACGATCGCCGAGCAGCAGGGCGGCGCCGTGCAGGGGATCACGACCGGCGAGTTCGCGGCGTACTACATCGTCTGGACGCTCGTCCGGAACATGAACATCGTCTTCACGCCGTACGGGTGGGAGTGGCGGATCCGCGAGGGCGAGCTGTCGGCGGCGCTGCTGCGGCCGCTGCATCCGCTCCACGACGACATCGCCGGGTTCGCCGGCTGGAAGGTCGTGACGATCGTGTTCTGGCTGCCGATCGCGGCGGCGTTGTGGGTCGCGTTCGATCCGGTGATCGACCCGACGCTGCTGGAGGTCGGCGTCTTCTCGCTCGCGATCTGGGGCGCGTACCTGATCCGGACGATGTTCATGTCCACCCTCGGCATGGTGACCTTCTGGACGACGCGCGTGAGCGCTCTCTTCGAGCTTGCGATCGCGGTCGAGCTGCTCCTGTCCGGGCGGCTCGTGCCGCTGCCGCTGATGCCGGACTGGGCGGAGGACCTCGCGAACGTGCTGCCCTTCAAGTGGTCGTTCTACTTCCCGATCGAGGCGCTCGTCGGCGACCTCTCGCGGGAGGAGCTGCTGGGCGGCCTCGCGATGCAGGTGCTCTGGATCGTCGTCCTGACGGGGCTGACGCTCTTCGTCTGGCGCTTCGCCGTGCGCCGCTACTCGGCGGTGGGCAATTGAGACCCTTCCAGCTCGGCTGGCTCTTCTTCCGGCTCGGCTCGCTGAACGAGCTCCAGTACCGCGCGAACTTCTTCATCCAGCTGCTGCAGTCGGCCGTCTCGGTCGGAACCGCGGTCGTCGTGCTCGCGCTCGTCTACTCGCACACCGAGGAGCTGAACGGCTGGAGCGAGTCGGAGCTCCTCGTCGTGATGGGGATCCAGATCCTGCTCGGCGGCGTGATCCGCACCTCGATCCAGCCGAACATGCAGCGGCTGATGGAGGAGGTGCGCGACGGCAAGCTCGACTTCGCGCTGACGAAGCCGGAGGACTCCCAGGTGCTCGTCAGCGTGCGCGACGTGCGGATCTGGCGCGCCGTCGACGTCATCTCCGGCGGCGCGGTGCTCGCCTACGGGATCTCCGGGCTGGAGCACGGCGTCGGCGTCGGCGACGCACTGCTGTTCCTCGGGCTGCTCGCGCTCGGCGCAGTCACGATCTACTGCTTCTGGCTCGTGATCGCGACGCTCGCGTTCTGGATCGTGGACGTGTGGCAGATCATGGAGCTCTTCGACGGCGTGTACCAGACCGGCCGCTGGCCGGTCTCGATCTACCCGGGCTGGCTGCGCTTCGGCGTCACGTTCCTCGTCCCGATCGCGTTCGCGATCACCGTGCCCGGCCGAGGCGGTCACGTCGCGGCTCGATTGGTCGACGGTCGCGCTCGCGATCGCCTTCACCGCCGCCCTCTTCGCCTTCACGCGCTGGTGGTGGGGCTTCGGCCTGCGCCGCTACTCGGGGGCGTCCGCCTAGAACGCTCCGGGAGCGATCCAGGCGCCCGCCTGCCGGTAAAAGAGTCCGACCGACGCAACCTCCAGGATGACGCGCTAGGGTGGCCGATCCCTCGCGTGGGGAATTGGGTCTCGATCGCGAATAGACGATCAAGCTCGTTACCGGCTTCGCATTGCAGCAAAGCCCTCACGCCGCCCAGGAGGTAAACACAATTGTGACCAGGACAACGCCGCGTCGCCTTGCCCTCGTCGCCCTCGTCGCACTCGCGCTCGTCCTCGTGCTCGTGCCCGCGGCCGTCGCAGGAAAGGGCCAGGCTCCCAGCGCTCCCAGCGGGACGATCAAGCTGGTGCCCTTGACCCCCTCGACGGACGGGTTGCTCCACTACGGTCAGCAGGTGACGTTCGACGTCTACACGAGCGCCACGGCCTACCCGTGGGTCCTCCTCGAGTGCTCCCAGAACGGCTCGCTCGTCTACCGGTATTCGAAAGGCATCTTCCCGACGTCGCTGAGCCAGATCTTCACCCTCGGCCCGACGCCGGCGTGGACCGGCGGAGCCGCGGACTGCACGGCCTACCTGCAGAAGCGGGACAGGCGCAAGAAAACGACGCTCGCGACGCTGAGCTTCCACGTCTACGCGTAGTTCGACCGCAAGACACATCCCGCAGCAACGAGGGGCCCCGCGTGCGGGGCCCCTCTGCGCACTCGGCTCTGACGGAGGCCCCGGCTTTCGCCGGGGCCTCTCCGTCAGTTCGCGCCTTTCCGCGTTCCGATCAGTCAGTGATGGAGACGGTCGACGTCTCGCACCGATCTGGCTGGATCGGTCAGCGTGGTGTCGTCGTAGTGCACGAGCCACGAGTAGGACCTTGCGTTCGCGGTCGTGACCTTGAACGTGCGTGTTCGTCGTGCTCCGAACCGCCGGCGACGGCGCGTTCGTGAGCGTGAAGTTGTACGACTGCTCGGGAACCGGTGCACCCGAGTCACCGCGCAGTTGCTACCCGTGTACAGGGTGAACGTCAGTGTCCCGTTCAGGTTCGTGGGTCCGGTGATCGTGGCCGTGTCGTTCGGCAGCCAGTCCTGCGCCGTCGCGAGTGCCGACTGGCCGACGACCACGACGTCCTCGTTCTCGTCCAGGCATGCGGACGGACCCGAGGCGAGCGTGTTCGGCAGGTCGCCGCTGTAGGAGGCAACCCAGTGGTACGTGCCGGGTGCGTCCGGCGTGAAGCTGACCGGCCCGTAGGTGCCGTCGCCGCTCACGGGGACGGTCTGCGGGTTCGTACCGGTGCCCGTCGCCAGGACCGTGCACGCATCGTCCTTGTAGAGCGTGAACGTGATCGTGCCGTCCGCGTCGTCGCCCAGCGTGGCCGGGTTGATCGACCCGTCGGTGCTGCCGGCCGGGCCGCCGGTGCCGGGATCATGAGCGGTGTTGGTCAGTGTGGCCGTGTCCGTGACCGGCTGGCCGAGGGTGACCGGCCCTGCTCCGGCCTGGGTCGTGAGGCCGGCTGCCGCGGATTCACGATGAAGCACTCGGACGCTCGGCTGTCACTCCCTGGCTGGCACGCCGGCATCTTCGTCGCCTGAGAAGTCGGCTCGCCAGCAATACCGCCCTGCCGACGTGACCGTCGCCGCCGCGGACGTGAACGTCCCGTCGGTCGTGATGTTCTGCGTGTCGACCAACACGCCGCCCGTGCCGCACAGGTCCGAGGACCCAGCGGGGAACGGCCCGCACAGGTGGAACGTGAGCGTCGCGGTGAACGTGTCGGCTCCCGTGACGTCCAAAACCGCCCGGTCCTTGACCAGAATCGCGGCGTCGGCCGGATCGGCTGGGATCGTGAGCCCGCCGGCGGGGATCGGAGTGCCGGCGTTGTCGACCGGCGTCGTCATCGAGCGTCGTCACGCAGTCGCCGAGCTGGCCACGCGAGAAGTCGAACAGCGTCGCGTTCAGCTCCGCCGAGGAGCGCGTGTCGGCGATGAACGTGTTGAAGCACGTCCCTCCGAGGTCCGACTGGGTCAGGTTCACGCCGCCCTCGAAGAACTGCGCGATCGGGAGCGAGTGGCCGACCTCGGGGTTCAGCGTCTTGGCCGCGGTGAGCCAAGGCGTCGTGATCGCCACCCTGTTCGCTGCTCCGCAGGCCTCATCGTTCGGATCGATCAACGGGTTGCGGCAATCGACGCCGCTTGCGACCGCGTCCTCTCCCAGCTCGCCGGTCGCGTCGTCGCCGTTCCAGCGGTAGACGTTGATCGTGCTGACGGTTCCGCCTCCCGTGAACTCGGACACGACCAACAGGTCGCCGTCCGTGTGCTCTCCCACGAAGTCGGCGGCGCCGCCAAGCGACGCGCACGCAACGGGCTTCTGGAGGAACCAGAAGCCGACGTCAGCGGTACCGGTGTTGGTGTTCCGCTCCAGGCCGAAGTAGAGGAACTCGTCGCCGGACACTGGATCGGTGTACGTCCACCGCGTACGCGTTCATCACGTCGATCTTGCTGTTCACGTTGTTGTCGAAGTTGCACTGCCAGTCCGCGATCGGCAGCGTGTCCTTGCTCCCGGTCGCGAACGTGGTCGTGTCGCTCGTGATGAAATCGGTGCCGTTGTTCAGGAAGTCCTTGTCGAAGGTCGTCTCTCCGAAATTGGTCGGCGACGGCAGCTCATTCCCGTTCGCGTCGAACAGGCTGTCCCAGTCGACGGTCTGCGTCACGCCGCCGACGGTTGTCGTGGTGCTCGCGAGCACGTCGCCGTCGAGTTGGAACGCCTCGCCGTGCACGGCCTGTGCGCCCGCCACGAACATCAGGGCGACCGCTGTGACCAGCAACATGGGTACGAACAGGAACCGGCGCCTCCGCCGGCTGCCTGTCGGGCCGAGAACTCGTTCTGCCATGGACTTGCCCCCTTCTCGGTTTGAACGTTTCTCATCGAGCCTATGACCGTCGAAATCGGCTGCACAGAAGGCATTTGCCCGATCTTTCGGCCTACGCGAAACGGCCCGGTGGTGGGCGATCGGCCCTAGGCCGGGCTTGAATCGCATCGCCGCAACCGTTTACAAATTGAAGCGGGGGTTGGAAGGAGCGGCGTGGCGGAGAGGGTCGGGGCAGTCTTGATCGTGGACGAGGATCCCGACGTTCGAACACGCGTCGGCAGGGCGCTGCTGCGGGCCGGCTTTCAGGTCCGGGAGTGTGTCGAGGGGGAAGAGGCCCTGGCGGCCGCGGGGGTCGAGCGGCCCGCTGCGGTCGTGCTCGAGGTCGACCTCCCCGACGTCGACGGCTTCGAGGTGTGCCGTGAGCTGCGTGACCGCTTCGGCGACGACCTTCCGGTCGTGCTCGTGTCCGGGACGCGGGTCACGCCGCACGACCGCGTCGCCGGCCTCCTGATCGGCGCCGACGACTACCTCGTCAAGCCCGTCAACGCCGACGAGCTCCTCGTCCGCCTGCGCCGGCTGCTGACCCGGGCGGCCGGCTCGCCCGTGGCGTAGATCGGATGCCGCGGCGCGCGACGGCCTCTCGCGACGCGAGCTCGAGGTCCTCGGTCTCCTCGCCGGCGGCCTCACCGCCGAAGCGATCGCCGAGCGGCTCGTGATCAGCCGCAAGACCGTCTCGACCCACCTCCAGCACGTGATGGCGAAGCTCGGCGTCCACAGCCGCGCCCAGGCCGTCGCCGAGGCGTACCGGCTCGGCCTCGCCGGGGAGCGGGCTCGCCCGCCGCTGTCGACGGTCCGCTAGCTCGACTCGCCGGGCCGGGCGGACTGTCGCTCCGGCGGCGGCTCCTCGCCGCCGACGGTGACCCAGTACTCGACGCCCTCGCGCAACAGCCCGTCTTCGCGCGCGCCAGAAGGCGGCCATCCGGAAGGTGTCGTCTGCAGCGACCACCTCGATCTCGGCGGCGGCGACCTCCTCGTCTCCGACCACGCGGAGGACCGAGAGGTCGCCCCACGGCTCCGGGTACGCGCGCTGGAAGCCGATCACGCCGTCGCGGCCGTCCAGGCGCTCGCTCGTCGCGGGCATCGCGACGGTCGCGTCGTCGTGGAGGAACGTCGCGGCCGTCTCCCAGTCGCGGGCCTGGTAGGCCTCGTACAGGCGCCGGACGAGCTCGACCGCGCTCATGCGCGCGAGGCGTCGTAGGTGCCGAACTCGTCGCGGAGCGCGTTCGAGATCTCGCCGACCGTCACGCGGGCGCGAAGGGCCTCACGCATCGGCGGGAGCAGGTTCTCGGGGCCTGCCGCGACCCGGCGCACCTCCGCGAGCGCGCGCTCCGCTTCCTCCGCGTTCCGCTCGGCGCGCACCCGCGCCGTCCGCTCGAGCTGGCGCCGCTCGATCTCGGGGTCGAGCCGGTGCAGCTCGACCGTCTCCTCCTCGTGCTCGGAGAACCGGTTCACGCCGACGATGACGCGCTCGCCGGACTCGACCTGCTCGTTCCAGCGGAAGGCCGCCTCCTCGATCTCCCGCTGGACGAAGCCCTGCTCGATCGCGGCGACGGCGCCGCCGAGCTCGTCGATCCGCTCGATCAGCTCGCGCGCGTGCTCCTCGAGCTCGTCCGTGAGCGCTTCGATGAAGTAGGAGCCGCCGAGCGGGTCGGCGGTGTCGGTCGCTCCCGCCTCGGCGGCGAGGATCTGCTGCGTGCGCAGGGCGATCCTGGCCGAGCGCTCGGTCGGGAGCGCGAGCGCCTCGTCGAAGGCGTTCGTGTGCAGGCTCTGCGCGCCGCCGGCGACCGCGGAGAGCGCCTGCACCGCGACGCGGACGATGTTGCTCTCGGGCTGCTGCGCGGTGAGCGTCGAGCCGCCGGTCTGGGCGTGGAAGCGGAGGGCGAGCGCCTTCGGGTTCGTCGCGCCGAAACGGTCGCGCATGATCGTCGCCCACAGCCGGCGCGCGGCGCGGAACTTCGCCACCTCCTGGAAGAAGTGGTTGTGCGCGTTGAAGAAGAAGGAGAGGCGCTCGCCGAACTCGTCGGGCGAGAGGCCCGCGGCGACGGCCGCCTCCGCGTAGGCGATCCCGTTCGCCAGCGTGAAGGCGAGCTCCTGCACCGCGGTCGAGCCGGCCTCGCGGATGTGGTAGCCGGAGATCGAGATCGTGTTCCACTTCGGGATCCGCTCGGCCGCGTAGGCGAAGAGGTCGGTGGTCAGCCGCATCGACGGCCGCGGCGGATAGATGTAGTTCCCGCGGGCGATGTACTCCTTGAGGATGTCGTTCTGGACGGTGCCGCGGAGAGCCGAGCCGGGGACGCCCTGCTCCTCGGCGACGAGCTCGTAGAGGAGGAGCAGGAGCGAGGCCGGCGCGTTGATCGTCATCGACGTGGAGACCTCGCCGAGCGGGATCCCGTCGAGCAGGAGGCGCATGTCCTCGATCGAGTCGATCGCGACGCCGGTGCGGCCGACCTCGCCGAGCGCGTGCGGGTCGTCCGAGTCGTAGCCGAGCTGGGTCGGCAGGTCGAAGGCGACGGAGAGCCCCGTCTGGCCCCGCTCGAGCAGATAGCGGAAGCGCGCGTTCGTCTCCTCCGCGGAGCCGAAGCCCGCGTACTGCCGGATCGTCCACGGCCGGCCGCGGTACATGTCCGGATACGGGCCGCGGGTGTAGGGGAACTCGCCGGGCTGCTCGCCCTCCCCGTAGACCGGCTCGATCTCGATCCCGGAGTCGGTCTCGCGCGCGTCTTCCGTGCGGGCCACGACTCGGATGCTCGCGCGGCCACGAGCGACCGCGTGCTCGGGGCTGGTTGTCCGACGCAAGCCATCCTCGCCGCTAGCAGCGCGGGCCGGACGGCTGTGCTCCGCGCGTTGTCAACGAGCCGGGCGGGCTCAGAGCACGCCGCCGTTGCCCTCGATCGCCTCCAGCGCGATCCGGCGGCCGGTGGCGATGTGCGCGCGGATCGCGGCGCGGGCGGCCTCGAGGTCGCCGGCCTCGTACGCGTCGACGATCGCGCCGTGCTCGGTCGGCAGGTACGAGCCGCCCTCGAGCTTGCCGCCGCGGATCACCTGCATCATCAGGTTCACCGACAGGTCGCGGTAGAAGCGCGAGAGCAGGGAGTTGCCGGCCAGGTCGACCTGGTACTCGTGGAAGGCGGCGTTCGCCGCGTCCCACTCGGCGTGCGAGACAGCCGCGGCCGTCTCGCGATGCAGCTCGCGGAACCGGCGCAGCTCGTCGCGACCGACCCGCCCGACCGCCGTCTCGGCCGCCTGGAGCTCGAGCGCGAGCCGGACGTCGTAGCCCTCCGCGATCGTCGCCTCGGTCAGCGGCGTCACGTAGTAGCCGCGCCGCGACTTCACGCTCAGCAGGCCCTCGGCGACGAGCCGGGTCAGCGCGTGGTGCACCGGGCTGCGCGAGACGCCGAGCGAGGCGGCAAGCTCGTGCAGGCTCACCTTCTCGCCGGGCCCGAGCTCCCGGCGGACGAGCTGGAGCTTCAGGGTCTCGTAGACCCGGTCGTTCAGCGACGTCCGAGGCGGCGCGGTGACGGCCACGCGGCATACGTAACACGGCACTCCCGGGTGAGGCAAGGTCGCCTCTCGCGGCTACGCTCCGACCGTGCAGGTGCAGGATCAGACTCTTCGCCGGGCTGCGCGAGCAGGCCGGCACGGGCGCGCGCGAGCTCGAGCTCGCCGACGGCGCACGGGTCGGCGACGTCTGGCCGGCGCTCGGGCTCGGCGCCGAGCCGGCCGGCCTCCTCTACGCCGTGAACAAGCGCTACGCGGACGCGGACGCGGCGCTCGCGGCCGGGGACGAGGTCGCGCTGATCCCGCCCGTCTCGGGCGGCGACTTCAAGCTGACCGCCGAGCCGCTCTCGCTCGACGCCGCCGTGCGCGAGGTGGCCCGCGACGAGGCCGGCGCGATCGCGACCTTCCTCGGCACGGTGCGCAACCGCTCGCGCGACCGCGACGTCCTCTACCTCGAGTACGAGGCCTACGAGGGCATGGCCGAGGAGACGATGGCCGACCTCGCCCGCGAGCTCTCCGGCCGCCACCCGCTCGCCGCCGTCGCGATCCACCACCGCGTCGGCCGGGTCGAGATCGGCGAGCCGAGCGTCGTGATCGCGATCTCGTCGCCGCACCGCGCCGCCGCGCTGACTGCGTGCCAGGAGGCGATCGACACCCTGAAGCACACCGTGCCGCTCTGGAAGAAAGAGGTCTACGAGGGCGGCGAAGAGTGGATCGGCCAGGGGTCGTGAGTACCCTGGTCGCGTGAGCTACGACCCCTACTCGCCCCGCGAGCTCGAGCAGCCCCGCGAAGCGCGAGCAGCCCCGCGAGGTCGAGCCCGGAATACCAGTACTCCCCGGTCAAGAAGCCGCTCACGTTCGGGGACGTCCTGCGCAAGCTCTGGGCGCCGATCGCGGCCGTCATCTTCGCGATCTGGAAGCTGAAGTTCATCTTCGTCGCGATCTTCAAGTTCAAGCTCTTCACGGTCGCGGGGTCGATGCTCGTCTCGATCGGGGCGTACGCGCTCCTGTGGGGCTGGAAGTTCGCGGTCGGCTTCACCCTGCTCCTGCTCGTCCACGAGCTCGGGCACGTCATCGAGGCGAAGCGGCAGGGGCTGCCCGTCTCGGCGCCGATGTTCATCCCCTTCCTCGGTGCGCTGATCGTGCTGAAGGAGCTGCCGGACAACGCGTGGAACGAGGCCAAGGTCGCGATCGCGGGGCCGATCGTCGGCGGGCTCGGGGCGGCGGCGGTCTGGTGGCTCGGCGAGGCGGCCGGGTCCGACCTGCTGATCGCGCTCGCCTTCACGGGCTTCTTCCTCAACCTGTTCAACCTCGCCCCGATCTCGCCGCTCGACGGCGGCCGGATCGTCGCGGCCATCCACCCGGCGCTCTGGGTCGTCGGACTGGTCTTGCTGCTCGTGCTCACGATCGCGGCGCCGAACCCGATCCTGATCCTGATCCTCGTGCTCGGCGGGCTCGAGTCCTGGCGCCGCTGGCAGCACCGGCACGCCCCGCAGGCCGAGGCCTACTACCGCGTCACGCCGACCCAGCGCTGGGTGACGGGGATCTCGTACATCGTGCTCGCCGCGCTCTTGACGCTCGGGATGAGCGCGACGTTCGTCGAGCGCGACATCTAGTGGCGGCCAGATGGCCCATGACGACCGGCGCATCCTCGAGCGGGCCCACGAGGACCTGCAGAACGACGTCGCGATCATCGCGAGCGAGTTCCTCGGCGGCTTCCAGAAGGTGCTCGAAATCGACCGGCCGGCCGTCTCGATCTTCGGCTCGGCCCGGGTCGGGGAGGACAGCGAGCCGTACCGGTTGGCGCGCGAGACCGGGCGGCGCTTCGCCGAGAACGGCTTCGCGGTCGTCACCGGCGGCGGGCCGGGTGTGATGGAGGCCGCGAACCGCGGCTGCAAGGAGGGCGGCGGCCTCTCGGTCGGCTTCAACATCGCGCTCCCGCACGAGCAGGGGATCAACCCCTACTGCGACATCGCGATGACCTTCAAGCATTTCTACGCCCGCAAGACGATGTTCGTGAAGGCGGCGGAGGGGTTCGTCATCTTCCCGGGCGGGTTCGGCACGCTCGACGAGCTGTTCGAGTCGCTGACCCTGATCCAGACCGGCAAGGTGCTCAACTTCCCCGTCGTCCTCGTCGGCTCGGACTACTGGGCGGAGCTGCTCGAATGGGTGCGCGAGGAGGCGCTTGCGGACGGGATGATCTCCCCTGAGGACATCGAGCTCCTGCACGTCACGGACGACCCCGCCGAGGCCGTGCGGCTGATCGTCGAGGGCTACGAGGAGCGGAACGAGGTCGGCTCCCCGGCCGCGCTGCGCAAAGCCGATGCGCAGTAGCCGCTAGACGCGCGGCAGCACGAAGTACGGGCCGGGGATCGAGCTCCCCGGGCCGTAGATCCGCGTCGGCCCGACGGCGATGTAGGCGCTCGTGAACGCATCGGTGCGCAGGAGCTTGCCGCGCTCGTAGATCCGTCGGCTGACGGTGACGTCGAAGCCCTGCTGGTTCGAGCCGGCCACCGTCCGCACCGACCCGGCCGGTGCGTACGGGTCGAGCGCGTAGGTCGTCTTCGGCTGGCGCCAGTTCACCTGCGGCCCCGTCGTCGAGACGATCCGGCGTTGCGGGTCGGTGCCGTAGAAGCTGAACGTCAGCGTGGAGTCGGTGTAGCTCGTCTTGATCATGAGCCCGGTCTTCAGGTCGTTCTTGAAGGAGAAGTCGGGCCCGCCCCAGGACACGGTGGCGTCACGGCCCATCGGGTAGTGCGAGATGTAGAAGCTGTGGTTGTACCGCTCGAGAATCGGCAGTCCGAGCTCGAACGCGTTGTTGAACAGCGTCGTCGCGGTCTGGCAGACGCCGCCGCCGATCGAGGGCAGAAGCAGCGAGCCGATGATCATCTGGCCCTCGCGGAAGCCGCGCTCGACCGTGCGCGGCCCGACCGAGTCGTTGAACGAGAAGGTCTCGCCGGGCTTGATGATCGTGCCGTCGACGTAGTCGGCCATCAGGTGCACGTTGTGGATCCGATTCGACGAGGACGTGCCCATGTCGGTCGTGAAGGTCGAGATCTGCTCGCGGATGCCGAGCTTCTGCGCCTCGGCCGTGGTCAGTTCGGCGCGCACGTGCTTCAGCTTCAGGTTTGCCCGCCGGATCGAGGACGCCGCGGCTCCGGCGACCGAGTCGGCGACCCAGGCGGCGTCGACGGCGAGGCCGGGCCTCGACGGCAGGACGCGGACGCTCTGGCCCTCGACGAGGAAGCGGGCGTTCACGGCGCGGGCTCGCCAGCGGTCGAGCGTCGGCTCGACGGCCTTCGCGAGCTGCTCGCGGTCGAAGAAGACCTTGAAGCCGTCGTCGGCGGCATGGAAGCGGATGAGCCGGGCGAGGCGAGCCGGCGAGAGCGAGCCGACGTCCTCGCCCTTGAAGGCGAGCGTGACCGGGGCAGAGACGAGCTCGCGCGCCTCGGCCAGCGCCGTCTCGGCGATCGCGGTCGTCAACGCCGGCTCGACGTGGTGGAGCGGCGCCTCGAGCTTACGGTCGCCGCGGAGGACGGCCTGCTCGAGTGCGGCGACGAACGCCTCGCGGTCGATCCGGTCTCCGGGACGGGACGGCACGACGCCGTCGATCGAGACCCGCGCCCGCTGCGGATCGGGCAGCTCCAGTTCGAGTCTCGTCAGCAACCCGCCGATCCGGCCGGCGGGCACGAGCACCGGGTCGACCGGCAGCGCCGGCGGCGAGGGATCGGCGAGCGCACGCACGCGCGTACGGAAGGAGTCATGGCCGCGCTCGCGAGCGGCGAGCGCCGTGGCTGCCTGGTCGATGCGGAAGACCTGGCGTGGCTCGACGTTGTAGAAGTCGTCGCCGACTCGGACCTCGATCGGCTTCGAGAGCGCAACCTGGCGGACCTCGACGCCCGGGAGCGGGCGCTCCCAGTAGACGGCGTCGCGGACGGCGACCGCCGCCGCTCCGGCGCCCGCGAGGCCTGCCAGGGTCGCGGCGGCGATGACCCCGAGTCGTCTCACACGGGGAAAGTACCTGCTCCGGCGGCCAAACCGCCCGTACACTCGTCCCCGTGAGGCTGAGAGATCTGCCCTCGGTGGACGAGCTCGCCCGCTCCGTCGACGACCCGCTCGCGGTCGGCGCGGCGCGGACGGTGCTCGAACGTGCGCGCGAGGAGATTCGCGCCGGCGCCGATCCCGGCGATCTGAGCCTGCGCCTCGCCGAGGAGCTGGCGGCGGCGCGCCGGCCGGCCTTGCGCCGTGTCCTCAACGCGACCGGGGTGCTCGTGCACACGAACCTCGGCCGCGCGCCGTTGGCCGAAAGCGCGCTGGCGCGGGTGCGGGAGGCGGCGGGATACTCCAACCTCGAGTACGACCTCTCGAGCGGCTCGCGGGGCTCACGGCAGGATCACCTCGCGCCGCTCCTGCGCCGGCTCACGGGGGCCGAGGCGGCCATCGTCGTCAACAACAACGCCGCCGCGATCCTGCTCGTGCTCGCCGCACTCGCCGAGGGTCGTGAGGTGGTCGTCTCGCGCGGCGAGCTGATCGAGATCGGCGACGGCTTCCGGATCCCGGACGTGCTCGCGCGCTCGGGCGCCCGCCTCGTGGAGGTCGGAACGACGAATCGCACCCGGGCCGCGGACTACGAGCGGGCGATCGGAGCGGATACGGCGCTGCTTCTGCGTGTCCACCAGTCGAACTTCCGCGTCGTCGGCTTCGCGGAGCAGCCGACACCTGCGGAGCTGGCCGGGATCGCGCGCCGGCACGAGCTGCCGCTCGTCGACGACCTCGGGTCGGGCGCGCTCGTCGAGGTCGAGGGCGAGCCGACCCCCGCCGCCGCGCTCGCCGCGGGCGCCGACCTCGTCTGCTTCTCGGGCGACAAGCTCCTCGGCGGCCCGCAGGCCGGGATCGTCGCCGGCCGGGCCGACCTGATCGAGAAGCTGAGGCGCCATCCGCTCCAACGTGCGCTCCGTCCCGACAAGCTGACGATCGCCGCGCTCGAGGGCACACTCGTGCTCTACCTCGACCGGCCCGAGGAGGTCCCGGTGCTGCGGATGCTGCGCGAGCCTGCGCACGCCGTGCGGGCCCGCGCCGAGCGGCTCGCCGCGGCCACCGGCGGCGTGGTAGAGGAGACGGTCGCCCGGGTGGGCGGCGGCGCCCTCCCGCTCGCGGAGCTGCCGAGCCACGCGTGCGCGGTGGAGGAAGGCCTCGCCGCGGCCCTCCGCTCGCATGATCCGCCCGTGATCGCCGTCGTCCGCGACGGGCGGACGCTGCTCGACTGCCGCACCCTCACCGACGCCGAGGCTGAGGAGGTCGCCGCGGCCGTGGACGCCTGCCGCTCGTGAGCGCTGCTCTCGAGGTCCTGACCGAGACGGAGCGCGGAACGCTCGACAGATACGTCGCGCTGCTGCGCAAGCGGCTCGGCGACGACCTCGTCTCCGTCCGCGTCTTCGGCTCCGTCGCGCGCGGCGAGCGCTGGTGGCCGGGCATGCCGATCCGCTCCGACCTCGACCTGCTCGTGCTCGTCCGCGAGCCGCTCGACGCAAGGCTCCGTGAGGAGCTCGTCGACGCGACGTACCCGCTCTATCTCGAGTCGGGGCGCCAGCTCGGACCGCAGTTCCGTACGCCTGCGGAACATGCGACCTCTCCCGCCCGCGAGAGCATCGACCGGGATGCGGTCGAGCTGCCCTTGCCCTAGCGCATGCCTCTCACCGTCGGCACCGCCGGGCACATCGACCACGGCAAGACCTGGCTCGTCCGGGCCCTGACCGGCAAGGACACGGACCGGCTGCCCGAGGAGCGCGAGCGCGGGATCTCGATCGACCTCGGTTACGCGCCGCTCGACCTCCCGGACGGGCGCCGGCTCTCGCTGATCGACGTGCCCGGGCACGAGCGCTTCGTGCGCAACATGGTCGCCGGCGCGACCGGGATCGACCTCTTCCTGCTCGTCGTCGACGCGGGGGAGGGGGCGCGGCCGCAGACGTACGAGCACCTCGCGATCCTCCGACTGCTCGGGATCGAACGGGGCGTCGTCGCGGTGACGAAGGCCGACGCGGTCGACGCGGAGACGCTCGAGCTCGCGGTCGAGGAGGCTCGCGAGCTCGTCCCGGAGGCCGACGATCGTGACCGTGAGCGCGAAGACCGGGCAGGGCCTGGACGACCTTCGCGCCGCCCTCGCGCGCGCGGCGGACCTTGTGTTTCAGAAACACAATGTCGACGACCCCGCCCGTCTCTACGTCGACCGCGTCTTCTCGTTGCGCGGGATCGGGACGGTCGCGACCGGCACGCTCTGGTCGGGCTCCGTCGGCGCCGGCGACACGCTCCGGGCGGAGCCGTCCGGCCGCGAGGTTCGCGTGCGCAGCGTCCAGGTGCACGACCGGCCGGTCGAGCGGGCCGACGCCGGCCAGCGAGTCGCGCTCGCACTGCCCGGCGTCGAGCGCACGGAGCTCAGGCGTGGCGACGTCTTGCTCGCGCCCGGTGTGCTCCGGCCGAGCTATCGGCTCGACGTGAGACTCGAGGAGCTCGAGCCGGTACCCGACGGCACCCGCCTGCACGTCCACCACGGCACCTCCTCGGTGCCGGCGCGGGTCGCTCGGCGGGGAGACCACGCCCAGCTGCGCCTCGCGGCGCCGGTCGTCGCCGCCCGCGGCGACCGTGTCGTCCTCCGCGGTGCGACGACGGTCGGCGGTGGAACCGTGGTCGACCCGGCGCCGCCGCGTCATGCCGACGCGGCCAGGTTCGAGCGGGCCGCGCGGGGCGAGGAGACCGTGCACGCGCCGGTTCTCGTCGACGGCGAATGGCGCTGGTCCGACGACTGGCTCGCCGAGCTGCGCGCGGAGCTCGAGCGCGGGATCGAGGCGGCCGACCCGCTCGACCCGGGCGTGACCGCACCCGCCGGCCCCTGGGCTCGCGACGTGATCGCGCGGCTCCCCTTCGTCCGCCGCGGGTCGAAGCTGTACCGCCCGGGCGCGGAGCCGGCGCTCGGCGAGCGGGCGGGCGAGGCGGCGGCGCTCGAGGCCGAGCTCGCGGCGGCTGCACCCGGCACGGTCAAGGTCGCGGACGCGGAGCTCGCGCGCTTTCTGGAGCGCGAGGGTCGGCTCGTCCGTCTCGGTGACGGGTACGCGGTCTCTGCGGCGGTCTACGAGCGGGCCCGCGCACTCGTCGTCGAGGAGTGCACGCGCTCCGGCCGGATCGCGCTCGCGCGCTTCCGCGACCTCGCCGGCTGCGGCCGCCGGGACGCGCAGCTGCTGCTCGAGCGGCTCGACGCCGACGGTGTCACCCGCCGCGTCGGTGACGCGCGCGTGCTCCGGCGCGGCGCCGCCAGACCGTCCTAGGCCGTCGCGGCCGGAGCCTCGACCTGCTCCTTGCGCTCCTCTTGGTCGCCGCCGATCGTCCGCATCGCGCCGTCGAGCACCATCCGGGTCCAGCGCTCGCTGAACCCCGCGAGGAAGGCGACGACGACGAAGAGCGGCAGCGTCAGCGCGCTCTCCTCGAGCGGGATGAGCGGCGTCTTCAGTCAGGAAGTAGACGACGATCCCGGAGACCGAGCCGATCAGCGGCCGGTAGGCGCCGACGAGCGTCACCTCGAGCTTGGTCATCTCGTGGTCGATGGCGAAGCTGCCGCGGCCGCTCATGCGCATCAGGGCGCTGATCACGGCGCCGAACCCTCCTGCTGCCGCAGAGGCGTAGAACTCACGCACCGACGCCGACTCGAGGTCGAGCGCGCCGAAGAGCGCGAGGATGACGGCCGTGCCGACGAGCGTTCACGAACAGGAAGACCATGCCGAGGCCGAGCATCCCCGCGACGTAGCGCATCATCGCGCGCTTCTCGCCGGCCCGGAAGTAGTAGTCCTCGATCCGCTCCAGCTCGGCGCGCTCGGCGGCGGCGAACCGCCTCACCTCCTTGGGGTCGGGCCGGGTCCTCGCCCGCGCGCTCGATGAAGCCGAGCAGGTGGGACTCGACAAGGAGCAGCCACTGCATCACGACCGCACGCGGGACGCTCTCGAGCCCGTTCGCGGCCTTGATCGCGAGGATGTCGCAGTCGTGCAGGAGGTCGGCGATCTCGTGCGTGTCCTCGGTGACCCAGTCCGAGACGCGATGCAGCCGGTACTCGAGCTTCCTGCGGCGCCTGCGGACGAGGCTGCGGAGCTGGCGCTCGCGACGCGTGAGGGCGACTGCGGAGGCGACCCGGCGGCACCAGTAGGCGTCGACGATCTCGCCGGCGCCGGCCTCGAAGGTCGCGAGCAGCTCGCGATAGCGGCGCTCGATGTCGGCGTCGGCGGCGTGGGCTCCGCCGGCGTCCCACTCGTGGTGCGCGCGCACGAGCTCCGAGAAGGAGACGTGGCCGTTCCCGTTCGTGTCGACTATCGAACCGCTCGCGGTCGCCGTGGGCATTCGTCCACCTCATTCGCCGCAGATCGGTTGTGACCTCTCAGGGTAGTGAGGGGCTGAGCGTCTTACAAGGGGGTCACGCTCAGCTGCAGCACGTCCGGCCGGTGGTAGTGGCCGGCCGGGTCGAACCGCTGGCGGGCGGCCGCGAGCCGCGCTGGATCGAGCTCCGCGTAGAGGATCCCCTCCTCGCCGTAGAGCGGGCCCGCGAGATAGGCGCCGTCCGGCGCGAGGATCGCCGAGCCGCCGCGGCCGAGCACGTCGCGGCCCTCGAGCAGCCGCTGCAGCGGGAAGTCGGCAGGGTACGAGCCGGCCCGCTGGAAGTGGCACGGCGCGATCACGAACGCGCGCGACTCGAGCGCGATGTGCTGCAGGGTCGCCTGCCAGGAGTCGCCGTCGTCGGCGGTCGAGGCGATGTAGATCTCGACCCCCGACTCGTACAGCGCGAAGCGCGCCAGCGGCATGTAGTTCTCCCAGCAGATCAGCCCGCCGATCCGGCCGAGCGGCGTCTCGATCGCGCGGAGGCCGCGCCCGTCGCCCTGGCCCCAGACGAGCCGCTCGTGGTTCGTCGGCACGAGCTTGCGGTGATGCAGCGCCAGCTCGCCCTCGGGCGAATAGGTGAGGAGCGAGTTGTAGAGCGTGCCGGGCCGCTCGGGATCGAGCTCGTTGACGCCGACGACGAGCCAGACCCCGTGCTCGCGCGCCGTCTCGGCGAGCCGGTCCGCATCCGGGCCCGGCACCGCGAGCGACTCCCGGTGGAGGAGCGCGAACGCCTCCGTCGCCCCGGGCTCGGCCCAGCCCGCGAGCGCCTTCGCCCACGCGGAGGTCGGATAGGCGGGGACGAACGTCTCCGGGAAGACGACGAGCCCGGCGCCCTCGCGCGCCGCCTCGCCGGTGCGCTCGGCGAGCCGGTCGAGCGTGGCGGAGCGGTCGAGGATGACCGGCTCGACCTGGACGCAGGCGACGAGGACAGGCGACTGCATCGCTAGGCCCAGTCCGGCGGCGTGTAGCCGCTCGTCCGGGGAGCGGAGACGATCAGCACGACTGCGTCGGCGTCGCTCCTGTTCACGACGGTACGCCTCGGCGCCGGGTCGAGCCGCGTGAACGTGCCCGCCGGCGCCGGGTGGTCCTCGCCGTCGATGACCATCGTCGCCTCGCCCTCGAGGACGATGAAGACCTCCTCCTGGTCGCTCTCGAGCTCGGTGTGCTCCGGGATCGACTCGCCCGGCGGCAGCTCGACGACGTTCATCCCGAACGACTGCAGGTCGAGCGAGCGCCGCGCCAGCGCCCACTTCGGGAACGGCCGCTCGAACTCGTCGACGTGCTTGATCGTGAAGCCGGCCATGCTCAGCTCCCTTCCTCCGGCCACTCGGGCTCGGGACCGACGCCGACGCCGTCGGCGACGCGGTTGATGTAGTTGAAGTAGGCGATCACCTGGATCGCGTCGTGGATCGCGGCGTCGTCCCAGCCGTGCGCGCGCAAGCTCGTCTGCGTCCGCGGCGCTCACGGACGCGGGCGTGACGCGTGAGCTTGACCGCGTAGTCGCAGAGCGCGTGGACATGCGGCGGGAGCCCGGCGCGGCGGTAGTCGTGCGCTGCGTGTCGCGCGAGCTCGTCGTCTGCGCCCTCGGCACGGAGGTCGTCTGCATGGGCACGGATTCAGTAGTGGCAGTCGTTCGCCCGGGAGACGACGACGGCGAGCAGCTCGCGCTCCTGCCGCGTGAGCCCGCACGGCCCGAACATGATCTCCCGGTAGAGCGCCATCGAGCGCTCGAGCACGCCCGGCCGCAGGCTCATCGCCTTGACGATGTTGAAGACCTTGCCGGCCCGCTCGACCGCGGCCTCGTACTCCTCTTTCAGGAGTCCGGTCGCCTCGTCGACGTCGATCAGGCGGAGATGCGCCATCGCGGCGATCTTCGCACGCCGCGAAAGGGTCGTGGGGGGATCCGAGGATCCCCCCACGAGTCCGGTCGCGTCTAGCGCCGCAGGTCGACCGGGAACGAGACGAGCCGGCGGGTCGAGATGCCGCCGAGCGGGTCCTCGCCGGACTTGCGGGCCCGGGCGAACACCGTCAGGAGCTGCTGCTGGGTCGCCGCAGGGAAGCCGCTCAGCTGGGTCAGTGTCAGCTGCGCCCAGCCGTCCGCGCCGGTGGGCTGCTCGGCCGGGACGGTGAACTGGTTGAACGGGACGGCCGTGGCGTAGACGATCGCGCCCTGCACGGCCTTGCCCTTGCAGGAGACATGGAACCGCAGCGTGATGCTCTGCGTCGAGCGGCCGACGACGGTCGGGTTGATCGACTGGCCGTCGAGCTGCAACCGGTCGGGCAGCGAGATGCCCGCGATCTGGAGCGGCGCGTTGCCGTTGCAGCCGCCGGTCGGCGGCGGGGCGGGCGCGTCCCGGACGACCGCGGTCGGGACCGACGTGGACGTGGCGGTGCCGTCGTTGTTCCTGGCCGCCACGTCACGCGGATCGTGTTGTCGACATCGGGCTGCTTGAGCGCGTAGGTCCGCTCGGTCGCACCGCCGATGTTCGAGCAGCTGCCGCCGTCGGCGTCACAGCGCCGCCACTGGAACGCGAACGTGAACGGCGCGGTCCCGGCCCAGCGGCCCTCGCTCGCGGTCAGCGTGCTTCCCTCCTGGGCCGTGCCGGAGATCGTCGGCGGCGCTTGGTTGCTCGGCGGCACCTGCGGCGCGGCATCGCCGACCTCGGCGCGGCCCGCGATCGCAGCGAGGACGAGCAGCGCCCCGCCGAGCGCGAGCAAGAACATCCTTGTGGTTCGTCTCATCGTCAGTCCTCCCTCGGACGAGGTTGTCATGCCGCTCTTCTCACCGCACTCGGCGCACCCGAAAACCCGTTTTGAGCGGATTCACACGACGCTTACAACCGCGGGCCGCCGCTCGGAGGCGTGTCGCGGGGATACGCTGGGCGCGGAGCGGCACGGGCCCGGTGGCCCAGCCGGTCTTCAAAACCGGCCCGGTCGTGCAACCCACGGCTTGCTCGGTTCGACTCCGGGGCCGCTCCGCTAGGCGCTTTCCGCGTAGCCATGCGGGTTTGCGCCCGCGGCCCGCGTTGTCTCTTCTGTGTGCGCACGCCGTATGATCGCCGGGGTCGGAGTTGATCCTCGAGGCAATCGAAAACTCGCCGCTTGTCCGTGTGCGTCGCTGCTCGCCGGCGAATGGGGTCAAGCTGTGGCTGAAGCTGGAGTTCGGGAACTCGACGGGGTCGATGAAGGATCGGATGGCGCTCGCGATGGTCGAGGGCGCTGAGCGAGCCGGGCTACTCGCGCCCTGTTACACCGTCGTCGAGTACACGGGTGGGAGTACCGGGCCGCGCTCGCGCTCGCGTGCGGCGCGAAGGGCTATCGCGCGCTGATCGTGATGGCCGACTGCTTCACCGAGGAGTGATTCAAGCTGACGCGGCGGTCGGGGCGGAGATCGACGTCGTTCGGGTCGAACGAGGGGCGGCCGAAGGTGACCGCGAAAGATATTCAGAACATGGTCGCCCGCGCCGCCGAGCTCGCCGCGATGCCAGGTGATTATGCGACCGACCAGTTCAGCAATCCCTACATCGTGCCGGATTACCGCGACGGGGTCGGCCGCGAGATCGGGAGCAGACCGAGGGGCGGGTGACCGGGTTCTGCCAGGGCATGGGCGCCGCGAGCTCGCTGATCGGCGTCCGAGGCGCTCAGGCCTCACGGCGCGTTCATCCAGGCGACGAACCGGCAGGTCGGCCGCGATCACCGGCGCCCAGGGGCCCGTTCCTGATCCAGGGCTGGACCGGCATCGCGACCTACCTGGGACCCCGAGAAGGTCGACCACCTCGAGCCGATCGAGGACGACGATGCGACCGAGATGATTCGACCGGCTCGCGCGCGAGGAAGGGATCTTCGCCGGGATTCGACCGGCGCGAACGTCGTCGGGTACACTGCCTCGCCGAGCGCCTCGGTCCCGACGCGGTGATCGTCATGCTCGCGGTCGATACGGGTTCAAGTACATGAGCAAGTCCCTTCCGGCGACGAGCCATCGGCGTAGGACACAACGCAGGGCCCCGAAGAGCGAGTGTAGTTTTGGTCGACAAGACCAGAACATGGGTAAAAGATTCCCTGGAGCAGGTCGTCGAGGCGACCAGGTACGTCGAGACGGAGCAGAAGACGGGGAACTGTCGCCCGACCGTCAGTCCCGACGGCGGTGCTGACTAGGTGTCCTGCCCACACAGGTTCCGTACGCGGCTGATTGGTGGCCGGCCTCCGAGCGAGCTGTGTGGTCTGGCGGTGTTGTAGTGGTGCAGCCAGTGTGGCAGAGCGGCTGCGCGGTCTCGTGAGTTGCGGTAGCTGAGGCCGTGGGCCCACTCGCGCGCCATCGTTTGGTGGAAGCGTTCGACTTTGCCGTTCGTGCGTGGCCGGTAGGGCTCGATCGTCAGGTGCTTGATCCCTTGCTCGCTGAGCAGGCTTCGGAACGCTCGGCTGGCCGTGTAGCACCAGGCGTTGTCGGTCATCAGCCGTTTGGCCTTGATTCCGTACCGAGCGAAGAAGGCGAGCGCCCGCTCGGTGAAGGCGACGACGGTAACGGCGCGCTCGTCGGGCAACAGCTCCGCGTAGGCGAGCCGTGAGTGGTCGTCGACGACCGCGTGTGCGAAGTCGTAGCCGACACGCGTCTCCACGCTTCGACCGCGCAAGGATTGGGAGCGATCTCCGGTGACTCGGTGGCCGGGCCGCTCGAAGCGTGCGTAGCTGGTGGAGTCCATGTGCAGCAGGTCGCCCGGGCAGGGCCACTCGTAGCGGTTGGCCGGTCCCCGCGGTCTCTGCTCCGGCCGCGAGCAACCGTTGCGCTGCAACGTTTTCGAAACGGTCGAGTGCGGATGGCCGAGTTCACCCGCGAGCAACCGAGGGCCCCAGCCGGTGCGGCGGCGCTTCTCGCAGATCCGCTCCTGCTCGGCCAGCGGGAGCATCCGCGGGCAACGATGCGGACGGCTCGAGCGGTCGTGCAAACAAGCCAGCGACTCACGCTCGGCCCGGCTCGCCTCGCGCCACCTACGCGACCACTCACAAGCAGTCGCCGGCGAGACGCCATGGCGTCTCGCCGCTTCCCGAATCGAGCATCCAGCTTCGATCGCGCGCACCAACGCAAAACGTCCCGACAGTCCGAGCTTGGCGTTACGGTGCAGCTGCATCCGGGCCCTCCTTGGCCGACGTCCTCGCAGACGCACAGCCTCAGGAAGGGCCCGGACGACTCTCA
>CAWDIJ010000016.1:0-27853 GCA_963802375.1 uncultured Actinomycetes bacterium
GCGCGGCATCGTCCCCCTGCGCTTGGAGCTCCCTCGCCCGGGCAGACGACTCGGCGAACGCGCTCTGGAGCGTCTGCAGGGCGAGCGACGGCATGAGGTAGAGGGGCGAGATCGACGTCAAAGCTGTCCCAGACGGCGACGAGCCACGCTCCGATGTCCCAGCCCGTCGCGACGGTCGCGACCACGACGGCCGCGACGGCCCCAGCCGCTCTGCGAGCCACTCGCGGACCTCGCCCTCCCGCGGGGTAACGAACGCTCGAGGGATGACGGGCTGCATCTCGTCCTCCTCCGACGGGGCGGCCGGCGCCTCAGCGCCGGCCGCTCGGGAACCAACTCCTGCCGTGGCGGCGCGGCTTTCGCGGCCGCCGCTTGCGGACGACCTCGGGCCGCCACGAGAGGAGACCTTTGCCGACGCCGGCGTACACCATGAGCATGGCCGCGCAGAGGGCGGCGAAGCGCGCTCACGAGCGGGGGGTCGAGCGTCTGCATCAGCTCACTCCTGCTCCTCACCCGTGGGCGACGGGCTTCGCGCCGAGGGGTGACCGGAAGCGCTCCTTTATCTCACCGGCCACTCGCCGCAGCTCGACTGCCAGCGCGATGTCGAACGTGCCGCGGACGAGCGCGAACGCCGCGACGAGCGCCAGCAGCGCGATCGCCCCGTCGCCCGGCTCGACGAACATCACGACGCCGAACGCGGTGAGCACGATGCCGCCCACTGCGACCAGGACGGTCCGCGTGCCGCTGAGCGGCAGCACGAACGCCGCGATGAGCTCGATCACGCCCGCGCCGATCGCCCAGAGCGCGATCGCATAGAGGAGCGCCTTCGCCGAGAGGTCGGGCCAAAGCAGCACGGCGCGCCGACGACGAGCCCGAGGATCGCGTTCACGGCCAGCCAGACGCGCTGCCGCGTCGCGGCGCCGGGCAGGGTGAACGCGGCCACGCCGGACGTGAACCCGCTCGCGAGCGCGAACGCGCCCACAGCCGCGACCATCGCCGTGAGTCCGATGTCCGGCCACACGAGCAGGACGAACGCGAACGCGATCGCGATCGCGCCACGGAGGGCCAGCAACTTCCAGGTGCGGGCGAAGATCCGCTCGCCCTCCTGGAGCGCCGAACCGGGGTCGTGTGTCGATTCCGTCTTCATGTTTGTCCTCCTTTGTCTCGCCGGGCCGCGTCGGCCTCGTTCTTCAGGTCGTCGAGCTCGGCCAGCACGCGCGTCTTCGCGCCCCGCCAGCCGCCGGCGGCCGCCGCGCCGACGTGGGTCAGGCTTTTTCCGATCGAAACGCGGCGCTGCCGGAGGTCGGCGATCTCGACCTCGGCCCGCTCGCGCGCGGCCCCGGTCTTGGCCGCGGCCTTCGCCTGCATCCGGTCCAGGTACGCGTCCCAGCGGCGCAGTTCGGCATCGAGCGCGTCCGTGAACTGGTCCTGCGTCGCGGCGAACTCCGCCGCCACTCGGTGCTCGGCCAGCGCGAGCTCGTTGTCGAGCTGCTCGAGCGTCTCGTCGATAGCGGCCTCGCGCTCGTGGGCCGACGCCCGCGCGGACTCCTCTTCGCCCCGCAGCGGCTCGATGTAGCGCTGCATCCGCGATTTCGCGTCCGCCGAGCCGAGCTGCGCCTTCACCTCGAGGCGGTCGATGCGGCGGCGCACTTCGCCGAGCTGTTCGTTGGTGGTTGTCGCCATGGGGCTCCTCTCTCGTGCTTACCGATGCGTGGTAAGCGTGTGCCTCGCCGCTGCCAGACCGCTGCCGTCGCCTGAGCCGCCGCTGCCACTCGGCGTACGCGGCGCTACGGCCGGTTTCAAACGGGCGCGACTGCGGCAGCCGTCACGGGACGGGCGTCGCCGAGGTCGGCCAGTCCGGCCGACGCGGCCGCGGCGGGGTCTTCGGCCAGCGCGAGGAAGAGGCTTTCCCGCGGCCCGTGCGGGCGCGGCCGCTTCGACCACTCGAGGACGTTCTCGTACAGCCTCGCGGCGGTGTCGGTATCGCCGGCCGCGGCGAGGATGCGGCCGAGCTCGACGCGCGCATGGGCGGCGGCCCAGTCCGCACGCGCTCCCTCGGCGGTTGCGAGGGCGCGCCGCTGCAGCTCTTCGGCGTGGCGCAGGTCGTTGCGCGCAAGGGCGCATGAAGCGAGCCCGGACAGGGCGAACGCGACGTGGTCCGCGAAGCCTGCGTCGCCCGCGAGATCGAGTGCGCGAAGGTACGCGTCCGTGGCGGCGTCGCCGTCGCTCCGCCGCTCGGCGACCCACGCATCGAGCAGCATCGCCGGGACGCGGAATGCGTCGAACCCGATCGCATCGGCGTGGCGGTGCGCGTCCGCCGCCATGGCCGCGACCGTGGAGGCGTCTCCGACGGCTGCCGCGATGTGCGCACGGAGGAGGCTGGCGACTGCGGACGACCAGTGATCTCGGCCTCCTTCGAGCGTCGCACGCGCCTGCTCCGCCAGCGTGGCGCCGCGCTCGACGTCGCCGGCAGCGGCGACGGCAAGTGCGAGCGTTGCCTGCGCGAAACCGACTTGCGGCGCGTCCGTGCCGGTCGCTTCGAGCGCGAGCGCACGCTCGCCGATCTCGATTGCGGCGTCGAGGTCGAGCTCTTCGGTCGCGAGGAAGCAGAGACAGCCAAGCGCGTCGAGCCGCCGATCGAACGGAACGTCGTCCGGAGCGTCGGCGAGCGCGAGCTCGACGAATCGCCGCCCTTCGGTCACGCGCTCCGCGAGCGTGAAGTACCAGGCGAGCGAAGCCAAGCGCGCAGCGATGCCCGTGTCGCGTGCTTCGCGAGCGTGCGTGAGCGCGGCCCAGAGGTTGTCGTGCTCGAGGTCGAGCCGGCGGACCCAGGCCTGCCAGTCGCGTCCGCGAAGCTCCCCCCATGCTGCGTCGGCTAGCGTCGCGAAGTACTCGGCGTGCGCCCGCCGGGCGGCGGCGAGACGACCGCTCTCGGCAAGACGCTCGAGCGCGTAATCCCGCACCGTGTCGAGCAGGTCGTAGCGCGCACCTTCAGCGGGGAACGACACGGAGAGGATCGACTTGTCGACCAGCACGCCGAGCAGGTACGTCACGGTCGCTTCGTCGAGCCCTTCGCTCGCACCGACGGCGTGGAGCGACGGCAACGACGCGCCGCCGCGGTGCACCGCGACCTGGTGGAGCAGCGCCTTCTCGTCCGCGTGCAAGAGGCCGTAGCTCCACTCCACGAGCGCCCCGAGCGCGGCGCGGCCCGCGTCCGACGCCGGCCGGTCGCGAAGCAGCCCGAGGCGGCGCTCGACGACCAGCAGGAGCTCCGCGAGCCCGAGAGCGTTGAGCCGCGCAGCGGCGAGCTCGATCGCGAGCGGCAGTCCGTCCACGTGACGGGTGATCTCGCCGACGATCTCGGCTGCGTCGGGGGTCAGCTCGAACCGCGGCCGCGCAGCGCGGGCGCGATCGAGGAAGAGTTGAGCCGCCGGTGAGGTAATGCCGTCGGTCGACTCCGGATCGGGCAGCGCGAGCGGGTCGACCGTGACGCGAACCTCGCCCGGAAGGTGGAGCACCTCACGGCTCGTCGCGAGTACCCGCACTCCCGGACACTCGGCGAGCACGGCCGCTGCGACTCGCGCCGCCTCCTGGACGACTGGTTCGCACGCGTCGAGGAGGAGGATCGAGTCGTCGTCGCGGAGGCGCGCGACCGTGCGAGCAAGCGGGTCGGCGCCGCGAGCGTCGACGGCTGCGGCGACGAGGCGGACGACGTCGTCGGGGCTGCCTGCGCGCGCGAGGTCGACGAGCCACGCGCCGGCGCGGGGTTCGCCTTCGAGCGCGCGGGCGACCTCGAGCGCGAGCCGGCTTTTTCCGACCCCGGGCGGCCCCGTCAGCGTGACGAGCCGGTGCTCGCGCAGCAGCTCGACCACCTGGGCGAGCTCCTGCTCGCGACCGACGAACGACGTCGACGGGGCGGGCAGGTTGCCGCGGCGCCTCGGCGCGACGGGGGCGGGGGCGATCGCGGGGTCGTGCGTGAGGATCGCCTCCTGGAGCCGGCGCAGCTCGGGGCCTGGCTCGAGCGCCATCTGCTCGGAGAGCACGCGCCGGGCCTCGCCATAAGCCTCGAGCGCGTCGGGCTGGCGGCCGCAGCGATAGAGCGCGAGCATCAGCTGCCCCCACAGCCGCTCCCGGAACGGGTTCTCCTCGAGCGCCGCTCGAAGCGCGGCGACGATCTCGCGATGATCTCCGAGCGCGAGCGCCGCCTCGAACTGCTCTTCGAGCGCGTCGACTCGAAGCGACTCGAGCCGCCGCGCCTCGGCGCTGAACCAGGCCGTGGCCGTGAGCCCGTGCAACGCCGGACCGCGCCAGAGCTCCAGCGCGAGGGCAACGGCCTCGGCCGCCGCAGCGGCATCGCCCGCCCGCAGTGCACCACGCGCCTCTGCGAGCAACTCCTCGAATCGCAGCGCGTCGACGGTCACATCGGCCAGCGCGTATCCATCGGGCGAGGCGACGATCGTCTCCTGGCCGAGTGCAGCGCGAAGACGGGCGACGTGGTGCTGGACGGCGTTGCGCGGCGCGGAAGGCAAGTCGTCTCCCCACAAAGCGTCGATCAGCGAGTCGACGCCGACGACGCGACCGCGGCGAAGCGCGAGCAGCGCGAGAAGACCTTGGCGCTTGCTGCCGCTCACGTTCGCCGGCCGTCCGCCGGCGAGGACCTCGAACGGGCCGAGAAGCCGGATTTCCAGCGGGTCGATCATGCGGGGGTGGCCTGCACGCACCAGTCTCGCACGGTCCTGCGCGCGCGTGTAGGGCCGAAACGCGAGCCTTACGTGGCGACGGGCGCCGCAGCCTCGACGGGCGCGGCCTCGTCCTCGGGCGGCGGAGCGAGTCCGGCGAGGACGTATGCCTGCGGCTGATCGAGCGTCTCGACGCGGAGCAGCGCCTCGGCGATCGCATCCAGGCGGCTGCGGTTCTCGGTGACGAGGGGAATTGCCTCGTCGTGTTTGCTACCTCGACCACGCGCTTGATCTCGTCACTGCCGCTGCGGCTCGCAGGGGCCCGCGTCACGGTGGCGAGGTTCAGCGCCGAGGCAGCAACGAGCGGGCGCGCGGCAGCGCTCTGGCAGCGTCTTCGCGGATCGTCGGCTCCATGCTGCCGCTCTCCGACGGTCTCCCCGCACGCCGCTTCCTGGTCGTGACCATTGCCCTTATCGCGGTGAACCTCCCGTCTGGATCCGCTACGAGCTGCCGGACCCACCCTCAGTCCACCACGCGACCATCGACGCTCGCGCCGCTCTGAGGCTGCCATGCGCGAAGTCGCACTCTACGTCGCTGCAACCGCGGGAGCGCTCCTCTTGGGCGCTGCGCTCGGCTGCTTCGGGACGCCTCCGAGGCAGCTGACGGCTGGAATGCTCGCGTTCGCGTCGGGCGCGTTGATCGTTGCAGTCGCGTTCGAGCTGTTCGAGCCGGCGCACCGACAGGCCGGGCTTGGACGCGCGTCCGCTGCTCTCCTGGTCGGCGCCGCCACATTCGTTGCGGTGGATCTCCTGCTCCAGCGGTCCACGGGCGCGACCGCCGTCGGTTTCTCCCTCGTCGCGGCGGTCACGCTCGACGGCGTCCCGGAGAACCTCGCTCTGGGTGTCGGGCTCGCCGAGGGCGGCTCGTACGCGCTCCTCGCCTCAATCGTCGCCTCGAACTTCCCTGAGGCATTCGGCGGTGCGGCCAAGCTGCGCCAGGGCGGACTCTCCTCCGCCCGCGTCCTTACCGTCTGGGGGCTGACGGCGGCGCTGCTCGCCGTCGCCCTAGTCGTGGGCAGGGTCGCCGCGGGTGTCGCGTCCGAGCAGTCGCTCGGCATGCTGTCCGCGTTCGCAGCGGGCGCGGTACTCGCTTCGCTCGCCGACTCGGTGATGCCCGAGGCGTATGCCGAGGGCGGGCCGCTCGTCGCCTTCGCCACGAGCGGCGGCTTCCTCGTCGCCTACGCGCTCACGACGCTCGACTGATTGTGCGATGAAGCTGCCAGCCGCAACGCAGAACCTCGACCGAGCCGCCGGATGGGCGTGGAGGCTGCTCGTCTGCACGGCGGCACTGACGCTCGTTCTCGCGCTGCTCTGGTACCTCCGCGTGATCGTCCTGCCGATTGCGGTCGCGCTCACGATCGCGCCGGCGCTGTCGCCCGTCGCCGCGTGGTTTCGCCGCCGTCGGCACCTCGAGCGGCCGGCTGCCGCGCTCGCCCTGCTGACCGGGCTCGTCGTGGTGATCGGGGTGATCGCTCTCGCGACGGTCTCCGTGGTCGCGCAGTTCGACGAGCTCCGGTCGACCGTCTCGCGGGCGATCGACGACATCGCCGGCCAATTACAGGGCGAGCCGATCGGGCTGTCTGGAGCGCGAACCGACGAGCTCGAGTCGTCACTCCGGGATGCGTGGCGCGAAGCCTCAGGCTACGCCGCCGCGGGCGTGCAGACGGGTGCTGGGATTGTCGCGGGCCTCGTTCTAGCGGTCGCGATGCTCTACTTCGTCCTGCGCGACGGCGCGGCTCTATGGTCCGCGATCCTGCGCAGCGTCGGTCCCGAGGTGCGCCCCGCGATCGATCGCGCGGGCCGGCGCGCGTGGGACGTGCTCGGCGGTTTCGTGCGCGGAACGGCGATGGTCGCGACTATCGACGCGGTGCTGATCGGCCTTGGGCTCTGGCTCCTCGACGTGCCGCTCGCCTTTGCGCTGGCCGTGCTCGTGTTCATGGGCTCCTTCGTTCCGTACGTCGGCGCGTTCGTCTCCGGCCTCGTCGCGGTGCTCGTCGCCTTGGCGGACGGAGGCTGGCAGCTCGCGCTCGCGGTCCTCGGACTCGTCATCGGCGTTCAGTTCATCGAGGGCACGTTCCTCCAGCCGGTCATTCAGAGCCGAAGGGTCGATCTTCACCCCGCGGTGATCCTCCTCGCCGTCGCCGCCGGTGGCTCGCTCTTCGGGATCGCGGGCGCGTATCTGGCTGTTCCCGTGACCGCAGTCGTGGGCGCCGTCTTCGCCTCGCTGGCCGCCGAAGAGTCGGGCCCGTAGGGACGAGGCAGCGGCGGACTCCCAGAGCAAAGGAGACGAGATGACCAGCACGATCACTGAGACGCAGACGACTCTCGAGCGGTCGACGGCCGATCCAAGCCGAACGACGGTCGAGTTCGAGGTCAAGCATCTGTGGGGCCTTCACACCGTTCGCGGTCGCTTCCGCCGCTTTGACGGCGTGTACATCGTCGGCCTGTCCGGCTCGGAGATCGAGCTGACGATCGACGCCGCGAGCGCCGACACCGGCAACGCCGCACGCGACGAACACCTCCGGTCAGCCGACTTCTTCGACGTCGCCGAGCATCCGCAGGTGCGGTTCGCGTCGAAGCACATCACCGGACTCGGAAACGGAGACGTGTACGTAAGCGGCGAGCTGGAGGTTGTCGGCACGACCATTCCTCTCGCGTTCGACGCGTCGGCTTCGGCATGAGCCAGGGCCCGTTTCGTAACGTCCGGCCGCCGACGAAGCTGCACGTGACGACGCGCCTCGTCCGAACTGCCCGGATAAGCATCGAACGCGACGAGGCCGATGCCGCGACCGGCGTGTCAGGTAAGCAGGCCCGACGGGGACACGCCCGGGTGGCGTGACGAGATCCTGACCCGCAGCGCGGAGGGCAGGATCTCGAAGTCGAGCGGCGGGCTCAGATCGACCGCTTCGCCGTCGATGCCGGCATGGATCTGCGCCGGCCCATCCACCTCGAGCGAGGTCGCGGTCCACGCTCGCCCGGGCGTCCGGCTACTGCCCGGCGCGTCAAGGACGATGACCCCGAGACGGCCACTGTCGAGCCTCGGCCGCGTGCCTTGTGCCAGCGGTCGATCGACGGCGTAGCGATTGTTCGAAACGAGGACGACAGCCGGATCCCGGTGCTCGCGGCCTTGGTCGTCGACGAGGCGGAGCTCAGGTGCCGCTGCACTGGGTCCGAGCACCTCGCGTGCCGTCTCGAACAGCGTTCGCGCCTTCGCGCCGCGATACGCCGGCTGGCTAACCGCCTCGCCGTAGATCCCTAGCGAGACGTTGTTGAGAAACAGGCGACCGTTTACCCTGCCCATGTCGATCAGGCGCTCGACGCCGTCGGTGAACGCCTCGAGCGCCCCGACCAAGTCGTTCCGGTCGATGCCCAGGTCGAGCGCGAAGTGGTTTCGCGTGCCCGCAGGAACACAGACGAGTGGAAGGTCGTGCTGCCGAGCGGCCGCGGCGACGACGGCGAGTGACCCGTCGCCACCGGCGACGCCGAGTGCATCCGCGCCACCCTCGACGGCCTCACGAACGAGCGCCGTGAGTTTCCGATCGGGGCCGACGACGCTCACCTCGATTCCTTGTTCGCGCGCATGCTTCGCCAGTTCCGCGCGCACGGCCTTTCCGCCGCCGGACGCCGGATTGACGAACAAGACCGGCTGTCCCGGCGGATCGACGCGTCGCCAGCCGCGGTGCGCCAGCTGCTGGTCATGTCGGTTCATGTCAGGCGTCCTGCCGGTGTGTTCGTCGGTCTGTCGCCGTTCGATCGGATACGTGCGTCACATGATGGCCGTCGCGAACGAGAGCGGTGGTGGCAGCACCCGCTGCGGGCGTGGCAGCGGGCTGGCAGCGACGCGCGAGAAGGTGCCTGCGACAGGAAGACCCGAACGAAAGGAGCAGCAAAATGGCTGAGGTCGAAAACGTGGTGGTTGTTCGATTCAGCGAGCCGAGCAAGGCCTACCAGGCGTTGAGCGTGCTGAAGGAGTGCGACGCCGAGGGGCGCATCGCGCTGAGGTCCGCGGCGGTCGTGGAACGCACGTCGAAGGGCGAGCTGCGCATCCCGGAGGGCGCCGACAACGTCGGCCTCATCGGGACGGCGAGCGGTTCGCTGATCGGAATGCTCATCGGCGTCCTGGGCGGGCCCGTGGGTGTTCTCGTCGGCTGGGGCTCCGGAGCCTTGATCGGCGGGGCGTTCGACATCGATCGCGCCGTGAAGTCGGATGAGGCGCTCACCGCTCTCGGCACGGCGATCCCGCCCGAGTCGACTGCCGTGATCGCGACCGTGGCCGAGCCGGCGGTCGAAGTGATCGACGGAGAGATGGCCAAGCTCGAGGGCGAGCTGACGCGCCGTCCGGTCGCCGAGGTCATGGACGAGCTCGAGGCGGCGGAGGAGGCCGCCGAGGCGGCCGCACGCGAAGCGCGTCGAACACTGCGCGAAGAGCGAAAGGCCGAGCTGAGCGCCAGCCTCGACGCACGCGTAGGAACGCTGAAGGAGAAGCTCCACGTCTCCTGACAACGGCCCGCCGTGAGGCGGTTGCGGCTTGGAACGAATCGCCGTCGAAGCCCGGTGACCGAGAGGTCGGCGGGCTTCGGCGTTTCTGCCCCCGCCGCTAGAGGTCGATGCCGAGCTTCCGCAGCTCGACGATCGCCGATCGGCGCCACCGGATCGTGTCGGGCGAGAACGGAAGCGTGAACGGCATCCCGTTCTGTTTGCGGAGCGGCTTGCCGTCGCGCAGGACGCGGTAGTGCCCCGGCGTCGACTCGACCGTGAGGCCGACCGCCTCGAGGCGGCGGATGAACTCGCGCACGTCCTTCCTCATCTCAGGCCGGGGACCCGGTCGAGATAGCTTGCCAGCTGAATTCGACGGCGACGCTGGGAGAGCCTTGACCTCCGCCATTTCGTGAGTCGCACGCCGGCTTCGCGGTCGGCCTGGACGCGAACAAGAACGGCTTGTCTTCGCGACTCCCGCAAGGGTTTCGGTCGGTTTTCGGCCGTTTCGGCCCCACCCGAACGCCCGTTTGTGTAGTCGGCGTCAAGAGTGATGATCGATACAAGTCCGACAGTGGCGAAGGGCGCGGTTCGAGTCGGCCGAGCACCAGGTTGCTCTGGTTGGCGCTGGCCCGGCGGCGGCTTGGACGCCGCCGCCGGGCGAATCCGGCTCTACGGCTCGATACGCAGGACCTCACCGATGCCCGCGCTCGCTCCCCGGTTGGAGACGTAGAAGGCGCCGTCGGGGCCGATCGTGAATGCCGACGGCCGCGTGAGACCGGCGTAGAGGACCGCATGCGGCGGCCCTGCACTGACGCGGACAATGCTGCCGGGGCAGGCGAAGAATGGCCCGCACGAGCCGTGCTGGAGTGCATACAGCGTGCCGTCGTCGGCGAAAACGAGATCGACGACCGCGGTCAGGCCGCTGGCGTACACGCTTGTGCTTCCGTCCGGTCCGATCCGGTGGATGCGCGCGAACCCGGTCGGGAACGGGGCTCCGGTGAGCTCGGAAACGTAGAGGGAACCGTCAGGGCCCTGCGCGATCGCGGTCGCGACGGATTCGACGAACGGTGGCCCGAACGGGAGCGGGTTCGGTCGGGCCCCCCACGCGGCCAGCGTCGACGTGTCCCCACTTGCCGTCACCTCGAGCACGCTGTTCCCGCCGGCGTCGGCGACGATCTGACGGCCGGGGAGGGCGAGGACCCCGTAGGGGTTCGAGTCGATGAGCCCGCCGTCCGGATTGTTCGCCGCCTCGTAGGAGACGGGATCGGCGATTTCCTTGATCTCGCCGGAGGCCGATAGCTTCAGCAACCTGCCTGAGAGCACGAGCTGGGGACTCAGCAGGTCGCGCACGGCCGGAGTGCCCGGCAGTCCCATGGTGACGTAAGCGCCGCCCCGACCCTGGAAGGAGATGTCCTCGGGGCCGGATTCCGCCTCGATCCCGCTCGCGGGTGCCATCGACGGCAGGCCGGTCACCCACTTTTCCTGGACGCCGTGCCAGAGGCGGCTGATCGCGCCGGTCGGCCCGTAGCACGTCAGCAGGCCCCGGTTGACCCGGCACGGCGGTCCGCTCCCACCCCGGCCCGTCTCAGTGACATAGAGGGCGCCCTCTGGGCCGAACGCGAGTCCGCGTGGATTGTCGAGGCCCGTCATCACCGTCGTCACGGTCGCCGCCGCCGCACTGGCCGCCAATGTCAGGGCCGCCACCGCGAGCGCCAGCAGGCCGCTTACTCGTTGGAGTCTCGTCATCTCAGACCTCTCCTCTCGCTTGTTCGGGCTCTAGAAGTGCTCGCACCGGAAGTAGCCGATCGGTGCAATGAAGAAGTACTGCCCTCCGGCCTGTGGGCACGGCTGTCCTCGATAGAGGTCGGTCCTGATCAGGTGGATCGTTCCGATGAAGCCCCCGTCGAGGCCGAAGACCTGGAAGCTGTACGACGGCCGCCGGTTGGGATCCGGTGGAGCCGTCGGCCTGCCGTGACCGGGATTGCTGCAGACGATGCGCGGGGCGCCCGGGTCGAGGAAGCACGTCCAGCCCGCGGCGGCCAGCTGCGCGGGCGTCGCTCCTTCGGCCGTCGTTGCCGCTGCAAGGCTCAGCGACGCCACGAGCGTCCCGATCGCGATTGCGACCCTCAGCATGCCTTCGCTCCTTCCGCTCGCTGTTGTTGACCCCGCGACGATCTACCCAGCATCTGAAGCGCGGCCAAAAAAGCGCCAAAGTCCGGCTTAGAATCGGTCTCATGACCGGTACACAATCGCCCGCGCCGGCGATTGCTTCGACCACCCTCCAGTTTCGTCTGCTGGGGAGGGTGGAGGCGCTTCGCGACGGCGTCGCGCTCGATCTAGGGGCACGCAAGCAGCGCGCGGTGCTCGCGCTGCTGCTGCTCAATGCGAACCGAGTGCTCTCCTCCGAGCGACTGATCGAGGAGCTCTGGGGCGACTCGCCGCCGGAAACTGCGAGGGCGGCGCTGCAGGTCTACATTGCCGGCCTTCGCAAGGCGTTGGGGACGGACGGCGGAAGGCTTCGGACGAGCGCACCCGGGTACGTCCTCGACGTCGAGCGCGGAGTGCTGGACCTCGACCGCTTTGCCGAGCTGAGGGCGAAAGCGCGGGCTTCTACGGGCGACGAGCACAAGGCGGCGCTCCTGCACGATGCACTCGGGCTCTGGCGCGATACACCTTTGTCCGAGCTCAGCAGCGAGCCGTTCGCCCCCGCCGCCATAGCTCAGCTCGAGGAGCTGCGCCTCGGGGCACTCGAAGAGCGCATCGACGCCGATCTCGCGCTCGGGCGTCATCGCGCGCTTGTGACCGAGCTCGATGCGCTCGTCGCCGCGTATCCCTACCGGGAGCGCCTGCGCGCGCAGCTGATGCTCGCCCTCTACCGATCCGGGCGACAGGCGGACGCGCTATACGCCTACCAGGCGGGTCGACGGGCACTGAGTGACGAGCTCGGGCTGCGGCCAAGCCAGGAGCTCCGGGACCTCGAGTCCGCGATCCTCCGGCAGGACGTAGCGCTCTCAGCAGCTGTCAACGGCTCCCGCGCGGCAGACGAGGCTGCCGGTGCGGTGGCGCCGGCAGTGGCTCATCCGCGGCACCGATTTGGCGGAGCCCGCTCGGGGGTCTGGTTCGGGGTCGTTCTGGCGATTGGGCTGGCCGTCATTGCCGCCGCGATTGTGGCCCTCGTGCTCCGCGGCGACTCACCGTCTATCAGCGCACCACCGAACTCGGTCGCCGTGATCGACCCGGCCAGGAACAAGGTTGTGAACGCGACGCCCGTCGGGCCGCGACCCGGCCCGATGGCCGAGGGTGGGGGGTCTCTCTGGGTCGGCAACGTCGACGACAGGACGCTGACGCGCATCGATCCGGACTCGGGCCAGATCCTCAAGACCATCACGCTTCCTGCGACACCTACCGGAATCGCGTTCGGCTTCGATGCCGTCTGGGTCGCGCACGGACGGAGCGGACAGCTGTCGCGCGTGGACCCCCAGTACAACCGGGTGACGAAAACGCTCGACCTGGCAGGAAGGTCACTCTACTTCCCGACCGGCAGCGTCGATGTCGGAGCTGGGTGGGTCTGGGTCGTCTTCGGCAACTCCCTGCTCGCGCGCGTCGATCCATCCGCCGTTCGCGAATCGGGCACGACGTTGGCCGGCGTCGGGGCGGCCGCGATTCTCGTGAACAGCGGCTCAGTCTGGGTCGCGAACTCCGGCGACGCCAACGTGCAGCGTTTCGATCCGACGACGTTCGAGGAGGGGCCGGTGGATGAGATCACCGTGGGCCGGGGCCCAACAGCCATGGCGGCCGGCGACGACGCAATCTGGGTGACGTCTTCCGGTGACGATCTGGTCGCGCGCGTCGATCCCGGCGCGGGCTCCGTCGCCACAATGATTTCCGTCGGCGAGAAGCCAGAGGCCGTTGCGGTCGGAGCAGGCGCGGTCTGGGTCGCGAACTCGGGCGGCGCGACCGTCTCTCGCATCGATCCGAAGAAGGCCAAGGTGGCAGAGGAGATCCCCGTCGGCAACGCCCCTCACGGCATCGCCTTCGCCGACGGCGCCGTGCATGTCACGGTTCAGGCCCCGTAGCGCTTCTATTTCAGACAGACGGCCGTGAGGTCGAGCTGGGGCCGGAGAATGATGCAGCCGACGCGCTTCGAGACGAACGTTGGTTCGCTGAGGACACGAATCGCCGCGAAGGGAGCGGCTTTGCGGGCAAGTCGAACGTCGAGTGCTCCGTAAGCCTGCCGACGAGCCCGGCCTTCGCGGAGGCCAGCCGCTCGCCGCATGTCAGCGTTGAATCGGCTCGAGCTGAACCGGGCGAAGTTCGTTCCGCCGATGTTCTGCCCGTCCAGCAGGACGTTGACGTAAGCGCTCGGATCCGGAATGTTCGGAGACCAGAGCACGAGTGCCAGATCCCAGGGCTCACCGGTCGCCGCCAGCCGAGTCAGGTATGCCGCCGACGCGATGTGGTCAGGGAACGCCTTGATCCTCACCTCGAGCCCGATCTCAGCCAGTTGCTGTTTTGCGAGCTGCGCGACTGCCAGCGGTCCGGGGAAGTCGGGCGCATACAGCACAGCCACGCCGCCGCGCAGGTTTCCACGCGCGAGTTCACGTGCTTGTCGGAGATCTCGGTGTTGGAGTGGATAGATCGGCGCGTTGCGGAACCCCGGCACAATCGGCGGGACGTACTGGTCGGTAAGACGCCCTGTCAGCGGGCCGCCGCCCACTCCCTGGAGCGCCTGCCGGTCGAGAGCGAAATTCACTGCCCGGCGCAGCTTGGGGTTGGCCCGGAACAGCGGACGCGAGTTGTTGAACGCGAGCATGCTCAGCGTGAGCCCCGGCTTGAGAAAGAACTGCGAGCGATTGATGCCGTACTTCTGCCGGAGGCCGAGCGCCGGGTCGAGAAAGACGGGCGCGACGTTGTGCCCCCAGTCCGCCTCGCCTCGCTCGATCCGCTGGATCATCTCCCTCGGTGACGGCGCCTTGAGGTCGACCTCGAAGCCGTCGACGTGGTGAGGCCGGCGGCCGCCATAGAACCGGTTCCGCCGGAGCATGACCCGCTCGCCCGACCGGTAGTCGACGACGTGGTAGGGGCCTGCGGTTGGGAAGGGCCCCCATCCCTCCGGGTCGGTCGGAAGAGCCGGGGGGACGGCGCAGAAGAAGGGCAGTGTCGTCAACGCCGGGAAGTCGGGCGCCGGCCGCGTGAAGCGGACTGTGAGCGTATTGCCACGGGCCACGACGCCTGAAGCGGCCCGTCGCCGCTGCGAGAGCACCTCCGCGGCCCCGACGATGTCGCGCGTGAACATTGCCCCGGGCGACTTGATCGAAGGATCAAGCGTCCGGTTGATCGCGCGCGCGAAAGCACTCGCTCGGACGGGCTTGCCGTCGCTGAAGCGAAAACTCCTGCGTAGCGTGAACGTGAATGTCTTCAAGTCCTGCGACGTCTTCGGGAAGCGCTCGGCGACCTCGGGTGCCAAGCGGAAGCCTGCGGGGGGTGCCCTGTCGGGATAGGTCATCAGTCGCGCGCAGGTCGTGTCGATGACCGCCCAGCCGGGAGCCGTGAAGGACAGGGCAGGGTCTATGTGGTCGAGCCGTGCCTGGACGGCGAAAGTGATGCGGAAGATCCCGCCCCGCTGCCGCTCCGGCGCGCCGATCGCGCCGGGCTGAATCCCGAGCGCGAGCACCGTAGTGGCCACGATGAACGCGAGTGCTAGGCGGTTCAGCTGGCCGGCTACCTTGGGATGCCGTTCACGCACCGTCGCCTCTCCATCAACAGCCTAAGACCTCTCGAACGCGAGTACTAGGCCCTGCGCAGGCATCGCTGAGCGCGCACTGACTGTGCCGTGTGCCGTGTGCCCTGCGCTGACGAGCCTCGTATTCGCATCAATACCTGAGGCGCGAGGTATCGCCGCTACTCGCAGGCATTTACGGCTGCGCAACGCACCGAGCTCCTGCACGTGTGCTGCCCGCATATCATCCTGGACGCCTAACGAGACAACAAACTATATCGATTTGCGGTATTTTACGGGAGCGACGGGACTCGAACCCGCGACCTCCGGCGTGACAGGCCGGCGTTCTAACCAACTGAACTACGCCCCCTAGCGCAGATACGCAGTCTAGCGCTGCCTAGATTGCAGTCAGCCCGAGTTGGCGGAGGAGCGTGACGCCGTCCGAGTAGACGTCCTTCCGCGCGACGAGGCCGTCCTCGATCGGGATCACGTCCATCCCGCGGTACTCGACGCTCTTGCCGGTCGGCTCGACCTCCATGCCGGCGCGGTTCATCTTGCCGAGATGGGTGCCGCGAGCCGTCCACTCCTGGACGATGAGGTCGTCGCGGATGTAGCGCCGCCGCGTCTCGAACTCCAGATCCGGGAAGACGGTGAAGATCCCGCGGATCGCGCTGCCGATCGCCTCCCGGCCGACGTTGACGTCTCCGGTCGTGTGGTTCTCGAAGACGGAGTCCTCGGTGTGTAGGTCGACAATCGCGTCGACGTCGTGCTCGTTCCAGGCCGCGTTGTAGCGGTCGATCAGCTCCTCGAGTGCAGTCCCGTCCATGAGGCTGGCTAGCGTACCCCGCGAGTGACCCGCCTCGACTGGATCATCCTCGCGGTCGTCGCAGGCACGGCGCTCCTCGGCCTGTGGCAGGGACTGACGCTCAGCGTGCTCTCCGCCGCGGGCGTCGTAGTCGGGGCGCTCGTCGGTGCACGACTGGCTCCGCACATGCTGGCGGACGGCTCGGAATCGCCGTACACACCGCTCGTCGCGCTGATCGGGGCCGCCGTCGGCGCGATCGTGATGGAGGTGATCGCCTCGTCGGTCGGGGTGACGATCAAGCAGCGGCTCCGTGCCAGCCCGCTCCGCCTTGTGGACGCAGCCGGCGGCCTCGCGTTCGGCGTCGTGATCGGCTTCGCCGTCATCTGGATCCTCGCGGCCGTCGCGCTGCAGCTTCCCGGGCAGGTCGAGCTCCGGCGGGACGTGCAGCGCTCCGTGGTCGTCCAGGAGCTCAACGAGCTGCTTCCGCCGCGCGACGTGCTGAATGCGCTGGCGCGCGTCGATCCGTTTCCGTCGATCACGGGGCCGCTGCCGGCGGTCGACCCGCCGGACCGGCAGATCGCCCGCGATCCGGAGGTCCGCACCGCACTGTCGAGCGTGGTCCGCATCCTGGGAACGGCGTGCGGGCTCGGGATCTCCGGCTCCGGCTGGGTCGCAGGCCCGAACCTCGTCGTGACCAACGCGCACGTGGTCGCCGGTCAGACGGACACGTCTGCGGACGGCAGGTCGGCAGTCGCCGTTGCCTTCGACCCGCGTAACGACGTCGCGGTCCTGCGGGTCGACGGACTGAGCCGCCAGCCGCTCGTACTGTCCGAGGCATCGCAAGGGACGCCGGTCGCGATCGCCGGCTATCCGGAGAACGGCCCGCTGAGGGCGACTCCGGGGCGAGCGGGTGGGACCGCGACGGTGCTGAGCGAGGACGCGTACGGCCGCGGGCCCGTCACGCGGCGGATCACCAGCTTCCGCGGCCGTGTGCGGCGCGGGAACTCGGGCGGCCCGCTGCTCGACGCCGACGGCCGCGTGGTCGGCACCGTCTTCGCGTCGCGAACCGGCAGCGCAGCCGGCTACGCCGTGCCGACCGACGTCGTTCGCGAGGCGCTCGAAAGCGCCCGTGGCCCGGTCTCCACCGGCGAGTGTGCCTCCTAGGCGGCGTCGGCGAGGAGCTCGAGGATCCCGAGCGGGCGCCGGAACGGGGCCACGAGGTACACGCCTTCCGCGCGGCTCCGTGAAGCCTCGACGAGCTCGCGCGCCAGCTCCATCCCGACCTTCGGCCCGTCTGGACCCGCATCCCGCAGGGCCTCCTGCACGTGATCCGGGACGACGATGCCCGGCACCTCGTTGTGCAGCCGGAGCGCCAGCGGATGGCTCCAGACGGGGAAGACGCCGACCAGCACCGGGATCGGCGACGGCCCGCCGAAGCGGTCGAAGAACCGGTCGAGCAACTCGAGGTCGAAGATGATCTGCGTCATCGCGAAGTCGGCACCGGCGTCGAGCTTGCGGCGGTAGCGCTCGACCTCGACGTCCAGGTCGTCCGCGGTCGGGTTCAGCGCCACGCCGGTGAAGAACGAGGTCGCGGCGTCGATCGAGCGCCCGTTGTAGTCCTCGCCGCGGTTCAGCTGTGAGATCAGCTGCGTGAGCCCGATCGCGTCCACCTCGTAGACGCCGCTCGAGCCGGGATAGTCGCCGACTTCGGGCGGATCGCCGGTGACGGCGAGGATGTTCCGAATCCCTTCCGCGTGCGCACCGAGCAGCTGGGACTCCAGCCCCAGGACGGTCGCGTCACGCGTCGTCAGGTGCGGGATCGTCTCGATTGCGGTCGAGCGCTCGATTGCGATGGAGAGCATCAGCGCGCTCATCCCCGCTCGCGCCGTTGCGTTGTCGTTGATGTCCACGAAGGAGGCACCGCCGTCCTCGAGCGCCGCCGCGATCTCCAGCATCCCGCGGTGGTTGCCGCCGAGCGGCGGGTCGAGCTGGACGGAGGTGACCCACTGGCCCTCGCGGAACATGCGCGCGAGCCTGGTGTCCTCCGCCTGCTCGACGATCGAGAGCGTCACCTCGCGCTCCTGGATCACGAGCGGGGAGGACGCCGTTCGCTGCTCCTTCACGGCTGCGGCGATCGCCCGGATCTCGGTCGGCGTCGTGCCACAGCACCCGCCGATGATCTTCGCGCCGAGGTCGCGTGCGTGCGCGGCGAAGTCGGCGAAGTAGTCGGGCGTCGCATGCGGGAAGACGACGCGGCTCCCGGCGAGGCTGGCCAGGCCCATGTTCGGCATGGCCGCGAGCGCGAGCGCTCCATCCGCGTCGTGCATCTCGTTCAGCGCCGTCAGCGCCGCATGGACGCCCGCGCCGTGGTTCGCGCCGACCGCCGCAAGTCCGCCTTCCGACAGCGCCTCGACGGCCCTCCTCGCGGTGACGCCGCCGAGCGTCTCCCCTTGCTCGTCGAAGGTGAGCATCGCCACGATCGGGAGCGACGAGATGCTGCGCACGGCCTCGAGTGCGGCCAGCAGCTCGTCGAGCTCGAAGAACGTCTCGACCAGGAACAGGTCGACTCCCCGGGCTTGAAGCGCGCTCGCCTGCTCCGCGAAGATCTCGCGGCGCTCGTCCTGCGCACTGCCGTGGTCGCCGAGCGGGCCGATCGAGCCGCCGATATAGATGTCGCGGCCGGAGATCTCCCGCGCCTCGCGTGCCAGCTTCGCCCCCGCGCTGTTGATCGCCTCCACCTGGTCGTCGAGCCGGTGCGCGGCCAGCTTCCGGCGGTTGGCTCCGAACGTGTTCGTCTCGATCAGGTCGGCGCCGGCGTTGATGAAGCTGACGTGAAGCGATACCACCGTCTCCGGTGAGCTGAGGTTCGCCTCCTCAGGAAACCTCAGACGGGGGACGGCCCCGGAGATCAGGGTGCCCATTCCGCCGTCCGCCACGACAATGGGCCCGTTTTGCAGGCGTTTTTCGAACGGGGTCGCCATGGATCCCACTCTACGCCGATCCGGGCCGGGCGGTCATCTCGCGGGGAAGTTAGTGAAGCGGCGTAGTCAACCGCCAAAGGGTGATGGATCAACCGACCGCTCGTGCCCGAAAGTGCTTGTAACCGATGCGGGCCCGATGCGGCGGGGCCTGGTCGGACAAAGACCGAGAGGGCCCGTTGCGGCGGGGCCGGCTCGGAGACTCATAGCGGCTCTCTTCTCGAGAGAATCAGGCGAGGCCGGGCGGCGGCCTCGCCTGAGTTTTTTCCTTGGGCGCTTCGCGCCTCATTTCGCCGGGAGTCTCGCGAGTCGCTGCGGCGCCCCCGTGGGCGCGCCATCTCTTTGTCCCATTCGGCCAGGTCCGGTGCCTGGCACCGGACACGTCCCTAGTGGATCGTGCGGCCCTCCATGCCGCCTGCGACGACCAGGATCTGGCCGGTGACGTGGCCCGAGAGCTCGTCGGAGCTGAGGACCACCACCTGCCGGGCCACGTCCTCGGGCGTCGCGACCTTGCGGAGCGCCATCGTCCGCGTGACTCGGTCGATCACCTCCGGATCGTCGACCTCCGGTCGCGCCATCGGGGTCTTCGTCCAGCCCGGGCACACGCAATTGACCCGCGCGGCTGGCGCGATTCGGACGATCTCGTTCTTCAGGCTCAGCAGGAACCCGTAGGTGACCGCCGATTTCGCCGCCGCGTAGTCGGCGTGGCCTGCCTCGCCGAAGATCCCCGCCGTGGAGCCGACCAGGACGAGGCTTCCGTGGCCGGTGCGCTCGACCGAGCGGAGGAACCCGCGGGCCGTCAGGAAGGTCGCGGTCAGGTTCTGGCGCAACGTCTGCTCCCAGCGCTCGAGCGGGAGCGACCAGACCGGGACGTCCTCCGACGGCCAGACGCCGGCGACCGCGGCGCATGCGTCCAGCTCGCCCGCCTCCTCGAACATCCGCTCGGCCTCGTCCTCCCGGGTCAGGTCAGCCTGCACCAGCCGGACGTCGCCGAGCGCCGTCCGCGCGTTCGCGGCCCCGGTAGTAATGCGCGACGACCTCGGCTCCCTCAGCCAGGAACGCTGCCACGCACGCGGAGCCGATCCCTCCCGACGCACCGGTCACCAGGACACGCTTGCCGCGCAGGCCGGTTTCCACATGGTGAAACTACCGCCATGCGCGTTCACATCATCAGCGATATGGAGGGAGTCGCCGGAATCGTCCGCCCGGAGCAGACACTCGGCGGCCACGAGATGTACGAGGAGGGTCGCAAGCTCTACACGGAGGAGATCAACGCCGCCGTCCGGGGCGCGAAGGCCGCAGGGGCCAAGGAGATCGTCGTCATGGACCACCACGGCGCAGGCAAGGCCTGGAGCTTCAACTCCCTCGTGCACGACATGCTCGACCCCGCCTGCGAGTACGTCGTCCAGTCCAGCTGGACGCAGTACACGGAGTTCCTCGAGGGAGGCTGCGACGCATGCCTCCTCGTCGGTATGCACGCCATGGCCGGCACGGCGGACGGGGTCATGAACCACACCGTGTCCGGCCGCGAGTGGCACAACCTCCGCTTCAACGGCGTCCTCGTGGGCGAGTCGGCCATCAATGCCGCGATGTGCGGGAACTGGGGGTGTCCCGTCCTGCTCGTCACCGGAGACGAGGCCGCCTGCCGCGAGGCCAAGCAGCTGCTCGGCGACGGACTGACCACGGTCGCAGTGAAGAAAGGGCTTGGCTCCCGGGCGGCGCGAAACCTCGCCCCCCAGCTGGCCCGCGAGGTGATCGAGGAAGGCGCGCGGGACGCGCTCAAGGACCTGAGCGCCGTCCAGCCCTACGACCCCGGCCGCCCCGCCGAGATCGAGGTCGAGTTCGTCGGCACGGGCGAGGTCGAGAAGTACCGCGGCCGAGCCGGCGTCGACATCACGGACCCGCGGTCGATCGTCGTCCGCGCCGACGATTGGTGGACGGCGTGGCGCAACCTTTTCTTGGAGCCGTCCCTGCCCTGATCGTAAGCTATGGCTGATGGATGCGGTTCAGGCGATGGGGCTGCGCGTGGAGCTGACCGACGCTCAGCTGGTCGCCCGATGCCGTACCGGCGACCACGAGGCCTGGCGTGAGCTGGTCGACCGCTTCTCCCGTTACGTCTACGCGATCGCCGTTCAGGGTTTCAAGCTTCCCGAGCACGATGCGGAAGACGTTTTCCAGGAGGTGTTCACGCGTGCGTACGAGCACCTGCACAAGCTCCGGGACGACGAAGCGATTCGTCCCTGGCTGGCGCAGCTCACCCGGCGGCTGTGCATCGACCGGCTGAGGGCCGGCTCGACCGAACAGCTCGACGAGGACGTCGAGATCGCGGACGCCGACGACACGATTGCGAGGCTGGACGAGTTCCTCGCCGTGCACGAGGCTCTCTCGGCTCTCCCGGACAACTGTCAGGAGATCCTCGATCGCTTCTTCGCCCGGGACGAGAGCTATCACACGATCGGCGACGCCCTGGAGATCCCCTCTGGCACGATCGCGAGCCGGATCTCCCGCTGCCTGACCAAATTGCGGGTCGAGATGGAGGGAAGAAACCATGGCGCTCCCTCGTCTTGAATTTTGGTGACGCCTATGCCCAGTTACGACGAAGAAAAGCTTGGTGAGATTTTGAGCGCGCTTCCCCCTGCGCCTGCAAGCTGGGTGAAGGCCGCGCAGGACATCCCGCTCGCCCAGCGGGGCCTCGAAGAGATCGTCGAGCGTGCCAACGCCGACGACGAATATCGCCGTCGCGTGATCGAAGATCCCGAGGCCGTCCTGGAGGAGGCCGACGTGGTCGCGCACGCCGAGACGATCGAGATCCTGCGCCGCCGGCTCGACAAGTAGCGCACAATCCAGCCCGTGGCAGCCACGGGCGATCTTCTCGATCTCTCCCTGCGCGATTTCCTCGAGGCGGTGGCCTCCGAAGATCCGACGCCCGGCGGCGGCACGGCTGCCGCGCTGGCCGTGGCGATCTCCGCCGGGTTGACAACGATGGTCGCTCGCGCATCGGGCGACTGGCCCGAGGCGGGCTCGGCCGTGGCACAGGCGGAGCGCATCCGGAAACGGATCGCACCGCTCGCACAGCGCGACGCCGAGGCCTACGAGGAAGCGCTCGTGTCCATGACGCTGCCCGAGCGCGTCGAGCCCACCGTCCGCGACATGACCGTCGGCGCTGCGCTGTGGCGCGCGGCCGAGGTGCCGATGGCGATCGCGGAGGCGGGAGCCGACGCTGCCTGCCTGGCCTCCCTCGTCGCCGACCGAGGCACGCAGGCTCGCCGTGCGGACGCCGTCGCCGCGGCGCTGCTGGCAGAGGCCGCTACGTGGGCCGCCGCCGGCCTCGTCAAGGTGAACCTCACGATCACTGCCGAAGACAGGCGGACGGAGCAGGCCAGGAGGCTGGCCGAGACCGCCTCGAGCGCCGCCCGCCAGGCCGTTAAAACACTGGGCGCGGCGTAACATCGGTCTATGGCCGAGCCGGCACCAGAGCGTCCGCTCCCGGCGTGGAGCCTCCCCGCAGGGACCGCAGAGTCCCTCGAGCTGCCCACGGAGTGGCCCGGCCGGGTCACCCGTGAGTGGGCGTGGGGCGGGTCGACCGGCAAGGGCGTGAAGGTCTGCATCCTCGACAGTGGGATCGAGGTCGACCATCCCGACGTCGGCGAGCTCGCGGGCGCAGTCGCGGTCGAGGTGGGGGAGGGCGACGAGATCACGGTCGTCGACGACGTCGAGGGGGATCTCTGCGGCCACGGAACGGCCTGCGCCGGGATCGTCCGCTCGATTGCCAAGGACTGCGAGCTCTTCAGCGTCCGCGTCCTCGGCGCCGGGTTCACGGGCAGCGGGACGGCCCTCCTCGGCGGCCTTCGCTGGGCCGTTGAGCAGGGCTTCGACGTGATCAACATGAGCCTGTCGACGACGAAGAGTCAGTTCGCCGGCCTGCTCCACGAGGTCGCCGACCTCGCGTACTTCCGCCGGGCCGTGCTCGTCGCGTCGGCGCACAACATGCCGGTCGAGAGCTACCCGTGGCGCTTCTCGTCCGTGATCTCGGTAGGCAGCCACGAGGAGCCGGAGGCCCAGACCTTCTACTACAACCCCAGCCCGCCGGTGGAGTTCTTCGCGCGCGGTGTCGACGTCGAGGTCGCGTGGCTCGGCAAGGCCAGAGCTCGTTCGACGGGGAACAGCTTCGCGACCCCGCACATGACCGGCATCTGCGCGCTCATCCTGGGCAAGCACCCGGAGTTGACGCCGTTCCAGCTGAAGAGCGCGCTCTACCTCACGGCGAACAACGTGGAGGACCGCGATGACTGAAGACAGGCTCCGCGCCGCCGTCGCAGCAGGAGTGCTCGCATCCGAGGACTCGCACCGGGCGCTCCTGCAGGCGACCGTCGAGGTCGCTCGCGGGATCTTCTACGCCAAGGCCTCGTCGGTCCTCCTCTACGACGAGCAGACGGACGAGCTCGTCTTCGAGGCGGTCGCCGGCGAGGGCTCCAAGAATCTGATCGGCGAGCGGCTGCCGTCCAGCACTGGCATCGGCGGTTGGGTGCTCGTGACGCGGCAGCCGATCGTCCTTGACGACGTCTCGCAGGATCCGCGCTTCGCCGAGGATGCGGCGAAGAAGACGGGGTTTGTCCCGAAGGGGCTGATGTGCGTTCCGCTGATTCACCAGGAGGAACCGCTCGGCATCCTCTACGTCCTCGACAGGCCGCAGGAGTCGCGGTTCTCGCTCGAGGAGATGGAGCTTCTGGGCCTCTTCGGGAACCAGGCCGCGATCGCGCTCGACCTGCTCCGGAAGGCGCGCCGCGCCAAGGCGGTGCTCGAGGACGCGGACACCGACTCCGCGCTCCTCGCGCGGGTCGCGGAGAATCTCGAGGAGCTCGACGGGCCGCGCCGCGCCGCCGGCGTCGAGCTCCTCCGCTCCCTGGAACGCCTCTTCAAAGACTGAAGCCGGGTCTGGGAAAGACTGAAGCCGGGGCTGGCCCCGGCCTCAGGCAACGCGGAAACGCAATCCCGGTCTAGGCGTCCTGCCGCTCGATCTGGCCCATCTGGTGGGCCTCGACATCGTCGTTGCGTGCGGGCGCGTCGTTGCGATGGGCCTCGTCGTTGCGGTGGGCCTCGTCGTTGCGACCCATCTGGTGCGCCTCGACGTCGTCATTGCGATGGGCCTCGTCGTTGCGATGGGCCTCGTCGTTGCGGTGGGCCTCGTCGTTGCGCCCGATCTGATCCTCCGACATTCCCTGGTCTCCTTTCACGTTGGTCGACCGCATTCGAACCACCAGACGGCGGTTCGTACCGGAATCTTCCCACGTTCGATTCGAAAAGCACAGTCGGCCGTGGAATGCTTCGCGTGTGAAAGCGCTGCGGAGACGCTTCAGGGACTCTGCGCGCTCGTTCGGGCAGGTCTTCGCCAACCCGAACATCCGGCGGATCGAGGGCGCCTGGGCGGCGTCGATCATCGCCCACTGGGCCTACGGGATCGCGCTTGCGGTGTACGCGTACCGCGACGGCGGCGCCGCGGCGGTCGGCCTGGTCGGGCTCGTCCGCTTCCTTCCCTCCGCGGTCGCCTCGCCGTTCGCATCGGTCCTCGGCGACCGGTACCGCCGCGAGCGGGTGATCGTCGTCGCGGAGCTCGTGCGCGCCGTGCTCCTGGCGGCGACGACCGCGGTGGTCGTGCTGGACGGCTCGCCGGTTGTGGTCTACGTCCTCGCCGGCCTGGTCGCAATCGCGTACTCGGCCGTTCGGCCGGCGCAGGCGGCACTGCTCCCGACTGTCGCGAGGACCCCGAAGGAGCTGACCGCCGCCAACGTGACCTCGAGCACGATCGAAAGCCTCGGGGTCTTCGGCGGCCCGGCGATCGGCGGCGTGCTGCTGGCCGCGACAAGTGAGCAGGTGGTCTTCGGGGCCTGCGCAGCGGCCTTCCTGCTCGCGGCGCTGCTGGTAAGTCGTGTGCGGGTGGAGACGCAGCCCGAGCCCCGCGAGCGCCGCGAGGACGTCCTGCGCGAGTTCACGGCCGGCTTCGCCACGATCTTCCGCGAGCCGGGGCTCCGCGTCATGGTGGTGCTGCTCGCTTCGCAGACGCTCGTCGCCGGAGCGCTCAACGTCTTGATCGTCGTCACGGCACTCGAGCTGCTGGAGCTGGGTGAAGACGGAGTCGGGTTCCTCAACTCGGCGGTGGGGATCGGAGGGCTGGTCGGCGCGCTCGTCGCCGCGCTGCTGATCGGTCGGCGCCTGTCGTCCAACTTCCTCGTCGGAATCGTGCTCTGGGGCATTCCGATCGCCCTGATCGGCGTCTTTCCCAACCTTCTCATGGCGCTCCTGCTTCTTGCGGTGGTCGGGCTCGGGAACACGCTCGTCGACGTGTCGGCGTTCACGCTCCTCCAGCGCGCTGTACCGGACGACGTGTTGGCCCGCGCCTTCGGCGCCGTTCAGGGGCTCTGGGTCGCGACGATCGGGATCGGCGCCATCATTGCGCCGCTGCTCATCGCCGCCGTGGACATCCGCGGCGCGCTGATGATCACCGGCGCGCTCCTGCCGATCCTCGCCACGCTCCTCCGCAGCCGGCTCGCGCAGCTCGACGAGGTGCCGGTGCCGGAGCGGGAGCTCGAGCTGCTGCGCGGCATCGCGCTGTTCGCGCCGCTTCCCCAGCCGACGCAGGAGAGCCTCGCGCAGGTGCTGAGCCCGGTTCGACTGGCCTCGGCCGAGGAGCTCTTCCGGCAGGGCGACGTCGGCGACCGCTTCTACATCGTCGCCGACGGCCACGTGGAGATCGTCATCGACGGGGGTGTCGTGCGCGAGACAGGTCCAGGCGGCTACTTCGGCGAGATCGCGCTCCTGCGGGACGTTCCGCGCACGGCTACGGTGCGGGCGAAGGGCGACGTCGAGCTCTTTGCGCTTGACCGCGACGACTTCATCGCCGCGGTGACGGGACACGATGCGAGCGCCGAGGTCGCGGACTCGGTGATCGCCACCCGGCTCGGGTCGCTGCGTCCGGGGATGGCCTCGGTCTAGAGGTTCTTTCCGACGACGAGCCGGCGGACCGTGGGTCGATAACCGAGGTGCTCGTTCAGAGCCAGCATGTCGGCGTTCGTCGTGTCGTTGGACGTGACGATCGTCCGCACTCCGGCCTCCGCCGCCCAGCGAATCGTCGCCTCCTTCGCCAGGCGCGCGAGCCCGCGCCGGCGAAACTCCGGCGCCGTCCCGGTCATCTCGTTCGCCGCACGCGCTCCCTCCCGGTCGGCGGTGAGCCATGCGAAGGCCGCCGGCCGGTCGCCGACGAGGACGACGGCGCTCAGGTCCAGGTCGAGCTCCGGATTACCGAGCGTCTCCGGGAGCCAGTCTTCGAACGCCATGGCGTGCGTGTAGTCGTCAGGCATGTCCCGTTCCGCAGCGTCGTAGAGCGCGAAGAGCTCCCGTTCGCGGTCGCGCACTTCGCGCAACCGGGCGACGGAGACCTCGCCGAAGCGCTCGGCTTTCGCACCTGCAGCCGAGACCACCTCCAGCTCCCAGTACTGCTCGCTCCGTCCCTCTTCGAACCCGAGCCGCCGGGCGAAGGCCCGTGCCTCCGGCTCATCGTCTCGGACGGTCGATTCGAGCCGCCGGGCGCCGTGCCCGACGATGTGAGCCGCGGCCGTCTCGAAGAGTCGCGTCCCGAGACCGCGACGACGGTATGCGGGCACCACACCTGACCAGATGCCCGCGATCCCCTCCGCCTGAAGCGCCCAGCGCAGGCGCGAGTTGCCGAACCCGATGACCTCGCCGCCCGCCTCGGCCACCCAGGCCCGCATCGCGGCGCGCTCAGGCTGTTGCTCGATCCAGTGGACGAGGCCCGGCGCGGTGACGACTTCCTCCGCCCAGAGCTCCCGGAAGAGCGGCATCGTCGCCTCGGCGTCCTCGCGGCGCCACGGCCGGATCTCGGGCTCAGCCAAGACCCTTGGCGCGCAGCTCCTCGCGAGCCTGCTCGGTCTTCTCGAGCCCGTCGAGGCCCATGCCTCGAAGGATCTCGGGCGCCTTCGTGAACTGGACGTCCTCGTATCCGACCACCTCGACGTTGTTGCCCCAGGGATCGTGGATCCGGTTGCCGCTGACCTCCACGCCGGCAGCGCGTGCCGCGTCCAGCGCGCCCTGCTTGTCGTCGACGACAAGCCCGAAGTGCCTGTGGTCGTCCGGCGCCTGGCGCCGCCCCTCGGCGAGCGCGAGGAACTGGTCACCGATGTCGACGAACGCCATCCGGCCGGAGCGTCCACGAAGCGACAGATCGAAGATTCGCCCGTAGAACTCGAGCGCCTCCTCGACGCTCCCGACCTCCAGCGCCACGTGGTTGATTCCGACAAGCTTCGGCTTCATTGATCGTCTCGCTCCACCTTGCCACGGGCGCCGTGGGCGGTGCGCTCGTCCGCTCGCCCTGGGCGGCTGCCGCTGTCGGGCCGCTCCTGCACTTCCTCGGTGATCGCGTACCCCATGAGGACATCGACTCGATGGGCTTCGAGCTTCGCTGCGGCATCCTCGGCGGCCTCGCGCTCGCTCTTGTGCGGGGCCCTCTCGACGCGGCGACCGTCGGCGGGATCGCGTCGATCGCGCCCGACCTGGAGCACGCCCTCCGGCTCCCGAGGCCGGGCGGGAGGAAGCTGTTCCCCAGTCACCGGATCCCGGGCTGGCACCGGCCGGGCGGCCTGACGGTAGAGGCGCAGCTGCTGATCGCCGGCGTGCTGCTCGGCTCCGTCCTTGCCGCCGGGTTCAGGCGCTAGCCGGCTCCGATGGGTGCTGGAGGCGAGAGGCTCGGCTAGACCGTCGAGCGGACTACCGAGAAACCGAGAGTATCCGCGAGCACCCGAACGAGCTTCGGTGTTTCCATCCATGAGGTCCCCCAGGGGAGCCCACCCCGCACGATTCGCACGAATCGCGCGAGCCGCTTAGCTCAGGCTTGCGGCCTCCGCTCGGCTTGCGCGCCGTGAATGGGCCGGGCAGGGATCGAACCTGCGACCTTGGGATTAAAAGTCCGCGCGGAACCGCGGAAACCAATTGTTCTCAGCTGAAACTGCCTGCAACGACCACGATTCGACGCTGTAGCGAACTGCAACGAGCTGCAGATCCCGGAGACAAGTCCGTACTCCCATTCGTACTCGCGTCTGTCGTCCGACCGGACAACTGAAGCGCGA
>CAWDIJ010000017.1:0-154725 GCA_963802375.1 uncultured Actinomycetes bacterium
GTGGCCGTGACCGCTGTCGCCGAGCGCCGTGGGCCCGCGAGCGCAGCTGCGACGATGTACGCCGAGACGCCCGAGTCGCGCGCCGCCCGCGAGCAGCACGGACTCGAGCGACGGCTCGCCCGCCCGCTCGGTGCCGACCTCGGCACGCGCCCAACCAAGCAGGCGCGGCGTCGGCTCGACGCCCTCCGCCGCGCACAGCGGCGCGGGCGCTGAGCTCCGCCGGCGACCGAGTGCAGGACACCGCGACACGGCGCGAAGCGCGAATTTGCAGGGACAACGTGATCGCGAGTGCCCGGCCGTGCCCGCCAGTACCGTCCCAAGACCTCCATGGTGAGGGGGTCGACGGTTCGAGTCCGTCAGAGGGCTTAAACAAGAGCCCTGTAAATGGGATAGTGTTGCCTGCCATGGCGAGATTTGGACTCTTCGCGGGTACGATACGGGTACATTTTGGGACTGGCGGGCACTCGCGGGCACGGGCGATGTCTTGCGACACAGCCTGGAGCGTGCTCGAGAGACTCGATCGCGACCTCTGACTCGAAAAGCTCGTGCAAACAGGCATTCGGCGTTGTCCGCGCCGACACAGCCCTGACTCCCTCCTTCGATAGTCATCGCAGGAGCTCGCCTTCGCGTCGCCCGCCGCCGACGGTTCCAGTCCGTCAGAGAGGTGCGGTAGCGCGGAGAACACGGCTCAACGTCTCGCGATGGGAGCCGCTCACGCGGCTCCCATCGCAGCTGCGTCGCGCATCGTCCTATTACGAACACTCCTCCACGGGCGGTGCGGTAATGAGGTGGTTCTCCGAGCCGGGAGGCAGGAAGAAGGTCGAGTAGATCTCTGCCCCCGAAGGGCCTGCGATCACGCGGTGCACATGTCCGAAGCCAGGATCTACGAATCCCTGACCCGCTGCGTACATTCGATTGCGGCAGGCGTTCGGTCCCGCGTCCTGGTAGGTCAACGACCCGCTCCGGACGGTCACGACCACTGGCCCTGGGTGGGTGTGCCAGGCGAATACCTGGTTTGCACCCAGGCTTAAGTGCTGCACGAAGACGTCGGCTCCGTTGGGCTTCACCGCCCGGGCAATCGGGGAGACTGGAACGTCCGCGACGTAGTTGTGTGCGACGAAGAACCCCGTCGGCACGGTTGCCGGATCGATCTCCGGCGCGTGAGCGGCGATCGCGGCACCGACGCCGACGACGACAGCGCCACTTACAGCCACCACCATGATTCTGAAGCGCATCGTGCTCCTCCTTTCCCCGGCCCGCTGAAGCGGCGAGGCCTCCGAAGCCGGGTCCGATGTCGAATCGGATGGTCGAACCCGTCCGATTCAGATCCGTTCAGGCGCGCAATAGTTGGACGGAGCGCGCGTGTACGCCCGCCCGCTCCGTCTCGTCAACCCGTCGGAACGGTGATGACGCCCTCAAGGCGCGCGTACCACGCCCGGCCGAGCCCCTCATGGCCGCTCCGCCCGCCTCCGGTTACCCGGACGTACTGGCCCGTGCCGCGCACGACCCTCCACTTGCCGAAGGCGACGGCGTCGTCGATGCCGTCGCCGTTTCCATCGTTCCCGATGTCGACCCACTCCCTCCGCTCTCGAAGCACGAGGTTGCCCCGCTTTCCGGTGAGTCTCCAGAAGCCGGTGGTGATCCCATTGCGCTCGGAGAGGGTTTTTCCCTCATTGACCGTGCCGGAGTCGCGCTTCATCGCTCCGGCCCGCACCGGGGTGAGCACGAACGTCTCGTCCGGAAGGATCTTCATCTCGAATGCCACCCGCTGCTTTGCCGCGTCCGGTCGCGATTCCGCAACGGATGTCAGCGTGACAGCCGCGACGAGAGCGAGGAATACAGCCAGTCGGATTTTCATGCCTGCCTCCTTTCGATTCCCACTGTCGAAACCAGTGATCGAACGGTCCTTTCGTTTCGATGACCAGGTCCGCAACCAGCGTGGAAGAGGCCACTGAGGAGAGGCTGAGGGGGTGCTGAGGAGGCCGGGCGTTTATTCGAGGGGCGGTGCTAAAGACACGCCGGGACGAATACGTTCTCCGAGACACCAACCCAGGCGAAACGGTCGTCGACGGCAAGCCACCGGGGATGAAAGCCGAGCTCGATCGTCTCGATGACGGTCTCCGAGGCGACATCGAGACGGGAGAGCGTTCCGTCGCAGTGGTTTGTGACCCAGACGGAGTCGGGGCCAAGAGCGACGTCCATCGGCCTGCTCCCAACCGTGATCTTCTGCCGCACTCGGCCAGTCACTGGATCGATGCGCCAGACGCTGTCGTCTTCGAACATTGCGACCCAGACGGACCCATGGCCGGTCGCGATTCCGAAAGGGAAGTTCCCGACCGAAATGCGCGTCGCTCGTCCATTCCGGGCATCGATGTAAAGCAGGTCGTCGGCGGGTGCGCCGAGCCTGCCGAGCGTGATCCATGCGCCTCCGGAGGCCGAGGCCCCATTCCCGAATGCGGCGGCGTTGCTGTCGTCACCCGGCTCGAGTTGGTACGTGCGCTCTCGGCGGAGTGGGTGCAGACGCCAGCGTTCGACCGCAGCTTCCGTTGCGATCCAAAGAGAGCCGCCTCCAACCGCGAGGGAGGTTGCCGCGGCATCGCCAGCCAGTGGTACGCGCGGGGCTGCAACCCGATCCTCGACTTGGACCACCGGCAACTCGACGTCGACCACCACCACTTTTCCGCGACCGACGCTTGCGACCCACAACCTATCGTCGCCCTCCCCGGCGAGACCGTCGCCTGCGTCGTACTGCCCGGAGTTGAGGACGGCTCCTGTGCGGCGATCGACCCGCGTGAGCGTCCCGTCGCTCTCGCTCGCAACGAACACGTAGTTCCCGATGATTTCGACTTCCCGCGGGTTCCTGCCCACTGGGATGACATCAACGATCTCGTTGGTGTCCAGATCGATCTTGACCAGTGATTCAGGCGTCACCGATGGAGCGGCTCCATTCCGCGAGAAGAGTGCAGCAGCCACTGCCGCTACGAGCGCGACGAGCACGACCAGCACTCCGAGGAGTCTGCGCCTGCGAAGGATCGGCGGTCGGCGGAGCTCTAGCGCCTCCTCGGCGGCAGCGATCAGCGCGGCACAGGTCGGATAACGATCCACCGGATCCTTGGCCAGCGCCCGCTGGATCACCGCATCGATCGCCGTAGGCAGCTCGGAGCCGAGCTCACTTGCGCTCGGCGGTTCTTCCTCCAGATGCGCCCAGGCCGCCGCCAGGCGCGAGGTCCGCCGGTAGGGAACGGAACCGGTGAGACTCTCGAAGAGAAGGCAACCGAGTGAGTAGACATCCGCTCTCCCGTCGACGGGCTTCCCCTCGATCTGCTCGGGGGCAAGGTACGCGGGTGTGCCGACCGAGCGACCCTCGCCCGCCTCCAGACCCTGCTCCTCGAGCCGCCGTGTGAGCCCGAAGTCGGCGAGGTAGACGTGCTCGTTCGCATCGAGGAGCACGTTCGAGGGCTTCACGTCGCGGTGCACGAGACCCTTGCGATGTGCTGCATCGAGCGCGTTCGCGACCTGCCCGCAGATCGCGAGCGCACGCGCGGGCTCGAGCGCCCCCTCCGTCGCGAGAAGCGCTCTGAGATCCGTCCCCTCGACGATGCGCATCGCGAGGTAGAGACGACCGTCTACGTCGCCGGCGTCGTGGATCGGAACGACGTTCGGATGCTCGAGCGCCATCGTGAGCTCCGTCTCGCGGGCGAAGCGTTCCTTGAAGCGCTCGTCGAGCGCGAGCTCGGGGGTGACGAGCTTGAGCGCGACCGTTCGCTTCAGACGCAGGTCGTAGGCGCGGTATACGACCCCCATCCCACCCCGCCCGACAAGCTCCTCGATCCGGTAGCCAAGGAAGTCGGATCCGATCTCGACCTGGGTCTGGGTGCTCATTGTTTCGACCTTGTGGACAACGATACGACCGCGACGGCGGGCGTACCAGGCGCCTTACTCCCGAAAGCTTCCCCGGCGGTACTGAGGCATCGCTGAGTCCCCGCTGAGGAGGCGAGGTGCTAGCGTCGCCGCCGGAGACGAGACGTGGAGTTCCGGATCCTGGGGCCGCTCGACGTAGTCGAGCAAGGTCGTCCGCTCGCGCTCGGCGGAGCGCGTCAGCGGGCGCTTCTGGCCTTGCTGCTCACCCGCGCGAACGAGGTCGTCTCGACCGACCGGCTAATAGACGAGCTGTGGGGGGAACGGCCGCCGAAGACGGCTGACAACGCGCTGCAGTACCACGTCTCCCGGCTCCGCAAGCTGCTCGCCCCGAGCCAGGTGATCGTCACCAAGGAACCCGGGTACTTGATCCGAGTCGAGCCCGACGAGCTCGACCTACTCCGCTTCGAGCGCCTGGTCGAGGAGGGGCAACGGTCGTCGCCCGAGGTCGCTGCGAGGCTCCTCCGTGAGGCGCTCGCGCTCTGGCGCGGCCGCGCGCTCGCCGACCTCGCGGACGAGTCGTTCGCCCAGCCTGAGATCCTTCGTCTCGAGGAGCTGCGGCTTGTCGCGCTCGAGCGACGCATCGAGGCTGACCTCGCACTCGGGCGCGCCGCTGAGCTCGTCGCAGAGCTCGAGGCCGTCGTTCGCGAGCACCCGCTCCGCGAGCGGCCTCGGGCACAGCTCATGCTGGCGCTCTACCGCTCGGGACGGCAGGCGGAGGCGCTCGAGGTTTATCGGCAGACGCGGCGCCTATTGGTGGACGAGCTGGGCATCGAGCCGAGCCCGGCCCTCCACGAGCTGGAGCAGGCGATCCTCCACCAGGACCCCGAACTGGCCCCCAGGGTCGATGTCGTAGCGCCGCGGCAGCGCGCCATCATGGTGGTCGCGGGCAACGAAGACCGGCTCGACAAGTTGCTCGCGCTCGCCGAGCCGCTCGCTCGACGGCCGGCGCGCGAATTGATCGTGGCTCGCCTCTTGAGCCACGATGGCGACCTTGCAGCCGCGACGCTGGACCTCGCCGAGCGCCGGCGCGGTCTCACCGAGCGCGGCGCGTCGGCCCGCGTCGCCGCCTACACCACGTCCGAGCTGGGAAACGACGCCGTGCGACTCGCGTCCGAGCACGACGTCGATCTCGTCATCGTGGCCGCGTCGCCCGCGCTCCTTGAGAGTGGCCACCCAGACGCGGACCTCGACCGCATTCTCGAGCGTACGCCTTGTGACGTCGCCGTGCTGGCGGGCACGGGGCAGGTAGCGGAAGGACCGATCGTCACGCCGTTCGCTGGCGTCGAGCACGACTGGGCAGCCATCGAAGTCGCCGCTTGGCTCGCGGGGGCGCTCGGGACGACGCTCCGGCTCCTCGGAACCGAGGCCGACCCCGCGCTCGGACGGCGGGACGCCAGTCGGCTCCTGGCGCGAGCGTCGCTTCTGGTTCAGCAAGTCGTCGGAATCGTCACCGAGCCGGTGCTCGTGCCGCCTGGCGACGAAGGCGTTCTCGGAGCAGCGCGTGATGCGCGGATGCTCGTCGTCGGTCTCTCTGACCGCTGGCGGATCGAGGGCATCGGCCGCGCACGCCTCGCCGTTGCGGCGAGAGCGCAGGTGCCGACGCTCTTCGTGCGTCGCGGTCTCCGGCCAAGCGGCGTCGCGCCGAACGAGACCCTGACGCGCTTTACGTGGACACTTTCATCCGCAGACGTCGAGCCGGTCACGTGAATCCGAGACCATGTCGCAACGGCGGAGGCCAACGCACTTGTGCCGTACCTGCCCGTCACGCCAGCGGTCGCTGGTTCGAGTCCCGTATTTCGCGCTTCGTACGTCCGAGTTTCCTGAACACACGAATCGGCAGATGCTGGGCCGTGAGAATCAGGCGCGTCTACGTGCGTTGTGTGTTTCGAGAACAGACAACGGACCGCGGGGAAGAGACGGGTACATCAGCCTGGGAGGCGCGGGCACGCGCGTGCACGCTAGGCGCAGCTCGAACGACCGATTTGCAGGAGAAACGTGACCGCGAGTGCTCGGCCGTGCCCGCCGATACCCCCTCATGACCTCCATGGTAAGGAGGGGAGGGGGTCGACGGCTACGGGAACGAGCGCCCATCGCAGCGCGGCGAGCGCTTGGCTTTCGCTCTCTTCTTCCCTCCCCAGTAGTCGGCTGCGTCGGCGACCAGCATCGCTGCTCTGCCGACTGGCTAAGACGCGCACATGCTTGTTGCCGACTCGAACCGGCGACCTCCGGCGTGACAGGCCCGAGTTCGGCGAAGATCCCAGACTCCCGAGGGGCAGCTGCGACGCTGGCGAGCAATGGGATTGTCAAGAACGGCGAATTTGCAGGGGAGTTGCGAGTGGGCCGGGCAGGGATCGAACCTGCGACCTTGGGATTAAAAGTCCGTGCGGAACCGCGGCAACAGACTGTTCTCAGCTGAAACTGCCTGCAACGACCACGAGTCGACGCTGAAGCAAACTGCAAGGAGCCGCAGGTCGTGGAGACAAGCCCGTACTCCCATTCGTGCTCGCGTCCGTCGTCCGACCGGACAACTGAAGCGCGATCGACCGTATGCTGGAACTCGGAACCGTCGCGTCGACCGGAACGTCGTCTCGGCCTGGTGCCAGCTCGCCACCAGGCTGCGGAAGGTGGGGCGGGTCGGCTGGTGAGCCGTCTGTCCGCTGGAGCCTGAAGGGGTACATCCGTCCTCCGTTCCGGGACCGGAGCGGGGACCGGACGGCGAGCCGAGCCTATCGCGTCAAGCAGGAGGGCGGACGGCAGATCGCGTAGCGTTCGTAAACGCGATCGTGCGAATCTGCAGGTAGACGATGAACCGTATCCAACTCGCCACCGCAGGCCTATTCGTCGCCTGGATGGTCAACGACCTCGAAGAGCTGGCGACCATGAGCGACAACTCACGCACACTTGTGACACGACTCCCGGACTGGATTCCAATGCCCGCGTCCGTACGACAACGAGGCTTCACGGCGCGCTACGTCGCCACCGGCGTCCCCGCCGTAGGGCTCGTCGTGGCCGCCGCCGCCGTACGCGGCTACCGGACTCAGGGTCGCTCGGCCTTCTACCAGAACGCACTCCTCGGCTTCGGCTTGCACGGGTTCGGCCACATCGGCATGAGCCTTCTTGCACGTGGCTATACCAGTGGTGTTGCCACAGCTCCTACGGTCGTCGTCCCATTCTGGCTGTGGGCAACCCGGGCACTACAGCAAGCTGGCGTTCCGAACCGACGCAGCTTCGCGGCCGCGATCGCACTCCTCGCAGCATCCCTCGCCGGCGGCCATCTCACCGCCTACCTCGTGACCAAGAACCAACCCTGAGTCATCGGCGAAGAGTCAAGTCCCAGACGTGGATGTCAAAGAGCTCCGCGTTGGGTGCATCAACTCAGTCGTGAGTTCGGGAGACGCTCATGGTCATCTGGGTCAGCTTTGGCGGTGTTCAGTGCACGTCGACGCCGAGATGCGGCGGTCCTGGACGGCTTCGTCGTGCGGCTCAGAGCAAAGGAAGGGAGTTGCTCAGCACACGGTGTTCGACCGTCGCCTACGTTGGCGACAGCGCCACGCCTTAGCCGTCTGGTGTTGTGCCGGGGGAGGTCGTGCGGCGGGCTGCGGGCGGCGTCTCGGGACTGCGCTGCGTCAGGAGGCCGGCGCTGAGCATGCCGACGCCGAAGACAACCAGCGGCAGCCATGCATTGGTGCCCTCGTCAGAGAAGCCGAACACAAACGGTGAGGTGGCCAGCACGATGCCGGCAAGCGCATCGATCGTCAAATGGATCGGCAGCGGAACGATCCTTGCGACACTGAGATCCCAGTCGGTGATCAGGCTTTGACCGAACGCGAGGGCGCCGATGGTGATCGGTATCGCAACGGCTGCCCCGCCGACGTCGCTGAACCCGAAGATCCACGGCGAGCCGATCAACACGACCGCCAGCGGATAATCGAGCATCGCATGCATGCGGCTCGTAATCGGTCGTTTCACGTCAGCCTCGTACCCAGTATGCCGGGCTACCACGATTGCCGAGAATGCCGTCAGGGCGGCGAAGCCCGAGATGAGTTAGTTCGATGCACCCACGGGTGCATCCACGCGAGCGCATTGCAAGCGGCACGGCGGCGACCCTTGTCGTCACGTCGAAGAACATCAAGAACGGCACGATCCAGACTGTTGACCTCAGCGCCAAGGCGAAACGGGGTATTCGGCTCGAGCTGCAGGAAAGCGCGGTGGCCTGATCAGCGGTCGCGTACCCAACGCAGTCGCGCTGCGTCGCCGCCCCCTGCCCGGCACTCCTCAAGGCGGAACCGGCGCAGCGGCAAGTCGGGGCCATCGAACAGCGCAGGGCCCGCACCGAGCACGGTCGGCGCGACCGTCGCGATCACCTCGTCTACGCGATCCAGACGCAGCAGCTGGCCTGCGATATCGCCGCCGCCGCAAAGCCACACGCGCTCGTGCCCGGCCGCCTCGATCCCCGTCAGCATCTCGTCGAGGGGACCCTCGACGCGCTGCAACGGCGCACGCGTCTCGCCCACATGGTCGACGAGCGACTCGTCGTGTGTGACAAGCCATGTGGGGAGGTCGTCGTGCGCCCAGCCGTGCCCCCCGGCGATCAGCCAGCGCAGCGTCGACGCGCCGAGGATCACCGCATCGATCGACCCGATGAATTCCCCCCACTCGTCGCGCTGGTCGCCCTCGCTCGGCACCTCGCTCGGCCCGATCAGCTCAAGGAAGCCAAGACTGTCCTCAGCGCTCGCGATGCGCCCATCCATCGACATCGCCGTGTACCAGATGATCCGCATGCCCCGACCGTAGCCGATGACCTTCTCTCATCACTTGGGGCAAAGGTGAGAGCGGACGCCGCCGCAAAGGGTGTCCCGCTCTCGTTCCGCGACGGGTGTTGTCTGGAGGCGATCAGCGCCGCGCGAAAGTCATCGGCCTGTACCGGCACGTCCTCTCGGTTCGGGCAGGTCCTTACGACCAGCACCGGCGGTTGATCGGCGTCGTCGTCACGGACGCCAAGCACCCGCAGCGTCCTGTCGGCGTTCAGTGGGATTGTGTCGTCCTGCCGCTTCCGGCACCAGCTCGCACGGATCGACCGCCGCGATCCGAAGCTCACGATGTCACAGCCGCGACCGCGCTGACCTCAAGGAGCGCACCGGGCACGCCCAGCCCGGACACCCGCCCGGCCACAACCGGCGGTGCAGCTCCTGCCAGCTCCGCGGCCGCGACCGGATAGGCCTCAGCGAGGTCGACACCATCGACCACCAGGATCGTCATCATCACCAGATCCTGGACGGTTGCGCCTGCCGCGGCCAGCGCGACGTGCAGGTTCGCCATCACCTGCTGGGTCTGAGCGGCGATGTCGGCGCCGCCAACGAGCGTGCCGTCGCCGTCAACGGCGTTCTGGCCGCCGACGTAGACGGTGGTCGCACCGGGTGGCACAACCGCGACGTGGGTGAAGGCGGGAGAGCTGACGAGCCCTTCGGGACGGAGCAGCGCCTTCTGAGCCATGCGAGGCCTCCTTCCATCTCGGCGCTGGACAGTATTGGGGCTAAACGGAGGACATCTTCGGTCAGGCTATGCAGCGCACCACCGCCCCGTGAGCGCAGCCAATCGGCGCCTTGAGACACCCGCACTCCGAGACTCTCGCCACTCTGAGCCAGCGAGGTTTCCGCCTAACGTTCGCTCACCAGGTGGTCGGCGAGCCGGAAGACGCGGCGTCGGCCGGGCAGGCCCTTGAGCTCGTGCTCGCCCGCGTCTTCGAGACGGACGTCGGACCCCTCGAGCAAGCTCGCAGCCGGCCCGGAGACCAGCACCTCGCCCGGCTGCGCGAGCGATGCGATCCGCGTGACCGCGTGGACTGCGACACCGCGGACGTTGCCGGCGTGGCGCTCGACCTCGCCCGAGTGGACGCCCGCCCGGATCGGCAGGCCCTCGTCTGCCGCGCGATCCCTGATCGCGCCAGCGCACTGAACGGCACGCGCCGCCCCGTCGAAGAAGGCCAGGAAACCGTCGCCCGTCGTCGTCACCTCCAGCCCCCGAAAACGGTCGAGCTCGCGCCGCACGCCATCGCCATGGCGGGCGAGAAGCTCCTTCCACGCGGCGTCGCCGAGCCGCACGGCCACGTCCGTCGAGCCGACGATGTCCGTGACGAGAAGCGTGGCGACGACGCGCTCTCCCGCCTCTGGCGGTTTCGCCCAGCCGCGCACGCCTGCGAACTCGATGCAGACGTAGGGCTCGTTGCCCACGACTCTCGACAGGTGCCCCGGCGGAATGTCGAACGCCTCGCCCGCGCGCATGATGCGGCACGCACCGTCATCCATCTCGATCTCGACCTGGCCCGACAAGACGACGCCCTGGTGGTGGTGCAGGCAGGTCGAGGTGGCGGCGACGGGCTGTACGTGCTCGGACCAGCTCCAACCAGGTTGGTGCACCATGCGGGCGACGTAGACCTCGCCGAGGAGCACCACCTGCACGGTCAACAACGGCTGCGTGACAAGCTCGTCCGGCTCGTCGAACGATTTGTTCACGATGCCCATCGCGCCAGGATACGGCGCGTGATCGCGGCCCTCATCCGATCCGGACGTAGCTGGGGGCCGCGCGGCGAGTCGAACGCCTAGGACGCTTCCCACAACCCGGCCCCTCACGAACCTGGGGAGTGTCAGCCGGCGGCGCTAGTGGCCGAACCGGGCATGTCCTCGATGACCAGCACCGGCACAGGCTCACCGTCCAGGTTCTCATCAAGGCGCTTGTCGAGTACCCGGAGAGCTCGTTGCTGCCTAGCGGGATCGTGTCGCCGGCCTTCCAGGTCAGTACCGAGGTGATAGGTCCTGTTCGCGCATGTCTACCTCAGCCCACGGACCTCGTATGCAGCGAGGGGGCGAGCGAAGCCTTTGAGCTCGAGGTTGCCTGCGGACGCGGTCTCCACGGCCTCCTCCACGGCCGCGAACAGGCGCTGGGCGATCAGGGTCTGGCCAGCGGCCGCCTGGACGCTGAGCCGCGAGGCGACGTTCGCCACCGGTCCGACGACGCCATAGTCGTAACGCCCTTCGAACCCGATTCGCCCGATCGTCGCGTAGCCAGCTTCGATCCCTATACCCAGCCCAAGATCGATTCCGCGCTTACGCCAGACCCCAGCCAGCTCTGCGAACCGCTCCTGAGCGGCGACCGCGAACCGAACCGCCTGGAGTTCGTGGTCCGCGACGGCGAGGGGATCGTTGAAGAACACCATTACCCCGTCGCCCGCGAAGTGCTCCAACGTCCCTTCGTAGGTCGGCATCAGCTCGCCGAGCGCGGAGTGGTACTCGCGCAGGACATCGAACAGCTCCTCGGGGGCCGCCGTCTCGCCGAAGGCGGTAAAGCCGCGTAGATCCGAGAAGAGACAAGAGATGTACGCGCGATGGCCGGCCAGAAGCTGCTCGCCGTCCCTGCTGGAGACGAGCTCTGCCACCTGCGGGGAAACGAACCGGGCGAGCTCCGTACGCTGCCGCTCGACCGCCTCGATCAAGCGCGCATTCGCAACCGCGATCGCCGCCTGGTCGGCAAAGGTCTGGACCAGCGCGATGTGCTCATCGCTGAACGGCTGCGGTTCACGGCGGATGAGAACGACGACGCCGATCAGGTCGTCCTCGACCATGATCGGGACCGCGATCAGCGATCGGTAGCCCTCCCGAGGGCCGCCATAGAAGTATTCCGGGTCGTTGTCAATGTCCGGGATGTGGATGGGCTCACGCGCCACCGCCGCCCGGCCGGCGCCCGTCGTTCGGTCGAGAGCATGGGGATGCTGTCTGTCCCACTCAACACTCTCGGCGCGGGTGTGGGACGCCACCACGTGCAGCAGCCCGTGCTCGAGAAGGTACAGGGCGCCGTAGTCGGCCCCGCAGAGCCGCTCACCCGCTTCAATCACCTCGTCGAGAACGGGCTGGATTCCCTCGCTACGGGCGACGGCACGGAGGACATCGCTGATCGCGCGCTGCTGTTCGCGCATGTCCTCGAGCTGGCGAGCGAGTTCGGCGTAGTCAGGGACCACGCTGCCCATCAGGGCAGCTTAGGTGCTAGTCACTGCTATTCGTCGTCGAGTAGGCGAGAGAGCCCTCCTGAACTTGAGCACCCAGCGGCGCCCCGACGAATTACGCTTCCGGTCGTGACGACGGGGCGGAAGCGCTGAGCTCGACGGCCCGGATCATCTGGATCCTCCTCGCGATCCTCGTCGCCTTCATGGTGGTCGCCTACGTCGCGGGACAAACACTCGAGAAGGGGTGAGGCGCTCGTGCTAGCTGAAGCTGGCGACGTGGCGAGGTCGCCTGCGCGGCGGCTGATTGTCGCCTATGCGGCTGCTACGGCTCTTCTCAACCTTTCTGTGGTGCTGCCGGACAACCCGTACTCGTTCTCGACTACCAAGGGCGCTATCGCTGCAGTGGTGATCCAGGCGCTGATCGTCTGGGGACTGTGGCGTGGCTCTGTGGTCGCCTGGGTCGTGGCGACGGCCCTTGCGGTGTTGGGGTTCTTTGACGATCCCGTTGATGGCGCCGCCGGCCCACATCAGCGTCCTCTTGATGTGGGCCTTGTCGTTCGTCCAGGCAGCGATCCTCTGCACGTGTGGGGTGAGAACCTTTGTTGATCGGGGCGGACGAGACCCAAGCGTTCAACACTTCCCTAACGTCTGTCGGCGGTGAGCCTCGGCTCGATCCGAACGCCCGGGCTTCCCACAACCCGGCCCCTCTCGAACCTACGGAACGTCAGGCGACGGCGCTGGTGCCCGAAACGGGCATGTCCACTACGGCTGAAGGTTGTGCACTTCGAACGCGGTCTCCTGTGGTGGTGCGGGCAAGCCGCCTTCGATGCCTTCTTGCAACCGGGGCATCAAGATGTTGTCGCGGAACCGCTCCCAACTCTCCCGTGATTCATGGACGGCCATGATCGTCCAGCCGCCATCCGATGGGCCCGCCGCATGGAAGATCTGGCCGTCCGGCAGGCTGCTCCTCGACGGGTGCACCGCCGCGATGCTCGCTTCGTACTGCTCCTCCGTACCGCCCGCAAAGTAATGCACGATCCCGTACGCCATCTGGTCTCCCCTCACGTGGACGGGCCCCGTTTCTCTCGGGACAAGAGCATACGACGGGCACCTTCAGGTCGCCGAGATCGCACAGCTACTTGTGTCGCGCCCGGTTGGGTGGAGCGCTCGCTGAAGCGGTAGAACACGGAGGACGTGCGTCCCTCTGCCATAGCTCCGCTTTTCGCCCTGGCGTGACGCGTGACGCTCCCATCGAACCTCCGGCATCCGGCGGCCCAGTCTCTGTTCGGACTCTGACTGCACCGACACGAAGAGAGATCGAAGAGCTGGCCGAGATGTTTGAGCAGTATCGTCGTGCACTATGGCGAGGCTCCTGATGCTTCACGATCGGCTACCTGGCTAGAACGGAACCTCAACAGCACCCCCTTCAGAGCGTTCGTTGCAGAAGACAAGGGTCAGTTCGTCGGCTTTGCGACCACGATGGAGGTTCCGGCATCGCTGCGGCTCGGCCACTTCTGGCAGATCAGAGACTTGTTCGTCTTGCCGCACCAGCGCCGCCTTGGCGTCGGTCGTGCTCTCCTCGACTCCATCCGCGCGGCGGCGATTGCGGCAGGAGCCTTGCGACTGGTCTTACAGACTGAGGACGACAACGAACCCGCACACCGTCTCTACGCGGAGAGTGGCTACACGCTGGTCGAGGGCTATCGCTCGCTGACGCTGCCACTAAGCCCCGATTTCCGGGGGAGCTAACCGGATACCCCCTTTGAGCCAGTCGAGCTGAGCCGGTCGATCATCGCTCGCAGCCAGGCACGTTCCGCAGCGGTCACGGGTGCGATTGTGCTCGCTAGCTCGGCTCAGCGGTCGAGCGCTGCGGCGTAGTTGTCAACGTCGACAGCGGTCAACCCCGCCGTGCGCGCCCGCACCGCGAGCCGTGCCTCGGCGCAGATCCCTGAGCCCGCACCGAGAGCAAGCCGCTCCGTGACCGTGGCCGGATCGCGCGCCCGTGCCCAGCCGAGGAGCTGCCCGGTCCGTACCCCGCGAATCCTCGGCTGCGATCATGGCGGTCGTGGACCAGGTGCGGATCGACAAGTGGCTGTGGGCGGCGCGCTTCTTCAAGACGCGCAGCGCGGCGACGGAGGCCGTCCTCGGCGGGCGGGTACACGTCAACGGCGAGCGCGTGAAGCCGTCGAAGGTCGTCGGCGCTGGGGATGCAGTCGAGGTGACGATCGGGACGGTGCGTCAGACGGTGGCCGTGACCGCTGTCGCCGAGCGCCGTGGGCCCGCGAGCGCAGCTGCGACGCTGTACGCCGAGACGCCCGAGTCGCGCGCCGCCCGCGAGCAGCACGGACTCGAGCGACGGCTCGCCCGTCCGCTGGGAGCCGACCTCGGCGCGCGCCCAACCAAGCAGGCGCGGCGTCGGCTCGACGCCCTCCGCCGCGCACAGCGGCGCGGGCGCTGAGCTCCGCCGGCGACCGAGTGCTACCCGCTGCAAGCCGGCGTCGAAATCGGGCAGCGGCTCGGCCTCTCGGAGGTCACCGCGCGGCAGATAATGCGCGGGTCGGCCACCCGCGGCGAGCGCGCGAAGGGGTCCCCCCGCCTGGCCTCCCGCCTGGGAGCCGGCCACGCCTTCCGGGACGGCTCGGCCTCAGCGAAGGGCTTGGGTGATCCGCATGGCCGCCTCTGCCACTTCGCCGATCAGTTGTGTCGCTAACTACTTACGAATTGCGTACCCCGGCGTAACGGGAGCTTCGTAGGATCGAGCGATGCGGACACTTCTCGCTGCTGCGGCGCTCGGCACGATGCTCGTCGCGTCGGGCGCGGCGGCAGCTCCGGGCACGCCGACGCAATACGTGCGCAACACGAGCGGTCCCGTGCTCGCCCTCGCCGCCGACGGCGACCGCGCCGCGTTCATCGTCGAAGGCCGGGTCAAAGAATGTATGAGTGTGATGGTCGGAGATCCGGTCCATCGGCGGACCGCTCGACTTCAGTCCGGCGCCTCGAAATGCGAATCGTCGGACAGGCTCAACCGAAGGGGCTTGCCCACGGTAGCGATCGCTGGGTCGCGCACGGCTTGGCTGCAACTCACCGGCGGGAACAACCTCGAGACGATCATTTTCACAGCCACGCTTGCGCGTCCCAAGCCCGTCTGGTTGGCGTACGGCGCTGCCGGCGACGGCATCGCCGGCACCTTCGTCCGTCGGCCCTTCGGTGACCGTTCGCTGCTCGTCTTCACCGAAGAGACCCGGTGCCACCCTGACTACGGCAACGGCTGTCCGCCCGGTCGGCAACCAGGTGACATCACCGAGGCGACCGTCTGGCGGGTGGGAGGAACGAGCCCCTGTCCGAGTGGTCCGGTCGGAAGCCCCATCAAGTGCTCGGTGGTCGCGAGAGCGGACAGCGAGCTCACCGTCCTCGCCGTCGACGCCGGACGCTTCGCGGTGCGGACGCAGACCGGGCTGAGGTTGTACACGGAGGCCGGCCGCGTGCTCGGCGACTTCCCAGGCAGGCCCAGCACAGCGGCGCTCTCCGGCAATCGGCTTGCGCTGCGGACGGCTAGTGCCGTCGAGGTCTACGACACGCGTACCGGGGAGCTGACCAATCGGATCTCAACGCCGAGCGGCGTCAGGCTCCAGGACCTGGACGGCGAGATCCTCGTCACCGCTCAAGGTGGAACCGTCCGGCTCCGCAGACTCAGCGACGGTCGCACGAGCACGCTCCGCGTGGGCTGGACCGCGCTTGCCGCACTTGAGCGTCCTGGGCTCTTCGTCGCCGGCGGCCATCGCGTCACCTTCATCCCGATGCGGAGCATTCTGCGGCAGCGCGGCTAGGGGTTCTCCGCTGGGAAAAGAGGGCCGGGTGGCGATCCGAACGCCCGGGCGCTTCCCATCACCGGCCCTGCGCGAGCCTAGGCGCGCAGGCGCGGCCGCGCTAGAGGCTACCCGGCTTTTCCGTCGCGGACGATCGTGACCTCCTGCGTTGTCGGGTCGACCGTGGCGTATAGCTTGCCGCTGCCGCGGAGGTTCGCGTAAGTGCCTGTCGCCCCGGTGACGTCCCATTTCCCTTCGACCCTCGCTGGTGGCCGGGGGGGACTCGGTGGGGGGAACGACTGAATCTCGGATTCGCCTTCGAGTGTGATCGTCCCCGCGGCGCTCGTGAGTACGTGAGTCGCCGTAAAGCGTCCCTTATCAGTGCTGCCGACCTGGACCGGCGGTGTAGTGGTCGCAGTCGCGGTTCCTCTGTCGTTGATCGCCCCCGCAGCAACCCAAGTGCCGTCCTGCTTTCTTTCTCCCACAATTCGCATGCGCTGCGAGATCATTACCTCGTCGGGCAAAGCGTTCTCCCTTCTCGTTTGGGCACCTATTGGGCACCGCAGAACCGCGGACTTTAGTCGGGGCGCGCCCGGATTTGAACCGGGGGACCTCTGAGCCTGTTTCGGACCTGCCTACGTCTCTCTATGGCGCTATCCGTCGAGGCCGCCTGGCCCTGGGGGAATGATCCCGGGGAGCTGCTGCCCCGGCTCTGCCGGCCTTAGAGAGCCTCCCTGCCGATGGGGGAACGGGTGGGGGAACGATCCGCTCCCCAGGGGCAGCTCCGACCCGGCTGACCCATGGAGGGATACGTGTTCCCGCCAAGGCAGCGGGGTCGGCATGGGCCGGGCAGGGATCGAACCTGCGACCTTGGGATTAAACAACCCTCCTGCGAGGCTGTGCCGTCTCGCGAAGAGCACGCCAGAGGGAGGGCAGACTGGGCCGTGTGGGACGCCGTCAACGGCGTCCTGACCTTCATGACCGACGGTCCTCGGAGCGCCGCCAATCGCTCCAGGCGGTGGAGCACCTCCCTGCAGAGAGGGGTCAAGGGTGTCCGGCCGCCGCCTGAACGCCGGCCTGTCACGCCGGAGGTCGCGGGTTCGAGTCCCGTCGCTCCCGTAAAACTCCCTGCAAATCGGCATGTGGTGTCGTCGGTTCAGACGCCAAGCACCCGCACTCGCTGGCCCGTGGCGTTCGGCCGCACGCACCTCAGAGACGTGGATCGCCGCAACCGGGGTAGAGGCGGCGAGCGTGGCGCTTTGCCACGGCTTGGCCTCGACTACGTGTCCTGCTCGCCGTACCGCGTCCCGCTCGCGCGGCTGGGGGCGGCCCAGGCTGCGCTGAAGGAGTGCCGCGTACACTGCCGCCGGCTGATGAATCGTGAGCTCGTGCAGGGCGCGCTGCGTGCCGTACTCGGTGGCGTCGCGCTGGTGACTCTGTTCGCCTTCTTTTTCGTCTACCCGGCGCACGACCCCGAGCCGAACGGCCTCCCGGTCGCCGTCGTCGACGACGGAAGCAGGCAGTCCCAGCGCGTCCTTCGGACGCTCGAAGAGGGTGACGACTTCGACGTCGTCCGCGTCGCCGACGAGCCCGCCGCACGCGAGGCGGTGCTCGACCGCGAGGCGTATGGGGCAGTGGTTCCAGGTGCTCCGCCGAAGGTCTTGGTGGCGTCGGCGGCGAGCCTCCAGGCGTCGCTCGTGGTCCTCGGCGTCGCCGCAGCGGCCCTGCCGCGCGCAGAGACCGAGGATCTGCGCGAGCTCGACGACGACGATCCGCGCAACGTCTCGATCAACCTGACCGGGCTCGCCGTCACGATCACGTCGATTCTCGGGGCGCTGCTCCTCTTCAACTTCGCTCCTGCGCTGCCGGCGGCCTGGCGAATCGGGTCGCTTGCCGTATTCGCCCTGCTCGGCGGCGCGATGGCGATGCTCGTGATCCAGATGCTCATCGGCGCGCTGCCCGGCTCGTACTTCGCGGTCGCGGCGGTGACGGCGCTCGCAATCCTCGCCGTCGCCTCGGTGTCCGCCGCGATCATCGGCGCCCTCGGCTTCCCGGGCGTCGGCCTCAGCTTCGTGATCTTCCTCATGCTCGGCAACCCCGGCTCCGGAGCGGCGAGCGCGCCGGAGCTGCTTCCCGAGCCGTGGAAGACCGGCGGTCAGCTGCTCCCGCCCGGTGCGGCGATGACAGGGTTGCGGAACGTCGCCTACTTCGACGGCGCCCACGCCTGGAAGTGGCTGACCGTGCTCGTCGTCTACACGGCGCTTGGGACGGCCGGGTTGATTCTGCTCGGCCGGCGCCAGGAGCTCAGACAGGCGCCTCCGGCTCCCGCGTGACGGGGCGAGGCGTCCGGTCGAGCTCGAACCAGCGCGAGCGCGTCCGCACGAACGAAACACCGCCGATGTGACGGAAAGAGAACACGATGCGACTCTTCGCGCAGGCGATCTCTCTCGTTCGCCAGCGCTGCGTTGTCCATGAAGACAAGACCTCGGGGGCCTACTCGTGGCCCAACGTCGGTTGGACGATCGGCTCAACCGGGACTTTGGAGTGGGCCGGGCAGGGATCGAACCTGCGACCTTGGGATTAAAAGTCCCCTGCTCTACCAACTGAGCTACCGGCCCGCAGTGTCAGCGTAGCGCTACAGGATTCGGGCTCCGAGCGCGCTCGCCGCCAGCTCGACGGCCAGCTTGGCCGTGGCGTTCTCGTGGTCGAGGATCGGGTTGACCTCGACGAGCTCGAGCGAGCTGACGAGGCCGCTCTCGGCAACGAGCTCCATCGCGAGATGCGCCTCGCGGTACGAGAAGCCGCCGGTGACCGGCGAGCCGACACCTGGCGCGACGACCGGGTCGACGAGGTCGAGATCGACGGAGACATGGACGAACGGTGCGCCGGAGACCCGCTCGAGCGCCTCCTTCATGATCGGCTCGACTCCGCGCCGGTCGATGTCGGAAATGGTGTAGACGGCGACCCCGGACTCCTTGAGCGCCTCCCGCTCGCCGGGATCGACGCTCCGGGCGCCGATCAGGGCTACCCGCTCGGGGTCGAGTGCCGGCAGCGGCCAGCTGTTGCTCTCGAACCCCACCCCCGCCAACCCGAGCGCCGCCGCGAGCGGCATGCCGTGGACGGCTCCGCTCGGCGTGGTCTCCGGCGTGTTGAAGTCGGCGTGGGCGTCGAACCAGAGGACTCCCCCCGGCCCGTGGACGGACGCGAGCCCGCCGAGTGTTCCGATCGCCACCGAGTGGTCGCCGCCCAGGACGAGCGGGGTGAGGCCGCTCTCCGCGGCAGACCGGACCTGCTCGGCGATCCGCTCGCAGGTCTCGCGGATCTCCGTCAAGAAGCGCGCCTTCTCGTCTCCGGGATCCATCGTCTCGCGGACGCGCGTGTACACGTTGCCCCGGTCCTCCGACGCGATCCCGAGCTCGACGAGGCGCTCGCCCAGCCCGGCGTAGCGAATCGCCGACGGCCCCATGTCGACCCCGCGGCGGCCCGCGCCGAGGTCGAGCTCGGCCCCGATGATCGCTACGCGGCGTCTTGTGTCCACGGCGGAGGAGGATACGGGGAGGCTTCGGATTCCTCCCGTAACCGTGAAGCGTTCACCAGAGTTGGTGCATGACTGCTCGTTGACTTCGCGTGCGGACCTAGTCCATGTGGGTTATTGAAGGTTTGCGTAGGCTGACATAGGGTCCCGTGGTTGTCCGGGGTTCTCCCGGGCACGGCGAACAGGGAGACGACATGCGGAGATTGATGTTCGTCGCACTCGCTGCTGCGGCGTTCGCACTACCGGCGGCCGCACAGGCGGCTGTGCCCGAGCCCGTCATGACAGGGCTCGACAATCCTCGAGGGCTTGCGTTCGGCCCCGAGGGCGGCCTCTACGTGGCCGAGGCAGGAAGAGGGGGCTCAGGAGTCTGTGTCCCGCTGCCGGACGGGGCAGGGACGCGTTGCTACGGCGCCACCGGAGCGATTTCCCGTAAATGGCGTGGTACTCAGGAGCGGATCGCAACGGGACTGCCGTCTCTCGCCGGACAGCCGGCGGGCGACACCGCTGCAGGCCCGCAGCACGTCTCGTTCCAGGGCCGGGGAGGGCTCTTCGTGACCATCGGGCTCGGTGGCAATCCCGCGAGCCTCACGACGGGCCCTCTCAGTGGGCTCGGTTTCGGCTATCTCATGCATGTTCCGGCTTCGGGACACGCGAAGCGGCTCGTGGACATTGCCGGTTACGAGCTTTCGGCCAACCCCGACGGCGCGCAAATCGATAGCAATCCCTTCGGCTTGCTCGCACTGCCGGGCCACCGCGTGGTCGCGGATGCCGGCGGTAACTCGCTTCTCGATGTCGCTGCGAACGGTTCGATCTCGACCCTGGCGACGTTCGCGAAGATCCCCGGCCCGTTCGGGCTGCGCGACGCGGTCCCGACCGACGTCGTCGTTGGGCCCGACGGGGCCTACTACGTGTCGTCGCTGACGGGCTTCCCGTTCACCGCGGGAACAGCGAGCGTGTATCGGGTTCTCCCCGGCCAGGCGCCGACGGTGTACGCGACCGGGTTGACCATGGTCACGGATCTTGCGTTCGGCTCCGACGGATCGCTCTACACGCTCCAGCACGCATCGGCGATCCCGGGCGTCGGGTTCCCGTTCGCGGGACCGGGAGCGATCATGAAGGTGCCACCGGGCGGCGGTGCAGCCTCGACGCTCGTGGCGGGCGGCCTACCGCGCGCCACCGGCCTTGTCGTCGGACCTGAGGGCGCGCTCTACGTCTCCGTCAACGGAGCCTCTTCGGGCAACGGCGCGGTCTGGCGGATCGTGCCGTAGCAAGCACTCCGGCGGGCGCCGCGCATCAGCGCGGCGCCCGCTGCCTTGCGCGACGAGGTGCTCTGACGTCCTAGACAGCTATCTGGTCTACGAGCGAATCGCCGACGGCCCATGTCGACCTCGACGGGGTCCCCGCCCAGGCCGAGCTCGGCCCCGATGGTCGCAGCGCTGCATAATCGACGAACGTCGACTGGGGAGGACGATCGATGGCCACGAAGGCTGATTTCACCGAAGACGAGTGGGAGACACTGAGGAAGGGTGTGACGGGCGCCGGAATGCTCGTTTCGATCGGCGACCGTGACTTCACCGACATGTTCGGGGAGGTCGGGGCGCTGGCGAAGCGCTTGGGCGAGGAGCGCAAGGAGAGCGGGAGCGAGCTGATGCGCGAGCTCGCCGCGGGCCGGCCGAGCGGGTTCGGCCTGAGTGCCTCGCCCGAGGAGGTCGAGGCGGGGACGCTGGAAGCCTTGCGCTCGGCAACTTCGATCCTGGCTGCCAAGGCCGCGGACGAGGTAGGCGCCTACCGGGAGCTCGTCTTGGCTGTTGCCGAGTCGGTCGCCGAGGCGAAGGGCGGCGTCAAGCCGGGCGAGACCGGCGCGATCGACAAGATCAAGGACGCTCTAGGCGGCTGAGCCGCCGCGGCCGCGATCCCCCTGGGGATATGAACCTGCCTGCATCGCCTAGAGCATCTCTCGCGGTTTAGTCCTCGCTGAACTCAGCGCGCGGGACGTCAAGCGAACCGATCGGACGCCTGGGCAGTCGCCCATATTCGCGAATCGGCCGCCGGGGCAAGCTCACCCGGCGAATCGTCTTCGCCTTGGCCCTGATCCTTCGCCGATAAGGGCACGTGGCGATCCCAACGCCGGGCGCTTGCCACGCCTCCCGGCCCTCCGTCGAACCTACGTCAGGCGGCGTCGCTAGTGGCCGGGCAGGTCCTAAACGACCAGCACCACCACCCAAACAAGTGTCAGGACGTCGACCCGCCGACGGAGAGCGGTGTGGGGTGCCGCGGCTCGTACAGTCCGAGCTCGCCGCCGCCCGGCAGCCGGATCGCCGTCATGAGGCCGAACCCCTCATCGCTGACGGGCCGGGCGATGTCGGCGCCTTTGGCCTGCAGCTCAGCGACGGTCGTGTGGACGTCGTCGCACATGAGGTAGAGCTCGTGCCGGCCGTCCTCGTCCGCGGGATGGGCTGCCAGCTCAGCAGGTGGCAGAGCGAAGATCAGCCACCCCTCGCCGGCGTCGGCGAACGGTAGCTCGAGCACGTCTTGGAAGAACGCGCGATCCTGCTCCGCATCCGTCGTGAAGATCACTGCATGGACTCCCGTGATCATGTCCGAACCTCCCTCTCAGCTTTAGATTCACCCTTCCGACGAACGGGACCCGTCGAGATCGACAGGGTCAAGAGCGAGCGCTCCCTGCGGATGCGATCGACGGTTCAGCCGTCCCCAGCGCGACGGGTATGGACCGGGTGGTCGACGAGAATCCGGGGTGTGGTTCAGGCAGCTCGTTCGAGCGCTGCCTGGTAGTCGCCAGCCGGGGCAACTGACGCATAGCAGGTCCATGACCTGATCCACGAATGTTCGGGGCCAGCACGGTGCCAGATCCCGGTCCGGATCGTCTTCCCCGCCACACCACGTGGCGGGGGGAGGCTGACGTTGACGGAGAGCACCCTCAACGGATGCTCTCCACCGGATCGGCAGCCCGCACGCTCATTCGGCCGACGACCTGCTCGGCGTGGAAGCGCTTGATGTGCGTGACGATCTCGTCGAGCGAGTCCTCGAGGGCGAAATGGCCGCTGTCGAGCATGTGCAGCTCGGCCTCGGGCAGGTCGCGCAGGTAGGCGCGCCCGCCCTCGGGCGTGAAGAAGATGTCGTTCTCGCCCCACAGGATCAACGTCTTGGGCTTGCGCTCGCGCAGAAAGGTCTGCCACTGGGGATACAGATCGACGTTCGTGCGGTAGTCGTAGAGGAGGTCGAGCTGGACCTTGCGCGCGCCCGGCCTCTCGAGGAAATGGAGGTCCATGTTCCAGTTGTCGGGGCTGATGTGGTCCAGGTCGCGGTGTCCGTGGGTGTACACGAGCTTGACTCCGTCGAGCTCCAGGAACGGCGCGAGCGGCGCCTCCGTCTCGGGGCTGCGGTCGAGCCAAAGGGCGTGGCGGATGCCGTCCCACGCGGCGGTGAAGCCCTCTTCGTAGGCGTTCGAGTTCTGGATCACCTGCCACTCGAGCCAGTCCGGGTGGCGCCCGACGATGCGGTTGCCTATCGGGCCGCCGTAGTCCTGGTGGTAGAGCCCGAACGGGTAGAACCCGAGTTCGTCGAGTAGCTCTTCGACGATCTGCGAGAGGCGGTCGAACGTGTACTCGAAGTCCTCCGGCATGTCGGTGTTGCCGAAGCCCGGGTAGTCGGGTGAGAGGACGTGGAAGCGATCGGCGAGCGCCGGAATGAGGTTGCGGAACTGGTGAGATGACGCAGGGAAACCGCCGAGCAACAGCAGCTTCGGATTCACGGGATCGCCTGCCTCCCGGTAAAAGACATCCAACCCTTCGATCTCGGCTGTCCGGTTGCTGACCATGCCTGCTCCCTTCGATGTGGTGGTGTTCGGAGACACAGGGTCTGCATCCGCACGGGCGCACTTCTTACGCCGAGCTCGTAAGAATCTCTCGAGCAGCGATGCCGACAGGGCGTTGTCTAATCTCGTCCTACGGGTGGAATCAGATCGAGACCGGAGCGGCACGATCTCGCTTGCGCGAGGGCTCGACGCGGAATCGCGTGCGTGGGTCGAGGGCCTGCGCGCGCCGGGAATCGAGCGCACTGGAGCGCTCGAACGGCTGCACGACCTGTTGCTCCGAGCTGCGCACGCCGAGGCGCACCGTCGCCGCCACCTGTACCCGGAGATCGGCGGCGCCGAGCTCGACGACCTCTGCCGCCAAGCCGCTGACGACGCTGTCGTCGCCGTCACGGCGAAGCTCGACGGCTACCGCGGCGCCAGCCGCTTCACAACCTGGGCTTACGCGTTCGTCGTCTTCGAGATCTCGGTGAAGCTCCGCAGGCACGCCTGGCGCCAGGGACGGATCCCGACCGCGGACGACGACGCGACCTGGGATCGCCTCGCCGAGGGTTCGGGTGCCGCCCAGGCGAGGGCAGAGTCCGCGGAGCTCCTGCGCGCACTGCGACGCGCGGTGGACGAGGAGCTAACGCCCCGGCAGCGCCAAGTCTTCGTTGCCGTCGCGCTGAACGACGTCGAGATTGATGTCGTGGCCGGTCAGCTGCAGTCGAGCCGCGGCGCGGTGTACAAAGTGCTCCACGACGCGCGCACGAAGCTGCGCCGTCGCCTCGAACATGAAGGTCACCTCGAGCAGGAGGGCGCACGATGAGCGAACACGACCTCGCCTCTCGCCTGCTCGGGAACGCCGGCGAGGACTCGGGCTGCGACGGAGCGCTTGCGCGCCTCGCGGAGTACGTCGAGGACGAGCTGACCGGCCACGACATGGCCCGAATCCTTCCGGCCATCACCGAGCACCTGCGTAACTGCCCAGCCTGCGCGGAGGACTACCAAGGTCTGCTCGCGCTCGCCCGCGAGCGCCGCGGCGTGTAATCACACTGGCATGAACCCGCTCGGAACGGGTGGAAAGGCGGCGTTCTTGGGCCGCCGGACGCCGTTGCCGGCGCCGGCGTCCTAGGCTCGGGCCTGCTCGAGCATCTGGGGGCGTGGGACGGGCCGAGGCCTCACGGCTCGACCGCCAGAGAAAAAGGTTACGGCCCCGCGATCTCGTAGTGGGTGACGAACATCTCCCGTTCGACGAGGAAGCGATCGTGCTCCGGGTAGAACACGGCCTGCTCGACGTCCTCGCCAGCGAAGGCCTTGATCGCGTCCGGCGACTCCCAGAGGCTCATGGTCAAGAACTCGGTGCGATCGCCGTCGTCACGCCGGAGGATGTAGAAGCCCCGGTTGCCGGGAGTCGCCCGGGAAGCGCGCCCACCGGTCTCCTCGACGTAATCGAGATAAGCGTCGGCGTCCTCGCGCTTCGTCCAGCCTCGCCAGGTGCGAGCGATCACGGGAGTTTTCAACGCAGTCTTCCGGCGGCCTATTCCTGCTAGGCCGCCGCTGCAACCCGCTCGTCGGCCTTCCGGCACTCGTCGGCCTCGAGCGGCTCGGGGGTCAGGCGGCGGGCGGCTCGAGCGTTACGTCGCCGGCGGACTTCGACCCACGCCCCGATTCTTGATCCGTCACCGGTCCGGCACCGTTTCGCAAATACCGCTTGTAACACAGGCACCGCATGGGTCAACCATGCGGTTTTGGGTCTGCGCGTAACCCGGAATGCCCCCAGCGGGATTCGAACCCGCGCTACAGCCTTGAAAGGGCTGTGACCTGGGCCGCTAGTCGATGGGGGCCCCGGAAGCAGAGTACTCGGAGTCGGAAACGCTGCGAACCGGATCGCTCCGGCCCGCAACGGCTTCTACGCGCGAGGGCAAGGGGTGAGCCCGGTTGCGGTACGTAGCCACACGCTCGTGACGAAGTCGTCCCACGCCCAGCGACGGCCCAGTGCGCCGAGGCATGTCTAGGCAGGATGAGAGGGCCAATGTTCGAGTCCGAGGACCAGATCCGCGAGCTGCAGGCGTTGATCGACCGGACGTTCGCGCGGGCGAACCCGCATCTCGCGAGCATCGTCAAACCCGAGCGGCGCCTAAACGCGCGACAGGTCGTCCGCTATCTGCAGGGAACGAAGCACGTGGCGTTCGGCACGGTGAACGAGCGGGGTGAGCCGCGTGTGGCGCCGCTCGACGGCGTCTTCATCCGAGGCCGATTCACCGTCTCCACCGGCGGTCGAGCGGCGCGTCTACGGCACCTGCGCGCCAACCCGGCGTGCAGCGCCGCTCACATGGACGGCGACACGATCGGCATCGTCGTCCACGGTCAGGCGGCGATCATCGGCCGGGACGACGAGGGCGTCGAGGAGCTCGAGCCGGTCTGGCGCGACATCTATGGCTCGAGCCCGTTCGAGTGGGGCGAGGGCGTCGTCTTCATGCGCATCGAGCCGACCTCGATGTGGGCTTACGCCTTCCACCCGGAGAACTTCCCCGAGTAGTCAGTTCCCCCAGAACGGTCGCACCTCGATCGTCCCCATCTGGGCGATCGGGTGCGCCGCTGCGATCTCGACTGCATCGTCCAGGCTGCCGCAGTCGATGATGTCGAACCCGCCGACGACCTCCTTCGTCTCGGCGAAGGGACCGTCGGTGACGAGCGTCTTGCCTTCGCGGACCCGGACAGATCGGGCTCGGCGCGGCGGAGCCACCTGATCGCCGGTGACCCAGATGCCCCGTGCCTGGAGGTCGTCCAGCCAGGGGAAGCTCTCCTTGTCCGCGGTGTCGGACGGGTCCGGTTCGGTTTGGGCGTTCATCTTCTCGGCGTCCCAGCAGACCAGCAGCAGGAATCTCATCTCTCGCTCCTCTCGTCGGTCGGTTTGCTCAGGGACGACGAACGTGCCTGACCGAGATCGACATTCGATATCGGTGGATCAGCCGCGCTGGCGGTTTTGCACGCCACAGGACATAGTCGACCCACGCGCGTCGGCGGGGGAGGGTAGCGGCAGCTGCGACCGATACGCTTGAAGCAGGGCGGTTAGCTCAGTTGGGAGAGCGCCTGGTTTACACCCAGGAGGTGGCTGGTTCGAGCCCGGCACCGCCCATCGCGACCGGTCCCGGACGGGAGAGTCTCGAAGGCGAGAACAGCCGCATTGCGCCCTGTTTCGCGTCCTGTTCCGCCGGGTAGTTGGAGGCCCTCTAGCTCACAGGAGGAGGGCAAGATGATTCTTCGTTACGACCGGGTGGCCACGAAGCTGCCGCCCCCGTCCGATCCCGATCCCGCCGGCGCAGCAGCGGTGCAAGAGCTGCTGGGAGGGCGCTTCGGGGAGATGTCGACGTTCCTGAACTACACGTTTCAGTCCTTCAATTTCCGGAACAGGCAGGGCGCTCGTCCCTTCTACGATCTCGTCGCGAACATCGCCGCCGAAGAGTTCGGCCATGTCGAGCTCGTCTCGGCGACGATCAACACGATGCTCACGGGCGCAACCCCGGTCGACGGCGGCCAGGCGCCGGACGGGTCGCTCGCCAAGGTCAAGGGAATCGGTAACCCGCACCATTTCCTCGCCGGGGGCCAGGGCGCGCTTCCGCAGGACTCCAACGGCCGGCCCTGGAACGGCGACTACGTCTTTTCGTCCGGCGACCTCGTCGAGGATCTGACTCACAACTTCTTCCTCGAGACCGGGGCACGCAACGGCAAACTCAAGGTCTACGAGATGGTCGACCACCCGGCGGCTCGTGCGCTTACCGGCTATCTCCTCGTCCGTGGCGGCGTGCATCAGGTTGCGTACGCGAGAGCGCTCGAGCGACTGACCGGAGCCGACCTGATGAAGCTCTTCCCCAGCCCGCGGATCCCGACGGAGAAGATCCCGGAGTGCAAGCCGCACATCGAACGCGGCGACCATCTGCGGCTCTATCGTTTCTCTCCCGACGACTACCAGGAGCTCGCGGCTGTCTTCACTGGCCCGCACCCGGAGACGAACGAGGAGCTCGTCGTCGTCGATGAGGCACCCGAGGGTGAGCTGCCGAACGATCTCCCGAGTCAGCCGGCCGTGTTCGCCCCGGACTATGGACCCGAGGACATCGCGGAGATCGCCCAGAAACTGCGCGAGGATGCCGGCCTGGGCAAGAAGCCGACTGGGCTCGTGGCGGACCTCGAGAAGCAGACGAGGCGAAGGACGGCGAAGAGCACGAAGACCAAGGCGAAGTGAGGCACGCGGCCTGCGGGTGATCTCACGATCACCCGCAGGCCTTTCGTAGCTTGTGTGCGGGTTGGGCCACGGGGTTTCGTGATATCTCCCCGGTGGTGGCGCGGATTCCGGGCCGGCTCGAGGCCTTTCAGAGCTACAACGACTCCTATCGAGGGTGGCCCGTGCTGCCGCTCAACAGGCAGCATCCGATCCGGGGGTCGTTCCTGGACCCGCGGCCCGACCGCCGCCGGGGCGCGATCTACCACGAGGGCGTCGACGTCGCTGTGCGTGACGACCGGCCGGAGCGCGGTGCGCCGCCCGGCCGCACACACCGCGTGTACGCGATCGAGGGCGGCCGCGTCCACGAGGCGACACCCCGCGGTGTCCGCGGGTTCGCGCGCATCGGCCACTTCGGCTATGGCCACATCGACGCCGCTGTCGAGCGGGGCGAGATCGTGCGGCCCGGCCAGGTGGTCGGCTGGACGGTCTACGGCGGCTGGCACGTCCATCTGAGCGAGTTCGTCTTCACCGCCGACGGACGGCGCCTGATCGTCAACCCGCTTCGGCGAGGCGGCAAGATCCACCCGTACGTCGACCGCGTGAAGCCGGTCGTGCACGACATCCGCTTCTACTCACCTGCAACGCCGCGCTGGGGGCGGCGGCCGGCGAACGTCGCCCGCCTGCCGCAGGCAGGAAGGCGACTCAATCGAGCCCGCCTTTCCGGCCGCGTCGACATCCGCGTGCGTGCCAGCGATCCCCAGTCGTTCATCGGCTGGTTCAAACAGATTCCGCACCTCGCGGCTCCGCACCATCCGTTCCGAATCGCCGTGACGATCGTTCAGGTGGCGACCCGCCGGATCGTCCATCGCCGCGATGTCTTCTGGTCGGAGCAGATGCTCGAGATGCCCGCCGGTCAGCACTTCGCGCCCGGAACGGAGCAGAACCTCCCGGCGAACGGCTGCATGCTCTTCCACCGCACGGTCGCCTGCGACGGCACCTACTGGTTCAGGCTGTTCCCGCGGCCGTATTGGGACACGACGCGGCTCGCAAACGGGCGCTACTTCCTCCGAGTCCGCGTCTGGGACACCGCCCGCAACATGACGAAGGCCGACCGCCTGCTCACGATCCGGAACTGATCGTCGTGAGTGACGGCATCAGGCGGGTGACGATTCGCTACCGCGCCCACAACCGCCGAGCACGACCGGCGGTCGTAATCGTGCCTGCCCGCTACGGGCCCGGCCGGCCGACGCCGCCGCTTCCGCTCGTGATCTCGCCGCACGGACGGAACGTGCGCGCGGAGACGAACGCCAGCAAGTGGCGCGACCTGCCTGGCCGGGGGAACTTCGCGCTCGTCTGCCCGGGAGGCATGGGCCGGCAGTTGCCCCTGCACTCGTGGGGCTGGCGAGGACAGATCGCGGACCTCGCGCGCATGCCGCAGATCGTCCACTCGGCGCTGCCGTGGCTTCGGGTGGACGCGAGAAGGGTCTACGCCGTCGGCGGGAGCATGGGCGGCCACGAGACGCTGCTGATGATCGGCCGGTACCCGAAGCTGCTGGCCGGCGCGGCGGCATTCGACTCGGTGACGAACTTCTACCTCCGGTACCACGACTTCGCGCGGAGCCCCGGCGGCCGCAGCGCCCAGGCGTTCGCGCGGATCGAGGTCGGCGGCACGCCGCGCACCAACCCTCGCGGCTACGTCCTCCGCAGTCCGACGCACTGGCTTCCCGCCATCGCCCGGTCCGGCGTCCCGCTGCAGCTGTGGTGGAGCGAGGCGGACAAGATCGTCATCAACCAGGCCAAGCAGTCCGGAGCCTTCTACCGCGAGCTCCGGAAGAGACGTCCGCGCGCACGCGTCGAGGCCGTCACTGGGTCGTGGAGCCACTCGTTCGAGAGCTACGAAGAGCTCCAGCTTCCCGGGGCGATGAAGTGGCTCGGGCTCGTGCCTTAGGACAGGCCCCGGTCGCGGTTCTAGGCTCGGGAGAGCTCGCTGAAGTCGAGCGCGACCTCGCAGCGGTCGACCGCCTGGATCTCACCGCCGTGCGGGGCGACGGCCTGTGACCGGAGCCGGCTCGCCTGGACCTCGCTGGACTCCATTGCGCCCCGGTTCTCCCAGAACGTGACCGTCAGCGCGGTGCAGTTGTCGCGGTCGACGAGCAGATAGCCGCCGGCGTTTCCCTGGATATCCCGCAGCTGCTCGACGGCCTGGCGAAACGCCTCGACGGCATCGTCGAGGCTCTCCTCGGGGATCTGGTAGCGGGCGACACGTGCGAACATCTCCTGGCCTCCTCGGCGCCGACGGCGTTGGCACGACGGATCGTCTCAAATCGCAGCAGTGGCCGCGAACGCGACTGTGTCCGGCCTGGCGCGCTGCGGACGCTTCGCATCCCGGCGTCCTCAGTCGCGCCCATACCTCCACTACCGGTATGGGCGCTCCCTGCGTCCTTGGGCTGCTCGGTTCTCACACGCCAGGCACGAACACCGCCGCGTTCACGGCCACTAGAGTCCGCGCCCGTGGGGGCGCTCGACGGCAAGAGGGCGATCGTGACCGGCGCGTCCAGCGGGATCGGTGCGGCGACGGCCCGCGTGCTCGCCCTCGAGGGTGCACAGGTTGCGGTCGGAGCCCGGAGGCTCGACCGACTCGCCGAGCTCGGCGACGGCTTCGTCACGCTCGAGCTGGACGTGACCGACCCGGAGAGCAGCGCCGGCTTCGTGGCGAGCGCGACGCAGCGCCTCGGCGGCCTCGACATCCTCGTCAACAACGCCGGGCTCGCCCTCGGGCGGGACCTGTTCGACGAGAGCACCGAGGAGGACGAAGAGGCGGTGCTCGAGACGAACGTCCACGGGCTCGTCCGGATGACACGGCTCTGCCTGCCGCACCTCGGCGACGACGGCCACATCGTCAACATCGGCTCCGTCGCCGGCCGACAGGCGTACGCCAAGGCGGCGCTGTACGTGACCTCGAAGTTCGCGGTCCGCGGCTTCACCTATGCGCTGCGCGAGGATCTCCTCGGCCGGCCGATCCGGATCACGCTCGTCGACCCCGGCCTCGTCGAGACCGACTTCTCGATTGTGCGCTTTCGAGGCGACGAGGATGCCGCCGCGCAGGTCTACGCCAACGTCGACCCGCTCACGCCAGACGACATCGCCGAGTGTGTCGCTTTCGCCGTGACGCGGCCGCCGCACGTCAACGTCGATGAGCTCGTCGTCAAGGTCCGCGCACAGAGTCTCCCAGACCGGATCATCCGCTCGTAGCGCATGGCGATCACGATCCTCGAGGGCTCGACCTTCTGCATCTGCGACGACGTCGGCGACGTCGGCACTTGGGCGACCAGCGGGCTCTTCGCCGAGGACACCCGCTTCCTGTCGTGTCTGAAGCTGACGATCAACGGCAAGCGCCCCCTGCTGCTCACGTCGGACAAGGTGGACTACTTCTCGGCCGCGTTCTACCTCCGCAACCCACCAACCGACGAGCTCTATGCGGACGAGGTCTCGATCATCCGCGAGCGCTTCATCGGCGAGGCGATGCAGGACAGGCTGGTCGTCCAGAACCAGGCGATGCGGCCGGTGTCGCTCGAGCTCGGAATCGAGGTGGCCTGCGACTTCGCGGACATCTTTGCGGTCAAGGACTACGACTTCGCCCTGGGCGACCCGCAGCACGCCGAGCCGCTGCCGCCACTCGTCCAGCCGCAATTCGACGAGGACAACAACCAGTTCGTGCTCGAGGACGAGACGGGTGTCCCCGCGCAGACGCAGGTGATCCTGTCGCGCCGGGGTGAGGTGGACGGGGGGACGGTCTGCTACCGCGTGGAGCTCGAGCCGCGCGAGCGCTGGGACCTGCGGCTCGACATCGTCCCGCTGCTCGACGGTCCCCAGGTTCTCCCGCGCCTGGCCGAGCGGCGCTTCGGCGACGAGCTCGCGCGGGTCCGCGAGTCGCTCGCCGCGTGGCAGCTCCGAGTCCCCCAGCTGCGCGCGACCTGGGACGACCTCTCGCACTCGTTCGGCCGCTCGGTTTCCGACCTCGCCTCCCTTCGGATGCACGGCCGCGAGGACGGCGTCGGGAAGCTGCCCGCGGCCGGGATGCCCTGGTTCATGACCGTCTTCGGCCGGGACACGATCATCACGTGCCTCCAGACGCTGCTGTTCGGGCCGGAGCTGGCCGTGACCGCGCTCGAGGTGCTCGGCGACCTTCAGGCGACGACGGACGACCCGATGCGGGACGCCGAGCCGGGGAAGATCGTGCACGAGCTCCGGCGCGGAAAGGCCGCCCGCACGTGGCACGGGACCTACTACGGGACGGTCGACGCGACGCCGCTCTACCTCGTCCTCCTCTCGGAGGTGTGGCGCTGGACCGACGACGCGACGCTCGTCGAGAGCCTGAAGGAGCCGGCGATGCGGGCGCTCGACTGGATCGACAAGCGCGGCGACCTCGACGGCGACGGTTTCGTCGAGTACCTGAAGCGCAGCCGCCGGGGGCTCGACAACCAGTCGTGGAAGGACTCGCACGACTCCCAGCGGTTCGCCGACGGGCGGATTGCAGAGCCGCCGATCGCGCCCTGCGAGGTGCAGGGCTACGTCTACGACGCCAAGCTCAGGACCGCGGAGCTCGCACGTGAGGTCTGGCGGAACCGCGAGCTGGCCGAACGCCTCGAGCGGGAGGCAGCGGAGCTCCGCGACCGCTTCAACGAGGCCTTCTGGACGGACGAGCGCGGCGGCTACTACGTCCTCGCGCTCGACGGCGAGAAGAACCAGGTGGACTCGCTCTGCTCCAACTTCGGGCACCTTCTCTGGAGCGGGATCGTCCCGCCGGAGCGGGTCGACACGATCGTCGACCTGATGATGGGCGACGCACTGTGGTCGGGGTGGGGCATCCGAACGATGTCGACGCTCGACCGCGCCTACAACCCGCTCGCGTATCACAACGGGACGGTCTGGCCCCATGACAACTCGCTCTGCGCGTGGGGGCTCGCGCGCTACGACCGCTGGCCGGAGGCGCACCGGATCGTCCGGCAGATGCTGACGGCCGCACGTCACTTCGACTACCAGCTCCCGGAGGTGTTCGCGGGCATGCCGCGCACCGAGACGCGCTTCCCGATCGCCTATCCGACGGCCGCTCGACCGCAAGCCTGGGCCGCCGGGACGCCGGTGCTCCTGCTCCAGCTCCTGCTCGGGCTCCAGCCCGATCGGCGGCACAACACGCTGGAGACGGTCGCGCCGCCCGAGCTGCCGGCGTGGGCCGGCTCCCTCAGACTGTCCGGCGTGAGAGCATTCGACAGGCTCTGGGAAGTTCGGCTGGAGAACGGAGAGGCGGAGGTGCACCCGGGATGAACGAGGAACAGCTCCGGATCGCGATCATCAGCCCGCCGTGGTTCCCGGTGCCGCCGAGCGGCTACGGCGGGATCGAGTGGATCGTCGCGCTGCTCGCGGACGGGCTCGTGGACGCGGGACACGACGTGACGCTCTTCGCGTCGGGCGACTCGCGGACCAAGGCGAAACTGTCGTCCGTCTTCGAGACGGCGCCGAGCGAGTGGATCGGGCGGTCGTATTTCGAGTTGCTCCACGCGCTGCCGTGCTACAGGTACTCCGACGAGTTCGACGTGATCAGCGAGCACACGGGCATGAGCGGAATGGTCATGTCGGGGCTCGTGGACACGCCCGTCGTCCACACCGTGCACGGCCCACTGACCGGCGAGCCGGGGGAGATGTACGAGGCGCTCTCGGGGCTGCTGCCGGACCTCCACCTGATCTCGATCTCGCTCAACCAGCGCAAGCCGAAGCCCGAGCTGCCGTGGCTGGCGAACGCCCCGAACGCTCTCGACCTCTCGGTCTACCCCTGCAAGCCTCACCCTGGCGACTACCTCCTCTTCCTCGGCCGCATGAGCCACGACAAGGGCTGCCACCGCGCGATCGCCGTCGCGATGGAGCTCGAGCTCCCGCTGAAGATCGCCGGCAAGAAGCAGGAGCCGAAGGAGGAGCGCTACTTCGCGGAGTTCGTCGAGCCACATCTCGGGATCCACGGGATCGAGTACCTCGGCGAGGTCTCGCACGGGACGAAGGTCGAGCTGCTGCAGGACGCCCGGGCGACGCTCTTCCCGATCGAGTGGGAGGAGCCGTTCGGCCTCGTCATGATCGAGTCGATGGCCTGCGGGACGCCGGTGATCGCGACCCGCCGCGGAGCGGTGCCCGAGGTGATCGAGCACGGCCGCTCGGGGATCATCGTCGACAACTACCGCGAGATGGGGGCCGCGCTCGAGCAAGCCGACGCCCTCGACCCGCTCGAGTGCCGGCGCTACGCGGAGGAGCGGTTCTCCCCCGAGCGGATGGTCGAGGACTACGTCGATGCGTTCCGAGAGGCGATCGTGGGATCGCCGGTCTCGGCCAGCTTGTCCCAGTAGCGGCGCAGCCCGGCGTACGACTGCCAGAGCGGCATCGCCCGCTCGTAGGTGCGCGGGTCGGAGCTCTCGGTGTCACGTTCGGCTTCTCGACGACGTAACCACTCGTCCTCCGGCAGGTCGTCGGCCGCCCACGCTCGGAGCCGCCCGCGAAGCTGCTCGAGATGCGGGCCGGGATCGTCGACGACGCCGAAGTGGATGAGCGCAAGGCGTGCAGGGTCGCGCGCTTCGATCTCGTCGATCGTGCGCAGCCAGGTGTCCAGGTCGAACTCCGGTGGGGGCGTGGGCGGGCAGGCGTACCGGTCGGGCTGGATCCGCACGCCGGCAGCGTCACCGGCGTAGAGCGTCCCGTCGGGGGCGAGGTAGCAGGCGTGGTGGCTCGCGTGGCCGGGGGTCGGGAACGTCTCGAGCCCCAAGAGCTTGTGTTCCAAGATACGAACTCGCTCCTCCGGCACGGGTGCGAGCTCTCCCCAGAGCTCGTCGAACGCCTCGCCATAAAGACGCCGGGCGCTTCGCTCGAGCCGTGAGGGATCAACCAAGTGCGGCGCGCCGATCTCGGAGACATGGACCTGAAGGCGCGGGTTCCGCCGGGCGAGGACCCCTGCAGCCCCGGCATGGTCGAGGTGGATGTGGCTCAGAAGCAGGTGGTCGATGTCCGAAACCGCCACGCCAACGCGGCCGAGTCCTTCTTCGAGGCTTGAAACACAAACAGAGGGCCCGCAGTCGTTCAGCGCGAGGCCGTCGGAGGTCTCGAGCAGGTAGCAGCCGATCACGCGCTCGGCGCCCTGGTGGTGCAAGTCGATCGGGCCGAGCTCGTCCACTCGGCCCGATCCTACGCGGGGGGTCAGGCAGCTGCGGGGCGGGTGCGGCGGCGCACCAGAAGCGATTTGCACGTCGAAGATCGGTTGGCCCGGCGTCATGTAGGCCACCCGCCCTTCACTGGCGTTCGGGTAGTAGCCTCTACACCGCGCGAGCGCGGGACGTTCCGCAGCTAGGGAACGAGCGGCTTCTCGACGATGGTGAAGCCGGCCATCTTCTCGACGATTCGGTCCACGACCTCTTGTTCGTGTCCCGGGACGAGGAAGAACCTCGTCGGATGGCTTCGCACGTCCCCGTATTCGGCCTGTGTCAGGCGGACCTTCTCGACGCAGGCCGAATCGCTGCACTCGCACACGAACTGGGCCTCCGAGTGCTGGCCGACGCGGTAGTAGACCTGGACGACCTCGTTGACGTCGCGAAAGAGCGTCTCAGTCCGTATGAGCTCGGCGCGATCGTGTGGGTCAGCCGCTGGAATCTTGCACCAGGCTCTCGGGCCGCTCTGCGGCTGAGGCAAGTGCTGCGTTGAATGCGGCAACTGCTTCTGCCTGGGTGCGCCCAGGCTGATCGTTCCACTTCGTGAGGGAGGGCGTGTCGAGCGCGCCCGCGAGCACGACGGCGGCGCGCGCCAGCTGGTCAATCGGCACCCGCCCCCTGCGCGTTTCGTCGCCACAGATGATCGCGCCCAAGACCGACCAGGATCGGGCTTCGGTGCTCCACGGATGCACCGGGCTCTGATCCGAGTCACGCGCGTCGGCGCCCTGGGACCAGCCCTGAGCCACCAGATCGCGCCCGTTCATCAAGACCTCTCGGGCCACCTACACGCTCTTTCCCCGCTTCCCGTGCGCTCCGGAAACACAGAGCGGGAACACACTGGAACCGATAGTGGATCGATCCACGGTACCAGCACTGGAACCGCTGCGTTACCTCTGGGGCTCTCCTCTTCGGATTTGCTCGACCGCCTTCGCAACCCGGCGCTCGCGCGTCTCCTGCCGCTTGGCCTCCTCGACCCAGTCGACATAGTCCTTGCGGTGCGAGTAGGACATCCGCTCGAATGCTGCCCTCGCCTCGTCGTCGAAGGCCGACGCCAAATCCGGCGGGACTTCGACCTCGCGGGGCTCGGTGTCCAGTTCGAGGTCGAGCTCGACCGTGTTGCCTTCGGCGATGCCGGCGCTCTCGCGGAGCTCACGCCTGAAGCCGAGCAAGTACCCGCCGCCGTACTTCGAGATCCGGCCGCGGAACGGGAAGCCGTTGACCGTGCCTCGCACCGGCGGCCTTGCCTGGCCGAAGGCCTCGCGCGGATCGAACGGGATGTCGACGAACTGGCCCGGCCCGACGCGCTCGAGCTCAGCTCGAAACCGAGGCACTTGGCGACCGCACGAGCGCCTGCTCGAGATCTTCGATCAGGTCACCCGCGGATTCGATCCCGACCGAGAGCCGGATCAGGTTCTTGGGCGCCGCGAACGGGGCGTCGGCGGTCGACGCGTGCGTCATCCGCGCAGGGTGCTCGATCAGGCTTTCGACGCCGCCGAGGCTCTCGGCCAGCTTGATGACCTTCGTCCGCGCCACGAGGTCTACGGCCTCCTCCTCGGACGAGACGAGGAACGAGATCATCCCGCCGAAGTCGTCCATCTGTCGGGCGGCGATCTCGTGGCCGCGATGGCCGGGCAGGCCGGGGTAGAGCACGGACTCGACTGCCTCGTGCACTGACAGGTACTCCGCGATCCGGCGTGCGTTCTCCGAGTGCTTCTGCATCCGGATCGCGAGCGTCTTGACGCCGCGGAGGACGAGCCAGCAGTCCATCGGGCCGGGGATGGCCCCAAGCGACTTCTGGAGGAAGTAGAGCCGCTCGGCGACGGTGGGGTCGTTCGTAGCGACGAAGCCGCCGACCATGTCCGAGTGGCCGCCGAGGTATTTCGTGAGCGAGTGGAGGACGACGTCGGCGCCGAGGTCGAGCGGGCGCTGGAGGTAAGGCGTCGCGAACGTGTTGTCCACGACGACCATCGCGCCGACCTCGTGGGCCGCCTTCGCCGCCGCGGCGATGTCGACGATGTTCAGCAGTGGGTTCGTCGGCGTCTCGAGCCAGACGATCCGCGTCTTCTCGTCGATGTGGTCGGCGAGCGACGAGTTGATCGTGTCAACGTCGAGGAACTCGAACGAGTAGCCCTTCGGCTCGTAGATCTGCGTGAACATCCGGTAGACGCCGCCGTAGACGTCGTTGACGCAGACGACCTTCTCGCTCGGGTGCACGAGGTGCATCAGCGTCGTCGTCGCACCGATCCCGGAGCTGAACGCGGCTCCGAACTCGGCGTTCTCGAGAGAGGCGAGGCAGGTCTGGAGCGCCGTCCGGGTCGGGTTCGAGACCCGCGCGTAGTCGTAGCCCTTGTTGACGCCGACGGCCTCCTGCTCGAACGTGGAGGTCTGGTAGATCGGGACGGTGATCGAGCCGGTCGCCGGGTCCGGCTGCTGGCCGTCGTGGATGGCTCTCGTCTCGAAGTCCATCGGCTACTGCGCTCGATGCTATCCGCGCCGACAGGAAGGCTGCAAGGCGAGCGAAGCGGCTTGTCGAGCGGAACTTCTTTCTTCGCCCGGCTCCCACCAGACGTTGTTGACATTGAGCACGCCGGTCTTACGGCCGAAGACCGGGTCGATCCGACCGACGAGGCCGTCGCCGTGCAGGATCGGCAGCACGAAGTAGCCGTACTCCCGCTTCGCCTTCGGGACGTAGATCTCGATGCCGGTATCGGAAGTCCCAGAACGCCTCCGTCCGCTGACGGTTGTGGATCAGCGGGTCGAACGGTGAGAGGAAGGTCGTGAAGGCGCGCCTTCGCGGCGGAGTCAGCGCGTCGACGTGGGCAAGGCGTTCGCCCTTCAACCCCTCGACCTCGACGCGGACGAGCGTCCCGCCTCGGACCAGCGACTCGATCGCCTGCGTCGCAGCAGGCCGGGGGCCGCTGGCGAAGTACTCACGCTTGAGCTCGGTCGCGGTCGCGACACCGAGGTTCCGCGCCGACCGCTCCATCACGCGCCGCTCGGCCTGGACGACGGAGATCCGCTCGCTGTCCTTCGGGAGCCAGCGCTTCGCGAGGTCCCAGATTCGCTGCTGGCCGGTTCGGCCGGCGACGACGACCTCGCCCTTGGCATGCATGAACTCGAGCATCCGGGAGACATTCCGGTCGTTCGTCCAGCCGGTCGAGCGCCAGCTGGCCTCGGCGATGTCCTCGATCTCTCGCGAGGGCAGGGGTCCTTGCTTGCGGAGCTGCAAGACGATGGCCCGCCGCAGGGCGGCGTTGTCTCGCACCCAGGCGTTCAAGCGCGCGGGCCAGGCGCCGTCGTACGCGTCTGGAAAGAGCCGCATCGTCGTCTTGTGGATCGGGTGATCCGACACTGGGACGATCGCAGCCGCGTACTCGTACAGCTCGCGGCTCTCCCAACGCAAGCGCTCGAGGTCGGCCTCGTCGTAGTCGCCGAGCCGGCTCCAGAGGACGAGCAGGTGGTTGCGCGCGATCGAGTTCGTCGGGTCGAGCTGGAGGTACCCGACATGGTTGACGACGTCGAAGATGGACGTGCCTTTCGGCGCCGGGAGCAGTTGCCCCGCGACCGCCATCCGCTGCGCTCTTGTGATCGTGAGGCTGATGGAGCTCATGTTCCCTTACCGGTGATGCTGCTCGCGCCGACGAAGCGGGCGAGCTGGGCGAGGGGGCGGTCGAGCGAGACCTCGGGCGAGCCCGGCTCCCACCAGACACCGTGCACGCGCAGGGAGCCCGCCTTACGGTCGAAGACGGGCTCGATCCGACCCACGATGTTGTCGCCGCGGAGGATCGGCAGGACGTAGTAGCCGTACTCGCGCTTCGCCTTCGGTACGTACATCTCGAGGCGGTACCGAAAGTCCCAGAGCGCCTCGGCTCGATCGCGATTGTGGATCAGGCGGTCGAAGGGCGACAGGAACGTGATGCGACGACCCACCGGCCGGGCGTCGGCGTCAGGATGGGCGAGCCACCGGCCCTTCTCCAGCCGCACGCCGAGGGAGCGGAGCCGTTTCTCGGCGAGGGCGCGCTTTGCTTCGGCGGCCGGCACTGTCTCCGTCTCCGGGTACCAGCGGTCTGCGAGATCCCACAGCCGCTGGTTCCCGCGCCGGCCGGCGACAGCGATCCGGCCGCGGAGGTGCAGGAGCTCCAGCATCCATGTGAGCTGGGCGCGTGTGCCCCACCAGACGAAACGCTCGCTGGCCCGGGTGTCCGGGTGCTCGAGCTCGCGAGAGAGCAAGGGGCCGCGACGCTCGAGCTCCCGGAGCACGTATCTCCGGAGGCTCGATTGCTCCTTGAGGAACTCCATCGCCCAGCGCTCTCGTTTGTAGTGGCCCCAGCGCTGGCGCATCTGTGCCTGGATCAGCGGGAGGTCCTCGATCGGCCAGATGAACGCCTTCCACTCGAACAGCTTCCGCTCCTCCCAGAGCAGGCGGTCGAGCTCCGACCGGTCGACCCGGCCGAGCCGGCTCCACAGGACGAGGTACTGCGGCGGCGCGACCGACGAAATGGGGTCGATCTGGAGGAAGCCGAGCCGCCGCACCGTTTCGAGGACGCCGTCCGCCGAACCGTCCAGGAGCTGCGCCCGAACGGCGATCCTCCGCGCCTCGTCCTGCGTAACCTCGACCCCTGTGGCGGAGCTCATCGACTTCGTACTGTCGCAACTCCCGCCGCCGCCGCGCCGGGTGCTCGAGGTCGGCTGCGGCAAAGGCGAAGTCGCGCTCGCTCTTGCCGCCGCGGGCTACGAGGTGGTCGCAATCGATCCCGAGGCGCCGGAGGGCCCGATCTTCCGGAGGATCACGATCGAGGAGCTCGACGATCCGAGCCCATTCGACGCGGTTTTCGCCAGCCTCTCGCTCCATCACGTCCACGACCTCGGCGCAGCGCTCGACAAGCTGGTCCGCCTCCTGCGCGGCCGACTGATCCTCAACGAGCACGCTTGGGACCGCCTCGAGCCGATGACGCCCGAGTGGGAGGAGGAGCACGAAGGGCTGCACGGCTACGGAGCAATGAGGGCCGAGCTCGACGCGCGGTTCCAGGAGCAGTTCTTCGAATGGCGGCCGTACCCAGTCGACGGGGTGGACGTCCCGGGCCTGGGCTTTCGCTACGTCGGGGTTCCGCGCTAGCGCCAGAAGCGGGCAGCCCGATCGGCGTACGGCATGCCGCTGGCCTCGATCGCCTGGACCACGGCACCGGCGTCGAACGGGATCCGCCGGAACTCGACGCCGGCTCCCCGGCCGTTGACGGTGAGCACCGCATACTCCGCGCAGGGGTCGGCGCGAAAGCTCTCTTCCGCCTGGTGCTGGTCGTACGCGAGGCCGACGCTGCCCGGGTTCACGTAGTAGCGCTCACCGAGGCGGCGCGCCCACTGCTGGTGTGTGTGGCCACCGGCGAGCACCGTCGCCTCGACGGCGGCGAAGGGCCTGCGAAACGCCTCCTCGTCCATCCATGGGCCGACGATCTCGTCGCGTGACCGGGGTGTTCCGTGGAAGGCGAGCAGCGTGCTGCCGCCGCCGCCCAAGTCGAGCTCGACCGTCGGCTGGAAGCTGCGGTGGAAGTCGAGCTGCTCCTCCGAGAGCTGGGCCTGCGACCAGCGGACAGTCTCGAGCTGGGCCTCTGTCACGGGCTCATCGCCAGGGTCCAATGTGAGCAGGAAGTGGTCGGAGTTGCCCATCACGGCCGGGCATTCGAGATCGCGGAGCCGCTCGAGGCATCCGGCCGGCTGCGCGCCACCCTGGGCGTGGTCGCCGAGGCAGACGACTCGATCGACGTCCTGCAGGTCGAGGTCGGCGAGGAAGGCGTCGAACGCGACCGCGTTTCCGTGGACGTCTGAGAAGAGCGCGACTCGCAACTAGCGGTTGTGGGCTAAGTACTCGAGCAGGTCCGTTCGGGTCAGGACCCCGACGGGCCGGCCCTGCTGAGCCACGACGACGGCATTCGTGCGGCCGGTGAGGGTGGAGAAGACCTCGTCGAGCGGCTCGCCGGCATCGATCGCGGCGAGGGGCGGCTGCATCGCGGCTACGACGTCCTCGTGCAGCGCGTCGGGGTTCTTGAAGACGCGGTCGAGGAGATCCCGGTCCTGGAGCGACCCGATGACGTCTGCGAGCGACTCCACCTCGCCGTCGCGGATCACCGGCAGCTGGGAGATCGAGTAGCGCTGCATCAGGTCGATCGCGGCGCCGACCTTCTGGTTCGCGGCGATCGTGACCAGGTCGGGGATGTCCGGCTCCTCCGTCTGCTTGGAGCGGAGCACCTGCTCGACTGTGGGCGCCGGTGCGCGGCGCTCGAGGAAGCCGTGGTCGAGCATCCAGTTGTCGTCGTAGAACTTCGAGAGGTAGTTGCGGCCGCTGTCGGGGATCATCGTGAGGAGCTTCGCCTCGGGCCCGAAACGCTCGGCGATCTCGAGCATGGCCCAGACGGACGTGCCCCCAGAGCCACCGGCGAGCAGCCCTTCCTCGCGCGCGAGCCGCCGGGCGACGACGAACGAGTCGCGGTCGGACACGCGGATCCACTCGTCGACGACGTCCTTCGCCATCGTCCGCGGCCAGGTGTCCTTGCCGATCCCCTCCACGAGGTATGGGTGGATGTCGTCGTCCTCGAGCGCGGTGTAGACGGAGCCTTCGGGATCGGCGCCGACGATGAGGATGTCCGGGTTCCGCTCCTTCAGGTACCGGCCGGCGCCCGAGATCGTCCCACCGGTTCCGACCGAGACGACGAACGCGTCGAGCTCGCCGCCGGTCTGCTCCCAGATCTCCGGCCCGGTCACCTCGTAGTGGGCGTCCGGATTGGCCATGTTCGAGTACTGGTCGGGCTTGAAGGCGCCGGGGATCTCCTCGGCGAGTCGATCGGAGACCGAGTAGTAGCTCTCGGGCGAGTCGGCGTCGACCGCGGTGGGGCAGATCACGACCTCGGCGCCGTAGGCACGGAGGAGCGCGATCTTCTCCTGGCTCATCTTGTCGGGCATCACGAAGATGCACCGGTAGCCCTTGATCGCGGCGGCGATGGCGAGCCCGACGCCGGTGTTGCCAGAGGTCGGCTCGACGATCGTCCCGCCCGGCTTCAGGTGGCCTTCGCGTTCGGCGGCCTCGATCAGCGGGAGGCCGATCCGGTCCTTCACCGACCCGCCGGGGTTCAGGTACTCGAGCTTCGCGAGCAGCTCCGGCCCGCCGGATAGCGCGAGCTTCTGGAGCCGAACGATCGGCGTCCTGCCGACGAGCTCGAGCGCGGTCGGGTACTCGCGGGGCATCGGGCGGAAGCCTAGCCCTGGCTCAATGCCGGAAGTGGCGGCGGCCGGTGAAGACCATCGCGCCGCCGGCGGCCTGCACGGCTGCGACGACCTCCTCGTCCCGCTTGGCGCCGCCCGGCTGAATGATCGCCGTGATGCCGGCTTTCAGCGCCGCCTCGGCCCCGTCCGCGAACGGGATGAATGCGTCCGAGGCCAGTACCGCGCCCGTGAGATCATGGCCGTGCTCCCGTGCCTTTTCGACCGCGATTCGCGCGGAGTCCACGCGGCTGGTCTGCCCGCCGCCGATCCCGAGGGTCTGGAGGTCCTTCGCGAGCACGATCGCGTTCGACGACACGTGCTTAACGACCCGCCACGCGAAGAGCAGATCGCCCCAAACCGCCTCGCTCGCCTCGCCGCACACGAGCTTCATGCCGCTGCGGTCGTCGACCTCACGGTCGCCGTCCTGCACGAGCAGCCCGCCGATCACGCGCTTGTAGTCCCGCTCGCCGAGGTCAGCTCGCCGGCGCTCATGGTCGCGAAGGATGCGGATCGCGGGCTTCGCGCGGAGCGTCTCCAGCGCGCCGTCCTCGTACTCGGGCGCGATCACGACCTCGATGAAGCGCTCCGCGAGCTCGCCCGCCAACTTCGGCGTCACCGGCCGGTTGAGCGCCAGCACCATCCCGTACGCGGAGACCGGGTCGGCGTCGTGGGCACGGCGGAACGCCTCCTCGATGGAGTGCGAGATCGCGACGCCGGCCGGATTCGCGTGCTTGACGACCACCACGGCAGGCAGCTGGAACTCGCCGAGCAGCCGCCGGGCGGCGGAGAGGTCGTTCAGGTTGTTGAAGGAGAGCTGCTTCCCGTGCAGCTGGTCGACCCGGGAGAGGAGATGCCGTCGCGCGCCTTCCTCCGCGTAGTAGGCAGCGCGCTGGTGCGGATTCTCGCCGTACGAGAGGTCGGCGACCTTCGCGAAGCTCGGGATGAACCGGTCGGGGAACGCCTCGCGCCCCATGAACCAACTCGCGATCGCCGTCTCGTACGCCGCGGTCGTCGCAAACGCCTCGGCCGCCAGGCGCCGCCGGGTGTCCGCGGAGAGCCGACGCGTCGCGCGCAGCTCCTCGAGGATCTCCGGGTAGCGCTTGGGCGAGCAGACCGGCGCGACGTGGGCGAAGTTCTTCGCGGCCGCCCGGAGCATCGACGGCCCGCCGATGTCGATCATCTCGACCGCGTCCACTTCCGTCACTCCGTGGCGCGCCACGATCTGCGTGAAGGGGTAGAAGCCGACGCAAACCAGGTCGAACGGCTCGATCCCGTGGTCGTCGAGTGCCGCCAGGTCGTCCGGATGGTCGCGCCGGGCCAGGATCGCCGCGTGAATCCGCGGGTGGAGCGTCTTGACGCGGCCGCCGAGCATCTCGGGGATCTCGGTCAGCTCCTCGACGGGCGTCGCGTGGATGCCGCTCTCAGCGAGATGCTCGGCAGTGCCGCCGCTCGCGACCAGGTCGACGCCGAGCTCCTGGAGACCCTGCGCGAACTCGACCAGCCCAGTCTTGTCCCAGGCGGACAGGAGGGCGCGCCGGATCACTCGATCAGGCCGCGGACGGTCTCGGGCAGCAGCCTGTGCTCGACCGCCTGGACGCGGGCGCGCAGGCTCTCGACCGTGTCGTCCTCGCGCACCGGCACCGGCTCGGCGACGATCACCGCGCCGGTGTCGACGCCCTCGTCGACGTAGTGGACCGTCGCCGCGGTCTGGCGCACACCTGCAGCGAGCACGTCCTCGATCGGATGCGCGCCGGGAAACTCCGGTAGCGGCGCCGAATGGGTGTTCACGATCCGGCCCTCGAAGCGGTCGAGGAACGACTTGCGCAGAAGGTGCATGTAGCCGGCGCAGACGACGAAGGTCGCGCCATTCTCCTCGAGCCAGCGGCCCATCGCGTCGTCCCGCTCCTCGCGATCTTTGTACCTGTCCAGATCGAACACCTTTGCGGGGATCCTGGCCGCTCGAGCCCGCTCCAGTGCTCGCGCGCCGGGCTTGTTGCATGCAACACAAGCGACTGGGAGGCCGGCGTCGAGCAGTGCCTGGAGGTTCGTGCCCTCACCGGAGACGAGGACGCCGATCACGCCGCGACGATCCGCCCGATCACCTGGCGGTCGGCCGGTTCCGGCACGACGGCGCAGAAGCCGATGCCGAGGTTGAAGACGCGCCGCAGCTCGTCTTCCTCGACGTGCCGCGCGAGCCACTGGAAGACAGGTGGACGCTCCCAGCTCTCCCAGTCGACTTCTGCGCGGAGCCCGGGCGGCACGATTCGGCCCAGGTTGCCCTCGACCCCACCGCCGGTGATGTGCGCAAGGCCGTGGGCGCCGTCCAATGCGCGAACGTCGTCGAGGTAGAGCCGCGTCGGCGCGAGCAGGTCGTCGCCGGCGTAGTCCTCCTCCTCGAGCACCCGCCGGACGAGCGTGAAGCCGTTTGCGTGGACCCCGGCGGAGGGGAAGCCGACGACCACGTCGCCCTCACGGATCGCCGAGCCGTCGACGAGCCGGTTCCGCTCGACGATCCCGACGCAGGTGCCCGCGAAGTCGAGCTCTGAGTCCCGGTAGATGCCGGGCAGCTCCGCCGTCTCGCCGCCAAGCAGTGCGACGCGTGCATTCCGGCAGACCTCGGCGGCGCCGTCGACCAGCTCGGCCACCTCGTCCAGCTCGATCCGGTTCGCGGCTACGTAGTCGAGGAGGAAGAGCGGGGTCGGCGCCGGTGGTCAGCACGTCGTTGATGCAGTGCGCCGCGAGATCGGCGCCGCACGCCCGAAGCGCTCCCCGCTCGCGCGCCAGGATCAGCTTCGTCCCGACGCCGTCGGTCGACGCGGCGAGCAGTCGACCGTCTTCCAGCGGGAAGAGCCCGGCGAAGGCGCCGAAGCCGGCGGCCCCGGTGGACTCGACGGCCGCCCGCAGCCGGTCGACGACCGAATCGGCGGTCGCGAGGGACACTCCGGCGGCCGCGTACGTCTGTTCCTCCACCTGTGGGGCGAGTCTAATAGGGAGAGCGATGACGGCCCTCACCGCACTTCTGCCGCTCGCGGTAGTCGCGGTCATGTACTGGCGGCGGGCGCGGACGCTCTCCGCCCGCGGCGCGCCGGTTCCCGCGTGGCGGCGGGCCAGCTTCGCGCTGGGGATCACGCTCGCGGCGACCGCGCAACTGATGCCGCTCGAGGACGAGCTCTTCTTCGTCCACATGCTGCAGCATGTCCTGCTCGGCGACCTCGCTGCGCTCGCGTTCGTGCTCGGGTTGACCGGGCCGCTGCTCAGACCGATCCTCGCCGTGCCGTGGCTCGCGCCGCTTCGCCACCTCGCGCACCCGCTCGTGGCCCTGCCGCTGTGGGCGGTCAGCCTCTACCTCTGGCACCTCCCACCGCTCTACGAGGCCGCGGTCGAGCACAGCGCCGTCCACGCGCTCGAGCACCTCTCCTTCTTCACGACGGGCGTGCTGATGTGGGCCGCCGTCGTCGAGGTGCTGCCCGGGCCGGAGTGGTTCGGCACGGGGTGGAAGTTCGGCTATGTCGCCGTCGTCCGGCTGCTGGAGACCGCGCTCGGAAACGTGTTCATCTGGTCGGGCGACGTGATCTACGGCGTCTACGACCACGGCGAAGAGCACTTCGGGATCGGGGGGATCCAGGATCAGGGTCTCGCGGGCACGATCATGATGGTCGAAGGCTCATTCGTGACGATCGGTGCCCTCGCGTGGCTCTTTCTCAAGCTGGCGCACGAGGGCGAGCTGCGGCAGCGGCTGCTCGAGGAAGGGCTCGACCCGCGCGCAGTGCGTCGGGCAGTCCGGTACGGGCGCGGGGAGGAGCTGGAATCCGCCCGCTGAACATGCGAGGAAAGTCGCCCGAAAGGAGCACTATGTCCACGCCAGACCAGCCGACGCAGCAGCATGCGCCGCCACCACCACGTTCGCAGGGGATGACGATCGACGTGGCGCGGCTGCCGATTCCCGGCAACGCCGAGTTCGCGCTCTACCTCCTCGCGCTGATCGTCGCCTGGCTCGTTGTCTGGATCTCCGACGTGCTCGACACCGGGTCGTGGTTCCAGTTCTTCCTCTTCACGACGATCGCGTACATCCTCTCGCGCGGGATCGCCAAGGCGAGCCGCGTGCTCGAGCAGTAGCCGCTCGCCTCCGCTGGGGGAACCTCCCGGTTCCCCCAGACCCCCTCCACTGATCCGCTTCGCGGACGAGCCGCTACACCGCGGCTGGTTCGAACCGGAGCTTCGCGAGTGTCCGGCCCGTGGGGACGCGGGTCGGGTACTTGCGCGTGAAACAGGCCCGGCAGAACTCGTTGTCCGGCCGCCGCGTCGCCGCCTGGACGGCCTCGAGCGACAGGTGGGCGAGCGAGGTCGCGCCGATCTCCTGCCGGGTCTCCTCGATCGTCCGGCCGGATGCGACGAGCTGGTCGTCGTCGCCGAAGTCGATTCCGTAGAAGCACGGCGAGATGATCGGCGGCGACGAGACGCGGACATGCACCTCGGTGGCGCCGCCGTCGAAGAGCATGGCCACGAGCTGGCGCATCGTCGTCCCTCGGACGATCGAGTCGTCGACGACCACCACGCGCTTGCCGTCGACCTCCTCCAGCGGGTTGAACTTCAGCTTGATCCCCTGCTCGCGGAGCCCCTGGTCCGGCTGGATGAACGTGCGACCGACGTAGCGGTTCTTGATCAGCCCTTCGTTGAAGGGGATGCCGGAGGCGCGGGCGAAGCCGATCGCCGCCGGTGTGCCCGAATCGGGCACCGGCATGACGAGATCGGCTTCGACGGGAGCTTCCGCCGCGAGCCGCTCGCCCATCCGCACGCGCGCCTGGTGGACCTCGACGCCCTCGAGCCGGGAATCCGGCCGAGCCAGGTAGATGAACTCGAACAGGCACAGGCTCTGGGAGGGGTGGGCGACCTGCTCCGTGCGGAGCTCGTCGTCCACGACCACCAGCTCGCCGGGCTCGAGCTCGCGGACCGGCTCGGCACCGACCAGGTCGAGCGCGCAGCTCTCCGACGCGAGCACCCAATCGTCGCCGAGGCTGCCCACGACGAGCGGACGGAACCCGTACGGGTCACGGAAGCCGACGAGCTTCCCCTCGGTGAGGGCGACGACGGTCGTCGCGCCGTCCACGCGCTCGAGCGTGTGGGCGATCGCCTCGGGAAGCGGGGCAGGGTCGTTCCCGATCAGCGCGGCGATCACCTCGGAGTCGGAGCTCGAGCCGAGCCGCACGCCCTCCGCCTCGAGCTCCACGCGGAGCTCCTCGGCGTTGGTCAGGTTGCCGTTGTGGCCGAGGGCGACGGTTCGCGCCCGTCCGTGGTGGACGAGCGGCTGCGCGTTCGCCCAGCGCGTCGAGCCCGTCGTCGAGTAGCGCGTGTGGCCGATCGCAAGCTGGCCGTCGAGACCGTGGAGCGTCTGCTCGGAGAAGACCTGCGCGACCAGCCCCATGTCGCGGACGACGGTCAGACGGCCCTCGTCGGACACCGCGATCCCTGCCGACTCCTGGCCGCGGTGCTGGAGTGCGAAGAGCCCGAAGTAGGAGACGCGGGCGACGTCGCGCTCAGGCGCCCGGATGCCGAAGAGCCCGCACATCTAGACGGTGCCCACCTCCTCCGCGAACTCGGGCACGTGGTCGCCGGCGAGGACGAAGCGAACGGTGTCGGGATCGGCGATGTCCAGATCGGTCTCGACATCGGACCATTCCGCCATCTCCCGAAGCGCCAGGTCGAGCCCGCCGTCCGAGACGTCGTGGGCTAGCGAAAGCGCCCCAGCCGCGCGCCAAACGAGCCCGATCAGCTCGTGCTCCTGCCCCAGGTCGAGCTCTGCAAGTAACACAGTGTTACTTGCTCCCCGAACCACGCTGACCGTGTCCCCTCGCCGCCAGCCGCGCGGGACAAGGCGGACGTCCGGGACGAGGCCGACGCAGCCGACGACCGGGGTGGGTGGGATCGAGCGTCCGTCGGTGTCGTTGTAGAGGGACACGTTGCCGCTGACAACCGGGATGCCGAGCGCCTCCGCGGCTTGTGCGATGCCCTCGACGGCCTGCTCGAGCTCCCAGCCGATCTCGGGCTTCTCGGGGTTGCCGAAGTTCAGGCAGTCCGTCAGGCCGATGGGCTCGCCGCCGACGCACGCGACGTTGCGCGCCGCGTCGAGCACGGCAAGCGCGCCGGCGCGCCAAGGATCCCGCTCGCCGACGGGAGGCCCGTCGAGGGAGACGGCGAGACCGCGGTTCCCGTCCAGCCGGAGTACGGCGGCGTCCAGCCCGGGGCGCCGAACGGTCCGCGAGCCGACGAGCTGGTCGTACCGCTCGTAGATCCAGCCGCGGCTCGTCAGGTTCGAGTCCGCGACCGGCGCGGGCGGTGTCGGGGCCGGCCGGCTCTCGACCCGGTAGCGAGGGCACTCGTCCGTGAGGAGGCTTGCGGGGATCGCGCCGACGAGCTCGCCCTCGTGGAATGCACGCAGTTCACCCGTGTCGGTCACCTCTCCGATGACCGCGTGAGCCAGCTCCCACTTTTCGCAGATTGCCACGACTTGCTCGAGGCGATCTGCGAGGCAGACGGCGACCATCCGCTCCTGGCTCTCGGAGACCATGATCTCCCAGGCCTCCATCTCCTCCTCGCGAAGCGGAACCCGGTCGAGGTCGACGTCGACGCCGGCGCCGTCGCGCGCCATCTCGGCCAACGACGACGCGAGCCCGGCCGCGCCGCAGTCCTGCAGCGACTCCACGAGCCCGCGCTCCACGAGCTCGAGGCTCGACTCGATCAGCTTCTTGCCGGTGAACGGATCGCCGATCTGGACGGTCGGCCGCTTGTCCGCATCCTCCTCCCCCAACTCGGCGCTCGCGAGGACGCTGGCGCCGCCGATCCCGTCCCGGCCCGTCGTCGCCCCGTAGAGGACGACCAGGCCGCCGGTCAGGGTCGCTTTCGCGCGGGTCAGGCGGTCGACCGGCAGCAGCCCGACGCACATCGCGTTCACGAGGCAGTTCCCGGAGTAGGCCTCGTCGAAGACCGCCTCGCCGCCGACCGTCGGAACTCCGACGCAGTTCCCGTAGTGGCCGATCCCCTCGACCGCGCGCTCGAGCATCCAGCCCGGCGCGCCGAACCTGAGCCCGTCGAGCAGCGCGATGGGTCGGGCGCCCATCGCGATCACGTCGCGGAGGATCCCGCCCACACCGGTCGCAGCGCCCTGGAACGGCTCGACCGCGGACGGATGGTTGTGACTTTCGACCTTGAAGGCGACTGCCAGCCCGGCGCCGAGGTCGAGCACGCCCGCGTTCTCCCCAGGCCCCTGGAGCACGCGCTCGCCGGAGGAGGGCAGCCGCTTCAGCAGCAGCGCGGAGTGCTTGTAGCCGCAGTGCTCAGACCAGAGCAGCGAGAACACTGCGAGCTCGAAGTCGTTGGGATCGCGCTCCAGCAGTTCGCGGATTCGCTCGAACTCGCCGTCCGTGAGCCCGAGGGCGCGGTGGAGAGGCTGTTCAACGACCCGCGTCAGGGAGTTGAGAATAGTCGTTCGAGCGGACGCGTTACCTTGAAGCAGTGAGCCGCGGATACGTCCCTCTCCTCCTGGTCCTCGCCCTGATCTGGGGCTCGTCGTTCATGTTCATCGAGATCGCGATCGACGATCTCTCGCCCGCCGCGACCATGACGGGCCGCCTGCTCTTTGCGTCGGCGGCGCTCGGAGCCGTCCTCGTCGCGAAGCGCGGCTTCCGGCAGGCGGTGCGCTGCGTCCGCGACTTCGGTTGGGCCGGCGTCGTGCTCGGCGTGATCAGCACCGCCCTGCCCTTCTGGCTGATCGCCTGGGGCCAGACCAGGATCGACTCCGGGAATCGCCGCGATCGGGAACGCGTCTATGCCGATCTTCGTCGCGCTCCTCGCGATGAGGTTCGCGCGACACGAGCGCGTCACCGGCCTGCGGGCGTTCGGGCTCGTCCTCGGCATCCTCGGCGTCGGCGTGCTCGTCGGCGTCGACCCCCAGGGCGGCTGGGCCGGCGCGATCGGGACGCTCGCCGTCATCCTGGCCTCGATCTCCTACGCCGCCGGCTCGCTCTACAGCCAGCACAAGCTCGGAGACTCGTCGGGGCTGCTCGTCTCGACCGCATCCGTGCTCTGGGGAACCGTGGCGATCCTGCCGTTCGGGATCGCGCAGGGACCCGGGGGCGTTCCCAGCTGGGAGGCGATCGTCTCGGTCGCGGTGCTCGGCCTGCTCGGGACGGCGCTCGGGCTGATGATGTACCTCCGGCTGCTCGCGGACTACGGCTCCGCGAGAGGGAGCCTCGTCGTCTACCTGCTTCCCGTTGTCGCGCTGTTCTACGGGGCGGTCTTCCTCGACGAGCCCCTGCGGATCACGGCGCTCGTCGGTCTTGCACTGATCCTCGCCGGGGTCGCGATCGCCTCCGGGCTCGTCCGGCCGCTCCGTCGCCAGCAGCCCGTGCCCGCGCCGACTCCTTGATCGTCGAAGGCGACGGCCTGCGACTGCGCCGGGCGACCGACGAGGACCTGGACTTCATCGTCGGGCTCCTGAACGAGGAGAACACGGCGCCGTTCCTCGCCGCCTCCCGCTCGCGCGACCGGGCCGGCGTGCTCGAGGACGTGAACGCCTCGACGGAGGAGCCGGGCGACTCCGGCCTGTTCATCATCGAGGTCCCAAACGGCGACGCCTGGGCCAGCGCCGGGATGTTGGAGTTCTCGCTCGAGAACCGCCGGAGCAGGATCGCGCGCCTGGGCGGCCTGGCGATCCATCCGGACTACCGCGGCCGCCGGCTCTCGGACGAGGCGGCGCGCCTCTTCCAGCGCCACCTGATCTTCGACCTCGGCTTCCATCGGCTCCAGCTCGAGTGTTACGGCTTCAACGAGCGCGCCATCCGCCACGCCGAGCGCTCCGGCTTCGTCCGCGAAGGCGTGAAGCGCAAGGCCTACCTGCGCCACGGCGAGTGGGTCGACGCTGTCCTCTTCGGCCTTGTCCGGGAGGACCTGGAGGGCTGAACCTAGTCTCTAGGCGATGAAGCGGCGGCTCGTTGCACCCCTCGCGGTTGCCGCACGGCGGATCGCAGCCAGGCCGGGCTCCGTCCTGCTCACGGGCTTCGGCATTGCCTTGGCCGCGGCCGCACTGACGGCACTTCTCGTCGGCCAGGTCGTCGTCGAGGACCGCGCTGTCTCCGACGAGATCGGCCGCCTTCCCGCCGACGAGCGCATGCTCAGTGTGAGCTGGGTCGGAATCGGCACGACCGGGTGGACACGACTCGATCGCGAGGCGCAGAACGGGCTACGGGCTCTCGATGTCGGGGAGCCTTTGCGTGCGGTCGGTTTCCGGTCGACCAGGATCGGGACAGACATCGTTCGGCTCGCCGCGGTGGACGACGCGACCGGGCTCCTCGAGCTGCGCTCCGGGCGCCTGCCCGCGCCGTGCGGTCGAGAGCGCTGCGAGCTCGTCGCGCTCGACGCCGACGCCCGACCCCTCGCCGCACCAGGACTGCCGGTGACCGGCTCGGTGACTGCAGCGGCCGGGGCGCCGCTCGCTGCGCTCGTCGGCTCGACCACCGCCGCAGAGAGCGTGTTCATCGGCGTCGGCATCGATGAGATGGCTCGACGACCGGAGGTGAGCGGGCTCTTCCGCACGCTCACCTGGGCGGTCCCACTGGATCTCGACGCGATCGATTCCCCCAAGGCGGCCGAGCTTCCGACGCGCATCGCAGAGCTGGACACTCGACTGCGGCAAATCGATCCGGCGTTCGGCGTGAGCGCGCCTCTTCACGAGCTCGAGCAGGCGCGGGAGCGGGCGACGAGCGCCAGCCGGCGCCAGCTTCTCGTCGGAGGTCAGTGCATCGTCGTCTTCCTCGCCTTCGCCGTGCTCGCCGCGTCCCGCATCCGCCGCAATGCCGGAGAGACCCGGTTCAGGCTCCGGCGGCTCCGCGCGCTTCGCTGGCAGATCGCGCTCGAGACGGCCGGGTATGCCGTGCTGGTCGCCCTGCCCGCCGTGCTGGTCGGGTGCGCTGCGGGACTGCTCGCGGGTGCGGTTGTCGCCGACGTGGCCGGCCGGCCCGCCGGCGACGCTCTCGGGCGTGCGCTGACTTCGGCCGGGTCGGGCTGGGCGATCGCGCTGCTGGCGCTCGGCACGGTTCTCGTCTTGATCGCAACGACGCGAGCCACGACGCTCGAGATTCGAGGCCGCGGGATCACTCCGGTGGACGTTGCGGCAGTGGCCGTCCTTGCCGCGATCGTCGCCGCCTTCCTCTTCGGCGAAACCGACGCGGAGTCGCTGTCACGGGAGGGCGAGGTCGGCGCGCCGCTCCTCTTGCTCCCGGTGCTCGTCGCGCTCGCCGGTGCGCTCCTCGCCGCCCGCGGCTTTCCTGCGCTCCTGAGGCTGGGCGAGAAGCCTGCGGCGGCGGCGGGCGTCTCCCTCCGTCTGGCGCTCCTCTCCCTCATCCGGAACCCCGGCGTCGCCGCAGTCGCGGTCGCCTGCCTGACCGTGACAGTTGGGATGGCGGTCTTCGCGCTCACCTACCGTGCCACGCTCGCCGCGAACCAGCGCGACGCCGCTGCTTACGCAGCTCCGCTCGACTACGTCGTCCAGCGTGCCGTGACGGGCGGCCTTCTTGCCGGTCGGACGGCCGAGCTCGCACCGAGTTACGGAGACGAGGCGCTCGGTGTTATCCGCCGTGATGGCGAAGCGCCGACACTCAACCGTTCGGCCGAGCTGGAGGTGCTCGGACTTCCACCAGACGCGTTCGAGCGGATGCGTTGGCGCGGTGACTATGCGGACAGTTCGCCTGAGGCGCTCGGCCGGTCGATCGCATACGAGGGCACGGGTCTGCACGGAGTGAAGCTGCCGCCACGGGGGCGGGAACTCATCCTTCCTCGAACCCTTCGCGGCGATCCGATCAGCATCTCGGCGCACGTTCGACGCCCTGACGGTGGATTTTCCGTGCTCGACCTGGCCGGTGGCACCGACGCGCCGACCGTGAGCGCTCCGCTGCCGGCGGCGGTTCGCGGCGGGACGCTCGTCGGGCTGACACTCGCGTTTCCGCCGATCGCCGCGTTCACGACAGCGCACCGCGCCACAGGGAGCCGAGCCGCGCCGGACGTCTTCCTCACAGGAACGCTGACGCTCGGTCGCCCTCGCGTAGACACGCCGACAGGGACTCGTGCGCTCTTCGTCGACTTCAGCGACTGGGTTTCGTCGGAAGGACGGGGCACCGGCGGGTCTCCAGGACGAGCACGGATCCGCTACTTCCTGACCCAGGAGCGGACCTTCCGCCTCAGACCGCGCCAGTCGACCGACGGCGTACCGATCCCCGTGATCGCGTCGGATTCCCTCGCCGCTTCCGCCGGGTCGGCTCGGGTGCTGCCGGTCCGCGTCGGTCGCGCCGCGGTCGAGGTCCGCATCGTCGAAACCGCCCGCCGCTTCCCGACGCTCTCAGGCGATTTCATCGTTGCCGACCGAGAGGCGCTCGCCACCGCAGCCAACGCCGGTGTTCCCGGAACGGCGGTCGCGGACGAGGCGTGGCTCTCCGCCGCGCCGGGAGCAGAGGTGCCTTTCCCGGTCCGGGTGACCTCGCGCGCCGAGCTGGAGCGGAGCCTACGGGCCGACCCCGTCTCGCGAGCCGCCGCGCTCGCATTGCTCGCGGCAGCACTCGTCGCCGGGTGCCTCGTCCTGGCCGGGCTCGTGCTCGCCCTCGCTGTGGATGCACGCGACGACGCCGCCGACCTGTTCGACCTCGAGAGCCTCGGATTCGATCCCGTCAGACTCGCGCGTCACCTCTGGCTCCGATCGGCCGTGATCCTCGGCGCGGGCCTCATCGGCGGGCTGGTGACGGGAGCGCTCGCTTCGTTGCTCGTCACCGAACTGGTCGGGATCACCGCCAACGCCACTCCGGCGGAGCCGCCACTCGTCCCGGTCGTGCCCTGGCTGCTGCTCGCGGTCGGACTGATCGCCTTCACCGCTCTCGCGCTGGGTCTCGTCGCGCTTCTCGCGCGCCGGCCGTTTCGCGGTGCCGCTCCCGCCAGGCCGGAGGCGGCGTGACGCCCGCAGTCGAGGCCATGGACCTCTTCAGGGTCTACGCGACCCGCGAAGGAAGCGCCGCCGCCCTCCAGGGCCTCTCGCTCGAGGTCGCAGAGGGCGAGATCGTTGTCGTCTTCGGCCCGAGCGGGTCGGGCAAGACGACACTCCTTCGGATCATCGCCGCGCTCGATGCCCCTTCCGCGGGACTGGTGCGCGTCCACGGTGTCGACCTCCGGCGGCTGCGGGGACGCGCACGAGACCGGTTCAGAGCCGAGACGATCGGCTACGTCGACCAGCACTATTCACGCTTGCTCGCGCCGGAGCTCACGGTCCGGCAGATCGTCGAGCTGCCGCTCGCTCTGCGGGGCGATGCGCCACTGGAACGGCGTGCGCACGCCGGACGGCTGCTCGAGCGCGTCGGTCTCGGTGATCGCACCGACGCACGTCCGTCCGAGCTTTCGGGAGGTGAGCAGCAGCGTGTCGCGCTCTGTGCCGCCCTCGTCCACGGCCCAAGGCTCTTGCTCGCGGATGAGCCGACGGGCGAGCTCGACGCGGCGACGGCGCAGGGCGTCTACACGCTGGTCCGCGACCTCGCGCGTGAGCACGGTGCGACGGCGCTGATCGTGAGCCACGACATCGGCTCGGCCGCGATCGCCGACCGGATGATCCAGGTCCGCGACGGCCGTGTGAGCGCCGAGGGACCTCCCGGAGAGGAGGCTCTGGTGGTGGCTCCCACAGGTTGGGTGCGGCTGCCGGAGGATCTGCTCGACCGTTCGGGGATCGGCTCGCGGGCTCGGGCGGAGCTCGCCGCGTCGGCGATCTCGCTGACCTCGGCCGGAGCGCACCAGCGCGTTCCCGCCGAGGCACCGCCGCCGAGGAACCGGCTGCAGCCGCATTCCGCGGGGCCAGCGGCCGAGCTTCGCGGCGTCGGCCGCCGATTTGCGACAGGGGCGGCGGTCAAGGGCCTGAGCGGCGCCTTCCCGACCGGCCGCCTGACCGCCATCACCGGCCCATCGGGATCGGGGAAGACAACCGTCCTTCACTTGCTGGCGGGTCTCGATCTTCCGACCGAGGGCGAGGTGATCACGCTTGGTCGCCGCATCTCGAGCCTGAGCCGCGCCGAGAGGGCTGCTCTTCGCCGGAGCGAGGTTGCCGTGATCGCCCAGGATGCCTCGCTCGTGCCGTTCCTCAGCGCGCGAGAGAACGTCGAGCTGGGACTTCAAGTTCGGCCCGCGGAGGGCGATGCAGTCGAAACGCTTGCTTCCGTTGGGCTGGCCGAGCTCGCCGAGCAGCGCGTCGACCGACTCTCGATGGGGGAGCGACAGCGCGTAGCGATCGCGCGCGCTCTCATAGCCGCACCTGCGCTGCTGCTCGCAGACGAGCCGAGCGCTCGCCTCGACGAGGCGAACGCCGTCGCGGTCGGCGACCTCCTCGTCCGTGTCGTCGAAGAGTCGGAGACGACGGTCGTGTTCAGCACCCACGACCCGGTCCTGCTCGAGGTCGCCGACGAGGTCGTGGACCTCGCGTGAACGGGAGAGGGCCGGCGATGCCGGCCCTCTCCCTCATCGGCTGGGCCCGAAGCCCTAGTCCTTGATCTTCGGATGCATCCGGAACACCTGGAACTCGGCGGCCCGGGCGAAGTTCGGATCGGACGAGGCCGGCGCGGCCGTGTCGCAATCCGTCGCTGTAGTGGGATCCGAGTCCTGCTCACCCTGGTACGAGGGCGCGCCGGTGCACTGTGTCGCGCGCACGACGAAGCGGACGTGCGTCGCCTTCGTGTTCGGGATGTCGAACTGACGCAGGAGCAGCGCCGGCGACACCGGCCGCGGCGAGGTGCCGGGGAAGGCATCTGCCGGGCTCGTGTACCGCGCTCCGGGTCGTGTGGACGTTGCGGTTCCGCCGCCTGTCGTAGGATCGGCTCCGTGGAGCTGATCCACACCTGCTACCGGGTCACCGACCCTGAGCGGTCGATCGCGTTCTACGAGGCGCTCGGCCTCGAGAAGCGGCGGGAGTCGCCGATCCGAGACGAGGCGGTCAACTACTTCCTGGGCGTGCCGGGCCAGGAGATTCCGGAGCTCGAGCTGACCCACAACTTCGGCGTCGACTCGTATGAGATCGGCACCGGCTACGGCCATGTGGCGCTGACCATCGAGGATCTCGATGCCACGCTCGAGCGGCTCGCCGCCCAGGGAATCGAGCCGGAGCGGCCGCCGTACCAGGTGCGCGAGGGCGGCTCCAGGATCTGCTTCGTGCGCGATCCGGACCAGTACCGCATCGAGCTCATCGAGCGCGGCTAAGACCCCCGCGCAGGGCGCCGTGAGCCGCAGGAAATGAGCGTCCGCGAGAGCGACTTCCGCTCTCGCAACATTCCGATTTGCAAATGCCTAGCCAGAGGGCTAGGTGATCCTGTTCTTCCGGTCGGCGAGAGGGCGCGGCCGTGGTTCTAGCGTGAATCTCGCCTGGCGGGGAGCAGACCGGCCCTGTCCGGGCCGACGCGATTGCCAAGCATGTTTCCGAGTCACGCCGCCACTATTCTCAAGCGCCTTCAGCAGCCGCCTGCGCGATTGCTGATCGGTCTCGGGCCAGGAGGGCCTGATGGAGGTTCTGGGGTCCGATGAGACGAGGAGCCGGCGCCGTGCCGCCGCGCCCGCGCTATGTGGGATCTGCGGCGCTCGTCCTCTCGGGCCTTTGTGCGGTCGCGTTCGCGACCTCGCCTGCGGTGGCCGGCTCCCCGGCGGAGATTCCGACCGAGCCGACGACCACGTTCGCCGCCGCCCCGCCGCCCCCACCCGATCCTGATCCGAAGCCCGCTCCGAAGCCGGACCCCAAGCCGAACCGTCCGAAGCCGCCGCCACCACCGCCGCCACCACCACCACCACCACCCCCTTCGGTCGAGCCCGCGACCCCGACGGCTGCGCAGCCGCCGGCTACGACTCCAGAAGCTCGTGCGAAACCCGCGACGGCGGTTGCTCCGAAGCCGCCGGCGACCGCCGCGGCGACCCGGCCGCGTCCGCGTCGAACGCGGTCGGTCCGAGAAGTTCGGCGAGGCCCGCCGCCCGCCCACCGAGCGAAGGTCACGCGGAAGACGCCGCCCACGCCGGCCGCACCGGCGCCCGACCTCGAACTCGCATCGGCAACACCCTTCATCGCGCGACCCGAGCCTTCGATTCCGATCGCGATCCCCGCGATTCTGCCGTTGCTCGGTCTCGGTCTCTTCCTGCTGCTCGGAGCCTCTGTCGCCTCGGCCCGCTGGGTCCCATGGCCCGAGGTTGCGGAGCCGCTGTACGCCCGCCGTCACGACATTGCCGTCGCCGGGTGCGGAGCGATCGCGCTCGCGCTTCTCGTGCTGAACGCCGCCGTCCTTTTCTAAGGGGGATCCATGTTCGACTGTCGCCGCCTGTTGTTACCTGTCGCCGCCACCTGTCTGCTTCTCGCTTCAGGCGCTGCCGCGGCCGAGGGTGATGCGTTCACCGCGACGTCAACACCGTCCCACATAAAGCCCTCGACCTTGACTGCCTACACCGTCACGCTGACGAACAGCGGCACCTCGACGAAAGAGGCGGACCGAGCGAAGATCGCGATTCCGATCGGTTTCGCCGTCGACGGGACAACGTTCCAAGCTACGACGAGCGCCGCCGGCAGCTGCGTCGCCTCCGCGTGGGCCGCTGACGGCGCTCTGATCGCCGATGGAAAGATCAACCTCAAGCGACCCGACGGAAACCCAAACCAGACGAACAACCGCCTCTGCCAGGGCGCGACGCTGACGGTTGCCTTCTCCGCCACGTCGTCCCCGACCGATGGTTCCTACACCTGGGTAACCGAGCTCCTTCGAGGCGACGGCGCCTTCATCCTCGCCGGCTCCCAGCCGAACGTCCGGGTCGACGGTACGGCGCCTGTCGTCACGATCCAGCAGAAGCCGAGCGACCCGAGCGGTAGCCAGTCGGCGAGCTTCACGTTCAACGTCAACGAGCAGGCCGCGGTTTCTTGCAAGCTCGACGACGGACCGTTCTCTCCGTGCACGTCGCCGGCCGAGTACGGCAACCTCGCCGACGGGGAGCACAGCCTCACCGTCCAGGCCACCGACCCAGCGGGCAATACCGGCCAGGACAGCTACAGCTGGCGAGTCGACGCCATCGCGCCGACGATCGCGATCACGCAGAAGCCCTCCGAACTGAGCAACTCCACGTCGGCGAGCTTCGCGTTCACGGCGAGCGAGCCGGCGACGGAGTGCAAGCTCGACGACGCCGCATTCGCCGCCTGCAGCTCGCCGGTTGCCTACTCGGATCTTGCCCAGGGGCCTCATACGTTCACCGTCAAGGCGGCCGACTCCGTCGGCAACACCGACCAGGACGCGTACACCTGGACGATCGACTCGATCCCGCCGACGGTCGGCATCACAGATGGAAAGCCCAGCAACCCGAGTAACTCGAAATCGGCGACGTTCACGTTCACCGCCAGCGAGCCCACGCAGTGCAAGCTCGACGACGGCGCATTCGCCGCCTGCACCTCGCCCAAGAGCTACGGCAACCTCGCCGACGGGCCCCACACCTTCACCGTCAAAGCCACCGACACAGCCGGCAACGCCAGCGAGGCCGCCTACACGTGGACGATCGACGCCACCCCACCGACGGTCACGATCACCGGCGCCAAACCCGCCAGCCCGACCAACTCGACCTCGGCCAGTTTCTCCTTCAGCGCCAGCGACCCGTCCCAGTGCAAGCTCGACGGCGGCGAGTTCACCGCCTGCAGCTCACCGGCCACCTACTCCAGCCTCGCCGACGGCCCGCACACCTTCACGGTGAAAGCGACCGACGCAGCCAGCAACACGGCCGAGGACAGTCACACATGGACGGTTGACGCGACGGTGCCGACCGTTGCGATCGTCGGTAGGCCCGCCGCACTCAGCAACACCAGATCGCCGACCTTCACGTTCACCGCCAGCGAGCCCACGCAGTGCAAGCTCGACGACGGCGCATTCGCCGCCTGCACCTCGCCCAAGAGCTACGGCAACCTCGCCGACGGGCCCCACACCTTCACCGTCAAAGCCACCGACACAGCCGGCAACGCCAGCGAGGCCGCCTACACGTGGACGATCGACGCCACCCCACCGACGGTCACGATCACCGGCGCCAAACCCGCCAGCCCGACCAACTCGACCTCGGCCAGTTTCTCCTTCAGCGCCAGCGACCCGTCCCAGTGCAAGCTCGACGGCGGCGAGTTCACCGCCTGCAGCTCACCGGCCACCTACTCCAGCCTCGCCGACGGCCCGCACACCTTCGCCGTGAAAGCGATTGACCCGGCCGAGAACACGGCTCAGGCCACTCACACATGGACAGTCGACACGACGCCGCCCACGGTTGAGATCACGGGCGGCAAGCCGGGCGACCCGACCAACTCCAAGTCGGCCAGCTTCACCTTCACGACGAGCGAGTCCTCGATGGAGTGCAAGTTCGACAGCGGCCTCTTTGCGGCGTGTACGTCGCCGAGGAGCTTCAGCAATCTCCCCGACGGACAGCACACGTTCACGGTCAGGGCCACAGACGCCGCCGGGAACACGGGTCTAGACAGCCATTCGTGGGTGATCGACAGCGCCGCCCCGACCGTCGCGATTACGGGCGAGCCCGCCAACCCGACCAAGAGCCGGTCGGCTGGCTTCACGTTCACGACCAGCGAGCCGGCGCAGTGCAGTCTCGACGCCGCGCCGTTCGCGCCCTGCAACTCACCGACCGGGTACAGCGGTCTCCCGGATGGGACGCACACCTTCGTCGTCAAGGCGACCGACGCGGCGGGCAACACCGGGCAGGACATCTACGAGTGGAGGATCGACAACGTCGCACCGACGTTGGTCATCGTCCAGAAGCCGACGAATCCGAGCAACGTCAAGTCACCGACGTTTGCCTTCACGGTGAGCGAGGGCGGCACCACAGTTCAGTGCAAGGTCGACAGCGGCGCATTCGCCACTTGCAGCTCGCCGACGACATACTCGAACCTCGCCGACGGACCGCATCTGTTCACGGTCAAGTCGACGGACGGGGCGGGCAATACGGGCCAGACCGAGTACGGGTGGCGACTCGAGACGATCCTTCCGATCGCGACGCTGACCGACACTCCGCAGAACCCGAGCACGAGCACGTCGGCCAGGTTCGAGTTCAGTCCAAGTAGGACGCAGGCGACGCTCGAGTGCAGCCTCGACGGCCAAGCATTCGCAGCCTGCACGTCTCCGAGGGTGTACGGCTCGCTCTCGCAGGGCCCACACACCTTCGCCGTGAGAGCCAAGGACGCCGCCGGCACCGGGCCCCCGACTTCCTTCGCGTGGGGGATCGACAGTGTCGGACCGACTGCCGTGATCACGCAGACGCCGGGTAATCCGACGAGTAGCCGGTCGGCGACGTTTGCATTCTCGGCAACCGAGGCTGGGTCGTTCGCGTGCGAGCTTGACGGCCTGGGTTTTGGCCCCTGCGGCTCGCCGGCCTCGTACCAGGGACTGGGGGACGGCATGCACACGTTCACCGTCAAGCCCACCGATAGCCTCGGCAACCTTGGCGTCTCGGCCTCGTTCAGCTGGCGGGTCGATGGCACTACACCGGAGACGACGCTCGCCTCGGCGCCCGCCGCCCAAACGACAGCGGTCTCGGCGACGTTCACGTTCTCGGCCAGCGAGCCGTCTGGCTTCGAGTGCAAGCTCGACGCCGGAGCGTTCGCGCCGTGCAGCTCCCCGCAGACGCACACCGGTCTTACGCGGGCGGCCCATTCGTTCGAGGTGCGTGCAATCGACGCCGCGGGGAATACCGACGCCACGCCGGCGGTACACCGCTGGACGATCGGGGCCGCACCCGTGGCCACGCGGAGGACGCGGGCAGTCTCGGCGCTCCTCGCTCCGCATGCCGGCGCGCGGGTGACGTCGCCGCCGCTCCTTCGCTGGCGCCGGGTTCCCCGAGCGTCGTACTACAACGTCCAGCTCTTCCGCGGGTCGGTGAAGATATTGAGCTCCTGGCCGACCGCCACGCAGCTTCAACTGCGCGGGCGTTGGACCTACCTCGGCCGCAAGCGACGGCTCACGGCGGGCACGTATCGATGGTACGTCTGGCCGGGATACGGGAAGGCGCCGCTCCGACGCTATGGACGGCTCCTGGGTGGCAGCACTTTCAGGGTGGTATCGCGTGCCCGCCGCTAAGGCTGCTCGCCGCCGCCTATTCGTCCTCGTCGCGATCGCCTGCCTGCTGCTGGTGTCGGCCGCCGCGGCGGCTCCTGGCGACATCTACACGGCCGCCTCGTCGCTGTCGCACGTGAAGCCAACTACCTCGGCGACGTACACGATCACGCTGACGAACGAGGCGGGCTCGCCCAGCCGAGCCTGGCGAGCGACGATTGTCATCCCTCCCGGCTTCAGCGTCCAGCCAACGTCAGTCCAGGCAACGACCCAAGCGGTTGGTGGCTGCACCGCGTCGCTCTGGGTGGTCGACGGCCCGGTGAGCTCGGAGATCAATCTGCGGCGACCGGGAAATAACGACACGGGCCTCTGCCCCGGAGCAAAGCTGACCGTTTCCTTCACCGCCACGTCGGCAGGCGACGAAGCCACTTACACGTGGGCAACCCACCTCTTCGTCGGCGAAACCGAAGAGTTCGCCCTCAACGGCTCCCAGCCCACAGTCGTCGTCGACGGCACTCGGCCGGTCGTGACGATCGGGCAGAAGCCGACCAATCCCAGCAATTCCCGGTCGGCGAACTTCTCGTTCACGCTGAGCGAACTCCTCGGCGCTATCTGCAAACTGGACAACGGGCCCTTCGTGCCGTGCACGAGCCCAGTGGCCTACGACAACCTCTCCGACGGCCCCCACACCTTCACCGTCGCAGCCAGCGACGCCGCAGGAAACACCGCACAGGACGGCTACGCCTGGACCGTCGAGACGCGTGCGCCGACAGCCGCGATCTCGTCAGGACCCGCTCGGCTGACGAACAGCAGATCGGCGACGTTCGTGTTTTCCTCCGACGAGCCGTCGTCGTTCCACTGCCAGCTCAACGGTGGCAGCTTCCTGCCTTGCACCTCGCCGGCGTCGTATCAAGGGCTCGCCGACGGGCCACATGCGTTTTCGGTCCGTCCGACGGACGCTGTTGGCAACATCAGGCCCGACCGCGTCCTACGGCTGGCGGGTCGACGCAACGGCCCCGGAAACGACCCTCGGCGCGCGGCCGAGAAGCCGGACGACGACGCTGTCAGCGAGCTTCACGTTCTCAGCAAGCGAGCAAGCGACGTTCCAGTGCAAGCTCGACGCCAGCGCGTTTGTAGCCTGCAGCTCGCCGAAAACCTACGCACGGCTCAGACGAAGCGCGCACACCTTCCAGGTACAAGCCGTTGACGCCGCCGGGAATGTGGATCCGACTCCGGCGGTCCTCCGTTGGACGATCGCCGCGGTTGCGCGGAGGGCGAAGGCGAGCTCGCCATTGCTCGCGCCCCGCGTCGGCGCACGCGTAGCGAGCGCACCGTTGCTCGTGTGGCGTCCGGTGGCTCGGGCGTCTTACTACAACGTCCAGATTTTCCGCGGAAAGACCAAGGTTTTGAGTGCCTGGCCGACACGCGCCCGCTTCCGGCTACGCGCGCGTTGGACCTACCTCGGGCGACAGCAGCGACTCGCACCCGGCACATACCGCTGGTTCATCTGGCCGCGCCTCGGCCGCGGAGCCGAAGGGCGTTATGGAGCGCTTCTAGGCCAGAGCACGTTCACGGTCACGGCTGCTCGGCGCTGACCGCGTGCTCGCCGCCGCCAGGCCGCGCTGCTCGGCCAGAGCACGCCAGCGGTTCGGAGACGATCCGGGGAGGGTCGTTCCGCATACGACCCTCCCCGGCTGCTTCGTCTACTGGTCCTGAATCGCGGCGAGGCCAGTGATCGTGTGCGAGCCGTTGCCGATCCGTCCCAGGGACTTCGTCCGGGCGGTGTTCACGTCGAGCCGGTACAGGCGGGCCCCGTAGCGGCCCTTGGGAGTGCCCGCGAGCCAGCCCACGTTGTCGACACCGGCGATATCGAACCCGACGTTGGCGCCGAGCTCGAGTCCGGTCGACAGCGGCATGATCAGCGTGCCCGCGTTCGCCGGCCGCTGGATCAAGAGCCTGTCGGGGCTCGCGCCGATGTCGAAGGCGTAGAGCTCCGTCACCGTGGGGCGGGTTGCGAAAGCGGTGAAGGACGAGTTCGTGTAGGCGGAGCCGACGACCTGGACGCCGGCCGGGCTGAGCTTCGTGTCGACGGAGAGCAGCGTGCCGTCGTCGGGGTTCAGCCGGAGGTTGTCGCCCGCGTCGCTCGTCACGCGGATCTTGTCGACGGTCGGGTTGAAGTCGAACCCGTTGACCGTGCCGGAGAGGACCGAGGGGTTGAGGTCGAAGCTCTTCCCTTCGGGCACGGCGATTGCAGTGCGCGGGTTCAGGCGATAGACGACTCGATCGCTGCCGAGCGCGTACAGGTCACCTGAGGCCGGCCGGAAGTCGATGCCCTTGATCGTGACCATGGCCGGAAGGCCGGTGATCGGCTTCGAGCGCGTCTTGCGTGGGTTGTCCGAACTGAAGCTGAGCAAGTTGCCGGCGGTGTCGGTCGCCAGGAACGTGCGGTCATCGCGGTCTCGCTTGCCACTGTCGGCGAGGGCGACGAGCGGCATCGCGAGCGCAAGGAGCGCAACGACGAGGATGCCGCGGCTGATGAAGCGTGAGAGGTGCATGGAAGCCTCCAAGGGTCGAGGGGTGTCTGGAGGGTCTTCGCAAATGTCCGCGCCAGGGTTCAATCCGGCCGGATGACGAGTAGCGTTGGCGGCGACCGATGTCCTCCGGGTCGACGCTCTACGGGCCGCAGCAGAGCCGTTTCGCGCGCTTTCTCGAGCGGCGGGAGCAGCGGCGACCTGATCCTGGCGCGCGCGAGCTGCGCCGGAGGCTCCTTGCCGGCCTCGAGGGGCGCGTGCTCGAGGTCGGCTCGGGCGACGGGCGCTCCTTCGAGCACTACCCGCCCGAGGTCACGGCGCTGCTCGCGGTCGAGCCCGATCCCACGGCGAGGGAATCCGCCGCTGAGCGGGCTCGCAGCGCAATGGTTCCGATCGAGATCGTCGACGGGCTTGCCGAGCGGCTGCCCGCCGACGACGAATCCTTCGACGCTGTCGTCGTCATGGGCCTCCTCTGCAGCGTCGCCGACCCGCGCGTCGTCCTCCAGGAGCTCCGGCGCGTGCTCCGGGAAGGCGGAGAGCTCCGCTTCTGGGAGCACGTCCGCTCGAGGCAGATGCTGTTCCGGACACTCCAGCACGTCCTCGACCGGCTCTTCTGGACGGAGGCGCTCGGGGGTTGCGAGACGACCCGGGACACCGAGTCCGCGATCCGGGGCGCCGGGTTCAACTTCGAGCGCCTCGAGCGAGGCTTCCACTCCTCGTCGCTCTTCGCGATCACCACGGCCCCGTACATCCACGGAGTTGCGATCCGTTAGCTCCGGGCCTTACGCAACTGCGTGCTGGCCCGGCCGGACTGCGGCTCGCTTGCTTCGAGCTCGGCGTCGATCGCCCCGGCCATTGCCTCGAGGGCAGCGGCGACCTCGGCCTGCGGGAGCTCGACGCGCCGCTCGGCCCGCCGAAGAGCCTCCGCGAAGGCCGGGATAGTCACGCGCCAGCGGCTCCGCCCGTCAGGCGAAAGCTCGACGAGCGACGAGCGGCCGTCGTCGGGGTTCGGCCGGCGGACGAGGTCGTGCGCCGCCTCGAGCGCCTTGAGCCGGTAGGTCAGTGTGCTCGGGCCTACGCCGAGCTGATCGGCGAGGGCACTCGGCGTGAGCGGGCCGTGGCGGTCGAGCACGCTGTAGAGGGCCGCGTCCTCAGGACTGATGCCTGTTCCTTTGAGTGCCCTGGCTACTAGCCGGCCGGCGCGCTGATACGTCGTGTACAGCTGGAAGATGAGGGGATGGGGCTCGGGCATGCCGTCAGGGCTTGAACCAACTAGTTCAAATTCGTAGTATGGCGGAGATGCGTGTCGGCATCGGCCTCCTAACGACTGTCGCCCTCACGGCCGTCGTCGCCGCCGAGGCGGCCGCGCCGCGGATCTCGGTAAGCCCTCCGCCGCAGCCGCTACGCGTCGGTCAGGAGTGGGGGGTTCAGGTGAGCGTGAGCGGCGCGCGCCCGAGCCGGTTCGTCATCCGCCTGGGCGCCCGCGTGGCGCGCTTCCCGCTGTTACGCGCCGGCCGTCGCCACCGTGCGTGGGTCACGTTTCCGGAGGCCGGTCGCTGGCGCTACGGCGTCCGTATCGGCACCCGTGACCGGTTCGTCGGGAGCGTGCTCGTCCGTCCAGCGATTCCCCGACTGCAGCAGCCGTACGGAATCGTCGCGCAGCCGGGAGGAGCGCTGCTCGTCGCCGATTACGGGTCGGACGCCATCATCCGACTCGATCCGGCACGCCGCACCGCAACGATCTTCGCTCGGATCCCGCGCCCTCGCGACCTGCGGCCGGCCGCGAACGGAACGCTGCTCGTCTCCTCGGGCCGGAACGTCTACGCGCTCGACCCGCGCACACGAGCTCTTCGCGTCGCCGTGCGGGCGGCGATCCGGCTCGAGGGAGTCGCGCCGGCGCCCAGCGGCGGCCTCTACGTCGTCGAGGGGCAGACGCGGGTCGTCCACATCGCGGCCGACGGGTCGCGAGCCGTCCTCGCCGACGGCCTGAACGGCGTCCACGGGATCCTGTCGACAGCCGACGGCGTGGTCGTCTGCGAGTCGTACGCGGGAAACGTCCGGCTCGTGACCGAGAACGGCACTCGCACGCTCGCGAGCGGCCTCGGCAATCCCTCCTACGCTGCGGCGGCTCCCGATGGGGGCGTGTACGTGACCGAGTTCTCTGCCAACCGCGTTTCACTCATCGAGCGGTCCGGCGCAGTCCGAGCGCTCGCATCAGTCAGCCGGCCAGGCCCGATCGCCCCGGACGGCGCGGGCCAATTGCTCGTCGGCTCGCTCGACGGAACCATCTCGCGCATAGACCCAATAAGCGGTCGGGTCACTCGCGTTTGGCCGCGCTAATGCTCTTCGGCCGCGTCCGCCTCGGCCTTCGTTCGGTGGACGGTGCCGTGCGGATGCTCGGGCGGCGCGTACGTCGTCAGCAGGCGTAGTGGCGCGCCACCTGTGTTCACGAAGTTGTGGAGCGTTCCGGCCGGGACGAACACGTAATCGCCGGACTGAACCGGGCTCGACTCGCCCTCGAGGATCGCCTCGCCCTCGCCATCGACGAAGAAGAGGATCTGGTCGCCCTTGTGCGTCTCCTCGCCGATCTCCTCGCCCGGCGCGAGCGTCATCACGACCAGCTGGGCATGCTCGCCGGTCTCGAGCACCTGGCGGAAGTACTCGTTTTCGCGGGCGAGCGCCTCGTAGTTCCCCTGGGGCATGCGGGAAGGATAGGCGAGCCTCGCGCGTTTCCCCGGGCATGCCGGAGCGCCCCGTCCGCGAGCTGCGCGTCGCGCTCACCGTGGAGGACTATGCGGAGGCGGTCCGCTTCTATCGGGACGTCCTCGGCCTGCCCGTCTCCTACGAGTGGGACGAGGAAACCGGGAGCGGAGCCATCCTCGACGCCGGGCGCGCGACGCTCGAGTTGCTGTCCGTCGACCAGACGGGCTTGGTCGACGAGGTGGAGGTCGGTCGAAGGGGCGTCTCAGGCCCCGTCCGGCTTGCGCTCGAAGTCGAGGACTCAACGGCGACGGCGGAGCTGCTCACGGAAGCCGGGGCGGAGCGGCTCTCCGACCCGGTCGAGACACCGTGGCGGCACCGGAATGTCCGCCTCCGGGCTCCGGACGGGATGCAGCTGACGCTCTTTACCGTCCTGGACGAGTAGGCAAGCTTCGCGCGTGGACGTCTCGACCCTCGCACTCTTCTGCGCCGCTGCACTGGCACTGGCGGTCGTACCCGGCCCGGCCGTGCTCTACATCGTCGCGCGGAGCGTCGACCAGGGCCGCTTCGCCGGCGTCGTCTCCGCACTCGGGATCGGCGTCGGCGGCCTCGTCCACGTCCTCGCGGCGACGATCGGCCTCTCGTCGCTCCTCGCCTCGTCGGCGACCGCCTTCACGATCGTCAAGTACGCCGGCGCCGCCTACCTCGTCTTCCTCGGTATCCGCCGGCTGCTCACGCGCGAGACCGTGGAGAACGACCTCATACGCCTACCGAGATCGCCGAGGCGCCTCTTCGTCGATGGGGTGGTCGTGAACGTCCTGAACCCGAAGACGGCACTCTTCTTCATCGCGTTCCTGCCTCAATTCGTCGACCCCGACGCGGGCGCCGCGACGCTGCAGATCTTCGCGCTAGGCCTGATCTTCGTCGTGATCGCGCTCTCGTCGGACACGCTCTGGGCGCTCGCCGCCGGCACGGCCGGAGTGTGGCTGCGTCGCAGTCGCTGGTACCTCGGCGTGAAGCGCTGGGTGACAGGGATCGTGTTCGTCGGGCTCGGGGTCTCCTCGACCCGGGCGGCCTAGCCTGATCTAGCGCCAGTCCACCGAGATGACGTCGACCGGCTGCTCGAAGCCCTTGGCGGTCTCAGCGCGCGACTCCAGGAGCCGGAAGCCCGTTCCCGAGCCGTCGAGCGTCTCTCGGCTGACGAGGATCTCGCCGGCGCCGGCGGCGGCGCCGATTCGCGCAGCTAGGTGGACGGCCTCTCCGCCGTAGCGGTTCGAGCCGCCGTCCTCCTCGAAGCCCGCGCCCGTGTGCGCCCCGATCCTCACGTCGGGCGCGATGATCTCCGCGTCGAGGGCGCGCTGGATCGCGATCGCCGCCGCGATCGCCGACCTCGGAGTGACGAAGACGGCGAAGAACCCGTCGCCGGTCTGCTGCGCGACCTCGCCGCCGAGCTCGACGATCTGCTCGCGGACGACGTCGTTGTGCCGGGCCAGGAGCTTCTTCCACTTCTCGTTCCCGAGCGACTCCAGGAGCTTCGTCGACCCGACGATGTCGGTGAAGAGGAACGTCCGCGTCGTTTGCTGGCGGCCCAGGAGCTCCCCTGCTCGCTCAGCATCACGCCGGGCGCCGATCCGCTCGAACGTCGCCAGGGCGGCCTCGAGCTCCTGCTTGGCGGCGTGCTCGTCGCCCTGTCTGCGGAAGGCAAGCGCGAGCAACAGCCTCGCCTCGGCTGCCTCGTACGGAGCGCCGAGGTCCTTCCAGCCGTCACGCGCCTGGCGCAGGCTCTGCGCAGCGCCTGCCGCGTCCCCTTCCGCGAGCCGGATCCGGCCGTCGGCGAGGTTGGCGATCGCCTCGAAGGCCGGAGCGCGACGGCCGCCGATCGTGTACGAGTCGACCAGGGTCTCGAACTCCGCCGCCGCAGCGCGGGCGGTCTTGAGGTCGCCGGCCGCGACCGCGATCTCGACCTGGGCCGGGAGGCGACGGAGCCGGGCGGGGGTCAGCTCGGCCTCCTCCAGGCTGCGGGTGATCCCTGCCGTGGCCGCACCGACCTTGCCTTCGGCGAGCCGGAGCAGTGCGAGCCCCGGTTGGGGATCGCTGCCGAGCTCGTTGGCCTTTCCGTACGCCTCCTCTGCGGCGGCGAGGTCGCCGAGGCGTCGGCGAATCTCGCCGATCTCGTAGAACCCGCCCGAAGTGATCTGACGCTCGAAGTCCTGGAGCTCCCGGCACGCCGCCATCGCGACCTTCTCCGCCGCCTCGAGATCGCCGCGGAAGCGCATGATCTCGGCGCGATGGACGCGGCAGGCGCCCGGGAACCCCGTGACGTCGAGTTGATCGCACCAGCGGTTCGCGACATCGGTCCACTCGGCCGCCCGGCGGTAATCGCCGAGGTCGTGGCAGGAGCTGATCGTCATGCAGTAGACGATCGTCGAGGAGTACGGCTGGAGCTCGCCGCTCACCGCGGCGGCGGTCGCTTCGTCGAGCAGCTCCAGACCGGCGTCGATCTCGCCGCTCTTCACGAGCGCGCGCCCCTTCCCGACGAGGGCGAGCATCTGCGCGTCGCGGTCTCCGAAGCGCCGGCCGAGCTCGAAGGCACTGTCGAAGTGGGCGATCGCGGCCGGGAAGTCGCCCTCGGCGAAGAGCGCGTTGATCGCGCGGACGAGTGCGAGGTAGCCGTGCTCGATCGCTTCCGGCTCGTCCTCCAGCAAGCGCTGCGCGTTCGCGAACCATCCGTGCGAGACGGCGAACGCGCCGCGGCCTGACTCGTCCCAGGAGAGCCTGAGGGCGACGCGAGCAGCGTCGCGCTTCTGACCGTCGGCCGCGTAGCCGCGGTACGCCCGCTGGCGGAAGTCGATCGCCTGCACGAGCTTCCCGGTCCACCAAGCCGCCTCGCCGTAGTGCTCGAGGTCTTCGGCGCTCAGCTCGTCCGGCTCCAGCCCGGCGTAGGCGTCGTACGCCTGGCGCCACGATTGGCGCAGGGCCGCGTCCCGGGCGGCCTGCAGCGGTTCGACGACTTGAGCCATGTCTCTCATTGTCACATCAGCCGCCGCCGGCGCAACTCAGTGGGCAGATACTCTCGCGCCTCGGTGGGCTTGCGGATCGTCGACGGCCACACGGAGGACCGCCTGCCGGCGGTACGTGAGCTCTTCCAGGAGTACGCCGGCTCCCTCGAGGTCGACCTGTCGTTTCAGGACTTCGACAGCGAGCTCGCCGAGCTACCCGGTGAGTACGCGCCCCCTGCCGGCCGGCTCCTCCTTGCGCTCGACGGAGACGAGGCGGCGGGCTGCGTCGCGCTTCGCCCGTACGAGCAGGGCGTCTGCGAGATGAAGCGGCTCTACGTCCGGGCCGAGTTCCAGGGAACCGGCCTCGGCCGCCGCCTCGCCGACGCGGTGATCCAGGCCGGACGCGAGGCCGGCTACGAGGGCATGCGCCTCGACACCCTGCCGACGATGGAAGCCGCGCGCGGTCTCTACCGGTCGCTCGGGTTCGAGGAGATCGAGGCGTACCGCCCGAACCCGGTGCACGGAACGACGTATTTCGAGCTACGCCTCCGCTAGGGCTCTCCCGCCGCGCTCCAGCTCGGACCAGGCCTCGGTCAGCACCTCGCCGAGCACCGACGCGATCCTGTCGAACTCCTCCTGCCCGGCCACGAGCGGCGGTGACAGCTGGATCACCGGGTTGTCGCGGTCGTCGGCCCGGCAGATCAGGCCGGCGTCGAAGAGCCGTCTCGAGAGGAAGCCGCGCAGCAGCCACTCCGACTCCTCGCCGGTGAAGCTCTCCCGCGTCTCCTTGTCCTTGACGAGCTCGAGCGCGTAGAAGAAGCCGGTCCCGCGCAGGTCGCCGACGATCGGGAGGTCGAGAAGCTGAGCGAGCGTCTCGCGAAAGCGGTCCTCGTTTTCCTTCGCGTGCTCGACGACCCTTTCCCGCTTCATGATCTCGATGTTCTTCAGCGCGATCGCGCACATGACGGGATGTCCGCCGAATGTGATCCCGTGCGTGTACATCGATTCGCCCTCGAGGAACGGCTCCATCACCCGGTCGGACGCGACGACCCCGCCGATCGCGGCGTACGCGGAAGAGAGACCCTTCGCCATCGTCAGCAGGTCCGGGCGGATGTCGTAGCGCTCGGACCCGAACCAGTGCCCCAGCCGGCCGAACCCGGTGATGACCTCGTCGGCGCAGAGGAGGATGTCGTATCGGTCGCAGATCTCCCGGACGCCGCGCCAGTAGCCCTGGGGCGGCGTGAAGGCGCCGCCGGCGTTCTGGACGGGCTCCATCATCACCATCGCCACCGTGCTCGGCCCGACGGACTCGATTCTCAGCTCGAGGTCTTCGAGCAGCAGCGCCGTGAACTGCTCCTCGGTCTCCTCCTTCGGCCGGTGGTAGCGGTTCGTGTTCCGGACATGGGCCACGTCGGGAACGAGCGGCTCGAACGGCGCCCGTAGCGCCGGGATCCCGTTGATCGAGAGCGCCCCCAGCGTCGTGCCGTGGTACGCGACGTTGCGCGCGATCGCCTTCCAGCGTCGCTGCGGCTCCTTGCGGGCGGCGTAGTGCTGCCGCGCAAGCTTCCAGGCCGACTCGACGGCTTCCGAGCCGCCCGAGCAGAAGAAGACCCGGCTCAGGTCTCCCGGCGCGAGCTCGGCCACGGTCGCCGCCAGCTCGATCGCGCGGGGGTGCGCGTACGACCAGTTCGTGTAGAAGGGCAGCTCCTTCATCTGCTCGTGCGCTGCCTGCCCGATCTCGTCGCCGTGCGAGTAGCCGATGTTGACGGCGAAGAGGCCGGCCAGCGCATCGAGGTAGCGCTTTCCCTTCGAGTCCTCCAGGTAGCAGCCCTCGCCGCGGACGATGATCGGGATCTCGTCCTCCACGTAGCCGCCCATGCGGGTGAAGTGGAGCCAGAGGTGGTCGCGGGCCTGCTGCTGGAGGTCGCTCATGCGGTCAGGTCCGAGGCGAGCTCCTCGAAGACGGCGACGTAGGCGTCCGCATCGGCCTCCTCGAGCGCGACCGACAGCGTCCACTCCTCCTCGCGGCCGGGAGTCATGAAGATGCCGCGGTTGGCGTGGTAGAGCCAGGCGAGCTCGGCCAGGTCCTCGTCCTGGCTGCGCTTGAAGCTGCTGTAGTCCGTGATCTTCTCGGCCGCGAACGTCACGCAGCCCTTCGACCCGATCCCCACCGAGTAGCCGGGGAGCCCGTAGCGGTCGATCACTCCCTGGCAGCCGGCGACGAGCCGGTCGTCGATCGCCTCGAGCCGCTCGTACGCCTCCGCCGTCAGCACCTCTTCGAGCGTCGCCCGCGCAGCCGCCATGCTGAGCGGGTTGCCGTTGAAGGTGCCGACCTGGTTCACGCGGCCCGACTCGACGACCTCCATCGCCTCCTCGGTCCCGCCGACCGCGCCCGTGGGCAAGCCTCCGCCGAGCGTCTTCGCCAGCGTGACAAGGTCGGGCTTGACGCCGTACCGCTCGGTGGCTCCGCCTGGCGCGATCGTCAGCCCGGTCTTGACCTCGTCGAAGATCAGGAGCACTCCACGCTTCCGGGTCTCCTCCCTGACGGCCTCGAGATAGTCGGGCTCGGGGAGCACGACCCCGAGGTTCATCATCGCCGCCTCCATGATCATGCAGGCCGGCAGGCGCCCCTCCTCCTCGAGCCGGTCGAGCCGGCGCGCCAGCGCGCCCGCGTCGTTGAACGGCACTGCGACCGTGAGGTCCGCGACCGCCTGCGGGAGGCCCTCGCCATACGGGTTCGACGGGATGTCGTCCGGATCGACGTCCGAGCCGAGCGCGAAGCCTACGGCGACCATCACGGCGTCGTGGTGGCCGTGGTACGAGCCGAGGATCTTCACGATCGTGTCCCGACCGGTGGCGCCCCGGGCAATGCGGATCGCGTCCATCGTCGCCTCGCTGCCCGAGTTCGTGAAGCGCCACTTCGGGAGCTCGAAGCGCTGGGCGAGGTCCTCGGCGACGAACGCCGCGTCCTCGGTGGGGGCCGAGAAGTGGGAACCGAGGCGGACGCGCTCCGAGACCGCCCGCACGATCGCCGGGTGGGCGTGACCGACCACCATCGAGCCGAAGCCGTTGTGGTAGTCGACCATGCGGTGCCCGTCTGCGTCCCAGACGTACTGGGCCTCGCCCCGGGTGAGGAAGATCGGCCACGGATCGCGGGCTTGATACGTCGAGGCGACCCCGTTCGGCATCGTCCGCTTCGCCCGCTCGAGGAGCTCGCGCGACTTCGGCGTCCGCTCGTCGAGCTTCCGGGACTCCCGCTCGGTCAGCTCCTTGATCCGGGCCCGGTCGCGACTGACGCGTGGGCGCTCCTGCACCGACCGTCGGCCCGGAGCGCGCCGCGCGCATGGCCGCTCCGACGCGTCGTCACCGGGCCCTCCTCGCGACGCGTCGTCGACTCGGCATCCACCGTCGGCCGCGCCGGGTCTGATACAGGACGTTGGCCGCCATCGCCGCGAGCGCCACGACGAAGATCGCCGAGGCCACCACGTTCACCTGCGGGGGCACCGCCACCCTAGCCGCGCCCCAGACGAAGAGCGGGAACGTCGTCTCCGAGCCGGCGTTGAAGTACGTGATCACGAAGTCGTCGATCGAGATCGCGAAGCAGAGCAGCGCTGCGCTCAGGATGGCAGGAGCGATCAACGGCAGCGTCACCTTGCGGAAGGTCGTCCATTCGTTCGCGCCGAGATCCATGGCGGCTTCCTCCAGATGCCGGTCGAAGCCGACGAGCCGCGCCTTCACTGTCACGACGACGTAACTGATCGTGAACATCACGTGGGCGATGAAGATGGTCGTGAAGCCGGTTGCGAAGCGCATCTGCAGGAACAGCGTGAGCAGCGAGGCGCCGAGCACGATCTCGGGCGTGGCCATGGGGAGAAAGACGAGCAGGTTTGTCGGGCCGCGGCCCCGGAATCGATGCCGAACGAGTGCGAGCGCCACCAGCGTGCCCAGCACGGTCGCCACGACCGTCGTGATGAGCGCGATCTGCAGCGAGAGGATGACCGCGTTTCGGATCCCGGGCACTGCGTCCCAGTTCACCCAGTTGTCGAAGGTGAAGCTCGACCACGTGTAGTTGAACTGCGTCGGCGGGTCGTTGAAGGAGAAGACGATCACGACCGCGATCGGCAGCATCAGGTAGACGAGCGCGAGCATGGAGAAGACCGTGAGCGTGTGCCGGCGGACGAAGGCCCAGGCCCGCGAGGCGACGCTCGGGCGCGCCGGCATCGGAACGGTTTCAGCGGCGGTGGTCACCCTGTCAGCTTCTCCGTCCCGACCATCCGAGCGTAGACGAGGAGGGCGACCACGATCAGCGCCATCAGCACGAACGAGAGCGCCGCCGCGGCCGGGTAGTCGATCAACTCGAGGAACTTCGACTGGATCACGTTTCCGACCATGTACTGGTTCGGCGTCCCGAGCAGCTGGGCGTTGATGAAGTCGCCCGCCGCGGGGATGAACGTCAGGAGCGTCCCGGCCACGATGCCGGGCGCCGAGAGCGGCAGCGTCACGCGCAGGAACGCCTTGGTCGGGCTCGCGTAGAGGTCCTTCGCCGCCTCGAGGAGCCGCGGGTCGATTGCCTCGAGCGAGACATAGAGCGGCAGCGCCATGAAGGGCAGGAAGTTGTAGGTGATCCCCGCGACGACTGCGAGCGTCGTCGCCAGCAGGCGCCCGTCGGCGGAGAGCACGTGGATGTCGCGCAGGAAGCCGACGACCGGCCCCTGGTCGGCGAGGATGTTCTGCCAGGCGAGTGTGCGGATCAGGTATGTGACGAAGAACGGCGCGACGATGAAGAGCAGCAGGAAGTTCTTCCAGCGCCCGCCGCGGAACGCGATCCAGTAGACGAGCGGGTAGCTGATCAGCAGGGCGGCGACGGTCGCGATGCCGGAGTAGACGAACGAGCGCACGATCTGCTCCCGGTAGTCCGAGATCGCGTCCACGTAGTTCGAGAACGCCCAGTCGAACGTGTATCCCTGCTCGAACGTGCCCGACTGGAGCGACTGGTAGCCGAGAAAGCCGAGCGGGACGAGGAAGAACACGGCCAGCCACGCCAACCCCGGCGCGAGGAGCAGCGCAGGGGCGAGCCAGCGGTGGCGGTGGATCAGGTACAAGCGGGCCGGTGCCCCTTCAGGTAATGCCGCCTCGATTCTGGGTCGCGAGCACCAAGCCAGAGTGCGCACGCCGACGAGCCAAGGCTGGCCAGCCTTGGCGAGGAGGTGGGTGTGCTCTGGCGCCGCGTGATCGCGGGCCAGAAGCAGGCATGTATTGCCTGGAGGGGCACTACTACGCGCCGAGCAGCTGCTGCCACTGCTCGATGTAGGTCTGGTTGTTCAGCGCCGCCGAGTCGAACTGGACGACGTTCGAGAGGATCTCGTCGTCAGGGAAGATGAGCGGGTTGTTGGCGGACTCGGGGTCGAGCTTCACCGCCTCGTCCTTGACACCCTTGACCGCCGAGATGTAGCCGGCGCCGACCGCGATCATCGCGGCGACCTTCGGGTCGAGGATGAAGTTCATGTACTCGGAGGCCGTCGGCACGCTGCCCTCGAGCGGGATGAACATGTTGTCCGTCCAGATGTCGCTGCCCTTCTCGGGCAGGTTCCAGCGGAGAGCCTTGTTCGCCGCCAGGCCCGTGGCCACGTCGCCTGACCAGGAGAGGGCGGCGGCGATGTTTCCCCTCTCCAGGTCCGCCACGTAGTCGTTGCCCGTGAAGCGGCGGATCTGACCCGCGTCGACCGCCTTCTGGATCCGGTCGTACGCCTTGTTCCAGCTTTCGTCCGTGACCTTGCTCGGATCGTCGCCGTTCTCGAGCATGATCGGGCTCATCGTGTCGGCGACCTCCGTGAGCAGTGTCACCTTGCCCTTGAGCTTCGGGTCCTCGAGCAGCTGCTGCGTCGTCGTGACGACCTCGCCGCCGCTCGCTTTCAGGTTCGTCGCGATGCCGGTGATCCCGGACAGCCACGGAATGCTGTAGGCGCGGTCGGGGTCGAACGGCGGGCTCTTCTGTGCGTCGATCAGGTTGGAGATGTTCGGGATCCGGTTCTTGTCCAGCTTCTCGACCCACGCCTTGCTGACGAGCAGCCCCGGGAAGCGCGAGTTATCGGTCATGACGATGATGTCGCGATCGATCCCGCGCCCCTGCGAGAGCGGCCCCTGGATCTTCCCGAAGTACGTGGCGTTGTCGTTGACGTCCTCGACGTAGTTGACCTTCACGCCGGTCTCCGCCGTGAACTGCTCGAGCGACGGGCTCCTCTTCTTGTCCTTGGGGTTACGGTCGATGTAGAGCTGCCAGTTCGAGAAGCGCAGGGTGCCGGCGAGCTGGGTCGCGCCGGTCGTCGTCCCGGCCGCCTCCTCGTCATCGCCGCCGCAGGCGGCCAGGAAGCCCGGGATGGAGAGCGCGGCTCCGCCGAGAGCGGCACGGCGGAGTAGCTCGAGACGGGTCAGGTCGGTCATGCGGGTTCTTCCTCCTCTGTGTCGTGGTCGACGACGAACGTGGATTCCGGAGCGAAGGCGATGTGGACGGGGGCCCCGCTCTCGACGCTGCGCAGGCCGGGCTCCGTGTTCTGGGCGTAGACGGTCAGCAGCCCGTCCGGGGTCTCGACGACGTACTGGGTGGCGACGCCGACATAGGAGACCTCCTTGACGGTGCCGGAGAGCCGGTTGGCGCCGTTCTCGTCGAGGCGGAGCTTCTCCGGCCGGACACCCGCGGCGACAGGCGCCCCCGGCTTGGGTAGCTCGTCCGCGACCCGGACGACGGCGCCGCTCCGCAGGCGGATCGTGTTGCGGTCCTCCACGGTTCCCTGCAAGAGGTTCGACGCACCGAGGAAGCGCGCGACGAAGCTCGTTCTCGGGCGCTCGTAGAGCTCGTCGGGCGGGCCGAGCTGCTCGATGCGGCCGTGGTTCATCACGGCGATGACGTCCGCCATCGTCATCGCCTCCTCCTGGTCGTGGGTGACGTGGACGAAGGTGATCCCCATGTCGTGCTGGATCCGCTTGAGCTCGAGCTGCATCTGCTTGCGGAGCTTCAGGTCCAGCGCGCCGAGCGGCTCGTCGAGGAGCAGGACCTGAGGGTTGTTGACGAGCGCCCGCGCCAGGGCGACGCGCTGCTGCATGCCGCCGGAGAGCTGCCGCGGCTTCCGCTGTTCAGTCCCCGCCAGGTCGACGAGACCGAGGATCTCCCGCACGCGGCCGGCGACCCGGTTGCGGGCGACGTTTCGCCGGCGGAGGCCGAACGCGACGTTCTCGAAGATCGTCAGGTGCGGGAAGAGCGCATAGCTCTGGAAGACCGTGTTCACGTCGCGTTTGTACGGCGGCAGACCTGAAACGGCCCGGTCACCGAGGTAGATCACGCCTTCGTCGGGCTCCTCGAAGCCGCCGATCATCCGCAGCGTCGTCGTCTTGCCGCAGCCGGACGGCCCGAGCAGCGCGAAGAAGGAGCCGCGCGGGATCTCGACCGTCAGCCCGTCCACGGCCGTCACTTCGTCGAACCGCTTCGTGACGTGGTCGAGCCGCACGTCGGCGACGGCCGTCTCGCCCTCCGCAGTGGTCGTCGTCACATCAGACGCCCTTTGCCTGCGAGGACCCGCCGCCGTAGGGGTACCACCAGTCCTTCGGTGCGAGGGAGGTCTCGATGTGGACGTGCTTCGTCTCCTGAAATGCCTCGAGCCCCTCCTGGCCGAGCTCCCGCCCGAGGCCGGACTGCTTCATCCCGCCGAACGGGCCGGCGTCGTTGTCAGTCAGCGGGTCGTTGAACCACACCGTGCCGGCCTTCAGCTCGCGCATGCAGCGGAGGATGGTGTCGAGGTCCTTCGTGTAGACGTTGGCGCCGAGCCCGAATCGCGTTCCGTTCGCGAGCTCGATCGCCTCGTCGAGGCTCTTGACCGGGACGAGGGGGGCGACCGGCCCGAAGGTCTCCTCCCGGAGCAGGTCGGTCTCGGCCGGCGCGCCGGTGACGACGGTCGGGGCGTAGAAGTACCCGGTCCCGTTGCCGCCGTTCGAGCCGCCCGTGACGACGGTCGCGCCGGCGTCGGCGGCTGCGTCGACCTGGGCTGCCACCTTGTCCCGCTGGCGTGCCGAGACGAGCGGGCCGATGTCCGTGTTCGCGTCGAGCGGGTCGCCGACGACCAGCGAGCTCGTGTAGTCGACGAATGCCTGGAGGTAGTCGTCGTACACGGGCTCGAGGACGTAGAAGCGCTCGGCCGAGGTGCAGACCTGGCCGGCGTTCAGGAAGGCAGCCCACGCGCCGCCCTTCGCCGCGACGTCGATCGCGGGCGCCACGTCCGGGCAGACGATGAACGGGTCCTTGCCGCCGAGCTCGAGGTTGATCCGGGCCACCCGGTCGGCGCAGATGTGGGCGATCTTCTTGCCCGTCTCGACAGAGCCGGTGAACGCGACGCAGTCGACGCGCTCGTCGGAGACGATCGCCTCGCCGACCACCCCGGCGCCCGCGAGGATGTTGACCACGCCCGCCGGGAGATGCTCGAAGCAGTCGGCCAGCGCGAGCGTCGAGAGCGGCGTCAGCTCGGACGGCTTGGCAACGATCGTGTTCCCGGCGGCGAGCGCCGGCGCGACCTTCCAGGACAGGAGCAGCAGGGGGTAGTTCCAGGGGACGATGCAGCCGACCACGCCCATCGGTTCCTTGAGGACGAGGGAAAGCTGCGTCGACTCGATCGCAGGAATGACCCGGCCGGCGAAGTTGCGCCCGAGCTCCGCGTAGTAGTCGAAGGCCGCCGCCGTCCATCCGACCTCGTCCGAGTTCTCGATCAGCGGCTTGCCGCCCTCGCGGGTCATCAGCTCCGCGAGCTCGTCCGTCCGGGCGCGCATCCTCGTGGCGACTTCATGGAGCATCTCTCCGCGCTCGATCGCCGGCGTCGCGGCCCAGGAGCGCGTCGCCTCCCGCGCCGCCGCGATCGCCCCGTCGACCTGCTCGGACGAGGGGAGGCCGACCGCGGCGAGCTCGGCCTCCGTGAACGGGTTCTCGACCGAGAGCGCGCCGCCGTCTCCCGCAACCTGCTCACCAGCAATGAGCAGCCTCGTTTCCATCAGCCGAGCTTGGCCATCCGAGTGCCGTCCTGGACGCGGGCACCCCAGTCGTAGATCTGCTTCCAGAGCTCGAGGTAGAGAAAGCTCTCGGTGGAGGCGACGCTATCGATCGCCCGAATGCGGTTCGTCAGGTCGAGGAGCTGGCGCCGGTCGGCGCAGACCAGCTCGACGAGGATGTCGAACTGGCCGGCGGTGATGACGACGTAGTCGGCCTCGTGCCAGGTCGCGATCTCGTTGGCCACCGGCTCGGGCGGGCCGTTGGTGCGGATCCCGACCATGGCCTGCGCTTCGAAGCCGAGGCCGAGCGGGTTCGTGATCCCCGTGACCTGGAGGATGTTGTCGTCGCAAAGCCGCGCGTAGCGGGCCCGGATCGTCGCCTCGGACACGCCGAGGTGGGCGGCGATCCGCCGGAAGGACTCTCTGCCGTTGCGCTGCAGCGCCTCGATGATGCCCTGGTCCACGGCGTCGAGGCTCCGGGGAAGGCTGACCGGGCCCCGTGGCTCAGGGAGGTCTGAGCTGCGCAATGCGAGGCGTTCTTACCACTCTTCGTCGCATGGGGTCAACCAGGAAGTGATGCGGCACGCAATTACGCGGCGGCTGTACACCGGTTCGGCGCGGCCCCATACTCCTGTGGTGTTTCGGTCTGCCCTCCTTCCAATTGCACTGATGCTCGTTCTCGGTGCGACGGCGGCCGCCGGAACCGGCGAGCAGTCGGCGCAGCCGATGACACTCGTGGAAGTCCGCGGCAGGGTCGACGCGCTGGCGCAGAACGGTCGCCGCGTCGCCTGGGTCAAGACTCGGGCGCGGTGCGGCAGGCAGGTGGAGATCCTCACGCTCCCGGGTCGGCGCCCGGCCGACGTCGACTCGCGGCGCGGCAGCAGCTGCGGCGCGCAGCGCGGGAGCCCGATCCGTGCGATTGCGCTCAGCGCCGACGGTCGCGTCCTGCACCAGACGGCGGACGAAGGGAACACGTACCTCGCGATCGGTCTGCTGACGTCCGCCCTCCGCGACCCCCGTACACGCCGGATCGCGGGCTCGTACTTCGGGCAGGAGGAGAGCAACCCTGACTGGGTCGACCCGAACCCTCTGCCGATGGCGGGGGAGGGGAACGCGATTCTCTACTACACCCGTTGCGACGGCAGCGAGCTGTGCGCGGGCAGCCGCCGCCGGCAATCGGCGATCTACCGCCTCGCCGGTCGCCGGTCGAGCCGCCTGGCGAGGGTCCCGATTCCCGTGGGGCTCGCGGTCAGCGGCCGCCGGTTCGCGGTCGTCACGAACAGCCTTCGCTGCTGCAGCTTCACGCCGTCGTGGTCGCATGACGGGACGCGGCTCGCCTGGATCTTTCAAGGCAACCTCTGGACGATCCGCGCGGACGGCACGGGCGACCGGCAGCTCGCGAGCGGAGTCTCACCGCCGTATTCGCCGGGCGCTGCCCAGCGGCCCAGCTGGTCGCCGGACGGTGCCCGTCTCGTCTTCGACCGCACGGTGTTCGACGAAGGACGCCTAGGGAGTCTCGGCCTGTACGTGGTCGAGGCGACCGGAGGTCGCTCGCGACGCCTCGCAGCGGGAACGGCGCCGGCCTGGTCTCCCGACGGAACGAAAATTGCGTTCGTCCGCGGCACGGCCGTCTTTACGATCAGGGCCGACGGCACCGGTGAGACGAGGCTGACGGCGACCGCGCGCGCAACGGCGGGACCGCTGTCGTGGTCGCCCGACTCCACGCAGATCGCGGTCTCGCGCGGCGGCGACATTTACGCGGTCCGGGCCGACGGGGCAGGCGAGACGCGCCTGACGACCACCAGTCGTCCCGAGACTCAGCCCGGGTGGTCACCGGACGGCTCCCGGATCGCCTACGTGGACGGATCAACCATCGCCGTCATCAATGCAGACGGCACCCGCGCCACCCGACTACCAGGGGCCGAGGGCAGGTGGCCGGCGTGGTCGCCCGACTCGAAGAGGATCGCGTTCGCACCCGGGTACCCGGAGCCTCTGTGGGCAATCAACGCGGACGGGAGCGGTCGGCGTCAGCTGACGTCGACCGGGCTGCATATCGATTGGCCGCAGTGGGCGCCCGGAAACACGATCGTCGTCGGCGACGGGACCGACTCGGAAGGCACTGACTTGCCGTGGCGGCCAGGGATCCGGCTCGTTTCGCCGGTCGACGGGAAGTCAAGGAAGATCGCGCCGGTTCCCCGCTCGCCGGTGGAGATCCGTGACGCCCACACGGGCCGGCTGATCAAGCGCTTCGCGATCGGCGGCCACGCCCGGGCGATCGCGCTCGGCCCGGACTACGTCGCATTGCTCGTGGACCACGACCCGGGTGTACGTGTCGAGCTCTACAGCCTGAACGGCAGCCGTCGCAGAGCGGTCGCCGTCCCGTCGAACGTCCGGAGCCTGTCTGCTGCCGGCCGCTCCGTCGTCTTCGCGGCGGGCACCGGGATCCGCCGTCTGGATGCGAGGACCGGAGCCGTCACGACGCTCGCGACGACCCGTTGGGCGCCGGTCGGGCTGACGATCGAGGGCCGTCGCGTCGTGTGGGCCGAGAACGTGGGTGGCGCCGCCCGGATCCGCGCCCTCAGGGCTCCCTAGCGCGACGTCTCGTCGCTCGAGCGCGGCGACTTTTCTGAGCCCGGCTCCTCCTCTACGAGGACCGGGCGCTGCGGAACCGTCGTTTTGGCCAAACGCGTTAGTCCAGCTTGACCATCACGTGCTTGATCTGGGTGTAGTCCTCGAGCGAGTAGGCAGAGAGGTCCTTGCCGTAGCCCGACTGCTTGAAGCCGCCGTGCGGCATCTCCGAGACGAGCGGGATGTGATCGTTGATCCAGACGGTGCCGAACTCGAGCTTCCGCGCGGCGTTCAAGGCACGGGCGACGTCGCGCGTGAAGACCGAGGCCGCGAGCCCGTACGGCACGTCGTTCGCCCACTCGATCGCCTGGTCGTCGTCGTCGAACCGCTGGACGGTGACGACCGGGCCGAAGACCTCGCGCTGGACGATTTCGTCGGTCTGGTCGACGCCGGTCACGACGGTCGGGTTGACGAAGAACCCGCGGTCGCCGTTCGTGCCGCCGCCGGTCAGGACCTGTGCGCCCGAGGCCCGGTCGAGGAAGCCGAGGATCCGCTCCTGCTGTGCCTTCGAGATCACCGGGCCCATCTCGATCTCCTCGCCTTCCGCCGGGTCGCCGACGTGCATCGACTCGACGGCCGGGACGAGCTCCTCGAGCAGCTTGTCGTAGATCGTCGGCCCCGCGACGACGCGGGACGCTGCCGTGCAGTCCTGCCCGGAGTTCCAGTAGCCGCCGATCTTGATCGCCTCGGCCACCTGCGCCGGGTCCGCGTCGTCGAAGACCACGACCGGCGCCTTGCCGCCGAGCTCGAGGTGGACGCGCTTCAGCGTCTCGGACGCAGCCTTCGCGACCTCCCGGCCCGTTGCGACGTCGCCGGTGAGCGACACCATGCGGACGTCGGCGTGCCGGACGATGCCTGCGCCGACAGGCTCGCCGTCGCCCGTGATCACGTTGAGGACACCGGGTGGGATGACGTCGGCCGCGAGCTCCGCGAAACGGAGCGTCGAGAGCGGCGTCTGCTCCGAGGGCTTGAGGATCGAGACGTTGCCCGCCGCGAGCGCGGGGGCGAACTTCCAGACCGCCATCATCAGCGGGTAGTTCCACGGCGCGACCTGGCCGACGATCCCGATCGGCTCCCGGCGGATCATCGACGTGTAGCCCGCCATGTACTCGCCGGCGGAGCGGCCCTCGAGGAGGCGAGCGGCGCCGGCGAAGAAGCGGAGGTTGTCGGAGCAGACCGGCATCTCGTCTCGCGCCGCTCCGAGCGGCTTCCCGACGTTCCGCGACTCGAGCTCGGCGAGCTCGTCGGTGTGCTCGTCGATCAGGTCAGCGAGCTTGAGGAGCAGCTCGGCGCGCTCGGCCGGCGTCACGCCGCGCCACTCGGCCCACGCCTTCTTCGCTGCCTCGACGGCGCGGTCGACGTCCGCCTCCGTCCCCTTCGGGACCTCGGCGATCGTCTCGCCGGTCGCCGGGTTGAGGATCTCCTCGATGCCGCCGTCTGAGGCATCGACCCACTCGCCTCCGACCAGATTCTTGTGCTTCTCGACGCTCACGCTCATGGACGGACCTCCTGGATTCGTGCGGAACTATCTCACTGGCGGGCTCCGGCGGCCGCAGCAGTGGTGCCGCCGACGCCGGTCGGCTCGCGGGTCAGGCGCTGGGCCAGCCAGACCGGGATCACAGAGAGCACGATCACGGCGAGGGCGACCACGTTGATGATCGGGAGCTGCTCCGGCCGCGCGAGATTCGTGAAGATCCAGATCGGGAGCGTCTGCTCGGCGCCGGACGTGAACGTCGTCACGATCACCTCGTCGAAGGACAGGGCGAAGGCGAGCAGCCCGCCGGCCAGCAGCGCGGTCCGCAACTGGGGGAAGGTCACGTACCGGAAGGTCTGCCAGGCGTCGGCGCCGAGGTCCGACGACGCCTCCTCCAGGTTCGGCGAGGTGCGGCGAAGCCGCGCGATCACGTTGTTGTAGACGACGACGATGCAGAAGGTCGCGTGGCCGATCACGATCGTCATCAGCCCGAAGTCGATCCCGAAGCGGACGTACGAGGCGTTCAGCGCCATCCCGGTCACGATCCCCGGCAGGGCGATCGGAAGGATGACGAGGAACGAGATCGCCTCGCGCCCGAAGAACCGGTGCCGGGCGACGGCGAGCGACGCCAGCGTCCCGAGCACGAGCGCGATCGCCGTCGCGACCACCCCGCACTTGACTGAGAGCCAGAGCGCGTCGCGGACGTCCTCGTCCCGCCACGCCTCTCCGAACCACGCCGTCGTGTAACTGGAGATCGGCCACCCCTGCGTCGTGCTCTCGTTGAAGGCGTAGAGGCCGATGATGAAGAGCGGGATGTAGATGAAGGCCAGCGTCGCCGCCGTCGCCAGTCGCAGGAGGACGCCCCCGACGGTCACAGGTTCTCGAACGCCCCCGCCCGCTTCGCGAGCGTCAGATAGATGACCATGATCACGACCGGAACCGTCGCGAAGGCGGCTGCGAACGGCAGGTTGTTCGCGACGCCGACATTCGTGTAGACGACGTTGCCGATGAAGTTCGTGTTCCCGACGACCTGCGGCGTGATGTAGTCGCCGAGGGTCAGCGAGAAGGTGAAGATCGACCCGGCGACGATCGCCGGGAAGGCGAGCGGGAAGACGACCCGCCGAAAGGTGCCCAGGCCGCGGGAGCCGAGGTCGGACGATGCCTCGAGCAGCGAGCTCGGGATCCGCTCGAGCCCCGCGTAGATCGGCAGGATCATGAACGGAAGCCAGAGGTAGCTGAAGACGAGCCAGGTACCGGCCGTCGTGTAGCCCGGACCGGTAAGGCCGAACGGCTCGAGCGCCCAGTTCAGCGGGCCCTCCCCCGCGAGGAGGATCCGCCAGGCGTAGACCTTCACGAGGTAGCTCGCCCAGAGCGGCGTCAGGATGGCAACGACCAGGATCGCCTTCGTCCGCGGCGAGGCGATGCGCGCCATGTAGAAGGCGATCGGGAGTGCCAGCAGCGCGTCGGTCACCGTCACCGCCGCCGCCAGCCCGACGGTCCGGATCGTGATCCGCCGGTAGACGTCCTGCTCCCAGAGCGTCCGGAAGTTGTCGAGCGTGAACTCCCGGACGATGTCGCCCGTGAACGGATCGACGCTCCAGACCGCCGTCAGGAAGAGGACGGCCAGGGAGCCGAGGTAGGCGATCCCGAGCCACGCGATTGGCGAGGCGAGCAGTGCGCCCAGCCGGGCGCGAGGGTGGTGGAAGAAGAAAGACGAGATGCGCCGTCCCGGGCCTTCCCGGGGCGGCGCACCTCCGTACGGAACCGAGGTCAGGGGCGGTGCCTCTTCAGGTGATTCCCGCCCAGCTTCTGGGTCGCGAGCACCAAGCCAGAGCCCGCTCTCGTCCGCGGCCCAGGCTGGGAGCCTTGGCAAGGGCGAGGGTGGGCTCTGGCGCCGCGTGATCGCGGGTCAGAAGTTCGGCGGGGGATTGCCAGGAGAAGCACTTAGCCCTTGATCTCGGTCCAGGCCGCGGTCCACTCGGCGTAGTCCTTGCAGACCTCGCCGCGGTCGTCCCCGCAGTCCTTCACCGGGGTCTTCCAGTACGCGACCTTCGAGAAGTAGTCCTCGTCCTGCGCGTGGAACGTCTCGCAGTGGTTCTTGTCCTTGGTCAGGTCGCAGGCCTCGGCGTTGACCGGGGCCTCCCCGAAGTACTCCGTCGCCTTGGCGTTCGCCTCCGGCGAGATGATGTAGTTCATCCAGAGGTACATGCAGTTCGGGTTCTTGGCCTGGGACGAGATCATCCAGGTGTCCGACCAGCCCGTGGAGCCCTCCTTCGGAAGGATCCCCTTCACGGGCACCTTCTCGCCCGTGAGCTGGTTGACCTGGTACTGCCAGGTCGTGCCGACGACCGTGTCCTTGTTCGTGAAGGACTGGATCTGCTTCGCGGCGTCGGACCAGTACTCGCCGATGTTCAGCTTCTGCTGCTTCAGCAGGTCGACTGCGGCCTGGAACTGCTCCTCGTCGAGGGCGTACGGATCCTCGATCCCGAGGTCCGGCTGGGTCGCCTTCAGGTAGAGGGCCGCGTCCGCGATGTAGATCGGACTGTCGTACGCGGTGACCTTGCCCTTGTGCGGCGAGTTCTCGTCGAACACGACGCCCCAGCTGTCCGGCTCGGGCTTGACGACGTCCGTCCGGAAGGCGAGGAGGTTCGCTCCGCGCCCGTGCGGCACGCCGTAGGGCACGTCGTCCACCGTGTTGTGCGGCTGGTCCTTCAGGCCCTCGAAGACCGCGTCGTAGTTCTCGATCAGGTCGACGTTGACCGGAGCCACGTCGCCGCCCGCGATCAGGCGGAGCGTCGCGTCGCCCGACGCGGACACGCCGTCGTAGTTGCCGGTCTTCATCAGCGTGACCATCTCGTCCGAGGTCGCGCCGACCTTCGAGTTGACCTTGCAGCCAGTCTCCGTCTCGAAGGGCGTGACCCAGTCCTTCTCGACGTAACCGGCCCAGTTGATCAGGTTCACCTGACCCTCCGGCTCGCCGATCTCGGTCAGCATGCCTTCGGTCGAGGAGGTCGTCGTGGTGCCGCCGCCTGCGCTGTCACCTTCGTCGTCGTCGCTGCCGCAGCTCGTCGCAGCCAGCAACGCGACACAGCAGTAGACCGCGAGCCCGACCCAGCGGGCCTTGCGCCATCGTGCCTTGCTCATTCGTCCTCCGTCTCTCCCCCCGTGGAGATCTCGTAGGTGTGTTCTGGACGCCACTCGAGGCGTACCGGGCGACCACGTGCCTCGACGACGTCCGCCGAGGTGGTCTCGAGGTTCTGGCGGATCACGCTCAGTGCGCCGCCTCGCTCGAGGTCGACGATATAGCGGGTAACCATGCCGACGTACACGACCTCGCGGATGCGTCCCTCCTCCACGACCGACCCGGGCGCGGGCTGGTCGCCGTCGGCGAGGAGGCGGATCTTCTCCGGCCGCACTGTGAAGCGGCGGCCGTCGCGTTCCAGGACGTTCGAGACGCCGACGAAGCCGGCGACGAACTCGCTCGTCGGACGTTCGTAGACGTCTGCCGGAGTTCCGACCTGCTCGATGCGGCCGTCGCGGAAGACCGCGAGCCGGTCGCTCATCGTCAGCGCCTCCTCCTGGTCGTGCGTCACGTAGACGAACGTGATCCCGACCTCGTCCTTGATTCGCATCAGCTCGAGCTGCATCTCCTGGCGGAGCTTCAGGTCGAGTGCGCCGAGCGGCTCGTCCAGGAGCAGCACCCGCGGCCGGTTGACGATTGCGCGGGCCAGTGCGACGCGCTGGCGCTGACCGCCCGAGAGCTGACCGGGCCGCCGCGGCCCGAGCCCGGCGAGCCGCACCATCTCGAGCGCCTCACCCGCGCGGGCACGGCGCTCCTCGCGCTTGACACCCTTCACCCGCAGCCCATAGCCGACGTTCTCCGCCACCGTCATGTGCGGGAAGAGTGCGTAGTCCTGGAACACCGTGTTGACGTTCCGCGCGTACGGTGGCCGCTTCGTGACGTCGGTGCCGCCGAGGAGAACTCGGCCTGAATCCGGCTGCTCGAAGCCGGCGATGAGGCGGAGCGTCGTGGTCTTGCCGGAGCCGCTCGGGCCGAGCAGCGTGAAGAACTCGCCCGCCGGGATCGCGAGGTCGACGCCGTCGACGGCGACGACGTCTCCGTACGACCGGTACAGCGCGATCGCCTCGATGTCGAAGGCCGGCGGTGCGTCCGCGCCCGTGGTCTCAGGCCGCGGCTGCGCCTGCGTCGACAAGCGATTCCTCCAGCAGCTCGAGCCCGCGGGCGAGGTCCGCGTCCGAGATGACGAGCGGGACGAGGATGCGGATCACGTTGCCGTAGAGCCCGCACGAGAGCAAGATCAGGCCCTTCTCACGAGCTGCGGTCGTGACTGCCCTGGCGAGGTCAGGCGTCGGCTCGGCGAGCTCGAGCGCGAGCATCGGGCCGAGCCCGCGCACCTCTCCGACGGACGCGTTGCCGGCTGCGAGCCGCTCGAGGCGGCTCCGGATGACGTCACCGATCTCGCGCGCCCGCTCCAGGAACTCGGGCCGGCGGACCTCTTCGAGCACTGCCACCGCCGCGGCGCACGCGAGCGGGTTGCCGCCGAATGTGCCGCCCAGGCCGCCGGGCTCGACGGTGTCGACGATCTCCGCCGGGCCGGTGACTGCCGCGAGCGGAAGGCCGCCGCCTAGCGACTTGCCCGAGACGAGGAGGTCGGGCTCGACGCCGTACTGCTCGATCGCCCAGACGGTGCCGGTCCGGCCGACGCCGCTCTGCACCTCGTCCGCCACGAAGAGGATCCCGTGGCGGCCGAGCAGCTCCTGGAGCCGCTGCGGGAAGTCCGGCGGCATCGGAATGAACCCACCCTCGCCCTGCACCGGCTCGAGCACCGCGCAGGCGATCGTCCGGGGATCGACCTCCGCCTTGAAGAGCTGGTCGACGGCGGCGAGCGCGTCGTCGGACGAGACGCCCCTGTACGGATACGGCGCGGGCGCGCGGTACACCTCCGGGGCGAACGGCCCGAAGCCTTGCTTGTACTGCACTTTGCTGGTCATCGTCATCGTCAGCAGGGTCCGGCCGTGGAACGCGCCGCCGAAGACGAGGACCGCGGGACGCCCGGTGGCCGCGCGGGCGATCTTGACCGCGTTCTCGACCGCCTCGGCACCACTGTTCAGCAGGATGCTTCGCTGTTCGGCGCCGGGGCAGGTCGAGAGCTCGGCGAGCAGGCGGCACACCTCGACGTAGGGTTCGTACATCCCGACCATGAAGCACTGGTGCAGATAGCGGTCGAGCTGTTCGCGGATCGCCTCCACGGCGGCCGGGAGCCCGTGGCCGGTGTTCTGGCAGCCGAGGCCGCCGGCGAAGTCGATGTATGTACGGCCGTCGGCATCCTCGATCCGCGCGCCCTCGGCCCGTGCGACGACGATCGGAGGGGTAGCGATCCCGCGCGCGACGTACCGCTCACGGGCCGCGATCACCGCCTCGGACGCGGTCGTCTCACGCAGGGCCATCGCCGGCCATATTCGCAGGATCGCACAGTTTCCGGTTGCGTAAACCTTGCACTTCCTGGCCGCCTAGATCATCCTCCACGCCGTACTCGAGGAAGGGGGTCTCATGGCACGCACGCCGATCGCACAGTCTCTTGAGACGATGGCCGCCGAGGCGGCCGCGGAGCGCGGCCTCACGCGAAGTGATCTGCTCCGGAACGCCGGAGCGCTCGGTGTCGCCGCGGCGGGAACCACGACCATCGGCCGGCTGATCGCGGCGGCCGAAGGAGCGGCCGCTCAGCGCACGATCGTCGTCGGCGCCGGGCTCGCAGGACTGACGGCGGCCTACCGCCTGAAGCAAGGCGGGATCAGCGCTCAGGTCCATGAGGCGTCGGACCGTGTAGGCGGCCGCTGTTGGACGATCCGCGGCGAGTTCGCGGAGGGCCAGATCGCCGAGCACGGCGGCGAGCTCATCGACCAGGGCCACACGGCGATCCGCCAACTCGCCGGCGGGCTCGGCTTCAAGCTCAACAACCTCCTGCAGGCAGAGGTGAACGGGACCGAACCGACCTACTACTTCGACGGGAAGCCGTACTCGTACGCTCAGGCGACAAACGACATCAAGGCCGTCTGGCAGAAGATCCACTCGGACGTCTCTGCCGCGAGCTACCCGACGCTCTACAACCTGTCCACCGAGCGCGGGCGCGAGCTCGACCGGATGTCCATCGTCGACTGGATCGAGGAGAGCGTCCCTGGTGGGATACGTTCGCCGCTCGGGCAGCTGCTCGACGTCGCCTACACGATCGAGTACGGCGCCGATTCGAGTGAGCAGAGCTCGCTCAACCTCCTCTACCTGCTCGGCTACAGGGGCCAGGGCCAGCTCCGGATCTTCGGCCCGTCGAACGAGAAGTACCACGTGGTCGGCGGCAACGACCAGATCCCGGCGGCGCTCGCCGAACGCCTGGCCGGCCAGATCACGCTCGAGTCCGTTCTGACGGCGATCGCCCTGCGCGCGGACGGCTCGTACTCACTGACGTTCGAGCAGGGCTTGGCGTCGAGGATGGTCACGGCCGACCGCGTGATCCTCGCGATTCCGTTCTCGATACTCCGCTCGTCGGTCGACATCTCGAAGGCCGGGTTCAGCGCTCGGAAGCGGGCCGCGATCCGTGACATGGGGATGGGGACGAACTCAAAGCTCCATCTCCAGTTCGAGACCCGGCATTGGAACTCGCTCGACTGCAACGGCGAGACCTTCGCGGACACGGGCTACCAGAACACCTGGGAGGTCACCCGAGCGCAGCGCGGGACCGCCGGCATCCTCGTGAACTACACGGGCGGGAAGATTGGAGCGAGCTTCGGATCCGGGACCGAGATGAGCCGGGCGGAGGAGTTCCTTCGCCAGCTCGAACCGGTGCTGCCCGGGATCACGAAGCAGTGGAACCGCCGCGCGACGCTCGACTTCTGGCCCGCGTACCCGTGGACGAAGGGCTCGTACTCGTACTGGAAGGTCGGTCAGTACACCGCGTTCGCCGGCGTCGAGGGCGAGCGAGAGGGCAACTGCCACTTCGCCGGCGAGCACACATCGATCGACTTTCAGGGCTACCTGAACGGCGCCGTAGAGACCGGTGAGCGTGCCGCAGGGGAGATCCTCGCCGACCTGAAGTAGGGATACTCCGCGGCTTGATCGCCGTCGTCGGAGCCTCTGGGACGATCGGCCGCCGGGTCGTGGGCTTCCTCGAGGAGTGGGGCGCGCCGTTCGTCCGGCGCGACGCGCGCCTTGAGGGCGAGGAGGCGCTGGACGCGTCCGATCCGATTGCCGTGGCTCGGGCGCTCGATGGTGCGAGTGTCGTCGTGAATGCCGCGGACTACCGGCTCAACGTGCCGGTGATGCGCGGTGCCTTGGCGGCGGGCGCGAACTACATCGACCTCGGCGGGCTCTACCACGTGACGAGCGAGCAGCTCGGCCTCGACGGAGAGTTTCGGGCAGCTGGACTTGGCGCGCTGTTGGGGATGGGCTCGGCGCCCGGCAAGACGAACCTGCTGACGGCGGCGGCGGCGCGGCGGCTGGGCGAGGAGCCACGCGGTCCTGGAGATCTGGGCGGCGGCGCGCGATCCGGCGGCGGCGGAGCATCCGTTCCCGGCGCCGTACTCGGTGCGGACGCTGCTGGACGAGCTGCACCTGCGGCCGGTCGTCGTCGAGGGCGGCGAGACGCGCGAGGTTGAGCCATTGTCGGGTGAGGCCGAGCGCGACCTGCCCGAGCCGGTGGGGCGGGCGAAGGGGATCTACACGCTCCATTCGGAGCTCCGCACGCTTCCCGAGGCCTTGCCCTCGCTCGAGACGGCGTCGTTCCGGCTCTGCCTCGCGCCGGGCCTGCTCGAGAAGCTGCTCGCGCTGGAGGAGGGCGAGGAGCCGCAGCCCTACGAGCAGTCCGCGGAGGCGGTCGCGGTGCACCTCGTCGACCTGCGCGGCGAGTCGAGGCGTGTCGTCGGCTGGACGCTCACGCGCGGAGGCTCCGCCCGTTCGACGTCGGAGCCGGCAGCGCGGGCGGCGGTCGAGCTCGCGGCGGCGCGGCTGCGGTTCTCGGGCGCGCGTGCGCCGGAGGAGGCCGTCTCCGATCCGGAGGACTTCCTGGGGCTGCTCGACACCGAGGTCTACTGGGAGGTCGCGTAGGCGATCCAGCGGCGGGCGCACTCGTCGCCTCCGCCCTCTTCGCGGATCGTCCAGGTGAGGTCGCGCCGGCCCGCCGGGCTGAAGGTGAGCGGATCGAGGGCGGCGGCAAGCTGTCGGGGCACGGTGACGACGATGTCTCCTCTGAGTGTCGCGCGGACGAGCTCGTACGAGATATGTGGCGTGGCGCCTTTCGGCGTCGGCCCTGCGACGGCGTCCGTGTCGCGCCGGTCGGCGATGGCGTCGAGGTCCTCGTCCGGGTCGTAGACGCGCAGGTCGACTCGGCAGCCGGTCTCGCGCTCGAAGCGGGCCGAGTCGGCGTTGGAGACGATCCCGACCGGCGCGAGGAGTCGAACCTCGCGCTGGTCCTCTTCACCGCAGCCGGTGAGGGCCACGAGGGCCGCTGCGAGGAGCGGTCGGGCAGACATACTCGCCATTGTGTCCACCTTCGAGCGAGTCGCCGACCTGCCGCTCGTCGTCGAGAGCTACCGGCCCGAGCAGCTGGAGCGGGCCGTCTCGAGCGAGTTCGTCCGGACGACGACGCAGGTGCACCTCGAGGGTCATGGGAAGGAGGGCATCGGCGAGGACGTGACCTACGACGGCGCGGCCCACGACACCCTCGCCTCGCTATCGCTCGAACTCGCCGGGGAATGGACCATCGGCTCGTTCTCTGAGCATCTGGATGAGCTGGACATGTGGCCCGAGTCGCCGGGGATGGCCGCGTTCCGTGACTACCGCCGCTGGGCGTTCGAGAGCGCTGCGCTCGACCTGGCGCTGCGACAGGCGGGCCGGTCGCTCGCCGAGGCGCTCGGCCGAGAGCCTCGGCCTGTTCGGTTCGTCGTTTCACTTCGGCTCGGGGAGCCGTCGTCGCCGGCGCCGATCACCGACTTGCTCGCGGCCTATCCCGGCACGCGGTTCAAGCTCGACCCGGTTCCCGACTGGTCGGCCGAGCTCGTCGATGAGGTCTCCGCGCTCGGGCTTGTCGACGTCGTCGACCTGAAAGGTCAGTACACGGGGACGGTGGTGGACAACCCGCCGGACGCGGAGCTCTACCGGCGGGTCGCCGAGGGCTTTCCCGGTGCGTGGATCGAGGATCCTGCGTTGACCGAGGAGACGGACGCCGTCCTCGAGGCACACCGCGACCGGATCACGTGGGACGCACCGATCCACTCGGTCGCCGACATCGAGGGAGCGCCCTTCCCGCCCCGGACGATCAACGTCAAGCCCTCCCGCTTCGGCCCTCTCGAGCGGCTTTTCGACACCTACGACTACTGCGCCGCCAACGGGATCGAGATGTACGGCGGCGGCCAGTTCGAGCTCGGCGTGGGACGCGGGCACATCCAGTACCTGGCTTCTCTGTTCCACCCGGACTCGTCGAACGACGTCGCGCCCGGCGGCTTCAACCTGACGCCGGTCGCGCCAGGGCTCGAGTCGAGCCCGCTGGATCCGCGGTTGGACGGGGTTGGGTTCCGTCGGCTCGCCTGAGACCGGCGCCCTTTCGTCACAGACCGGTCACCCACACGCGCGGTTCTCCAGGCTAGCGTCGTGCCCATGACCAGGATCACGACGGCATGGGGAACCGCGAAGCTGCTCGAGGAGGTCACGCTCCCTCAGCGGGCCGGGCAGAAGCGCTTCGCCTCTGTCGTGCAGCTGCTGGAGGACGACAAGGGCGACTGGCTCGTGCGCTTCGCGTACACCACGGACGGCACCGCCCGGCGCGGGCCGGTGACGCTACGAGGCGCCGACATCGAACGACTGCGCGACCGGCTCGGCGACCATCCGTCGCTTGCCGCCGCCCTCGGGTTCGTGGGGAGGTGAGCGCTAGACGCTGACGCCGACGACAGATCGATCTCGGGCGGCTCCGACGAGGCCGCCGAGGATGAGCGCCCCGTCCGTGGAGCCGAGCAGAGGGTCGACCGCATGCTCGGGATGCGGCATCAAGCCCATGACGTTCCGCTCCGCGTTCACGACGGCGGCGACGCCGGCGACGGAGCCGTTCGGGTTGTCCTCGTAGCGGAGGACGATCTGCCCGTTCGCCTCGAGCTCGGCGAGGAGCGCGTCGTCCGCGAACCAACAACCCTCCCCGTGCTTGATCGGGATCGTGAGGGTCTGCCCTGGCTCGCAGAGTGCCGTGAACGCCGTGTCGGTGCGTTCGACCCGGAGATCGACATCACGACAAATGAACGAGAGCGACGCGTTCGGCCGGAGCGCGCCGGGAAGCAGGCCTGCCTCGCAGAGGATCTGGAAGCCGTTGCAGATCCCGAGCACGGGCCCACCGTTCGCCGCGAACTCGGAGACGGCCTGCATCGCGGGCGCGAACCGTGCGATCGCGCCGCAGCGGAGGTAGTCCCCGTATGAGAACCCGCCGGGGAGGACGACCCCTGCGACGTCCGGAAGCCGCTCCTTGGCGTGCCACACGGCCACCGCTTCGGCCCCGAGTAGGTCGAGCGCGCGCAGCGCGTCCCGGTCGTCGTTCGAGCCGGGGAACGTGAGCACGCCGATGCGGGGCCGTTGGCTCACGGGCTGTCTGCGAGCTCGATCTCGTAGCTCTCGATCAGAGGGTTGGCGAGGAGCTGCTCGCACATTCGCTCGACTTCGGCCCGCGCAGTGGCCGGGTCCGCGGACTCGACCTCGAGATCGACGACGCGGCCCACGCGTGCGTCGCCGACGGGAAAACCGAGCTGGCGCAACGAGCTTTCGACCGCCTGACCCTGCGGGTCGAGGATGCCCGGCTTGGGCCGAACGAGGACCGTCGCTCTCATCGGAGCACCGTGTGCGGATCGTCGACGTATCGGTCGAAGGGCAGCTCGGTCAGGCGCTCGAACGCCTCGACGTATCGTGCGCGCGTTCCTGCGACGACGTCGTCCGGAAGCTCCGGGCCGGGTGCGCTCTTGTCCCAGCCGACCGTCTCGCAGTAGTCGCGCGCGAACTGCTTGTCGTACGACGGCTGGCCGCGGCCCGGCTCGTAGCCCTCCGCGGGCCAGAAGCGAGAGGAGTCGGGCGTCAGCGCCTCGTCGCCGAGACAGAGACTGCCGTCGCCGTCGAGGCCGAACTCGAACTTCGTGTCGGCGATCAGGATCCCGCGGTCGGCTGCGTATCCGGCCGCGAACTCGTACAGCGCGATCGAGGCCCGCTCGAGCTCCTCTGCCCGCTCGGCGCCGACGAGGTCCGCCGCCTGCGCGCGCGTGATGTTCTCGTCGTGGCCCGTCTGGGCCTTCGTCGAGGGCGTGAAAAGCGGCTCCGGAAGTTGCTCGGACTCCTGCAACCCCGTGCGCAGCCGATGCCCGCAAACCTGGCCGCTCGCCACGTAGTCCTTCCAGCCGGAGCCGGTCAGGTAGCCGCGGACGACGCACTCGAGGGGAAGCATCTCGAGCCGCCGGCACTCCGTCGACCGTCCGTCGCCACGAAGTACGAGCATGTGGTTGTCGACGATCTCCCGCGTCCGTGCGAACCAGAACGCAGAGAGGCCGGTGAGCACGCGTCCCTTGTCGGGTATCTCCGTGGGCAGGACGACGTCGAACGTCGAGATCCGGTCGCTCGCGACGAGCAGCATCCGGTCATCGTCGAGCGCGTAGAGCTCGCGAACCTTTCCGCTCCCGACGTGGGTGGCGGTCTCAGGCATGAATGGGCTCCTCCTTTCGGGTCAGGGCTGACAGCCGGTCGAACACCACGTCCACGTGGCGTGTGTACGCCTCGAGGTCGAAGACCGAGTCCAGCGCGGCGCGATCGAGCTTCGCCGAGATCGCAGCGTCCGAGCGCACGAGCGTGGGGAAGTCCTGTTCCTCCTCCCAGGCGCGCATGGCGTTCCGCTGGACGAGCTCGTACGCCTGCGAGCGCTCGAGTCCGCTCTCCACGAGGGCGAGCAGCAGGCGCTGGCTGAAGAAGAGCCTGTGGCTCGCGTCCAGGTTTCGCTGCATTCGCTCCGGCCGGACGACCAACCCCTCGACCAGCCACGCGAAGCGGTCCAGCATGTAGTCGACTGCCAGGAACGAATCGGGAATGACGACCCGCTCGGCCGACGAGTGCGAGATGTCGCGCTCGTGCCAGAGCGCGACGTTCTCGAGCCCGACGAGCGCGGCGCCCCGCACGACGCGCGCAAGGCCACAGATCCGCTCCGCGACGATCGGGTTGCGCTTGTGGGGCATCGCCGACGACCCCTTCTGCCCTCGGCCGAACGGTTCCTCGACCTCGCGAACCTCGGTGCGGGCGAGATGGCGGATCTCGAGCGCGAACTTCTCGAGCGAGGCCGCGGTGACCGCCAGGGCGGAGAGCAGCTCCGCATGGCGATCCCGCTGAAGGATCTGCGTGGACGAAGGCGCGGGCTCGAGCCCGAGCTGCTCGCAAGCAAGCCGCTCGACCTCCGGATCGATCGCGGAGTAGGTGCCGACGGCGCCGGAGAGCTTCCCCACGCGAAGCATCTCGAGTGCGCGTGCGAGGCGCGCGCGACCGCGGTCGAGCTCGAAGGCCCAGCCGGCGAGCTTGAGCCCGAACGTCGTCGGCTCGGCGTGCACGCCGTGCGTGCGCCCCATCATCAGCGTCCCGCGATGGCGCTCGGCCTGCCCGAGCACGACTGCGAACGCCTGGTCGATCCCCTCGAGGATCAGCGCACCCGCCTCACGAATCTGCAGCGACAGCGCGGTGTCGAGGACATCGGACGAGGTCAGCCCGTAGTGGAACCAGCGCCCGACCGGCCCCAGCGGCTCGGCGACCGCATCCACAAAGGCCGCGACGTCGTGCTGAGTCCGCTCCTCGATCTCGGACACGCGTTCGGGCGTCGGTGCCTCCGCCCGCTCGCGGATCTCCCGCGCCGCCTGCCCCGGCACCGCCCCGATCGAGGCCCAGCCGTCGAGCGCCGCCAGCTCGACCTCGAGCCAGCGCGCAAGCTTGCTCTCGTCCGACCAGACGCGAGCCATGGCCGGGCGCGAGTAGCGAGCGATCACCGATCCGACTCTACACAGCGCCCAGGCCGGTGCCGGGTGCCGGTTCTCAGACCTCGGACGCCGGCAGCCCGCCGCCCTGGGCGAGGATCCGCGCGGCAAGGATCGCGGCGTTTCGCGCGCCGTCGACCGAGACGCACGCGACGGGAACGCCGGGTGGCATCTGGACGATCGAGAGGAGGGCGTCCAGGCCGTCGGCGACGCTCTTGCTCGACTTCAGCGGGACGCCGATCACGGGCAGCTCGGAATAGGACGCGACGACCCCGGGCAGCGCCGCCGCCATGCCGGCGCCCGCGATGATCACCCGGACGCCGCGGAGCGCCGCGGTCGACGCGTACTCGGCGACGGCGCGAGGGTCCCGGTGCGCGGAGAGCACGTGGAACTCGTGGGTGATCCCGCGATCGTCCAGCTCTTGGAGGGCGGGCTCCATGCGCTCCCGGTCCGACTCGGATCCCACCAGGATCCCGACCAGCGGGCCGCGCTCGGCGAACTCGACCAGCTCGAGAAACGGCTCGGTCTGTGTCTCAGGTCGCAACGTCTGCAGTCCTCGCGGCGATGTCTCGACGGTACTGCATGCCGTCGAACGAGATCGAGGCGCACGCGGCGTATGCGGTCTCACGGGCCAGGCCGAGCGTCGCACCCAGGCCGGTCACGCTCAGGACGCGCCCGCCGTTCGTCACCAGCCGCCCGCCCTGCACTGCGGTTCCCGCGTGGAAGACGAGCGCGGTGGCCGCCGCGTCTTCGACGCCCTCGATCGGCGTTCCGGAGTCGCCGCTCGCCGGGTAGTCGCGCGAGGCGAGAACGACAGTGACCGCCGCCTCTTCGCCCGTTCCGATCGCCGTCCGGCTCAGGTCCCCGCCCGCCGCCGCCGCCAGCGCCTCGAGCAGGTCTCCCTCGATGCGCGGCAGGATCGCCTGCGTCTCGGGGTCGCCGAAGCGGCAGTTGAACTCGAGGACCTTCGGCCCGGCGGCCGTCAGCATCAGGCCGGCGTACAGCAGGCCGACGAAAGGCGAGCCGCGAGCCGCGAGCTGGGCGAGCACCGGCCGATGCACGGTCTCGAGGAGCTCCTCCAGCTCGGTCTCGGACACCTCCGCGACCGGCGAGAACGCGCCCATCCCGCCGGTGTTCGGGCCGGTGTCGCCGTCGCCGATCCGCTTGTAGTCGCGGGCCGGCGCGAGGGCGACGGCGCTGGAGCCGTCTGCGAGCGCGAACAGCGAGACCTCCTCGCCTTCCAGCAGCTCCTCGATCACGAGCGGCTGGCCCAACCGGCCGACGGCGCGAAGCGCCTCGTCCAGCGACGGCTGATCGGGACAGACGAAGACGCCCTTGCCCGCGGCAAGTCCGTCGACCTTCACGACGCAGGGCGGTCTTGCGACCGCCAGCGTTGCGGCGGTGGGAACACCGGCCGCGCGCATCACGTCCTTCGCGAAGGTCTTCGAGCCCTCGATCCGGGCCGCCTCGCGGCTCGGGCCAAGGACGCGGACGCCGGCGTGGCGCAGGTCGTCGGCCACCCCCGAGACGAGCGGCGCCTCCGGGCCGACAACGACGAGATCGGCGTCGAGCGACCGCGCGAGGTCGAGCAGGCCCTCACCGTCCTCTGCACGGACGGGGTGACACGTCCCGAGACTCGCAATCCCGGGGTTCCCCGGCGCCGCGTGCAGCTCGTCTAGAAGAGGGCTTTGCCTCAGCTTCCACGCAAGCGCGTGCTCGCGGCCGCCGGAGCCGATCAGGAGCACCCTCACGTGTGGACGAGTGTAGAGCCGTCCTCGGAGGTTTCAAAGCCGCCGAACCCGGCGACACAGCCCTCGTGGTCGAACCTGGCCTCGATCGGCACGACTGGGAGAGCGAGTGGCAGCAGCTGGAGCCGCTGGTCCGTGACTACCCTGCCGAGGCGCTGCCCGAGCTCCACGACCTGATCGTGCGGATGCTCCAAGAGCGCGAGATCCTCGACGACGACCTCGTAGCCACCGAGGGCGCCGACCCCGAGCTGCTCGCCGAGTACGTCGCCGGGAAGGACGTCGTCGACCGGCTCGAGCGCAACGAGACCGTCGACCCCGGCGACGTCGCCTCGGTCGTCGGCGGCTACCGGTCGCTGTACGAGTTCCTCACGACCGAGCGCCCGGCGCCCTAAGGGCGGGCGATCGCCTCGAGCCCGCGCTGCGTGAGCACGTGCTCGCGCGCTGCGCCGGTGCCGACGAGCGAAACCTCCACGCCGACCTCGCGCTCGACGAACGCCACGTACTCACGCGCTGCGTGCGGCAGGCGCGCCACGTCGTCCATCCCGTCCAACGGCTCGTTCCAGCCGGGCAGCACCTCGTACACGGGCTCAGCATGGTGGAAGTCGCTCTGGTGGGCCGGAAACTCCTCGGTCTCGGTCCCGTTGCGGAGCCGGTAGCGGACGCAGACCGGCAGCTCGGCGAACGACGAGAGGACATCCAGCTTCGTCAGCGCCAGCGAGGTGAAGCCGTTCAGCCGCGCGGCGTAGCGGAGCCCGACGAGGTCGAGCCACCCGCACCGCCGCTCGCGTCCGGTGACGGTCCCGTACTCGCCGCCGAGCTCGCGGACCCGCTCCTGATCGCCGCCCTCGATCTCCGTGGGGAAGGGGCCCTCCCCGACGCGCGTCAGGTACGCCTTGGCCACACCCAGCACGGCGTCGATCCGGTTCGGCCCGATCCCGATCCCCGTGGCCGCCGCGCCGGCGACCGGGTTCGACGAGGTCACGAACGGATACGTGCCATGGTCGAGATCGAGCAGGGTTCCCTGGGCGCCCTCGAAGAGCACGAACCGGCCGTCCCGTAGCGCCCGGTCGACGAGCAGTGACGTGTCCGCAACGTACGGCCGGAGCCGCTGCGCGTAGCTCTCGTACCGGGACGAGACATCCTCGAGGTCGATCGGGTCGGCGCCGTAGACCTGCTCCAGCCAGTGGTTCTTCTCGGCGAGCGCGACCTCGATCTTCTGGCGCAGGATCTTCGGATCGAGCAGGTCCTGCACCCGGATCCCGAGCCGCGCCGCCTTGTCGCCGTACGCGGGGCCGATCCCGCGACGAGTCGTCCCGATCTGGAGCTTCCCGAGCCGCCGCTCGCTCGCCCGGTCGAGTGCGACGTGCCACGGCATGATCAGCTGCGCGTTGCCCGACAGGTGCACCCGTTCCGTCGAGAGGCGGCGCGCGTCGAGGTCGTCCAGCTCCTCGATGAAGACGGCCGGGTCGACGACGCAGCCGGCGCCGAGCACGCATTCCTTCCCCCAGAGGATCCCGGAGGGCATGTGCCGGAACTTGTACGTCTGTCCGTCGGCGACGATCGTGTGCCCGGCGTTCGGCCCGCCCTGGTAGCGGCAGACGACGTCCGAGTGCTGCGCCAGCAGGTCGACGATCTTGCCCTTGCCCTCGTCCCCCCACTGCGCCCCGACGATGACGGTCGCTGGCACGGACGGAGTCTGCCGTACCCGGCGGTCGCCTAGCCGGCGGCGAGGTCGGCGAACTTGGCGTACCGGCTCAGGAAGGCGACCTTCTCCGTCCCGGTCGGCCCGTTGCGGTGCTTCGCGAGATGGATCTCCGCAATCCCCTGCTGGTCGGTCTCGTCGTTGTAGTACTCGTCGCGGTAGATGAAGAAGACCAGGTCCGCGTCCTGCTCGATACTGCCGCTTTCTCTCAGGTCGGAGAGGATCGGCCGCTTGTCGTGCCGCTGCTCCACGGCGCGCGAGAGCTGTGAGAGCGCGAGCACCGGGACGTCCAGATCGCGCGCCAGCACCTTCAGGTTCCGGGAGATCTGCGACACCTCCTGGACGCGGTTCTCGACCGACGCGCCCGACGTCATCAGCTGGATGTAGTCGACGACGATCAGCCCGAGATTCGGCTCCTTCGACTTGAGGCGCCGCGCCTTCGACCGGATCTCCATCATCGTGATCGAGCCCGTGTCGTCGACGTAGATCGGCGCCTTCGCGAGCTTGTCGCAGGCCGCGGTGAGCCGAGGCCAGTCGTCGGCGGCAAGCTTGCCGTTCCGCAGCCTTTGCGACTCGACCTTGGCCTCGCTGCACATCAGCCGCTGCGTGACCTCCGACTTCGACATCTCGAGCGTGAAGAGCGCGACCGGCGTCCCGCGCCGCACCGCGATGTTCGCCGCCGTGCAGAGCGCGAGGCCCGACTTCCCCATGCTCGGGCGGGCCGCCATGATGATCAGGTTCCCCGGCTGGAACCCCGACGTCAGCCGGTCGATGTCCCGGAAGCCCGACGGGACGCCCGTGATCTCCTCGCCGGCCTCGTAGAGCGCGGTGATCCGCTCGAAGCTCTCCTTCAACAGGCCCTCGATGTGCGCGAACTCGCCCGTGACCCTGCTCTGGGAGAGCTCGAAGATCACTTGCTCGGCCCGATCGACGAGGTCGCCCGCGTCGCCCGGCCGCTCCCAGCCCAGCCGCGCGATCTCCTGCCCGGAGCGGATCAGGCCGCGCAAAGTCGCCATCTCGCGGACGATCCGCGCGTAGTGCGCGGCGTTCGCGGTGGCAGGGACGAGTGCGGCGAGCTCGTGGATCCGGACGCGACCGCCCGCGTCCTCGAGCTCGCCGCGTTCTTCCAGCGCGTCGACGAGCGTGATCGCGTCCACGGGCTCGCCGCGCGCGTACAGGGCGAGGGCTGCGCGATAGACCTTCGCGTGGCTCTCGCGGTAGAAGTCCCCCGCGTCGACGATCTCGCTGACGGCCCCGATCGCACCAGGGGAGAGCATCATCGCGCCGAGGACGGACTCCTCGGCGTCCAGATTCTGAGGTGGGACCGGGGCCGCCTGCGACGGCTGGACGAGCTGGGCGACCACGCCGCGATTAGACCCGCTGCCGAGGGGTTCGCTCAAGCCCGTTGTCCCTTACTACTAGGAGCAAAGTGGCGCATATGCAGGTGAAAGAACACATGTTCCCCCGTATTGTCCACGGCGGAGCGGACGTTGTCCCCAAGGAAGCCGCACAAGCGGCTGCCTGAAATTCCCGCTGCCTGCGGCTTTTTCGCGCATTCATCCCCAGGCTCTGGAAAAGCCTGTGGACGAGTCGTGACGGCTTCGTTACCGGTCGGAGTCGGTTTCTGTCGGGACGGGCTCGGTGTCGGTCGCCTCTTCGGGCGCCTGCTCGTGCTCCGCTTCCTCCGCGGGCGACTCGTCCGAGGTATCGGCTTCCGCCTGTGCTGCCGCGGCGGCCTCTTCGGCCTCCACCGCCTCGACGATCTCGATCGCCTCGGCCTCCGCCGTTGCCGCCGCCTCCGCGGCTGCTTCGGCCTCGGCTGCGGCTGCGGCCTCCTCGGCCTCGCGCTACGGCCTGGAGCTCCTCCATCTGGGCGATGTCGCCGCCCTCGGGAACCACCTCCAGGCGGAGATCCGCGGAGACGTCCGTGAAGACCTCGACCGGAACCTCGTACCGGCCGACCCGCTTCACGGGGTCGCCGAGCTCGATCCTCCGTCGGTCTACGCGGATCTTGTGGTCGCTCCAGAGCCGGTCGGCAACATCGGTCGCCGTGACAGAGCCGAAGAGCGAGCCGGTCGGGCCGGCCTTCACGTCGAAGCGGATCACCGTCTGCTCGAGCCGCTTTGCGATCTCGCCGGCCTCGTCGTGCGTTCGGGCCTCCTGCCGGGCGCGCATCTCGTCGTGGCGTCGAAGTTCCTCGAGCCGCCCGGGTGAGGCCGGCTCGGCGAGCTTCCGCGGCAGCAGGTAGTTCCGCGCGTACCCACGGGCCACGTCCACGACGTCGCCGCGCAGGCCGACCTTGTCCACGTCTTTCAGGAGGATGACTTGCATCGCTACGTCGTGGCGTACGGCAAGAGCGCCATCTCACGCGCGCGCTTCACGGCCACCGCGACCTGGCGCTGGTGGCGCCGGCACGTGCCGGTGATGCGGCGCGAGCGGATCTTCCCCTTCTCGGAGACGTGCCTCCGGAGGATGTTCGTGTTCTTGTAGTCGACCTCTTCGACCTTGTCGCGGCAGAACTGGCACGACCGGCGCTTGATCGGGCCGGTCGGCGGCCCTCGCCTCGAGCTCCGCTGCTCTCTTCTGGCTTTCGGCATGCAGTGGCTCCTAGAAGGGGATGTCGTCGTCGGCGCCGGTCGTGCCGATGTCGGCACTGCCGCTCTCGGCAACCCCGGCCGGCACGAACTCGCGCTGGCCGCCCTCGCCGTCGCTGCGGCTGTCGAGGAACTGCACCGTATTTGCGACAACTTCGACCTTGGAACGCTTCGAGCCGTCCTGTGCCTCCCACGACGACCAGTCGAGGCGGCCGTCGATGCCGACCCGCCGGCCCTTCGAAAGGTGCTGCGAGAGCATCTCGGCCTGGTTTCCGAAGACCTTGATGTCGAAGAAGTTCGGCTTGTCCGTCCAGTTGTCGGCGTTGTCCTTCTGGCGCCCGTTGACTGCGAGACCCATCTGCAGCACTGGGGTTCCCGACGGAAGGTGCCGGAGCTCGGGGTCGCGGGTGAGGCGCCCGACGAGCGTTACGCGGTTGATATCGCCTGCCATCTCTACTCCTCCTCTTGAACGACGGTTTCGGCCTCGGCTCCATCCTGCCGGGTAGGGGCGGACGCCGCCACCGTCTCGCCGGGACGTCGCTCGGATCGCCGCACGGCCAGATGGCGCATGACCCCGTCGGTGATCTTGAGGATCCGCGAGATCTCCTCGAGCGTCTCCGTCTCGGCCGTGAAGGTCAGCAGGTGGTACGTGCCGTCGGTCTTGTGGTCGATCTCGTAGGCGAGCTTGCGGCGTCCCCAGACGTCGTGCGACTCGACGCTGCCGCCGCTCCGCTCGACGAGCTCGCGGGTGCGCTGAACGATCTCGGACTGGCGCTCCTCGGGGAGCTCCGGATCGAGCATCAGCAGAATTTCGTAGGGCGTCACGGGCCCGATTTCTCCTTCCTTCGGTCTTAGGCGGCCTTGCCGTTTCGAGGGCGCTTCGGGTGGCGCACGGCGGGCAAGGCAGGAAGCGGGCGGCAGTGTAGCATCGCCCTCGTGAACCGCCGCCTCGCGTTCCTGACCGGGGGAGTGGCGCTCGGCGCAGCGGCGGTGTGGCGCGTCGTCCGCCGGAGGCCGCGACCGGAGGCGGAGCCCGACCCGCGCGCAGAGGAGCTTCGCGCCCGACTGGACGAGTCTCGTGCGGTCGTCGACGACCGCGAGGAGTTCGAAGGCGCCGAGACGACCGTGGACGCCGTCGACGCGGTGCCGGAGCCCGAGGAGCGGCGGCGCGCCGTCCACGCCGAAGGCCGTGCGGCGGTCGACGAGATGCGCCGCTCTAACGAGGACTGAACGCCGCGACACCGGCGGCGAGCCCGCGCGCGACGCGCCACTGGTAGGCGCTCGAGCGGAGCAGGCGCGCCTCGGTGCGGGTTCGTCATGAAGCCGGCCTCCACGAGCACGACCGGGACGTTTGCCCAGTTGAAGCCGGTCAGGTCGGAGCGCTCGACGAGACCGAGATCATGCGCACCCGTCGCACGGACGAGCGAGCGCTGGATCGTCCGTGCAGCTCTCCTGCTGGGCCCGTAGACGTCGTCCGTCCAGCCGGCGCGCCGGGCGGGAAAGAGCGTCGATACGCCTCGCCGCGACGCCTCGTTCGAGCCGTCGGCGTGGATTCGCAGCATCAGCGCGGCGCCCCGGCGGTTGCAGAACTGCGCCCGCTCGATGTTGCCGCCGCGGAACGTGGAGCCCGTGCGCGTCATCGCGACTCGGTACCCGCGCCGGACGAGCAGCGTTCTCGTTCGGTTCGCGATCGCCAGAACAGCCTCGGTCTCGCCACTGGCGCCGCCGCCGTCCTTGACCTTCGTGATCGAGGAGCCGGGGCCGATCGGCTCCCGCTGCCGGGCGACCGCGGGCAGGGTCCCGTGACCCGGATCCAGGCAGATCAGCGCGGCCGTCGCGGCAAGGGCTTCGGCGAACATGGGCGAATCCTAGGAAGCTTCCAGCTACCCTCCCACCCAAATCTGTGCAAGACCGCACTACCAAGACGATCCTCATCTGCGAGGACGACGACAATCTACGGCTGCTCATGCGCGTCGTGATCGGCGACCGTTACACCATGGTGGAGGCTGGGGACGGCGACGAGGCGCTCGCGTTGGCGGCCGAGCACCGGCCGGACCTGATCGTCCTCGACCTGATGATGCCGCGGATGAGCGGCCTCGAGGTGCTGCGGCGCCTGCGGAGCGACGTCAGCGTCGACGGGACACCCATCGTCGTGATGAGTGCCTGGCCGGATTCGCGGGAGGCATCGCTCGAGGCAGGCGCCGACCGGTACCTCCAAAAGCCCTTCGAGCCGGACGAGCTCACCAAGATCGTCGACTCGCTACTGGGCGAGGCTGACGAATGAGGTCGCTGTCGCTCTCGGCCCGGATGATCGCGGCAAGCGTCGTTCTCGCCGTCCTGGTGGCCGGCGTGTTCGTGGTGCTCATCCATGCGGTCACGACGCTCGACGACGCGCGGGACCGGGAGGCCCACTCCAAGGACGTCCGTGCCGCGACCGGCGTGATCGCGAAGCTCGTGCTCGATCAGGAGACAGGCCTTCGCGGCGTCATGCTGAGCGGCAACACGCAGTTCCTCCAGCCGTTCGACCGGGCCCGTGCGGTGATGCCGCAGAGGCTCGACGAGCTCGAGCAGCTCGTGTCCGAGGATCCTCAGCAGCGGCGCCGGGTCGCAGCGTTGCGCGAAGCCGTCAACAGCTACGTCAACGACTGGGCACTCCCGCTCGTGCGCGTCGCCTACGACACCCCGGAGGCGGTCAGGCAGGAGGTGGCGGACGAGGAGGGGAAGCAGTACACCGACGACATTCGGAACCGCATCGACGCGCTCCTCTCGGCTGAGGAGGGGCGGGCGAGAACGAGCGCCGAGCGGGCCGAGGAACAAACGACGCGTGCCATCGTCCTGGGCGTGGCGGGGCTCGTCGCCTGCGCCTTGCTCATCTTCCTGTTCGGCCTCTACCTGGCGCGCTCGACCGCGCACCCGGTGCGGGCGGCCGCGAAGGCGGCCACTCGACTCGCGGAGGGCGATCTCACGGTCCGGCTCGCCGAGAGCGGGCCAGGTGAGGTAGGCGGCCTCACCGCTGCGTTCAACCACATGGCGGAGGAGCTGGAGCGCCAGCAGCGTGAGCTGCAGGACCAGAACGAGAAGCTCCGCGAGAGCGAGCGCCGCAAGTCGGAGCTCGTCCGGATCGTCTCGCACGAGCTTCGGACTCCGCTCGCAAGCATCCTCGGCTTCACGTCCGTCTTGCTCAACCGAGAGACGGCGCCCGAAGACCAGCGCCGCTATCTCGAGATCATCGATCGGGAAGGCCGCAGGCTCTCGGATCTCCTCAACGACTTCTTGGACGCCGAGCGGCTCGACGAGGGCCACCTGCTCCTCGAGCACGAGCTGATCGACATTTCGCGTGTCGTGGCCGAGCAGGTACGGCTCTTCGAGGGCCAGAGCCAGAAGCACACGCTCGACATGGAGATCCCGGCGGCGCCGCTGACCGTCCGCGGAGATTCGCACCGGCTGGCACAAGTCGTAGGCAATCTGTTGTCCAATGCGATCAAGTACTCGCCCGAAGGGGGCACGGTGCACGTGCTGGCCGAGCAGGACAACGGCATGGTTCGCGTCAGCGTCCGCGACGAGGGTCTCGGAATCCCCGACGATCAGCAGGAGCGGGTATTCGTGAAGTTCTTCCGCGGCGACGCGCCGGCGAGCGGGATCCCGGGCACCGGGCTCGGGCTGACGATTGCGCGCTCGGTCGTCGAGGCCCACGGCGGCCAGATGAGCTTCAAGAGTGGGCATGGCGAGGGTTCGGTTTTCTGGCTTGAGATTCCAACTGCGGCAGCGGGATGACCAAGCTGCCCGTCGAAAGGAGTGGGGGGATGAGTCGTTTCGCGTACATGCTGGTGCTGGCCCTGGTGTTTGCAGTGCCCGGGTTCTTCTATGCGTGGAATGGGAGCGCGTGGAGCTCGGGCGCGGTGACGGGGCCGGCGACGATCCGGATCACGAGCCGCGAGATCAGCCGGGTCCGAGTGGACCTCGGGCGTCCCGGGCGCGGGGCCGGTGACACGGAGATCGTCAGGCAGAACCTGTTCAACCGGCGGGTCCGGTCGAAGCCGATCGGGCACTCCGAGTTCGTCTGCACGCTGACCACGGCAACGACCCGCGCGTGCACGGTCACGATCTTCATGCCCAAGGGCAGGTTGGTAGCGGGCGGATCGATCCAGTACCAGGATCTCTACGAGCTCGCCGTACTCGGCGGCACCCGGCTCTACGACAACGCACGAGGGACGCTGACCGTGATCCGGACGACGCGGAAGCCGCGCCGGCACATCTATCTCTTCAGGCTGGCCGGTTAGCGGAATCCGTTCACGGAGCGGCGCAGGAGTCGAACCTACCGAGCCGTGGGTTGAACGACCGCACCGGTTTTGAAGACGCTCGGTCCCGCTCGCAGCCCGTCGCCACAACCACTTGACCTGGCCGGTGAGGCGGTACAAGATGCACGCGCGGCCAACGCAGCGGGGAGGAAACGTGACTGGAAGACTGCGGTTGGTAGCCATGGTGGCCTCGGGGCTGATCGCCTCGTCGCTGGTGACCGGAACGGCGCTCGCTCAGGAGGTCAATCAGGTCGCCGGTGTGGCCGTCGAGCAGGCGGACGGCTTCGCCACTCTCGGCTGGGACCCGGTGGCAGGCGCGACCGACTACCAGATCGAGCGGACTCCTGTCGGGGCGGACGACCTGCCGACCGGCCCGGCGACGATCGTGGGCGTGTGGCGGCCGAACCGCACGGTCACGCCCGATTCCCCGACCTTCGCGGACGCCGGGTTCAACCCCGGTGATCGCTTCCAGTGGCGGGTCCGCGCGCGCAGCGGCACCACGGTGCACCCATTCTCGAATCCGGTGTTCGCCACGACGCTGCCGCCGTGGGGCTCACCGGCCGTGCCGGGGGAAAACCTGCGCACGCAGTGGGAGCTGACTCAGGCGGCGCAGTTCACGAGCGACGTGAACGAGTACGCCTACACCGCGACGCTCGACGCCGCCAGCGAGCGCATCAACGTAGTGGAGATCGGCCGCACGGTCCAGAACCGGCCGATCAACATGTTCGTCATCGGGTACCCCACTCCCCCGAGGAACGTCAGGGCGATCGCTGGCTCGACGGCGGCGCTGATCAACTGCAACGTGCACGGCAACGAGCCGTCGTCCCGCGAGGCGTGCCTGATCATGGCCCGCGAGCTGGCGTTCGCCGACGACCCGCGCACGCTCGCCATCCTGGCGAGCACGACTGTGCTGATCGTCCCGACGATCAACGGTGACGGTCGCGCTGCCAACACGCGCGGCAACGTCACCGGCCAAGACCTCAATCGCGACTACTCGCTGATCCGCCAGCCCGAGACGTTCGCGTTCGTCCAAATGATGCGCGACTACCGGCCGGAGGCGGCCTTCGACGGCCACGAGTTTGGAAACAATCAGGCCGGCGACTTGCCCGTGCTCCCGCCGCGGCATCTGAACGTGGCGCGGTCGATCTTCGACCAGTCGAAGAGCATGATCGAGGACTGGCTGTACGAGCGCGGCTCGGACGACGGCTGGTGGTACTGCCCGTATGGCTGCCAGAACGGCGGCGCGGTCGGGCTCAGCCAGGAGACGATTCTGCGCAACCTGATGGGGCTTAAGAGCGTGATCGGCTCGCTGCTGGAGGCGCGCAGCGCGGGCGGGGCGACACGGCCGAACGAGTTGAATGCGTCGAACAACCGCCGGCGCAAGACCTACTCGGCCCTCTACACCTACCAGCAGTTCCTCGACTACCAGCTCGCGAATCAGGGTGCAATCGCGCAGGCGATCGAGGAGTCGATCGCATTCCAGGAGTCCAACACCGGGCGGATCGTGTTCCGGGGCTCGTATCCCATTCCGGCCTTCCCGGCGCCGCATCCGGGCGAGAGCCCGCCGCCGGAGGAGCCGCCGGACGGGATCCTCGATCCACCGCCGTGCGGCTACGTGCTCAGCGAGCAGCAGTACGCGGGCGCGCAGCCCGACGGCCGGCCGGTGGGCGAGCGCCTCGCCGCCCACGGCCTCACGGTCGCCGACCGCAAGGGGCGCAACGACCACTGGGTCCCGATGGACCAGCCGCAGCGAGGGCTGATCCCGCTGCTCCTCGACGGGCAGGCCGCGGAGCCGATGGTTGCCGCGGAACGGGTCGCCTGCTAGCGGAGCACGCCGTCGACGACATGGATCCTGGCGTTGGCGACGTCGTAGTCGGCACAGACGGTCGTGGCGCGGTCGCCGAACCGCGCCATCGCTCCCGCGGCCGCGACGCCGAGCTTGTCGCCGGCGAGCGTGGTCACACTGTCGGCGTCGCGCAGGGCGGCTAGCGAGAGGCTCCCGTCGATGAGGTGAGCCTGGAGGAGGGTCCGAAGCTCGCCATGTCGCGTCAGCAGCAGATCGTCGAGCTTCTGCCGGTCGAACGCGTCAGCGAACGCGTCGTCGGTGGGCGCCAGGATCGTGATGCCGTCGTCCCTGCGCAGATCGTCGGCCAGCCCCGAGGCGCGCACCGCGGCCTCGAACGTCGTCACTACCGGGATCCACTGGAGCGCCACGTCGGCGGGCTCGTCCGTGAGCGTTTCCGGTGCTCCGGGGTCGTCGCCCGACGGCAGCAGATCGCACAGCGGGCCGCTCACCATCGACGTGTCCGGGGACACGTGTGTCGGGGACGCTCGCTCCGGCGTGTCGTCATCGCCACCTGAGCAACCCGCGGTCGCGATCGCCACGGCCAAGGCGACGACGCCGCGACGCTTGAGCATCGCCGCAGTATGGCAGCGGCATATCGGGGCCTGAGGGAAGCGCCGCACACGGCGAACCACGGCGCCATCCCGGAAGCGGAGCGGCGCAGGAGTCGAACCTACCGAGCCGTGGTTTGCACGACCGCACCGCTTTGAAGGTCTGAGGGAGTCGGTCGTTCCGCTCCGCTAAGCCGTTCCTGGGTCGGCTCAGGTCCGTCACGTCAGCTTAGGTCGGCTCAGATGGGCAGCAGTTCGGGCAGGAGTCTCGTCTGGTGAGAGAACGCTCGCCCAGGCGTGCATCTACGGTGTCGCCGAGGCGAGGTGGTCGATTCGGGCCGGGGCGCTCGTTAGGCTGGGTCGCCTGCTTATCCCATAACCCGAAGGAAGGACGGCCGAATGAACGGTTACGCGGTGGCCCAGATTGACGAGATCGACGAGATCGATGACGGCCGCGTCCTTTCGCGCCCCGTCCGGTTTCACTTCGGCATCACGTCATTCGGCGTCAACGCATTTACAGCTCATCAGGTGGGCGATCGGCTCATCAACGAGCACGACGAGTCACAGGAGCATGACCTGCAGGAGGAGCTGTACCTCGTCCAGCGAGGGCGCGCGACGTTCGAGCTCGACGGCGAGCGGGTGGACGCACCCGCGGGCACACTCGTCTTCGTTCGCCCGGAGGTGAAGCGGACGGCGTTCGCTGAGGAGCCGGGGACGACGCTCGTCGCGGTCGGCGGAACTCCGGGGAAGGCGTACGAGGCCCAGGGCGGCGAGATCTGGATGCCGCTCAACCATCTCTACGAGTCAGGCGAATACGCCGAGGCTGCCGATCGGGGACGCGAGTTGATCGAAGCTCATCCCGAGTACGCCGGGCCGCTCTACAACCTTGCGTGCTGCGAGAGCCTTGCCGGTCGGACAGACGATGCGATCAGGCATCTCCGGCTCGCGATCGACCGCAAGGAATCGTTCCGTTCGCTTGCTGCCGGGGACAGCGACTTCGACCCGATCCGCGACGAGGCCGCTTTCACGGAACTGGTTCAGGGCAACGCAGCCGAGCCAACCACGGGTTAACAGACTTCGCGCCGGTCGCGTCAGGCGTCATTCCCGAACGCTGGCCCAGGCCGCCGTCTGGTCCTCTCGCTTGGGATTGGCGGTAACGAGCCCGTTGGCAGTCTCGACACGGATCTAGCTTCGTAGAAGATGCGAGAGCCCCTTACGTCGCGAAGATCGAACTGGCTTTTGCTCGCGCTCGGCTACGGATTTGTTGCCGCCGTAATCGCGGCGATGGTCTGGGCCTTCTTCAACCTCTTGTCAAGGGCAGGTCTTCGTGGCACCGCTTTTCGCAAGATCTGATGCGATCGACACGAGCGCGACGTGAGGTCGCTGAGGCGTCGCCGGCCTCTCCAAACCGCTCCCGTCGTAGCACCCGTATCTCGTCGTGACGACCACACACTCGGGAGGAGATCGCATGTCCGTCCGACGCACGGCACTCGCTGCACTCGTCCTCGCTCTCGCACTCGTTGCCGTCTCGGCTGCTGCGGCGAAGAAGCCAGCGCCACCGCCACCGCCACCGCCCCCGCCTCCGGCGGACGGCGGAGCGCCGACGACGCCGACAAACCTCCACGTCACCGCGAGCTCGGACACCAGCATCTCGTTGGCGTGGAACGCCTCGTCCGACTCGGGGACCTGGTGGTACTGCGTGCAGAAGGAAGGGCTCGGCTGCTTCAGGGTCGATCCGCCGAAGACGACCTTCACGATGACGAAGCTGATGCCCGATCGCACGACGACCTGGACGGTGTACGCGATCGACTCAGCCGGCAACCGGTCCGCTTCGAGCAACCCCGTCACTCACACGACACCGCCGGACACGACCCCGCCGAGCCCGCCCCCGACGCTCTCGCTGACGTCCGTCTATCCAACTCGGATCTCCGTCTCCTGGACCGCATCCGTCGACAACATCACGCAGACCTGGAACACGCTCCTCGTCGACGGGAGCCCCTTCATTTGGGACACGATCGGGGGGAGGGGAGCGACCGTCCTCCACCTGACGCCGTCCACGACGCACACGTTCAAGGTGACGGCCCGCGACGGCTACGGAAACACGGTCGAGAGCAACGTGCTGACGGTCACGACGCCAGCGAAGACGGACGACGTCGCGCCGTCGCCACCCACGAATCTGCGGTTCTCGTTCCAAACGGACCCGCCAGAGCTCTGGCTCAACTGGGACCAATCGACGGACGACAATGACCCGCAGTCCCTGATCCTCTACGAGGTGTACCTGAACGGCGTCTTCTCCGAGGACGGCCTGATCGGGGGCGACAGGACGATCACGTACTGCCGGGAGCCCGGACCGACCGAGGTCACCCTGACCGCCGTCGACACCTCCGGCAACGAGTCAGCGCCGAGCAACGCACTACACATCGACTGCTGAACCCTCGGCAGCGGCAGGACACCCGGCTCCTCGAGGTCATGGAGCCGGGTGCCGCTGCAGAGCGTCACGCCGCTAGGGACCATCGCCGACCCGGCCCGCGGCCTCGTCGACGCGGCTGCGGGTGTTCTGCACCCAGACCGGCGGGCCACTCGACGTTGCCCGTTACTCGGCGACGTTCAAGCTCGCACTCAAGCGAGCGGCGATCGACAAGCCGATGCGTCCGTTCCACGACGGCCGGCACACGTCGATCACGAACCCGGCTGCGGCGGGAGTCGGGCCGGCCGCGTTGATGGCGCGGGCCGGACACTCCGACTTCAAGACGACGCAGGGCTACATCGACCTCGCCGGCGAGACGTTCCGCGACGAGGCTGTCCTGCTCGAGGAGCGGCTGTTCGGGCTGAAGTCCGGGCAGGAGTAGCCCGCCCGTTCACCCTGGCGACAACGGAGAGCCCGCTTCGGGGGCTTTACCTGCAAACGCAGATACGGAGCGGCGCAGGAGTCGAACCTACCGAGCCGTGGTTTGCACGACCGCACCGGTTTTGAAGACCGGCTGGGCCACCGGGCCCATGCCGCTCCCTGGGCGCGATCCTAGCCTCCGACAATGGCGCGCCAGGCTCCTGCCCGATCCCGTGCAGGTCATGCTTTAGGACGTGCCGCCCGCCTGAGCACGCGGGCGTCTCCCGCCCGCCGGGTCACGCCGTCGACGTCCAGCCGCTCGAGGAGGAGCTGCGCCGGTCTGCGGGAGATTCCCAGCAGGTCGCGGAACCGCGCCAGCTCGATCGAGCCCGCCCGCTCGCACTCGCCGACCGCTGCTCCCCGGGCCTGCTCGTAGGCGGCCGGCGACACGGCATGGCCGTCCGCGAGGCGGACCAGCCGTCCCTGCTCCTCCAGGAAGCGGGCAAGCTCGGGGTCATCCATACGGAGGCCTGCCGGGCCGGCCGCGACGAGCGCAGCCTCGATCTGCGCGGCTTCGGCCGTACGGTCACCCAGAGCACCGGCGGCGCCCGCAAGGTAGGCGCGACCATCGCGCACTTCGAGGTCCAGGAGCGGTGCGATCGCGGCGCCCCACGGCTTCCCCGCAAACAGCTCCGCAATGGAGACGCCCGGATCGAGCGGGGTGACCGCGGCCTGCTCGGTCAGGCGCTGTGCCAGTGCCGCCCGCTGCGCTTCGAGCCAGTCGGGCCGGTAGTAGAAGTTGTCCGTCTGCGCGAGGCCGGCGAGTCCAGACTCGAGCTCGGCGGCGGTGAGGAGCCCTCGTGCCCGCAGAGCGTCCGCCGTCGTCGGCTCGCGCACAAGATGTCTCACGATCGTCTTCGCATCACCTCCGTCCAAGAGCGCCAGGCGCTCGGGGTCGAGCCCACGGGGCGGAGCGGGGTCGAGGACGACACCGCCGCCGATCGTCGTCCGGGTCCGGAAGACGACTCGGTCGCCGCGCGCCGCGACCACTGCCTCGCTCAGCCGCAGCTGACCGTAGTTGCCGTCGTGGACAATCCTGGCCGGGATTGCGGCCGTTCCGAGCAGAACGGTCAAAGACGGCGCGATGTCGTCACGCTCCAGGCGCACATCGAGACGAAAACCCACCGGGTATGCGCCCGGCTCGACCAGCGCCTGGCCGCGCCGAAGATCCTTTCGATCCACCCCGACCAGCCCCACCGCGACGCGTTGCCCTGCCTCAGCCCGCTCGACGCCCTCGTCGTGGACCTCGACCGAGCGAACCCGACCCCTCAGGCCTCCCGGCTCGACGGCCAGCTCGTCTCCGGCGCCGATCGAGCCGGACCAGAGCGTCCCGGTCACCACCGTCCCTACTCCGGCCAACGAGAAGACGCGGTCGATCCAGAGCCGGGTCGGCAGATCCCGAGCTCTCTCCACCGACAGAGCTCGACCTGCCGTGCGAGTGAGCGCGGCGCGAAGCTCGTCGAGCCCCTCGCCGGTCGTCGCGCTCACGCGAACGACCTCGGCGCCGGGCACCAGCTCGCAAGCCGCCGCGACGGAAGCCTCGACCCGCTCCGAGGCAACCGCATCGACCTTCGTCACGGCGACGACGCCCACCTCGACCCCGAGCAGCCGCAGGATCTCGACGTGCTCGCGCGTCTGCTCACGCACGCCCTCTCGCGCATCGACGACCAGCAGGAACAGGTCGATTCCCGTTGCGCCCGCGACCATGTTCCGCACAAACCGTGCGTGTCCCGGGACGTCGACGAGCGACAGCCGCAACCCCTCGCCCAGATCCAGCGGCGCGTACCCGAGGTCGATCGAGATGCCGCGGCGCCGCTCGTCCGGAAGCCGGTCCGTGTCCGTTCCGGTCAGCGCTCGGACGAGCCAGGTCTTGCCGTGGTCGACGTGCCCGGCTGTTCCTACCGTGAGCGGCAAGCGAGCACCGCTCGAGCTGCCTCGTCGACCTCGCCGTCCGACAGCGTGCGGCAGTCCAGCAAGAGCGATCCGTCGCGTACCACGCCCACCACGGCTGGCTCGCCCACACGCAGCGGTCCCGCCAGCTCCTCCTCGACCGCGCACGCGAAGCTCCCGAGCTCCGCCAGCGGAAGCGCGCCGCCGCCGACCCGCGCCACCGTCGCCTCGACCAGCCCGTCGACGAGCGACGCCAGCCGCTCCGCCCGCACGCGAACCGACGACGCAGGCTCCATGAGCATCCGCAGCACCGGAACCTCGCGCAGCGCGCGAGCCGGCTCGAGATAGAGCCCGAGCGTCCCCTCCAGCGCGGCCAGCGTCAGCTTGTCCGCCCTCAGCGCCCGCTGGAGCGGATGCCGCCGAAGCAGCTCAACCAGTTCCGCCCGCCCGACGACGACCCCGGCCTGCGGCCCGCCGAGCAGCTTGTCCCCCGAGAAACACACGAGGTCTGCGCCGGCTTCGATGCTGTCCCGCACCGAGGGCTCGTCCGCAACCTCGGCCAGCACGCCGGAGCCGGCGTCCTCGACGACCGGCAGCCCGTGCCGCCGCCCGACGGCGACGACCTCGCCCAGCCGCGGCCGCTCCGTGAACCCGACGAGCCGGAAGTTCGACTGGTGCACGCGCAGCAGCACGGCCGTCTCCGGCCCGATCGCGCACTCGTAGTCGGACGCCCGCGTCCGGTTCGTCGTCCCGACCTCGAGGAGCCGTGCGCCGGACCGAGCCAGAACCTCGGGGATCCGGAACCCGTCGCCGATCTCGATCAGCTCGCCTCGCGAGACGACGACCTCGCGGCCCTCCGCCAACGTCGCCAGCGCCAGCAACACCGCCGCGGCATTGTTGTTCACGACCAACGCGGCCTCGGCGCCGGTCAGCCGCCGCAGCAGCCCCGCGACGTGATCCTGCCGCGACCCACGTCCGCCGACCGACAGGTCGTATTCGAGATTGGAGTACCCGCGCCCGATCTCCCGCACGCGCTCGAGCGCCGCCTCCGACAGCGGAGCCCGCCCGAGATTCGTGTGCACGAGGACGCCGGTCGCGTTCAGGACTCGGCGGAGCTCCGGAGCTCGAGCGGACCCAACGGCCCCTCGCACCCGCGCCGCCAGATCGCCCGGCTCGAACCCGGCGCGGATCTCCTCGCGAGCCTCCGCCAGCACCCGACGGGCTGCGTCCACGGCGAGCGGATCGTCAACGGTGCGCGCCAGCTCGTCCACGGACGGCAGGTCGCGCAGCCGCATCGGCCTACTGGGCGTCCGCTTTGCGCGGCACCGCCGGCGCTCCCGCCTGCGCGCACCGCTCCTCGTAGCACTCGACGACGAGCCTGACGGCCCGCTCCGGATCCTCGGTCACGAAGAGCAGCTCCTCGTCCTCAGCCGAGATCAGCCCGTCGGCGAGCAGCCGATCGTTGATCCACTTCACGAGGCCGCTCCAGTGCTCGTGGCCGAACAGCACGACCGGGAAGTTGAAGACCTTGCCCGTCTGGATGAGCGTCAGCGCCTCGAACATCTCGTCGAGCGTCCCGAAGCCGCCGGGCATCATCACGAAGCCCTCGGCAGCCTTCACGAGCATCGTCTTCCGCGCGTAGAAGTGCTTGAAGACGAGACTGAGGTCCAGGTACGGGTTGACCGACTGCTCGTGCGGCAGCTCGATCCCGAAACCGACCGAAAGGCCGCCGGCCTCCTGCGCGCCGCGGTTCGCGGCCTCCATCACGCCCGGTCCGCCGCCGGTCACGACCGCGAAACCGGACTCCGCGAAGAGCTGACCGATTCGACGGGCCGTGTCGTAGACCTCGCTGTCGGGCTTGACGCGCGCCGAGCCGAAGACCGATACGCCCGGCCGGTCGATGCTGTCCACCGCCTCGAAGCCGGTGCGGAACTCCTCCGCGATCTGAAAGACGTTGCGCGGCAGGTTGCCGTCGTGCGCTTCGAGGATCCGCCGGTCTTCCATGACGCTAGAAGTCGCGCTCGACGAAGCTCGCGTCCATGCCCAGCACGAGCAGCGCCGCCAGCGTGAAGTAGCCGACGGTTGCGGCAGTTCGCTGCCAGCGCGTGACCTCGTAGTAGGCGCGCGACTCAGGCTGGCCCCGCTCCTGCCACCGGCGGTAGAGCTCGAATCCGACGATGATGACGATCAGGATCAGGAGCGGGTTCGGGGCGATGAAGAGGAGCGCGACGAGCCCGAGGAAGCCGAGCACCCACATGCCGGGATGGATGGCCGCGGCGATCCGGCCGCCGTCGAGCGGCACGACGGGGATCAGGTTGAAGAGGTTCACGAGGAACCCCGTGAAGGCGAGCGCCAGCAGGAACTCGGAGTTCTGCTGCTCCCCGACCAGCCAGACGACCGCGCAGCCGAGACTCCCGACGACCGGCCCGGCGAAGGCGACGAGCGCCTCGCGCCATGCGTTCAGAGGGTTATCGCGCAGGAGGATCGCCGCGCCGAGGAACGGGATAAACATCGGCGCGCTCACATTCAGGCCCTGCCGTCGGGCCTCGATGTAGTGGCCGAGCTCGTGCACGAACAGCAGCAGCACGAAGCCGACCGCGAACCTCCAGCCCCAGAACAGCGCATACGCACCAACGGAGACGAGCATCGACGCCGAGGTCGTGAAGACCTTGAGCTTGAAGATCGCGACGAAGATGAACTTCGCCTTCCAGACAAGCAGAGCCAGCGCGATGAACGGCGTCGCGAGCTTGCGGAGGATGCGGAAACGAGGCTCGTGCCTGACCGGGCCGCTGTCGTAAGGCTCGTAGGGCCGGAGCTCCGCCTCCTGTTCGGGCGTGAGCTGACTCACGCTCGCATGGTAGCCGCGGGCCTTCGTGTCGAGCCTGCTCCGAAAGTGTGAAAGAAGCTCGCCGTGCCCTCGGTTTCTGGGGTTGTGGCGGCTAGACCGGACGCATTCACGGTCAACGAGCGAGGAGGCAGGAATGGGACGCCGGTTGGTCGCTGCGATCGCGATCGCAGCCGCCGGGCTCACGACGCTTGCCGCCGGTCTGGGCACGGCGGCGAGCTCCGGTCCGGAGGCGAAACCGAAGAAACCGAAGGTGAAGGTGATCCGCGGGCCGCGCGGACCGCGAGGTCCACGTGGATTCGTCGGGCCACCTGGGATGTCCGGGCCGCAGGGGCCGCCTGGCCCGGCCGGCGCCCAGGGCGCGGCCGGCACACCTGGGCCTGCTGGGGCTCCCGGCCCGCCCGGCCCCTCGGCGATTCGGGTCGGGTTCGACGTCCCGGCCGGAACGGCGGAGACGGAGGTCGCCAACGCCGGCGGCCTGGTGCTCAAGGGCGCGTGCAGCGCGGGCGGCGATCTCTCGCTCGAGGCGAGCTCGACCGCGAACAACGCGCGAGCCCGGGCGATGGTCGTCGCCAACGCGACGCCTTCGGACACCTTGGCATACGACGAAGACGACGACCTCGACACGATCGACGGCTTCGACTTCGTCGGCGCCGCGGACGACGACGCGATGGCGACGCTCGTCTACCGGTCCGCGATGGGTGGGGTCGTGACTGCGAACCTCATCCTCGAGCAGTACTCGGTGGGCGGCGCCGCGCGCTGTCTCGTTGCCGGCTCGGCGGTGCTCGCGACGTAGGGCTACCGGACGATTGGGAGGTCGACGCGGCGGCCGTCGGCCTCCACCTCCGGCGCCGAGAAGATGCAGTCGACGTGGATCGCGGCGGCGTTGTCGCCGCCGTAGGCGCCCGTGTTCCTGCCGATGGCGACGTGCGCGGTGTTCGCTGCCTTCTCGTCGAGCATCACATGGCCGCGCGGCTTCACCGCGGGGTTCAGGCCGATGCCGAGCTCGGCGATGACGTCGGCGCCCTCACCGGCGTCCGAAACGAGCTCGCGGAGCATCTGCGCTGCTCGTCCACCCGAGATCTCGACGACACGCCCGGCTTCGAAGCGCAGCGTGACAGGCTCGTCGACCAGTCCCTCGACCGTGTACGGGACGGTGAGGTCGGCGACGAGCACGCCGTCGGCCCCGTGCCTCAGGGGCGCGACGAAGACCTCGCCGCCCGGGTAGTTCGCGAACCCGCGGTCCTCGAGGGCGAGCGCGTCCGTCAGCCAGCTGCGTCCTTCAATGTCCAGCGCCAGGTCGGTGCCTGCGCGCCCGCGGATGCGAATCCGCTTCGAACCCTCGAGGTCGGCCAGCAAGCGCCGCGCCGGCTCCTCGAGGTCGACTGCGGGCTGGGAGAGCTCGCCTTCGAGCAGCTCGGGCGTGACGAAACCCAGGTACATCGCGCGCCCGCCGTGGCTTCGCAGCTTTTCAGCGACGGAGAAGCGGGCTGGTGCCTCCGCGGGATGCGGAGCCTCCGAGAGGAAGAACGCGAGCGTCGCCCGCTCTGCCGCGTCGAGGATCGGCTGCGGCGCGAGCGTCATCGGGCGATGCCCCGCCCAGAGCTCGAAGGTCGGCCGCCCGCCGGCTTCCTTGATGGCGGTCGCTAGCTGTGAGCCCTGCTCGACGAGCGGCTCGTCGACGAAGACGAGCACCTCCTCGCTGGGGCGAAGCCCACCGGCCTCGATCAGATTCCGGCACCAGCCAGGTGGCTCGTACTCACGTTCAGCCCGCACCTGTGGGGATCTTCGCAAGCCGAGACCTCCGACGGCCGCAAGAGGCTCGCCAGCCATAAGGAACGGAAGACACCACAGCAGCCCTCCGTCCGGGACGGAACGCATCTAGCTGCGGGGGAAGAGGTGAGATCGTTGAAGAAGCTGCTCGTACGCGTGGCGCGTCAGTCCCCTGCGATGATCGTCGCGGTCTGTACGAGGCCCTCGCGGTTTGCGCGGCCTAACTGGAGCGGCCGGAGCGGCCGGCGCGAAGGGCCGGCGCCGGAACGGCCACGGTCTCCGGCATCTACTCGGTCACGGGCGCTTGGGAAACAGATTGGCAAAGTAGGAACGGACGGTGTCAGGTCTTGTGTCGCGGCCGGCGCAAGACGTGACCCGCCTCTCTGGCTCCATCCGGCGCCCTCCTCAGACTCGGTTGCCTTACGCCAACCGAAGGGGGGATCAGTTTGCGAAACGTGCTCGGACGCGTGTCGCCGGCGATGGCCGTCGCGATGCTCGCACTCTTCGTCGCGCTCAGCGGGACGGCTGTCGCGACAACCTCGGTCCTGATCACCGGCAAGCAGATCAAGAACGGCTCGATCACCGGCCTCGACGTCAAGAACCGGTCGCTGACGGCGCGCGATTTCCGCGGCTCGGTGCGCGGCCCGCGCGGACTGCGAGGTCTGACGGGCCCTGCCGGCCCGCAGGGTGCTGCTGGAGCGGCCGGCGCGAGCGGAGCTCCAGGCTCGGCGGTCGCATATGCCCGCATCAACGCCGACGGAACGGTCGACGAGGCGAACTCGAAGAGCGTCGTGGATGCGAACGTCACGCACCCCGAGGCCGGGGTGTACTGCTTCGTCGGGTTGGGGTTCGCGGTTCATGCGGTCAGCGTGGCGCCGGACGACTACGGCCCCGGTGACCCGGTGCTGGTCAGCCCGACGTTCCACGGTGCGCCGCCGTATGACCTGTGTGGAAACAACCCGAGGGTTCGGGTTACGACGCCGGCCGACCCGTCCGTCCTGTCGGACCACGCGTTCTACATCACGTTCAACTAGCTGATCCAGCCGGCGGGTCGGGCACCCAGCGGCCCGGCCCGCTTTGGCTCAAGTCACCGGCCTGCCTGTGGCAGGATCCGTGACCATGGACACGAGTCGAATCGCAGCCCTTCCCGTCCTGGCTGCTCTGCCTGAAGCGGAGCTCGACGAGCTTGCGACAGCGATGAGCGAGGTCGAGGTTGAAGCGGGTGCGCAGGTCGTCACGGTCGACGACTACGGAACCGCCATCTACTTCATCGAGCAGGGAGAGGCCGATGTTCTGACCGATGGGGACGAGGCGAGCGAGACTCTTGGCCCCGGCGACGCCTTCGGCGAGATCGCACTCCTCCTGACGGGAGAACGGTCGGCCACGGTCGTCGCGCGCACGCCGATGCAGCTCCTCTCGCTCTCGGGTCAGGACTTCCAGCTCATCCGAGCAGGCGTACCGGAGCTCGAAAACTCGCTCCGCCGCCTCGGCGCTGAGCGCGCAGGTCGGTAGACGCACAGAATCACGAGCCGCGGCCGATCCACTCCTCTCCGCCCTCGTAGAGCTCCTTCTTCCAGAGCGGGACGCGTCCCTTCAGCTCGTCGATGATCTCGCGGCAGGCCGTCAGCGCCGGATGCCGGTGCGCGGCCGAGACGGCGATCACGACCGAGACGTCCCCGACCTCGCAGCGGCCGGTCCGGTGCGCAATCGCGACCTCGCAGAGATCGTGGCGCTCCTTCGCCGCCTCGGCGATCTCGCCCATGACCTTCTCGGCCATGCCTGCGTAGGCCTCGTACTCGAGCGCGATCACCTGCCGGCCGCGCGACTGCCGGCGCACCGTTCCCTGGAAGGTCGCAATCGCGCCGGCGCGATCGTCCTCGACCTCCGCGACCACGGCGGCCAGGTCGAGAGGGCTGTCCGCCAACCTGAACGCGCCGCCGGAGACGGGCGGGATGATCGCGACCTCGTCGCCCTCCGAAAGCACGGTCGAACGGTCCGCGTACTCCTGGTTCACCGCGTAGAGCAGGCCGGCCGGTTCCTCGCCGAGCCCGAGTTGCGACCAAACGTCGCGTACCGACGCCGCCTCGAGCTCGCGTTCGCTCCACCCGGCGCGCTCGCGCAGACCGGCGAAGAGCCTGACCGTTATGCGCATGCGCCTAGCTATACACGCGTACGACCGAGCCGTAGCCCCAACGCTCGCGAAGCCCGCTCGCCAGCCAGAGCGGGATACGCACGCAGCCGTGGCTCGCCGGCCACGCCGGCACCGATGGGTACCCGTGGATCGCGAACCCGCGCAGGAAGTACATGGGGTGGTAGAGCACCCAGTCCCAGCCGAAGACCTCGCGGTAGACCCGCCAGGTACCGACGGGGGTGTTGCCTGTCGCGCCGGTGGAGACGTGGATCACGCGCTGGACCTCTCCATCCCGCACCTCGTAGAGAGTCTGGCGTGACTTGCTGACCTCGAGATAGTCGCCGCGCGGGACGCGTGACCGGGGTCGCGAGGCGCCGACCAGGACTCGCCACAAGCGCCGGTCGACGCGTCCGGTCCGCGGCAGCCCGTGCACCTTCTGGAAGGCAAGCACCGCCTCGGAGGTCGCGTGGCCGTACCCGGAGTCGATGGACGGAAGCGCGTAGCCCAACTCGGCAAGGCGGCGTTTCAGCGCGAGCACGCCCGGTCCGTGCGAGCCAACCCGGAGGCTTGGGCGGTGAATGCGCAGCGCGAAGCGGCGCAGAACGCCCACGTAACCGGGCGCCGGGCGAACCGAGACGCGCACCGCGTGCTTGCCGGCGCGGAGCATCCCGAGCCGAGCGCGAAACCGGCCGGCCGACCCGACGCGGAGTCTCCGTGTCCGTCCCTGCACCCGAAGGACGACCGAGCCGGCCCGCGCAGGCAGCACCCGCCCGGTGACGATCGAGCCGTTGAGCCGCGCGCGAAGCTGCGGCCGGATGCGAGTCGCGACCTGGCCCGATTCCACGCCGACCATCCGCGCCTGGAAGACGCCCGGCTTGCGCGCCCGGCGCTCGAAGACGAAGACGCCGTCGGTTCCGGCCCTGGTCTGCGCGATCACGGTCCATCCACTGGGAAGCCGCTGGACGAGGAACACCTCCGCAAGCGGAACCGTCCCACCCGTAAAACGGACGAGGCCGTCGTACGCGACAACCGAGGGCTGCGCAGAGAGCGTCACGACCTCAGCTCCCCAAGCAGGGCCGGCGAGGGCCATTGCGGCCAGGGCTGCGAGCGGGAGGACGCGCCGCATAGAGGCTCTTTGTGCGGCCGGACGTACGATTCCTCCATGGCGACCGCCGAAGAAGGACGCGAGACCGACTCCGGGATCGAGATCAAGCCGGTCTACACCGAGGACGACGTCGAGGGGCTCGAGCTCGAGCTCCCGGGCGAGTACCCGTTTACCCGCGGGCCGTACCGGGACATGTACCGCGGCAGACCGTGGACGATCCGGCAGTACGCGGGCTTTGCCTCGGCCGAGGAGACGAACCATCGGTTCCGCTACCTGCTCGACCGCGGGCAGACCGGGCTCTCGGTTGCCTTCGACCTGCCGACCCAGCTCGGCTACGACTCCGACGACCCGCGCGCCGCCGGCGAGGTGGGCCGCACCGGAGTCGCGATCGACTCGATCGCCGACATGGAGCTGCTCTTCGACGGGATCCCGCTGAACGAGGTCTCGACGTCGATGACGATCAACGCGCCGGCGGCGTTGCTGCTCCTGCTCTACGAGCTCGTCGCCGAGGAGCAGGGCGTTCCGGGCGCGCAGCTGCGCGGCACTGTCCAGAACGACGTCCTCAAGGAGTACTGCGCGCGCGGCAACTACATCTACCCGCCGCGCCCGACCATGCGGATCACGACGGACCTGTTCGCGTACTGCCACGAGCGGCTCCCGCGGTTCAACACCATCTCGATCTCCGGGTACCACATCCGCGAGGCCGGCTCGACCGCGGTGCAGGAGCTCGCGTTCACGCTCGCCAACGGGATCGCCTACGCCGAGGCCGCGGTCGGGGCGGGGCTCTCGCCGGACGAGTTCGGCGAACGGCTCTCGTTCTTCTTCAACGCGCACAACCACTTCTTCCAGGAGATCGCGAAGTTCCGCGCCGCCCGGCGGCTGTGGGCGCGGATCATGAAGGAGCGCTTCGGGGCGACGAACCCGAAGGCGATGGCGCTCCGCTTCCACGCGCAGGTCGGTGGGTCGACGCTGACGGCGCAGCAGCCGGAGAACAACATCGTCCGGGTCGCGATCCAGGCGCTGTCGGCAGTCGGCGGCGGGGCACAGTCGATCCACACGAACGGGTTCGACGAGGCGCTGGCGCTGCCGACGGAGCGCTCGGCCAAGATCGCGCTCCGGACGCAGCAGATCCTCGCCCACGAGGCGGGCGGCACCGATACGGCCGACCCGTTCGGCGGCTCGTACTTCATCGAGGCGCTGACGACGGAGCTCGAGGAGGCGGCGTGGGAGCTGATCGAGCGGGTCGACGAGATCGGCGGGGCGGTCGCGGCGATCGAGCAGGGCTTCGTCCAGCGGGAGATCGAGGAGGCGTCGTTCCAGTACCAACGCCAGGTCGAGCAGGGCGAGCGCGTGATCGTCGGCGTCAACCGGTACCAGGAGCACGAGGAGGAGCCGATCGAGCTCCACCGGCTCGACCCGGAGGCGGAGCGGCGGCAGCTCGAGCGCACGGCTCGGGTCCGGGCCGAGCGCGACGGCGAGGCGGCCGAGCGGGCGCTGGAGGAGGTCCGGCGCGTGGCGCGCACGGACGAGAACCTCCTGGCGCCGATGCGGGAAGCGCTGCGGCTGCGGTGCACGGTGGGCGAGATCTGCGAGATCCTGCGCGAGGAGTACGGCACGTACGACGCTCAGCGGGCATAGCCCGGCCTGTCTCCGAGAGCGGCGTCTTGGGGTCTGACCCCAAGACGCGGCCGAAGCGGCCGGTCGCACTGTGGAAATCGCCGGCGGCCCGCGATGGTTGAGCGGCGCCGGCCGCCAGGCACCGCCATTCGGGCCACGGCTGGGGGTCAGACCCAGGACCGGTCCGAAGCGGCCGGGGGCTCGCCGCCATACGCTGTCCGCGGATGCGGATCCTGCTCGTCTCGCAGATGTATCCGGGGCCGGACGACCCCGACCTCGGCGTGTTCGTTCAGTCACTCGAGGAGGAGCTCGCCCGTCGTGGCCACGAGATCGAGCGCGCCGTCCTCGACAGTCGCGCCGGTGGCAAGGCGCGCTACCTGCGGCTCGGCCGTGACGCGCTCAGCGCCGCGCGCAGCTTCCGGCCCGACGTCGTGTATGCGCACTTTCTCGTCCCGACCGGGATGCTCGCCGCACTCGCGTCCCGCGCGCCGCTCGTCGTGACGGCCCACGGACGGGACGTCCGGAACATCGGCGCCTTCCCCGGGATCGGCGCGGCCACCCGCTACGTGGTTCGTCGCGCAGCGGCGGTGGTCGCGGTCTCGCACTACCTCCGGCGCGAGCTCGAGACGAAGGTGCCCGAGGCGCGCGGCAAGGTCGAGGTCGTCGACTGCGGCGTCGACCTGGAGCGGTTCCGCGTCGAGCCGGCGCCCGAGGGCCCGACCGCGTATCTCTGCATCGGGTCGCTCATCGAGCGGAAGAACGTCGTGCGCCTCGCCGACGCCTTCCGGCAGGTCGGCTCCGGCACGCTGACGTACGTGGGCGACGGGCCGCTGCGCGCGGAGATCGAGGGGCGGCCCGGGGTGACCGTGACCGGCCGTGTCGCCCACGACGAGATCCCGCACCGGGTCGCACGCGCCCATGTCGTCTGCCAGCCGAGTCTGATCGAGCCGTTCGGGCTCGCGCTCCTCGAGGGCATGGCCGCCGGCCGTTCCGTCGTCGGAACCAGGGTCGGCGCTCCGCCGGAGTTCGTCCCCGCGGCGGCCGGCGCGCTCGTCGATCCGACCGATCTGGGGGACATCGCCCGGGGCCTACGAGCGGCGGCAGCACTGCCTCGCCCGAACCCGGCGGCCCGAGCGGCGGCGGAACAGCACGACCTCAGGCGGCAGGCGGATCGGGTGGAGGAGATTCTCCAGCGAGCCGCTCGAGATCGGCCAGGCGGCGCTCGACGAGCGGCCTGACCGTCTCCTCCAGGCCCGCCTCGCGGGCGAGCTCGAGCGCCTGCGCGTAGCTTCCGCGCACCTTTTCGGGGGCGACACCCTGCTTCAGCCGGTTGTCGCCGGTGACGAGGAGTTTCTGAATCTGCGCACGAACGTCGGCAGTCGGCACAATTGAAAGCCTAACCTGGAAAAATCGGAGCCTTCCTGATGGAATCTGCCGCCGCCCTGCCGAGCGAGATCGGCGTTCTCGTCGTCGACGACGAGCCGGTCTTCGTCGAGATGATCCAGGCGATGCTGTCCGCCGAGGACGGGATCCAGGTGATCGCGACCGCGGAGAACGGACGCGTCGGCGTCGGCCTGGCGGCCGAGCTCGAGCCGGACGTGATCCTGATGGACGTGAGCATGCCGATCATGGACGGGATCGACGCGACGGCGCGGATCCGGGAGCGTGACCCGAACGCCTGCGTGCTGATCCTGACCGGAGGGACGACGCCCGGCGACGTCGATCGGGCGCGAAAGGCGGGAGCTGCGGCGTACATCACGAAGGACAAGATCTCGACCGACCTGATCGCGGAGATCCGCAGCCTGGGAGCCCGCTAGGCCGCTGGTACCCTGGTCACCCGTGCTGCTCTTTCAGTTCACGCAGGCCGGGCTCGTCTTCTTCCACTTCATCGTCTCGATCGCGCTGATCATCCTCGTGCTGCTCCATTCGGGGCGCGAGGCGGGCCTCGGCGGGATGGGCTTCGTGCCGACCTCGCAGGGCGGGACACACATCGTGGAACGGAACCTGACGCGGGTCACGATCGTCGTCGCACTCATCTTCGGGCTCAACACGGTCCTGCTCTTCCGCGTCCTCGAATAGCGCGGCACCGCGGCTACACTGACTCGCGCGCGCTGGTGGCGGAATTGGTAGACGCGCAAGGTTGAGGGCCTTGTGGGCTTTGCGGCCCGTGGAGGTTCAAGTCCTCTCCAGCGCATAGGACGGGGTCGTGTTCGAGGGATTCCAGCTCGAGTTCGTGGACGTCGGTGAGGTGACGCTCCGCGTGCGTCACGGCGGGGCGGGCTCGCCGGTCGTCCTCCTCCACGGCCACCCACGCACGCATGTGACTTGGCACAAAGTCGCGCCGTTGCTGGCTGTTCAGCACACGGTCGTATGCCCGGATCTTCGCGGCTACGGAGAGTCGTCGAAGCCTCCGACGACCGACGACCACGAGCCATACTCCAAGCGCGCGATGGCGAGAGACGTCGTGGCGCTCATGCGGCGTCTCGGGCACGAGCGTTTCGCCGTCGTCGGCCACGACCGCGGCAGCTATGTCGCCCTCAGAGCCGCGCTCGACCAGCCGGAGTCGGTGACACAGCTGGTGTTCATGGGCGCTGTCCCGATCGTCGCGGCGCTCGAGCGGGCCGACGCGCGCTTCGCCTCCGCCTGGTGGCACTGGTTCTTCTTCGGCCAGACCAACAAACCGGCAGAGGACTGGATCAACCGGGACCCGGATGCGTGGTACACGGCCACCCCCGAACACATGGGGGAGGAGGCATTCGAGGATCTCCGCAAGGCGATCCACAACCCGGAGACCGTGCGCGCGATGGTCGAGGACTACCGGGCCGGCCTCGGGATCGACCGCAGCCACGACGAGGCCGACCGCCGCGCCGGTCGGAAGGTCGAGTGTCCGACTCTCGTGCTCTGGGCGCGGCGTGACGATGCGGAGGAGCTCTACGGCGATCTCCGGCCGATCTGGGCGGAGTGGGCCGACGATCTGCGGGTCCGAAGCATCGACTCGGGCCACCACATGTCCGAGGAGGCGCCCGAGGCACTCGCGACAGAGCTGCTCGGGTTCCTCCGCTGAGCAGCCGTTCTTGACGCCGTCCGGGCGCCTAGCTACCGTAATCGAACACATGTTCGCGAGAGGAGGCACCCAGTGACCGAGCGGCAGCGCGCGATCCTCGAGTACCTGCACGAGTACGTCGACGACCACGGCTATCCGCCCACAGTCCGGGAGATCGGCGAGGCCGTCGGCCTGCGGTCGCCCTCGACCGTCCACGCTCACCTCGCACAGCTCGAGCGGGACGGTGTGCTGAAGCGCGACCCCACCAAGCCGCGGGCGATCGAGCTCGCCGACCGGAGGCGGCCGGACAGGACTGCCGACGTCGAGATGCGCCGCCTGCCGCTCGTCGGTCAGATCGCGGCCGGCGGACCGCTCCTCGCCGACCAGAACATCGAAGAGGAGCTCGGCGTGCCCGAGCCGCTTTCGGCCGGCGCCGACTTCCTGCTGCGGGTCAGGGGCGACTCGATGGTGAACGCCGGAATCCTCGACGGGGACATCGTGGTCGTCCAGCGGCGCCAGGACGCCCGCAACGGCGACATCGTCGTCGCCCTTGCCGGGGAGGACGAGAGCGCCGACGAGGCGACGGTCAAACGATTCTTCCGAGAGGGAGACCGGATCCGGCTCCAGCCCGAGAACGACGACCTCGAGCCGATCTACGCGCCGTACGTGGCGGTCCTGGGCAAGGTCGTGGGGGTCTTCCGGACGGTATGAGCGCCGTGGTCGCCCCGCTCAACCGGACGCTCGACCAAGAACTGGTCGCCCTCTTGCGGGGAGCAAGCCTCGAGTGCCTCGTTTGCGGCGAGTTCGTGCTGCGCTCGAACGGGTCGATCTGCTGCCCGGAGTGCGGGTTCCGGCTGCGGGACCCGAAAGCCGAGAAAGCCGGGCTACAATTGGGCTTGCAGACCGGGTGACCGCGGGCCGGCCCAGAGCCGGTCCGAGGAAAGTCCGGACATCGCAGGGCAGGACGCTGGGGAAATCCCAGGCGGCGAAAGCCGATGGAAAGTGGCACAGAAAGGAAACCGCCAGAGGCGAAAAACACTCTCCGGAGACGCCTAGGGTAAGGGTGAAAAGGTGGGGTAAGAGCCCACCAGCATCGCGGTGACGCGGTGGCTTGCCAAACCCCGTCCGGTGCAAGGCGAAGCAGGCTCCGTCGACGCTGCCCGCCGAGGAGCCGGGTGCGCCGCTCGAGCCGTCGGGAAACCGCCGGCCTAGAGAGATGGTCATCCAAGACAGAATCCGGCTTACAGGTCTGCTAAAGGAAAGCCCCGCAAATGCGGGGCTTTCCCATTCTAAGACGCCTCGCCATTCATCACCTGTGCCAGGACGGCGTTAGTGCCCAGCATGCTCGGCGAGCTCCCGGGCGGGCACGCCTGCTAGAGCAGGGTCGACCGGTGGCCTTGCGGGGACTCCCGGGCCGACCCGGACAGCTCAATTCCGGGGTCGCGGCAACGGACGGCGATCCACGCCAACTGGGATTTCGCGGCGCCGGGCGAGAGGAGCTGATTCGCTTCAGTCGCGGCTGAAGTGCAGGCGAACGAGGGTGCCGGTGGACGTCGTCCGAATCTCGACCACGTCCGCCAGCCGCCGAGCGATCGTCAGGCCGCGGCCGCCCAGCTCGAGCGGGCCGGCGATCGTGTAGCCGGCGAATGGATCTCGGATCCCGTCGCCGGTGTCGTCGATGTCGAAGACGAAGCTGTCGTCCGTGGGCCAGGTACGGACGCGGGCAACGTCGGCGGCATGCAGGAAGACGTTCGCGGCGACTTCTCCGGCCGCCAGCACTGCGTCGTTGCGCCGGTCTTCGGGGAGACCGGCGGCGTAGGCCTCGACGCCGACGAAGCGGCGCACGGCACCGGCGTGGCCGAAGTAGCGCTCGCTCGCATCTTCCGGCGGCCGCGGAAGAGGAACGTCGTCGATTCGCTTCGCGAACTCCGAGGGTTCGAGGTAGCCGGGCGAGGGCGTCCGGCCGGCGCCGTGACCGATTGCGGGATGCGTCAGAAGCGCGTCCTCGACGATGTCCTGCGAGAGCCGGTTCGCGTCGTAGGGGCACACCATCCAGATCGGGTAATCGGCAAGCGCCACGTTCAGGAACGACTCGTACCGCTTCCATTCCGCCACGCCAGGCCCGCCGCGGGGCGGCCAGCAGGGCTCACCGAAAACCCGGATGCGGGCGACGCCGCGGTTCTGCTGCCGGTCGATGAACTGGAGGAGGATCGCAAGTCGCTCGACCGTGCGATGCGCCTCATGGCCCTCGGCCCAGTCGACCGCCTTCGCCCCTCGGCCGAGCCTGGCTCGGAGCAGGTCGCCGTTGGCCGGCGTCGGCGCCGCAATGATCGGCTCGCGAAGGTCGATGCCCTCCTCGAGGAAAGGCAGGGCGCCGGCGAGGAACTCCTCGTCCGACGAGTACACGAACGCGTCGTGTACCAGGCCGGGAGACTCCACGGTCACAACGGAAACCGATGTTAGCCTCTGTCGAATCGCTAGCGCCTCGGGATAGACAGCCAGATATCAGCCGTGCTGCTTGAGGCCTGGGCCGACCCGCCGTGAGCTTCGGCGATCGCGGAGGCGAGGGCGAGCCCGAGACCGGCACCGCCGCTTGTCCGGGCAGCATCAGCGCGGCTGAAGCGCTCGAAGGCGTGGGGCAGGAAGTCCGGTGGCAGACCCGGCCCTTCGTCGCGGACGTGTAGCTCGACCCGGCCGTCGTGCTCGACTGCATCGAGACGGATCGCGCCCGCGCCGTGGCGGAGTGCGTTGTCCACCAGGTTGCCGAGCGCCTGCTCCAGGCGAAGCCGGTCGGCGTCGAGGACGATCCCGTCTCCGTTCAGTGCCTCGATCGAGCGGCCGGCCGCCTCCGCGCGTGACTGGAACGCCTCGCGAACCGCGTGGAGGAGCTCTCCGGCGCGAACGGCCTCGCGGCGCAGCGGCAGGCGCCCGTCGTCCGCCTGGGCGAGGACGAGGAGATCCTCCGCAAGGCGGACCAGCCGCTCGGTCTCGGCGCCGGCCGAGCGAATCGCCTCCTCCAGCTCAGGCCCCGTCCTTGGCTTGCGCAGCGCCAGCTCGAGCTCGGCCTGGAGCAGCGCCAGCGGCGTGCGGAGCTCGTGGCTCGCGTCCGCGACGAAGCTCCGCTCGCGCTCGATCGCGCGCTCGAGGCGCCCGAGCATCTCGTTCAGCGTGGCAGCGAGACGGGAGATCTCGTCCTTCGCCTGCCCTTCGGGGAGCCGGCGCCCCGGCTCCGAGCCCGAGATCGCGGTGGCCTCGGAGCGCATCGCCTCCACCGGCCGGAGCGCAGCGCCGGCGAGCCAGTACCCAAGCAGCGACGTGAGCAGAAGCGCGATCGGCGCGACGATGAGGAGCTGCGTCAGCAGCTCGGACAGCGCCTCGTCGCGGTCCGCGAGCGACGCTCCGACCAGCACGGTGCGTCTGCCGAGGTCGATGTCGACAGTCGTGCCCCTTGTCCGCATCCCGCCCTCGATGCGGTCGCGCGGCACCGCGGAGATCTTTCCGGCGACAATCGTCGTGAACCCCTCCTCGTCGGCGCGACGGCCGGTCTCGCCCGTCCGCGCGAGGGCCACGGCGTCGGCAAGACGCGCGTCGAGCGCCTCCTCGATCCCTTCGTCGAGCGACGACTGGAGACGGAAGTAGACGAATGCACCGGTTGCAGCGAGTACAACGGCCATCGCTACGGCGAAGGCCAGCGTGAGGCGCACGCGGATCGGGAGTCCGCTCATTCGTCGCGCAGCCGGTAGCCGGACCCGCGCACCGTCTCGAGCGACGTCCGTCCGAAGGGGCGGTCCACCTTCTCGCGGAGGTAGCGGACGTATACGTCGACGACGTTCGACCGGTTCTCGTAGCCGTAGTCCCAGCAGTGGTCGAGCAGGTACAGCCGGGAGAGCACGTGTCCCGGGCGCCGCATGAAGGCCTCGAGCATGCGGAACTCCTTCGCCGAGAGCTGGAGCTCGGTCTCGCCCCGCCAGGCCTGGTGCGTGGCAGGGTTGAGGCGCAGGTCTCCGACCTCCAGCACCGTCGGACGCTCGACGGCCGGCCGACGCGCCAGCGCCCGGAGCCGCGCCAGCAGCTCGGCGAAAGAGAACGGCTTCGTCAGGTAGTCGTCGGCGCCCGCGTCGAGCCCGGCCACACGATCGTCCACCGAATCTCGCGCCGTGAGCATCAGGACAGGAGCCCACATGCCGGCCCGTCGCAGCTCACGGCAGACGTCGAAGCCGCTGCGGCCGGGGAGCAGGACGTCGAGGACGACCGCGTCGTACTCGGTGGCCTGCGCCATCCAGACCGCGTCGTCTCCCGTTGCGGCCACGTCGGCGCTGTAGCCCTCCTCCGACAGGCCGCGGCGGATCAGCCCGGCCATCTTGGGCTCGTCCTCCACGACCAATACGCGCATGTGTGAATCGTGGCAGGGCGAACATGAGTGCCTGATGAGAGAACGCTCTCATGGTCGTTTCACGTCGACTGGGTACCTTCGGGGCATGAACAGGAACAGGACATTGCTGGCGATCGGAGTTGCACTCGTAGCGGTCGCGGTCGGCGGTGGCGCATACGCCTGGGCCGGCGGCGGCGACGACGGCGAGGGAACCGCGAGCGGCCCGGGCGCAGACCGTGCCCGGCAGGCCGCGGTGGCCTATCTCGGCGGCGGAACCGCCAACGAGGTCGAGCGCGGTGACGAGGAAGGGGCATGGGAGGTCGAAGTGACGAAGTCGAGCGGCGAGACCGTCGACGTCCACCTCGACACGAGCTTCCAAGTCCTCTCCGTCGAGGGCGACAGCGAGAACGAGGCCGGCGACACGGACTAGAGGCCCAGGCGCGTTTTCAGGCTTCGAACCCGTCCAGCGCCGCCTGCACGAGGTCGGGCAGCGTCGCGGCCACGTAGCCGCCCTCGAGGACTGCTGCGGTTCTCGGCGCGAAGGCGGCAGAGCGGCGCGCCAGCTCGCGGAAGCCAGTTTCCGTGACGAGCATCTGCGCGATCGGATCCTCCTCGTGGGCGTCGAAGCCCGCCGAGACGAGCACGAGGTCGGGCTCGAACGCCCGAACTGCCGGCTCGACGCGCTCGTCCCACGCGGCCAGGTAGTCCTCGTCCGTGGAGCCGGCCGGAAGGGCCAGGTTCACGAGCGTGTCGCCCTGATCGTCCGGCCCGCCCGTGCCGGGATAGAACGGCCACTGGTGCATCGACACGAAGAGCACCGTCGGATCGGAACGAAAGATGTCCTCGGTGCCGTTCCCGTGGTGGACGTCCCAGTCGAGGATCGCGACTCGCTCGACCCCCAGCTCCGCCTGGGCGTACCTGGCCGCGACGGCCACGTTGTCGAAGAAGCAGAAGCCCATCACGGTGTCCGGCGTCGCGTGGTGCCCGGGCGGCCTGACGAGCGCGAAGCCGCCGCTTCGCACCGCCTCGATCGCCGCACCCGCAGCGAGCATCGCGGCGTCGTACGTCGTCTCCGAGGCGACGGTGTCCAGGTCGACCATGGACGGGCGGTCGATGCCGCGAACGAGCTCGAGCAGCTCAGGGGTGTGGCAGCGGAGGATGTCGTCCTTCGATGCGGGCGCCGCCTCGCGGAACTCGAAGCGCTCGTGCAGCGCGCGGAGCCGTTCCTGCCGCTCCGGATGGTCGCCCGTCGGGTGGAGCCGTGCCATGTCGGGGTGGCTCACGAGCTCCATGGGACTTATGGGATTTCCACGACGTCGGGAAGCTCGAGACCACGCCAGAGCTCGGTACGGGTCGCGGCCGTCCAGCGCGGCTGCATAGAGGCTGAGCACCGTCCCGTGCGTGACGACGACGGCCGGCTCCTCCAGGCCGGCGACAGCTCCCTGGAACCGCGCCAGCGCCTCCGCTGCGCTCTCCTCGCCGAAGACCACCTCGCCCGGGCGCTCGAAGAGCTCCCGGATCCCCCGATCGAATTCCTCCGGCGCCAGCCAGCCCACTGAGCGACGAGCCGTCTCCCGCAGCCCATCCGAGAGCTGCACCTGGAGCCCGAGCACCGGCGCCGCGAGCTCAGCGGTCTCCCGCGCCTTCGGCTCGGTGCTGGCCAGCAGCGCGCGCGGCTCGTACCCGGCGAGCCGTTCTGCCAGCGGCCCGCACCGCCGCCGCCCTTCATCGCTCAGCCGCCACTCCTCGGACGGCACCGACGGGTCGATCTCCGGTGCGCTATGCCGAACGAGCAGCAATTCGCCCGGCGAGGTTGCCCAGGCCCCAGGAGTCGAGGAGGGAGGACGCCTCCGCCCACGCAGGGGACTGATCGTTCAGGGGAGGGAGAGGAGCGGAGGCGTCGACCGTGGCAATTCGCCTGTAGAGCTCCAACTCCTCCCGCAGATTCGGGAAGCGACCGGCCTCCAAGGCAGCGTCGAGCGAGCCGTACTGGTTGAGGATCGAGGCGGCGGTCTTCGGCCCGACGCCCGGCGCGCCGGGGATCTTGTCGGACGGGTCGCCGCGCAACGCAATGAAGTCCGGAACCTGCCCGGGCTCGACGCCGTAGCGCTCGCGGACCTCGGCCGGCCCGATCCGCGCCAGCTCGGTGACACCGCGCACCGGGGTCACGACGACGGTCCGGTCACTGGCCAACTGGAACATGTCCCGATCGGAGGTCACGACGACTGCGGTGCCGCCGCGGTCCTCCTCGGACCTCACGGCGGCGCCGACGAAGTCGTCGGCTTCGTAGCCCGGCGCCTTTCCGTAGGCGAAGCCGAGCGCTTCGACGAGCTGCGGCAGCATGTCGAGCTGATCGAGAAGGCTCTGGTCGAAGACGCGCCCCGCCTGGTAACCCGGCAGCGCCTCATGCCTGTACGTCGGAACCGTGAGCGTGTCCCAGCCGACGAAGACGGTCCGAGGCTCCTCCATCTCCCAGAGGCGAACGAGCATGTTCGTGAACCCGACGACGGCATTCTGGTTGATCGATTTCGGTAGCGCGTGGTAGGCGCGATGCGCCAGCGAGTCCCCGTCGACCACGAGCAGCGGCCGGCTCATAGCGTCTTCTCCAGCTCGTGGATCGCGTCCATCAGCCGTTCGGTCGCGATCTTCGAGCTCCCCCGGATGTCTTCGGTGTCCAGGTCCGAGAGGTCGACCGGCGGGCCGTACGCGACACGAAGCGGCCCGAGCTTCAGCAGGCTCTCGGTCCCGCCGATCGCCGCCGGCACGAGCGGAACGCCGGCCTGGAGCGCCACACGTGCGGCCCCGGTGCGCGGCCGCGCCTTGTGCTTCTTCGTGACCCCCTTGTTGCGCCGCGTCCCCTCCGGGAAGATCGCGACGACCTCGCCCGCCTTCGCGAGCTCGCCGGCCTTGCGGATCGCCTCCTCGTCTCCCATCCCACGGCGAACGGGGAACGCGCCGGCAGACTCGAGGACCCACTTGACCGGCGGAACGTACATCTCGGACTTGGCCATGAAGCGCAGCTGCCGGTCTGGGTACAACGGGATGCCCAGCGGCCAGGGGTCCAGGTTCGACTGATGGTTGGCGGCAAGGACGTAGCCGCCTTCGCGTGGAAGGTGCTCCTCACCCTTGCTCCGAAAGCGAAAGATCCGCCGCACCGGCCCGGCCGAGACGGCCCCGATGAAGTGGTACATGCGTGATTTCACGGCCGGGGAGTATCCCTGTCCCCGGGACTGCGTGGTTGACACACTTCGCTACGGTGTGGCGCGATGAAGACCCTGGTCATCGCAGAAAAGCCCTCCGTTGCACGTGACATCGTCGGTGCTCTTCCCGGTTCGTTCGACGAGCACAAGAACTTCTACGAGTCCGACGACTACGTGGTCACGTTCGCGGTCGGCCACCTCCTCGAGCTCTCCGATCCCGAGGACTACGACCCTGCCTGGAAGTCCTGGAAGCTCGACAACCTCCCCATCGTCCCGGAGGAGTTCAAGGTTCGCCCGCGCGACAAGAAGTCCGCGACGCAGCTCAACCTGATCCACAAGCTCCTGAAGCGAAAGGACGTCGACCGCGTCGTGAACGCCTGCGACGCCGGGCGTGAGGGTGAGCTGATCTTCACGCACATCTACGAGACCTCGGGCGTCGACACGCCGGTCGACCGGCTCTGGATCAACTCGATGACCAAGGCGGCCATCCGCGAGGGCTTCGAGAGCCTTCGCCCCGCCGACCAGCTGGAGCCGCTCCGCGACGCGGCGCGGTCGCGCTCGGAGGCGGACTGGCTGGTAGGCATGAACGCGACCCGCGCAGCGACGACCCGTCGCGGTTGGGGCGCCGGTGTCGTCTCGCTCGGCCGCGTCCAGACTCCGACGCTCGCGATGATGGTCAAGCGCGAGCGCGCGATCCAGGCGTTCACGCCGGAGCCGTACTGGCTCGTCCACGCCACGTTCGACCCGCGCTACAACGGCCTCTGGTTCGAGGACGACGAGACCCGCCTCAAGGACGGCAAGCGCGCCGACGAGATCGTCGAGAAGGTCACGGGCAAGACCGGACGGGTCGAGTCGGTCGAGCGCAAGGAGCACTCCGAGCGCGCACCGCTCCTCTACGACCTGACCGCCCTCCAGCGGGACGCGAACGGCCGCTTCGGCTTCTCCGCGCGCAGGACGCTGAGCGCCGCCCAGTCGCTGTACGAGGGCAAGAAGGCGATCACGTACCCCCGGACCAACTCGCGCTGGCTCTCCGGCGACCTCGTCCCGCAGCTGAAGCCGACCGCCGAGACGCTGGTGCCGATCCCGGACTACGCGCAGGGCGCGCGCTTCGTGCTCGGCCTCGACCAGCTGCCGCTCGGGCGAGTCGTCAACGACGCGAAGGTCGACGACCACCACGCGATCATCCCCACCGACATCGGGCACGACGTCTCGGCGTTCACGCCCGACGAGCGCAGGATCTTCGACCTCGTCGCGCGCCGGTTCCTCGCCGTCTTCCACCCGCCGGCCCGCTATGCGCGCACGACGATCGTCACCGAGGTCGAGGGCGAGCGCTTCCGCACCCGCGGCAAGGTCACGCTCGAGGCCGGCTGGCGCGGCGTCTACGGCGTCGAGGCCACCGATCCGGCGAAGCAGGACGAGGACGCCGAGGGCGAGGGCGAGCTGCCCGCGCTCCAGCAGGGCCAGGAGGTCCGCTGCGCCGAGGCGGAGGCCGAGGCGAAGGAGACCAAGCCGCCGCCGCGCTACACCGAGGCGACGCTCCTCTCGAGCATGGAGACCGCGGGCAAGCTCGTCGACGACGAGGAAATGCGCGAGGCGATGAAGGAGCGCGGGCTCGGCACGCCGGCGACGCGCGCCGAGATCATCGAGACGCTGATCCGCCGCGAGTACATCGAGCGCGCCGGCAAGGACCTCCAGCCGACGCCGAAAGGCATGAGCGTCGTCACGATGCTCGATGAGCACCCGATCACCTCCGCCGAGCTGACGGGCGACTGGGAGAAGCAGCTCTCGGACATCGAGCACGGCAACGGCGACCGCTCGGTGTTCATGGACGGGATCGCCGGCTTCGCGAAGACGACCGTCGAGCAGATCGCGAGCCTCCCGGACGACAAGATCAAGGTCGAGCGCGTCGAGCTCGGGCTCTGCCCGAAATGCGGCGCCGAGACCGGCGAGATCCTCAAGGAGAACTCACGCGCCTACGGCTGCACGAGCTGGAAGAGCCGCGAGGAGCCAGGTTGCGGCTTCGTGATCTGGAAGCGCGTCGCCGGCCGGACGCTCACTCCTGAGGTCGCGCGACAGCTCCTCGCCGATGGAAGGACGACCGAAGTGTTGTCCGGGTTCCGCTCACGCGCTGGGAAGCCGTTCCGTGCCAGGCTCCTGCTCAAGGAAGACGGGAAGGTCGAGTTCGAGTTCCCCGTCAGCAAGCGGCGCCAGCAGGAGCAGGACGCCGAAGAAGAGGGGCAGGTCGAGCGGGAAGAACAGCCGGCCGCCGCCGAGTGAAAATTCGGTTAAAAGACTTCGACAAACCTTTTCAGAAGCGCCGCGTCTCCGTAGGGTAGAAGCCGTCATGCGCTGGTTCTGACGAACCGGAAAGCGCGCTCGTCCGGAATACGAGGAAGAGAGGTCACGTTTTCCTGAGCGTGGGCCGAGAACCGGCCCTGTTGCCCTGGAAAAACGAGGAAAAGCGCCATACAGTCAGAAAGCTGAGGTCCGACCGGACTCTTAGAGTTAGCAGGTTGCCGCAACAGTCGAAAGGACGTAGAGAACCGCTTTGACACAGCATCAGCTTCAGGAACTTCTGGAAAGCGAGCAGGCTCGCCCGTTCATCGAGCAGGGCGAAGAGCGCGGCCACATCGAGCCCGTCGAGCTCGAGGCGTTCGCCGTCGAGCACGACCTCGGCGAAGAGGACGTGGAGCAGCTGACGCGCGAGCTCGAGGCGATCGGTCTCGAGATTCGTGAGGCCGCCGCCGAGGAGGCCGCGCAGGCCAGGCAGAAGCCGAAGCAGCCCGATCCCGACGCCATGGTCGGCTCGGCGGACAGCCTTCAGCTCTTCCTCGCGGACGTCGGCCGCCACAAGCTGCTGACCGCCGCCGAGGAGATCACGCTCGCGAAGCGCATCGAGCGCGGCGACTTGCTCGCGAAGCGTCACATGATCGAGTCGAACCTCCGCCTGGTCGTCTCGATCGCGAAGGGCTACCGCGGCCTGGGTGTCCCGTTCCTGGACCTCATCCAGGAGGGAACGCTGGGCCTCAACCGCGCGGTCGAGAAGTTCGACTGGCGGCGCGGGTTCAAGTTCTCGACCTACGCGACCTGGTGGATCCGCCAGTCGGTGCAGCGCGCCGTGGCGAACCACGCGCGGACGATCCGCGTGCCGGTCCACGTCGTCGAGCGGCAGCAGAAGCTGTCGCGCGCGGCGCGCCGGCTCGAGGTCGAGCTGGGCCGGGAGGCGACGAAGGAGGAGCTCGCCGAGGCGACCGGTCTCCCGATGCAGCACGTCGACGAGGCGCTTGGAGCTGCCCACGCGTCGGTCTCGCTGAACCAGACGGTCGGCGCGGACGACGAGGGCGAGCTGGGTGACCTCTTCGCCGACCGCGAAGCCGCGGACCCGTTCGACGAGGCCGAGGAGTCGCTGCGCAAGCAGGGCGTCCGCCGCGCGCTCGACGCGCTGCCGGAGCGCGAGCGGCGGATCCTGGAGCTCCGCTTCGGGTTCGAGGGCGAGCCGTGGACGCTCGAGGCGATCGGCCACGAGCTGGACCTGACGCGCGAGCGCGTGCGTCAACTCGAGGCGCAGGCGCTGGCCCGGCTGGCCGCGCTCCGCGACCTCGCCGCGGTCTCCGCGAACTAGCTAGAGGACGATGGAGGTCGGCCCACGGGCCGGCCTCCGCTCGTCCGAGCCGGCGTCCTGGGGGCTCTCGAGATCGAGCGCGGCCGTTCCTTCCTCACGGCCGGCCGCCCACTCTTCCTCCACCTTCTCCTTGCCCAGCGACTCCTCGAGGTTCAGAAGCAGGTCGTAGTCGAGCTCGAGCGCACGCTGCGAGAGTTCCGTGTCGCCCTCGACGAGCACGGTCTGCGCCGCTCCGCGGAGTCGGGCCGCCACCTCGGCCTGGCCGGCGTCGAGCTCCACGGCAGCGAGTGCCTGCAACGTTTCGGCTGCGAGCCTCGCGGCGCGCGGATCCTCGGGAAGTGTCACTACGTGACCCATACGTGGAACGGAATGCGGCGGATCCCTGGTCATTCCTCGACTTAACGCCAACCAAACCGCCCGTCAGGCGTCGGTTCCTATACTTGCCGCGAATTCGGCACGGAGCGAGAGACAGGAGGCTGACAGTGGGGCGGGTGTCCAAGAGGATTTTGCTGCTGCTCGCGATGGCGCTGCTGGTCGTCGGGGCGGCGGGCTGCGGCGGCGATGACGACGAAGAGGGTGGCGCGGAAGGCGAGACGGGCGGGACGCTCGTCTTCTCCGGAGCGGCCGACCCCGTCCTGATCGACGGAGCGCTCGTCTCGGACGGCGAGTCGATCCGGGTGATCACGCAGATCTTCGAGACGTTGATCAACCTCAAGCCGGGGACGACGGAGCTCGCGCCTGGCCTGGCGACGGAGTGGGAGGTCAGCGAGGACGCGCTGACGTACACCTTCGCTCTCCGTGAGGGCGTCAAGTTCCACGACGGGACGGACTTCAACGCCGAGGCGGTCTGCTTCAACTTCGACCGTTGGTACAACTTCAAGGGCCCGGCCCAGAGCCCGAGCGCGAGCTACTACTACAGCGCGTTCTTCGGCGGGTTCGCGAACAACGAGAGCGAGGATCTCTCCGATCCGCTCTACAAGAGCTGCGAGGCGCGCAACCCGACCACCGCGGTGATCACGCTCACCCGGCCGTCGGCCTCACTCCTCGGCGCACTCGTCCAGCAGGCGTTCTCGATCGCGAGCCCGAAGGCGCTGGAGGAGTTCAACGCAGACGCCGGCACACTCGACGAGGAGACCGGCTTCCGCCCGAGCGGAACGTTCGGCACCGAGCATCCGATCGGCACCGGCCCGTTCGAGTTCGTCTCCTGGACTCGTGAGGACCGCATCGTCCTCAAGCGGTACGAGGACTACTGGGGCGAGAAGGCCAAGCTCGACGAGCTGATCATCCGGCCGATCGCCGACAACGCGGCTCGCCTCCAGGCGCTCCAGAACGACGAGATCCAGGGCTACGACCTCGTCGAGCCGCAGGACATCCCGACGATCGAGGGTGACGAGAACCTGAAGATCCTCGACCGGCCGGCGTTCAACGTCGCGTACGTCGGGATCGACCAGTCGCAGAAGCCGATGGACAACCTCAAGGTCAGGCAGGCCGTCGCCCACGGGCTCGACCGGCAGGCGGTCGTGGACAACTTCTACGGCGGCCGCGGCGTCGTGGCGAAGCAGATGATGCCGCCGGAGGTCGAGGGCTACGCCGACACGGTCGAGGAATACCCCTACGACCCGGAGCGGGCGAAGCAGCTCCTGCAGGAAGCGGGCGTGCAGCAGCCGCTTCAGGTCGAGTTCTGGTACCCGAGCGACGTCTCCCGGCCGTACATGCCGAACCCGAAGAACAACTTCGAGGCAATGGCGGCCAGCCTGAACAAGTCCGGCTTCAAGGTCGTCCCCAAGACGGCTCCGTGGGATCCGGACTACCTCGGGCGCGTGGACGAGGGCAACGCCGGCGCCCTGCACCTGATCGGGTGGACCGGAGACTTCGCCGACGCGGACAACTTCATCGGGACGTTCTTCCAGGACTTCAACCCGCAGTTCGGCTTCCGTAACCCCGAGCTGTTCAAGCTGCTGGACGACGCGGAGATCGAGGCCGACCGCCAGGCGCGGATCGACATGTACAAGGAGGCGAACCAGCTGATCATGGAGCAGCTGCCCGCCGTCCCGTACGCGCACACGAAGCCTGCGCTGGCCTTCCGGTCGGACGTCGAGGGCTTCGTGCCGAGCCCGACGACGAACGAGCTCTTCAATACCGTCACGATCGGCGGGGGGAGCGACTAACGAGAAGTACCTAGCAGACAGCCGGCGGGGGAGCTGAAGCGTGGCCCGTTTCATCGTCCGCCGGCTGATCCTGCTCGTCCCGATCCTGCTCGGGCTCTCGATCCTGGTCTTCCTGTGGATCAGGGCCCTGCCGGCCGGGCCGGCCGAGTCGCTGCTCGGTGAGCGGGCGACGCCGGAGACGATCAGGCAGATCGAGGACCAGTACGGCCTCGACGAGCCGATTCACATCCAGTACTGGGAGTACCTGAAGACGGTCGCGACCGGCGACCTCGGGACGACGATCAGGTCGCGGCGGCCGGTGACCTCCGAGCTCCGCGAGCGCTTCCCGGCCACGATCGAGCTCACGATCGCCGCGCTCCTCTTCGCTGTCACGTTCGGCATCCCGCTCGGGTTCGTCGCCGCCAAGCGCTACGGCACCTGGGTCGACCACTCGAGCCTGGTCTTATCCCTGCTCGGCATCTCGATCCCGGTCTTCTTCCTCGCGATCCTGCTGAAGTACGTCTTCGCGGTCGAGCTCGGATGGTTACCAACCGTGGGACGGATCGACGTCCTGATCGACATCGAGCACCCGACGGGCTTCTACACGCTCGATGCGCTGCTGGCCGGTGACCTCGCCGCCTTCTGGGACGTGATCAAGCACCTGATCCTGCCGGCCATCGCGCTCGGCTCGATCCCGCTCGCGATCATCGCGCGAATCACCCGCGCCGCCGTTCTCGACGTCCAGAACGAGGACTACGTGCGGACGGCGCGGGCCAAGGGACTCTCGCCGCGCGTCGTGGACACGCGGCACATCTTCCGGAACGCGTTGCTCCCGATCATGACGATCATCGGTCTCCAGGCCGGCCTCTTGCTCTCCGGCGCCGTGCTGACCGAGACCGTGTTCGCCTTCCCCGGCATGGGCAGCTGGCTCGTCGAGGCGATCCGGCAGCGCGACTACCCGGTCCTGCAGGGCGGGATCCTCTTCGTCTCGCTCGTCTTCGTGCTCGTGAACCTGGCGGTGGACATCTCGTACGCGCTCATCAATCCCAGGATCCGCGTGTCTTGAGCGTCTCGTGAGCGTCGCTGAAGCCGAAGCACGAGGGCTTGAGCTCGAGGCGCCGAGCGGCCTCTGGAACGAGGCGTGGCGCCGCCTCCGGCACAACCCCGGCGCGATCGTCGGCTTCGTGATCGTCGCGGTCTTCCTCCTCGTGGCCCTCTTCGCGCCGTGGGTGGCGCCGGAGGATCCACAGGTCGGCGACCTGAGTCGCCTCGATGGGGTCTGCTGCCCCGGGCCGTCGGCCGAGTATCCGTTCGGGCTCGACCAACAGGGTCGCGACGTCTTCTCGCGCGTCGTCTACGGCGCGCGCTACTCGCTGCTGATCGGGCTCGTCGCCACGGCCGTCGGCCTCAGTTTCGGCGCCTTCTTCGGCGCCCTGGCCGGCTACTTCGGCGGCTGGGTCGACTCGGTGATCATGCGCGGCGCGGACATCATGCTCTCGATTCCGGGGCTCCTCCTCGCGATCGGGCTGGTCGCGATCCTCGGGCAGGGGCTCTGGCAGATCATGGTCGCCGTCGGGGTGACGCAGATACCGATCTTCGCCCGGCTCCTTCGCGGCTCGATCCTGGCGGCGCGCGAAGCCGACTATGTGCTCGCCGCGCGCTCCGTCGGCGTGAAGGGACGGTCGATCCTCTCGGCTCACATCCTCCCGAACGCGATGTCGCCCGTGATCGTCCAGGGGACTTTGGCCCTGGCGACCGCGATCATCGACGTGGCCGGCCTCGGCTTCCTCGGTCTCGGCCCGCAGGATCCGTCCACGCCGGAGTGGGGGACGATGCTGACCGACACGACGCGCTACCTGCAGTCCGCGCCGCACCTCGCGCTGATCCCGGGTCTCGCGATCGTGATCTCGGTGCTCGGCTTCAACCTGATCGGCGACGGGCTTCGCGAGGCCCTCGACCCCAGGTTCAGGGGGAGGGCGTGAACGAGCCGCTGCTCTCGGTGGAGGATCTCGAGGTCCGCTTCTGGACCTCGCGCGGGATCATCCACGCCGTCAACGGCATCTCGTTCGACGTCGCGCCCGGCGAGACGCTCGGGATCGTCGGCGAGTCCGGCTGCGGGAAGAGCGTGACCTCGCTCGCGATTCTCGGGATCCTCCCGCGCGCCGGCCGCGTCACCGCCGGCTCCGCGCGCTACCAGGGCCGCGACCTCGTCGGCCTCTCGGACGACGAGCTGCGGACGATCCGGGGCAAGGAGATCGCCATGATCTTCCAGGACCCGATGACGAGCCTGAATCCGGTGCTCACCATCGGCCGCCAGATCCGCGAGGCGCTCGAGACCCACTTCGACCTGGACAAGGACGAGGCCAACAAGCAGGCCGCCGAGCTGCTCGACCGCGTCGGGATCCCCAGCGCGAAGATGCGCCTGAAGGACTATCCGCACCAGTTCTCGGGCGGGATGCGCCAGCGGGCGATGATCGCGATGGCGCTCGCCTGCGAGCCGAAGGTGCTGATCGCCGACGAGCCCACGACCGCGCTCGACGTGACGATCCAGGCGCAGATCCTCGGCCTGCTCCGCGAGCTGGTCGCCGAGCGCGACACCGCCCTGATCCTGATCACGCACGACCTCGGCGTCGTCGCCGGCATGTGCGAGCGCGTGAACGTGATGTACGCAGGGATGTTCATGGAGACCGGCTCGGCGCGGCAGGTTTTCGCCAAGCCGCGACACCCGTACACGCTGGGGCTCCTGCAGAGCGTCCCGCGGCTGGACGCGGCGCGGAAGACCGCGCTTCAGCCGATCGAGGGCGCACCGCGAGACATGCTCTTCCCGCCGAATGCCTGCCCGTTCGCGCCGCGCTGCCGGTACGAGGTCGAGCAGTCGCGCAAGGAGGTCCCGCCGCTCGAGCAGGTCGAGCCGGGCCACAAGGTCGCCTGCTTCAACCCGGTGCCCGAGGAGGAGTGGCAGCAGTCGCGCCAGGCGCTGGTCGCGCGATGAGCCCGAACGGCTCGCTCCTCTCGCTCGACAACCTGAAGGTCTGGTTCCCGATCAAGAGCGGCGTCTTCCTCGACCGGCATGTCGGCGACATCAAGGCCGTCGACGGGGTCTCGCTCGAGATCCAGCGGGGCGAGACGCTCGGCCTGGTCGGCGAGTCCGGCTGCGGCAAGTCCACGGTCGGCCGCGCGATCATCCGCCTCTACGAGCCGACGGACGGCCGGATCGTCTTCGACGGCCAGGACATCACCGAGCTCGGCGAGTCCGAGCTGCGGCCGCTGAGGCGGAAGATGCAGATGGTCTTCCAGGACCCGTACGCGTCCCTGAACCCGCGCCACTCGGTCGGAAGGATGATCAGCGAGCCGATGCGCGTGCACGGGCTGGGCGGCCGGCGCGGGTCGGCGAGGAGGGTGCGCGAGCTGCTCACGACCGTCGGGCTTCCCGCGGACGCCGCGAGCCGGTACCCGCACGAGTTCTCCGGCGGTCAGCGCCAGCGGATCGGAGTGGCCCGCGCGCTCGCCGTCAACCCGGACTTCATCGTCGCCGACGAGCCGGTCTCCGCGCTCGACGTCTCGATCCAGGCGCAGATCATCAACCTGCTCGAGAACATGCAGCGCGAGTTCGAGCTCACCTACCTCTTCATCGCCCACGACCTGGCGGTGGTGCGGCACATCTCCGACCGGATCGCGGTCATGTACCTCGGCACGATCGTCGAGATCTCGCCGGCGGAGGAGCTCTACGACAACCCGCTCCACCCGTACACGATCTCGCTGCTCTCGGCGGTGCCGATCCCGGATCCGGAGGTCGAGGCCAAGCGCGAGGCGATCCTGCTCCCGGGCGACCTGCCGAGCCCCGCGAACCCGCCGCACGCCTGCCGCTTCCACACGCGCTGCCCGTACATCCAGCCGACGCGCTGCACCGAGGAGTCGCCGCCGCTGCGCAAGCTCTCGGACGGCCATGTCGTCGCCTGCCACTGGGCGGAGGACATCAAGGCCGGCCGCATCCAGCCGCAGGAGCGCGAGGCGATGGCGGAGCAGCTCCCGGCCCCGGTGGAGGCGCCGCCGGTCGTCTAAAGAGACGGAACTCCGTTCCCGGTCGGAGTACGCGGCTCCGCCCTGGGGAGGAGGTCCCATCGGAAGCTGCGGAGTACAGTCGTTGTGTGGCTGCAGGGTCCGGTGGAGGGTGGTTCGAAGCTGACGACCTTCGCCGGGTCGTCCCGTTGTTCTCTCTCGCGTTCCTCCTCGTCGCGGCGATCACCCAGCCGTCGTCGGCAGCCGATCTCATCCTCGCGGCCGTGCCGATCGCCGCCTTCGCTCTGTGGGCGTTCGTCCCCGCTGTGCCGCTTGCAGTCATCTCTCTCGCGATCGTCGTGCCGACCGTCTTGGTGCAGGAGTCGGGACATCTCGAGCCAGTCATGTTCAACGTCTGTCTGCTGGCCTTCGCGGCCTCGCGCTGGTTGCCGTCCGTCGGCGCGGCGGCAGCGCTCGGCGCGCTCGCAGCGGCTTCGCCGGTGCTCGTGGCCCTGATCCAGGATCCCGCCGAGGTCGCCGTGGGCATCTGGATCGTGGCCGATCGCGTTCACGTGGGTGGTGCGGCCGCGCTGTCGCTCGCCAGGAACGACTCGTCCTCCAACTCGAAGGCACCCGTCGCCAGCTGGCCGAGCAGGCGTTCCACGCCGAGCGCCGTCGGATCGCCCGTGACGTGCACGACTTCGTCGGTCACGGCCTGGCCGGGATGATGCTCCAGGTGACGAGTGCGCGGCACGTCCTCCGCCGCGACGCGGATGCTGCAGAGGAGGCGCTGCGATCTGCAGAGGAGGTTGGCCGTCACAGCATGCAGGAGCTGCGTCGTACGGTGGCGCTGCTCCGCGAGGACGAGGTAGGCGTGGCGACGCCCGTCCCCAATGCGATCGAAATCCCCGCGCTCGTCGATCAGGCACGGGACGGGGGCCTCGCCGTCGAGCTGCGGACGCGAGGAGACCTGTCACGGATCCCACCTGGCGTCGGGCTCGCGCTCTACCGGATCGTCCAGGAGGCGCTGGCCAATGCCGCCCGCCACGCGCCGCGTGCGCGGACGATGCTCGGGCTGGAGCTGGCAGAACGGCCGAGTCGCGTTCGTCGCCGACACCACTGGGCCTCTCGTCCCGCGACCTGTTTCGGGGCAGGAGCGACCCGGATACGGGCTGATCGGGATGCAGGAGCGGGCGACTGCGCTCGGCGGTCAGTGTGCCGCCGGCCCGACACCTGCCGGCTGGCGGGTCACGTGCGAGCTTCCGGTGGAAGACGGGAGCAACTCGTGATCCGAGTCGCCGTCGTCGACGACCAGGCGATCGTGCGAGCCGGCCTGACGCGAATTCTCTCGCCCACCGACGGCTTCGACGTCGTCGCCGAGTGTGCCGACGGCCGACAAGCGATCGAGGAGCTTCCCGCCCTTCGTCCGGACGTGGTGCTGATGGACGTCCGCATGCCGGGGCTCGACGGCTGTCAAGCGACGGCGCATCTGCGCAGCCTCGACGAGCCGATCGCCGTGCTGGTGCTCACGACGTTCGGCGAAGACGAAGTCCTGTGGGGCGCGATCGAGGCGGGCGCTGCCGGGTTCGTGCTGAAGGACTCCTCGGCCGAGGACCTGATCGTGGCGGTGCGGGCGGTCGCCGGCGGTGGCGCATGGTTCGACCCGGGAGTGGCGCCGCGACTGCTCGACCGCTATCGGCGGGCCGTCGCCCCGGCCGCGCGAGACGCGGCCCGGCTCGAGGAGCTCACCGACCGCGAGCACGAAGTGCTGCAGCTCATGGCGCGGGGTGCGACGAATGCCGAGATCGCGGCAGCCCTGTTCGTCGCCGAGGCCACCGTCAAGACCCACGTCGGCAGCATCTTCGGCAAGCTCGGCGTCCGCGACCGTGCTGCCGCGATCGTCTTCGCGTACGACCACGGCGTCGTGTCGCCCGGAGCCGAGTCCACCTAATCGGCTGCCATCCCCCTGTGGGGGGAGCGCAACTCGGGCCCGGGGGCCGATGTGCGACGGCCCTGCGGAGGGCTACCGTCGGTTGCGTGAGGACGGGACCCCTCGCCGCAGCCAGCGCCCGCCATCCCTGGCGGGTGCTCGGTGCGTGGGCGACTGTCGCCGTCCTCTCGATCGCCGTGATCGCCGTGTTCCTCGGCGGCAGCCTCACGACCGAGGGGGCGCCGACGAACAACCCGGAGTCGGACCGCGCCGAAGATGCTCGGCTCGCGGCGTTCCCCCCGGATCCGTCGACGGCGGTGACCGACGTCGTCGTCATCCGCTCCGAGGACTACACGGTCGACTCGCCCCGGTTCGAGGGCTACGTCAGGGATTTCGTCGCCGAGAGCGAGATCACAGCCCTCGGGCGTGCGCGCACGTACCTCGACGGCGGCGAGGCGCTCGTCTCGGAGGATCGCCATGCGACGATCATTCCGATCGCCCTCTCCGACGACGGTGAGACCGAGGCGCTCGTCGAGAAAGTCGAAGCGGTCGCCGAAGAAGGCCCGTTCGCCGTGTCGGTCACGGGCACCGAGACGCTCGACCACGACTTCAACCTCCTCTCGCAGGAGGACCTGGAGAACGGCGAGCTCAAGTTCGGACTGCCGGCTGCGCTCATCATCCTGCTTCTCGTCTTCGGCGCGGTCGTCGCCGGCCTCATACCGCTCTTGATGGCGATGGTCGCGATCGTCGTCGCACTCGGCCTGACCGCGCTGCTCGCGCAGCAGTTCGAGCTCTCGGTGTTCGTCATCAACATGCTCACGGGCATGGGTCTCGCGCTGGGGATCGACTACTCGCTCTTCGTCGTTTCCCGCTACCGCGAGGAGCGAGGCCAGGGGAGGAGCGAGCTCGCCGCGATCGAGGCCTCCGGCGCCACCGCGAGCAGGGCGGTCTTCTTCAGCGGCAGCGTCTTCGTCGTCGCGATGCTCGGGATGCTGCTCGTTCCGAACTCGATCATGCGCAGCCTCGCAGTCGGAGCAATTCTCGTCGGGATCGTCTCGGTCGTCGCAGCGCTCACGCTGCTGCCGGCCGTCCTCGGGCTCCTCGGCGACAAGGTGGACGCACTCCGCATACCTCTGGTCGGGCGGCGCTCGCTCGAGGCCTCGAATCCCGAGGGCCGCTTCTGGGGCGCGATCGTCCGCCGCGTGCTGAGGCGCCCGGTCGTCAGCCTGGCGCTGTCCGCAGGCGCGCTGCTCCTACTCGCGCTGCCTGTGTTCCGAATGGACGTCGGGACGAGCGGCGTTTCCGCGCTGCCTGACCGCTTCGCCTCGAAGCAGGGCTTCGTCGCGCTGGAACGCGACTTCCCGGGAACCACGACGGATCCCGTCGAGATCGTGGTCTCGAACGCCTCCGCGGCCAACGTCCGGGCGGCGCTGCAAGAGCTTCGGAGCAACCTCGCCGCTGATCCGCGCTTCGGTTCGGGCGAGATCGAGCGCTCGACCGACGGTCAGGTCGCGCTCCTCTCCGTCCCGGTCAACGGCGACGCGTCCTCGACTGCCGCGACCGAAGCCGTGAGCAAGCTCCGCGAAGAGAGCATCCCGGAGGCCTTCGACGGGACGAATGCCGAGGTGTTGGTCGGCGGAACGAGCTCGGAGAACATCGACTACTTCGACTCCGTCATCGATCCCGCTCCGTTCGTGATCGCGTTCGTCCTCCTTCTCACCTTCGTCCTGCTGACAGTCGTCTTCCGATCGGTCGTCGTCGCCGGAACGGCGGTCCTCCTCAACCTGCTCTCGGTGGGCGCCGCCTACGGCCTGCTCGTGCTGGTCTTCCAGGAGGGCGTCGGTGCCGACCTCTTCGGCTTCCAGCAGACGGACACGATCGAGGCCTGGGTCCCGCTCTTCCTCTTCTCGGTGCTCTTCGGGCTCTCGATGGACTACCAGGTGTTCCTGCTCAGCCGGATCCGTGAACGCCACGTCCAGACGGGCGACACGACCGCCGCGGTCACGTTCGGCGTCGGCTCCACCGCACGCATCATCACCGGCGCGGCGCTGATCATCGTCGCCGTCTTCTCCGGCTTCGCACGAGGCGACCTGATCATGTTCCAGCAGATGGGCTTCGGCGTCGCCGTCGCGCTCCTGATCGACGCGACCGTCATCAGGTCGGTGCTGCTGCCGAGCGCGATGAAGCTCCTGGGCGAGCGGAACTGGTATCTGCCGGCCTGGCTCGAGTGGCTGCCGCGGGTCGAGATCGAGGGACCTCGTCCGGACGGGCATGGCCGAGCAGTGCTCGATTGACCGGAAAGGAGAATTGCCATGTCAGAGACTTCTGAAGCGCCACAGCCAGACCCCGCGATGAGGCGGCTGGACCGCCTTGTCGGCCGCTGGAGCATGGAAGGGAACCTCATCGGCTCGGACGAGACAACCATCCGCGGCGAGACGTCGTTTCGCTGGCTGCCGGGCGGCTTCTTCCTCGAGCAGCGCGGGCAGATCGACTTCGGTGGGCTGGAGATCGAAAGCCTGGAGGTGATCGGCTACGACCCCGAGACGCAGACGTTTCCTTCGACCGTGTACTCCAACTTCTCGCCCGAGCCGTTGCCCTACAGGTGGGACGTGCAGGGCGACTCCGTGACTATCTCAGTGTCGCACGGGCCGCTGGACGCGACCTTCACCGGGTCCTGGCGGGAGGACGGCACGTTCTCGGGCGGCTGGCGCCCGAACCCCGGCGCCGACGAGACCGTGAACGTCCCCTACGACATCGGCGGGCGCCGTGTCGACTAAGTCGGCGGGCTCGCCAGGCGAAAGGACACTTATGGATGGAGATCGAGACAGCGAAGCAATCGCCGTCGAGGAGCTCGAGGCCCAACCCGTCTTGAGCATCAGGGGCACCATCGACGTCGCCCGGCTGGCCGAGGCTCAGGGCGAGCGCCTGCGCGAGGTCTGGCAATCAGTCGAGGCAGGCGAGGCGACACCGGCGGGACCGCCCTTCGTCCGCTACCACACGTTCGGCGAGACGGAGACCGACCTCGAGGTCGGAATTCCCGTGGTGGAGCCCGTCGGGCGCGGTGAGCTACCGGGCGGAATCGCGATCAGGACCTGGCACATCGGGTCACACGACGCGCTCGCCGACGCCTACGGGCGTCTCGAGGCCTGGCTGACGAAGCATGACCGCGCCAGGAACGGAGCCGCCTGGGAGGTCTACTGGTGGATCGACGCGAGCAAGGAGCCCGACCCGTCGACGTGGCCGCCGCCGACGGAGTGGCGCACCGAGCTCGTCCAGCCGATCGAAGGGAGTCCGTAATGGCCGCGAGCGCCACAGACGCGGCCCGGGAGGACGCACGGAGGCACGTTCGCCGCAAGCGGATCTTCTACAGCGTTCTCGGGATCTGGGTTGCCCTGAGCCTGATGTGGTTCTTCATCGACCTGGCCGACGACAGCAGCTCGTACTGGTTCTACTGGCCGATGCTCGGCACGGGCATCGCCGTCGCGATCACCGGAATCGTCCTCCTCGGAATCGGCGGGCTCTTCGGCGAAGATTGGGAACGGCGCGAGATGGACAAGTATCTCCGCCGCCGAGGGGACGAACCGGGTCCGTAACGCCCGAGCCCGCGGCGCTACCGGCCGCTGACCGTCACTCGATCGCCGGCCGGGCGATCGCCGGCGGCTCGCGGCCGGCGAGGAGCCAGCCTGCCGCGGCGGCCGCCGCGGGGATGCCGACGACCATCAGGACGAGGTAGAGCACCGGGATCCGACCGAGATAGTCGAGCTTGTCGTGGTATATCGCCGCGAGCATGAGATAGGCGCCCGCGACGCCGAGGAGCGCGCCCAGGAAGGCAAGTCCGCCGGCGGTGGCGGCCGTCAGCGTTCGGCGGGTCCTGCTCGTTGCTCCGGTCGCGGTCAGAGTGCGGAGATCACCGGCGCTCTCGCTACGGATCAGCCCGACGGTCATGGCGAGGATCGCGAGCGCGAGGAGGGCGCCTGCCGCGGTTGCGATGGCGATGAGTGTCGTGAAGGAGTCGCTCTCGCGCCGTGTCTCGATCACCAGGCCGCCGGCGGCAGCAAGGTCGCGGGCATCGGAGACCTGCTCGCTCGTCAGCGGCCGGCTCGGCTCGACCATCCACCCGGACGGAACTTGCTTCCAGCCGCGGCGGCGAAGACCGTCGAGCGTGATGAACGACGTCGGCGCCATGCCGGTCTCTCCCTCGGGAGCGCCGAAGAGCTTGCGGCTGTCGATCCTCTGGATGTTCGTGACTGCACGTGGGATGAGCTTTGGCTCTCCGCTTTCCTCAAAGCGAACAGTGTCCAGCCCGTCGGTGCGGACGCTCTTGTCGATCAGGAAGTCCGTGTTCGGTTCGACCTCGGCCGGGTCGATCCCGACGTACCTGAGCAGGGCGGGCGTGGCGATGTGGAGGCGCGATTCGTAGATGTAGCAACCCGATGGTGGGGGCGCGCAAATGAACGCCCCTGCCTTGTTTTCGGGATCGGCGACTTTCCGTACGAGGACCTCAGTGCGAAGGATTCGCAAGCGGCCCTCCGGCCGAGCCGGTTCGCCCGGTTGATAGGGATTGTGGAGCGGGATGACGGCCGCGTCATCGAGATCCGCCGCGAGCTGGCGGACGCGAGCAGCCATTCGTTCGAGCTGGCCTGGCGTCTGGATCGCGACGGCTTCCGGGCCCTCCGTTGCACCGGTGTACACGCGGATCTGCCGGTTGGACAGGTTGGGCGGTTCGCCGGCTGACTTCTTCTCCTCGGCGGCCGCGATGATGACGATGGTCGCGGCGATGCCGAGGGCAAGGGTGATTGCCGCAAGTGCCGCCCCGGAACGTGCTTGGTAGCGCGCGAGGTCTCGCAGCGCCAGGCGAACGGCGATCGGGGCGTGCCCAGCCGCCCGGGCGAAGAGGCGAATCGCCAGCGGGCCTAGGAGCAGCGTGCCGAGGATCGTCGCCACGATCCCGGCAACGATGAGCGGCGGTTCTGTCTCGGTTCGACAACACGAGGCTGCCGATTCCCGCCGCGATCAGCACGACCGCGAGAATTGCCGAGTGGCGTGCAGGCTTCGGCCTGGGCGGTCGCGCCGAGAGGGCGCGCGTCACGGGGACGCGGGCGACTGCTCGCCCCGGCCACCAGGCGGCGGCTGTCGCACAGAGGACCGCGACGACGGCGATCAGGGCGAGCAGTGCCCAGGGGAGGCTGAACCGGTCGAGGCGAAAATCGAGCGCAGGCTCGAGTGTCGGCTCGACCGCGAGCCAGAGTGCGAGACCCGCGATCGTTCCGATCAGTGCGCCGACCGCGCCGACGACTGCGCCGTTCGTGAGCAGCACGAGTCGAAGGTGCTTTTCGGTCGCGCCGATCGCAGCGAGCATGCCGAGCTGGCGGAGCCGTCGCTGCGCGATGACGGCGAAGCCTGCCGCGGCAACGAGCGAAGCCAGCAACATGAAGACGGTGGCCACGGAGAACATCGCCAGCTCGGGTGCCGGCTGGTAGCTGCCCCGATGGCGGACCCCCACTAGGGAGGACCGGTCGCCCTGCGCATCGATGAACGCGTCGGTCGCCGCGATGTCGGCGTCGACCAAGACCGTGACGGTGTCGGGTGCTCCGGCGGACGAGGGTGAGACGAGGGCGAACTCGTCGCTGAGCTCACGTGGGTTCTCGACGATGCCGACGACGGTCCGGCGAAGGCCGTCGAGGGCGAGAGTCTTCCCGATCTCGAGCCCGAGGAGCGTCGCAACTCCGTCGGTGACGGCGATCTGGCCGGGGCCTTCCGGGTAGCTGCCTCGGCGGAGCGCAAGCCCTACGTACGGTCCGCGGGGGTCCTGGGCCCGGAACTCCACCGTATCGACACTGCCCGGCACGGGCAGCGTGCGGTGGCCGATGACGTCGGTCGTCCCGAACCGTTCCTCGGCGGCGGCGAGACTTGCCTCCAGCTTGCGCGGATCGGCGCCGTCCAACTCGAATAGGGCGTTTGCGGAGCCGAACTCCGCATAGTCCAGGGGGCCCGAGTTGTAGGCGATCGTGACGCCGGTGACCGCGGCCGTGACCGCAACCGTGAGCAGAGCGATCACCAGGATCTGCTGGCGCCACTCGCGGCGGAACAGGCGCCACGCCCAGCGGATCAGAGGACGGCGTGCGGCGAGGCCGCCTCTGCTCGGTCCTCGCAACGCCGAGCGGTGCGCGAGCGTCGTCACTCGATCACGGCCCTGGCGATGGCCGGCGGCTCGCGGCCGGCAAGAAGCCAACCGGCCGCAGCCGCCGTCAGAGGGAGGCCCACGACGATCAGGACGAGGGAGAGCACCGGGATCCGGCCGAGATAGCCGAGGTCGTCGTGGTACGTCGCTGCGAGCGCGAGATACGCGCCGGCGACGCCGAGCAGCGCACCGAGGAGAGCGAGCGAGCCGGCGGTTGCGGCCGTCAGTGTGCGGCGGATCCTGCCCGTAGCCCCGGTCGCGGTCAAGGTGCGGAGGTCGCCGGCGCTCTCGCTGCGGATCAGCCCGACGGTCATGGCGAGGATCACAAGGGCCAGGAAGGCGCCGGCGGCGGTCGCGATGGCGATCGGCGTCGCGAGGGAGGTGCGCTCTCGCTGTGTCTCGATCGTGAGGCCGGCTCCGGCCGCGACCTCGCGCGCCGTGTCGATCTGTTCGCTCGTCAGAGGGCGGCTCGACTCGACGAGCCAGCCGCTCGGGACCTGCTTCCAGCCGTGGCGCCGAAGCCCGTTGAGGGTGACGAACGAGGACGGCACGCTGGCCGGTGTCCGATCCCCCGGCGCCGAGAACCTGGCGGCTGTCGATCCTCTGAACGTTCGTGACGGGGAGGTTGCTCCCTCGCCCGGGGGTTCAGGATGGAGCTTGTCGGTGGGGACCGTTGGGTCGGCGAGGAAGTCGGCGTTCGGGTTGACCGTGGCGGGATCGATACCGAGGTACCTGAGCAGCGCAGGCGTGGCCACGTAGAGACCCGATCCCTGGCGCCACGTCTCGGGGCCGGTCTGCTGCGAGAGACCGACAGCGATCAGGGCCCGGTCGCCCTCTTGGGTGACGAACGGGCGCTCGCCGGGCTGGATGGCCTTCCGAAGCGGGATCACGGTTGCCTGACCAAGACCTGCGGCGATTTGGCGGACGCGCGCAGCGCTGGCCGCGAGCTGGGCGGGCGTTTGGCGCGGGAGTGAGATGAGCTCCGGGTCTGACGTCTCACCCGTGTAGACCCGGATCTGGCGGTCGGACAGGTTGGGGAGGCTGGCGGCAGCCTGGTCGTTGTCCTTCTTCTCCTCGGCTGCCCCCGTGACGACGACCGCTGCCGCGATGCCGAGCGTGAGCGTGATAGCGGCGAGTGCCGCCCCGGACCGGGCCTGGTAGCGGGCGAGGTCCCGCAGCGCCAGGCGCGGGGCGATCGGAGCGTGTCCGGCCGCCCGGGCGAAGATGCGGATCGCCAGTGGACCGAGGAGCAGCGTGCCGAGGATCACCGCCAGGAGCCCGGCGATGATGAGCGGCGCTCGGTCTCGGTTGGAGAAGGCGAGGCTGCCGATTCCCGCCGCGATCAACGCGGCTGCGAGGATTGCCGAGCGATGGGCGGGCTTCGGCCTAAGCGGTCGCGCCGAGAGGGCGAGCGTGACCGGCATGCGGGCGACCGCGCGTCCCGGCCACCAGGCGGCAGCGGTAGCTCCAACAATTGCGAGGAGGACGATTGATCCCAGCAGCATCCACGGGAGGCTGAGCCGGTCGAGGCGATGGTTGAGCGCGGTCTCGAGAGTCGGGACGAGCGCGAGCCAGAGTGCGAGACCGACGAGGGTTCCGATCAGTGCGCCGATCGCGCCGACGACCGCACCGTTGGTCATCACAACGAGTCGAAGGTGCTTCTCGGTCGCGCCGATCGCCGCGAGCATGCCGAGCTGGCGAAGCCTTCGCTGAGCGATGACCGCGAAGCCGGCGGCGGCGACGAGCGACGCCAGGAGCAGGAAAACGGTGGCCACGGAAAACATCAGCAGCTCATCCGCCGGGTTGTCATTGCCTCGAATGCTCTGGTTGACGACGGCCGCCCCTGGGGCCATGTCGGGGCGCGATCCGTCGCCTTTCGCCAAGACGCTGACGTGGTCCGGCGCTCCGGCGGACGAGGGAGAGACGAGGGCGAACTCGTCGCTCAGATCGGCGGGGTTCTCGACGATTCCGACGACGGTCCGGCGACGGCCGTCGAGGCTCAGAGTCTCCCCGATCTCGAGCCCGAGCAGGTTGGCCACACCGTCGGTGACGGCGACCTGGTCGCGGCCCTCTGGGTAATTGCCTCGGTGGAGTGCAAGGCGCGGGCCGCCGTACGGTCCGCGCGGGTCCTGAGAACGGAACTCGACCTGCTCGACGGCACCGGGGACCGCCAGCGAGCGGTGGCCGATGATGTCGATCGTCCCGTACTGCTGTCTGAGCCCGGCGAGAGTCGCCGCGAGCGCGCGCGGATTGCCGCCGTCGAGATTGAGTAGTTGATCGGCCGAGCCGAACTCGGCCTCGTTCGACCTGTCTGCGCCCGAGTTGGAGGCGACCGTGACGCTCCCGATCGCGGCCGCGACGGCGACGGCGAGGAGCGTACAACGAGGATCTGCTGGCGCCATTCGCGGCGGAACAGCCGCCAGGCCCAGTGGACGAGGGCGCGGCGCGCGGCGACGCCGCCGTGCGCCGGCCCTCGAAGCGTCTCTCGGTGAGCGAGCGTCGTCATCGCCGGTCACCTGCGGCGAGGAGCGACTCCGGGCCGGGCGGTGCGACCGTCTGGTCGACGACCTGGCCGTCGCGGAGGAAGACGACGCGGTCGGCCCAGGAGGCCAGCTGCGCCTCGTGGGTGACGACGACGCCCGCGACGCCGCGCTTCGTGGCTGCCCGCAGCAGGCGCATGACAGCCTCGCCGTTCACGGAGTCCAGAGCGCCGGTCGGCTCGTCCGCGAGCAGCAGCCCACGCTCGCCGACGATCGCTCGGGCGATCGCAGCCCGCTGGCGCTCGCCGCCCGACAGCTCGTCGGGGTAGCGATCGGCAAGGCCCGCCACGTCGAGCTCCTCCATCGCCTCAAGGCCCGTCACGCGTGCGGCTCTGGCACGGATGCCGTCGAGCTCGAGCGGCAAGGTGACGTTTTCGATCGCCGTCAGCCCCGGGAGCAGGTTGAAGTCCTGGAAGACATAGCCGATCGACCGGCGACGCATCTGCGCCTGCTTCGCGCGCGAGACACTCGCAAGGTCGACGCCATCCACGAACACCTGGCCGCTGGTCGCCTGCTCGAGGCTGCCGGCGATCGTCAAGAGCGTGCTCTTGCCCGAGCCGCTCGGCCCCATGATCGCGACTAGCTCGCCGCGCTCGACCGCGAGGTCGACGCCGCGGAGCGCGCGCACCTCGCTCGGCCCGGAGCCGTAAACCTTGGATACCTGTCGCAATTCGAGTGCGCTGGTCATTGGGAGACCTCCTTCGCGCGTGTGGGTTCGAACGAAACGTCGGCCACTGCGGCCGGCGCCTGCGACGGCCGCTGCTTCAGGCGAACGTCGGCGGCATCGAGCCAGCGGACGATCGCCTCCAGCCGGAAGAGCTCGGCGTCGACGACGAGCGCCAGCGCCATGTCGTCCTCTCCGGCCGCGGCCTTGACCTGGGTGTACCGCTGCATGACCTCGATCACGTGCCGGCGGTGCACCTGCAGGATCTCGTGGACGTCGGTCCCGGGGACCTGGAGGGCAACGAGCACCTTGATCACGAGCTCGTCGCGGGGAGGCGGCTCGAGCTCGGGCGGGGTGCGAAGCCACTCGGCCAGCGCACGCTCGCCGGCGAACGTGATCCTGTAGCGCTTCCGCGATCGCTCGCCTTCCCCGTCGTCGGTCTCGACGAGTCCATCCCGTTCGAGGCGCTGCAGCGTCGTGTAGACCTGCCCGACGTTGAGGGGCCACACCTCGCCCGTCCGTGCCTCGAACTCGTTCTGAAGCCGTAGGCCGTACTTCGGCCCTTCGGTGAGCAGTGCGAGGAGGGCGTGAGGGACGCTCATGAACCGCTCGCTTTGAACAACATACGCAGTACTATACTGAGTATAAAACGAGCGCAAGTCTTCCTAACCGATCAGCCTCCCCGGCCGCTGAGTAGTCCGATGCGGCGATGCTGTGCCGAGTCGTCGATCAG
>CAWDIJ010000018.1:0-30866 GCA_963802375.1 uncultured Actinomycetes bacterium
GGATTGCCGCCGGGCAAGCGGTTGAACAGCAACGTCCTCGACCGCTGGCTTGCTGCCGTGCTCGAGACGCCGGGGCTCACCGCGCTCCGCGATCCGGTGGAGGCGCGACGGGTGCTGTTGGACGACGCGCTCGCGGGGGTCGAGCTGGTCCGGCGTTCCGACGGGCCGATCGTGGATGTCGGCAGCGGTGGCGGCACGCCCGGAATCCCGTTGGCGGCGGCTCTGCCCGAGCGGGAGGTGACGCTGCTCGAGGCGGAGCGGCGCAAGACCGAGTTCCTGCAGCGCTGGACGGCGGAGTTGCCGAACCTCGACGTCGTGTGGGGCCGCGCCGAGGAGCAGCCGGCGGAGACCTACGGTGTCGCCGTCGCGAAGGCGCTCGCGCATCCGCCGGTCGCAGCGGAGTGGTGCCTGCCGCTCGTCGGCGAGGGCGGGTTCGTCATCCTCTGGGTCGGGCCTTCTGCCGACGTGGGGCGAATCGCGCGCGCAGCTGGACAGCTTGCCGGCGAGCTTGACGACTCGCCGCCCGGCTTCGCGATCATCCGCAAGGTCGGCCCGACGCCGCAGGGGTTCCCGCGACGCGCCGGAATGGCCAAGAAGCGGCCCCTCGCCTGAGCGCTCTTTGCGGTTCGTTGCGCGTCTGCGCCTAGCGCGGGCGCTCGAGCTCCTCGAAGAGCGTGAGCTGCAGGCCCGCCGGACCCTCGAGCCGCGTGTTCAGCGACCGCCATGGCGTCTCCGTCGGCCCTGCAATCACGGTCGCGCCCGCGGCCGCGAGTCGCTCGGTCGCCTCGGTCGCGTCGTCGACCTGGAACGCGAGCCGGACGTGGCCGGCGACCTGCCTGCCGACCTCGACTTCGTCCACAAACTCTGCGTGGTCCGGCTCGAGCAGTTCCAGCGTCGCGCGGCCCGCCTCGAGGATTGTCACCCGGCCGCGTCCGGAGAACGACGCCATCTCGGTGAGGCCGAGGACGTCGCGGTAGAAACGGAGCGCCACGTCGTAGTCCTCGGCCGTGACGCAGACGCGGAGCTCCCGAACGGCCATTCGGCGAGCATACGGGGGCGTCAAGCGTCGATCCAGAACGCCTTGTAGGCGAGTTGCGGATGAGGGTGGGGCCGTGCGGTTCTCCCGGCGACCGTGAAGCCCCAGCCGGCGACCGCGGCCTCGAGCCCTGGGAGGTTGTGCTCTTCGTTGTGGACGCCGATCACGAGCCGGCTGCAGAAGCCGAGCAGGTGGGCGACGAGCGCGCGGCGGTGGTTCCGCGGGACGTAGTCGAGCCCCGTCCGGATCGCGTCGAAGCGCCGGGGCGGCGTCCATTCGGCGGCGTTGCCGACCCAGATCCGGCTCGACCAGTGGGGCAGGCGCCGCCGGGCCAGCCCCGCGAGCTCAGGCGAGATCTCGAGGCCGTACGGCTCGATGCCCGCCCAGGTCGCCATCGACTCCATCAAGAGGCCGTTCGCGCAGCCCACGTCGAGGAATGTCCAGCCTGGCGCGACCGCCTCGGCGAGGAGCGAGCGCGCGTACTCCCAACCGGTCGCGTCGCGGCTCGAGCCGGAGCCGCCCTGCGGCGTGTCGGCGCGGAGATAGGCAGGGACGACGATCGCCGCCATCGCCGCGTGCCAGCCCGCCTCATCGAGCTCGCCGGCTGCGTAGGCTGCGTCGACGGCGGCGATCTCGCGCCAGCCGCGCTCTTTGGCCGCCTCGAGCTTCTCGTCCACCGCTCTCACTACCCTGATCTCGTGGCCGGGAGGATCATCGCACTGGCGAACCAGAAGGGCGGCGTCGGCAAGACGACGACCGCGATCAATCTCGCGGCCTGTCTCGCCGAGGCCGGCGAGCGGGCCCTGCTCGTCGATCTCGATCCGCAGGCGAACGCGACCTCGGGCCTCGGAGAGCAGGCCAACGGTGTTTCGAGCTACGACCTGCTCGACGGTGCCCCCGTTGCGGAGATCGCCCGTCCGACGCGGTTCGGCAATCTCGAGCTCGTCCCCGCGAAGGCGGATCTCGCCGGAGCGGCGGTGGAGCTCTCCCGGCACGCCGAGGGCGAGCGGTACCTCCGCAGCTCCCTTGCAGACGTCCGGGAGCGCTACGGCTTCGTCTTTCTGGACTGTCCGCCCTCGTTCGGGCCGCTCACCGTGAACGCGCTGGCGGCCGCCGACAGCGTGATCATCCCGGTCCAGGCCGAGTACTACGCCCTCGAGGGCCTCTCACAGTTGCTCGGCTCGATCGAGCTCGTCAAGGCGCGCCTGAACCCGCGCTTGGGACTTGCCGGGATCTTGCTGACGATGGTCGACGGGCGGACTCGGCTCGCCCACGAGGTGGAGAAGGAGGTTCGGCGGCACTTCGGCGATCTCGTGTTCACCCAGACCGTGCCGCGCTCGGTCAGGCTCGCCGAGGCGCCGAGCCACGGCCTCCCTGCGATCGCGTACGACCGTCGCTCCGCCGGGGCGGAGGCGTACTGGAAGGTGGCGATGGAGCTTGTCGAGCGTTCCTAGACGAGGGCTCGGCCGCGGCCTCGAGGTCCTGATCGGCGGTGGTGAGCCCGCCGGAGCGGAGCTCGCCGAGCTCCCCGTCGACGCGATTCACGTCAACCCGCGCCAGCCGCGCCGGCGTTTCGAGCCGGACGCGACGGCGGGCCTGGCGAGCTCGATCGCGCATCAGGGCCTGCTCCAGCCCGTCGTCGTCCGACCTCGGGTCGCAGGCGGCTACGAGCTGATCGCGGGGGAGCGCCGCTGGCGCGCTGCCAGGGAGGCAGGCCTGGAGAAGCTCCCCGCGCTCGTGCGCGAGGCGGACGATCGCGACTCGCTCTTGCTCGCGCTCGTCGAGAACGTCGCCCGCGAGCAGCTCTCTGCGGTCGAAGAGGCGCGGGCCTACGCCGCCCTCGTGGACGAGTTCGAGCTCACGCTCGGCGAGGTCGCCGAACGAGTCGGCCGGTCGAAGTCGTCGGTCTCGAACCGGCTGCGGCTGCTGGAGCTCCCCGAGGAGGTGCTCTGGATGGTCGCGCGCGGCGAGCTGACGGAGGGCCATGCCCGAGCGGTCCTCTCGCTTCCGGATCACGATGCCCGCAAGCGGCTGGCGAAGCGGATCGCCCGCGACGGCCTCTCGGTGCGCGCAGCGGAGAGAGCGGCACAGGAGGGTGGCGCCGCGCGCCGGCCACGCGCCGCGGCCAAAGTCGATCCCGCGCTGGCGACCCGAGCTCGCGCAGCCGCCGAGCGGTTGACCGGCCTTCCGACCCGCGTCAGCGCCGGCAAGCTCGAGATCCACTTCGGCGAGGAGGTGCGGCTCGAGGAGCTCGTCGAGGTGCTCGAGAGCCTGTAAGGACGAGAGACCCGCCTAGCGGGCCTCTGCCATGGGCGATCCTGGATTCGAACCAGGGACCTCCGCCTTATCAGAGCGGCGCTCTAACCAGCTGAGCTAATCGCCCGGGAAAGCCGATTGTAGCCGCCGTCTCAGTGAAGGAGCCGTGTGCGGCGGACGTACTCGTCGACCGTGAACAGGAAGCGTGCATCCGCCGCGAGCTCGGCGATCGCGCTGCGCGTGACGTGGTCGAGCTCCTCGTCCCGATAGACGCTCACCAGGAACCTGTCGAGGGTGCCAGCTTGCGACATCGCGGCCATCTGCAAGCAGAGCTGACGTGTCGGCTCGTCCTGCGTCACCGCTTCGAGAGACTCGATGTCATGCAACCAGAGGTCGACCACGGCAGGTCAACGAGGTGGCACGCGACACGGATACGGCTGCTTGGATCGCCCTCGCAGGGTCGGGCTACACTGGGAACGAGGCCCTGACGATGCGAGAGATGGTCATCTACGGCGTCAGCTTCGACATGGTCGGCAAGCAGCCGATCGTCCTGTTGAAGACGGCCGACGGGAACAAGTTCCTTCCGATCTGGATCGGCCACGCGGAAGCTGCCGCGATCCTCGTCAAACTGCAGAACGCCGCACCCGCGCGGCCCATGACGCACGACCTGCTCAACGACGTGCTCGGCCATCTCGATGCAGAGGTCGTCTCGATCGCGGTGACAGAGATGCGCGAGAACACCTACTACGCCCGGATCACGCTGCAGCAGAACGGCTCGGTGATCGAGGTGGACTCCCGGCCGTCCGACGCGATCGCCCTGGCGGTCCGCGCCGGCGTCAAGATCTACGTCGCGGACGAGGTGATCGAGGAGTCCGGCGTGGAGTTCGAGGGCGACGCCTCCGAGGACGCCTTTGCCGCCGCCGCCGGCGTACCGCCGCTCTCCGAGCTCGATCCGGACGAGTTCCGTGCGTTCCTCGACACGGTCTCGCCTGACGAGTTCGCGACCGATCCGGACGAAAGTTAGTCCTCCTCGGCGCGGCCGATCTCGCGCTTGGTGAGGTCGAGCAGCTCGGTGTAGATCTCCCGCAGCCCTTCGACTGTGAGCGGGCCGCGGTTTGCCCGCGTCAGGTACTGCAGCATCCACTCCTCCCGCGCCGGGTCGAGGAAGCCGATCCCCCGCTCCTCCTTCACCTGCTTCAGGCGGGCGACGAGCTTCAGACGCGCGTTCACGGCCTCGACGATCCGGACGTCGTTGTCGGAGAGTTGCTCGCGCAGTTGCCGGATGAGCGGGTCGGCGTCGGCCATGGTCAGGAGTGAACGGTGCTCCGCACGCGGCGAGGATAACGCTGCGTCACGTCGTGACGGCCGCAATCAGGCTGGTCGCATTGAAGGCGCAGTGGACGATCATGCACGGGTAGACGCTGTCGGTCCGTAGCCGGAGCAACGCGGTGACGATTCCGAAGAGGACGAGCGCCGCGAGAGCGAGCAGGAGGCCGTGTCCGAGGCCGAAGCCGACCGCGGTCACGAGCACGGCCACGGGAGCGCCGAAGCGCAAGAGCAGCGTCATGCCCGCGCCGCGGTACATGAGCTCCTCGACGATCGGGCCGACGAGGGCCACGGAGACGAAGTTCGCCGCGTAGGCTCCCGCCTTGCTCGAGTCCCACGCCTCTGGGGTGAGGCCCTGCTCGTCGCCGGCGTCGAAAGCGATCAGGATCAGGCCGGCGCCGATGAAGATGGCGACGTAGGCAACTCCCGCGAGGCCGAGCGCCCTGGGCCAGGATTCGGGCCGCCGCAGGGCGAAGAACTCGCGCCGGGACGTCCCGCGCGCGATCCAGAGCAGCACCGCGAGCAGCATCAGGTAGACGACGACCCCGCCGACCGCGGTCTCGTAGCGGTAGAGAGCGTCGTCGGGCGGGTCGCCGCCCTCGATCCTGCTGCCGTAGCCGAGCAGGATCAGGAGGAGAACGAGGCTGGCCCAGGCGGCGAGCCGCCAGCCCTCGGTACCACGCTCTCGCCGCTCCGCCTCCACGAGGCTCCCGATGATAGGGACGAACGCGCCGCCGTCGAACCCCGACCCATGGAGACATGGCGGCGCTTGCTCGTGGTCGGGATCGTGCTCGGGCTGACGGCGATTGCCGCGACGTGGCTCGACCGGCGCTTCATGGGCGACCGTTCGCCCGAGGCGTTGACCCGCTACCGCCTCCTGCGCCGCACGCTCGTGGCCGCGACCGTGTTCGTCGGCGTGCTTTCGGCCTTGCTCGTCGTGCCGCAGGTGCGTGCGGTCGCCGGTGGCCTGCTCGCCTCCTCGGCGGTGATCGGCGTCATCATCGGCTTCGCCTCGCAGCGAACGCTCGGCAACTTCGTCGCCGGCGTGATGATCGCAATCACGCAGCCGCTCCGGCTCGGCGACTGGGTCGAAGTCGCCGGCGTCGGAGGCACGGTCGAGGAGATCGGGCTCACCTACACGTACATCCGGACGGCCGACAACGCCCGATTCGTGATCCCGAACGAGAAGCTGGCCTCGGATACCATCCGCAACTCCACGATTCGCAGCCCTGCGAAGTACGCCGAGGTCACGGTCCACGTTCCACCTTCAGCCGACCTGCGCGCGCTCGTCGACGCCCTCCGTTCCGAGGTGCCCGGTGAGCGCGACGAGGTCTTCGTCAGCTCACTCGAGGAGTCGCCGACTCTGACGATCAGAGCCTGGACCGAGAGCGAGCCGGCGGCGGAGAAGCTCGAGCACGACCTTCGGCTGCGGGTGCACGACCGCCTGCGCGAGCAGGGGATCTTCGCGTGAGCGGGTCGCGTCGGAGCCGCGGGCTCGACAACGAGATCTACGCACGCAAGCGGCGCAAGCGGAAGCGCATGGAGCGCAAGCAGCGCCGTCGCCGCGCCGTGGTGCTGGCCGTGGCCGCCGTGGTCGCGCTCCTCTTCGTCGTGGGCGGCGCGGCGGTCACGACGGTTGTCACCTTCAGCGCCGACTGCGATCTCGAGGCGCTGCGGCCGGTGTCGATCGGCGAGAACTCCTTCATCTACGCGGCCGACAACTCGATCCTGGGCGCGATCCCGGCCGAGCGGAACCGGCAACCGGTGCCGCTCCGCCGCATTAGCCCGTGGATGCCGCAGGCGACGATCGCGATCGAGGACCGCCGTTTCTACGAGCACGGCGGCATCGACGCGGAGGGCATCGCCCGGGCGCTGTGGAAGAACGTGAACGCGGGCGAGGTCGTCGAGGGCGGCTCGACGATTACGCAGCAGCTCGTCCGCAACCTCTATCCGGTCTCCCGCGAGCGGACGGTGGAGCGGAAGTTGAAGGAGGCCTGCCTTGCGATCAAGCTCAACGACGCCTGGTCGAAGCGGAAGATCCTGGCCACCTACATGAACCAGGTCTACTACGGCAACCTCGCGTACGGGATCGAGGCGGCGGCGCAGACCTACTTCTCCAAGAACGCCAAGGCCCTGACCCTGCCGGAGGCGGCGCTGATCGCGGGGCTGCCGCAGGCGCCGTCCGCCTACGACCCGTTCAATCGCGCCGAGATCGCGACCACACGCCGCAACCAGGTGCTCCGCTCGATGCTCGACGAGGGCTACATCAACCGCGAGCAGCACGACTGGGCTGCATCACGGGGACTCGGACTGAAGGCCGGCAAGCTCTACACGACGATCCGCGAGCCGTATTTCTTCAGCTACGTCCGCGACGAGCTGATCGCCGAGTACGGGGCGGCGACGGTCCGTTCCGGCGGGCTCAAGGTCTACACGACGATCGACCCGCGCTTCCAGCGGGCAGCGCGGAAGGCGATCTCGGAGACGCTGTACGAGAAGGACGACCCGGCGGCGGCGATCATCTCCATCAACCCGAAGAATGGCGCCATCCGCGCCATGACCGCCGTCACGCCTGGAAACAGGAAGAACCAGTTCAACCTGCTCTCGCAGGCGCGACGGCAATCCGGCTCGACGTTCAAGACGTTCGTGCTCGCGGCGGCGATTGAGAAAGGGATCAACCCGGCGACGTCGACCTACCTCTCGGCGCCGTTCTTCTATAAGCCGACCGACTGGGGCGACTGTGAGGACGGCAGCGGGGGCTGGTGGTGCCCGGAGACGTACGACCACAGCTATACGGGGATGACGACGATCGAGCGCGCGACGTTGCGCTCGGACAACACCGTCTACGCGCAGCTGACGCTCGACGTCGGCGCGCGTGCGGTCGCCGACATGGCGCACAGACTCGGCGTCCGTTCGCCGCTCGACGTCAAGGGGGCGTACGTGCCCGCGATCGGGCTCGGGGCGATGGACGTCTCGCCGCTCGACATGGCGGTCGCGTACGCGACGATCGCAGCGGGCGGCATCCGCTCCGAGCCCTTCGCGATCCGCAAGGTGATCCGCCCGACCGGCGAGGACACGAAGGCCGGTTGGGGCAAGCCGAAGCGGAAGCGAGTCATCTCCGACGGCGTCGCGTACGAGGTCACGCGCATCCTTCAGGAGAACATGTGGTACGGCACCGGCACGGCCGCCACCTTCGGACACTCGGCGGCCGGTAAGACCGGGACGACCGAGGAGCACTCCGACGCGTGGTTCTGCGGGTACACGCCGCGGCTCGGCACGACGGTCTGGGTCGGGCATCCGAAGGGGAAGATCCCGATGGAGAACGTGCACGGGATCAGCGTCGCTGGTGGCACGTTCCCGGCCCAGATCTGGCGGCTTTTCATGAGCTCGGCGATCGGCGGGCTCGAGTCGGTCCCCTTCCAGGAGCCGCAGGACTCGCCGGAGTGGTCGGAGTTCGTGCGGGGCACAGAGGACCGCTCGTTCGGTGACGGGGACGACGATGACGACTACTACGCGCCGCCAGCGTCGACACCGGAGGAGGAGTCGGACGAGGACGACTCGCCGCCGGCCGAGACCGCACCGCAGTCCACGACGCCCACCCAGCCAGTGACGCCTCTCGCCCCGCCGGCGGGGCGACCGGCTCCGCCGACCACCCCCGCGCCGACGCCTCCGCCGACCGCGCCGCCCGAATAGCCGTCCGGGCCGATCGCGCGCTGGGCCGGGCCGCACTGCTCGCGGCCGCCGTGATCGCACTCCTCGTCGCGGGCTGTGTCGCCTGCGCCTGGATCGAGGACGCCCCACTTGTGCCCGCCGACGCAGGCCGGGCCGACGACGGGGGGCCCGGCGGCATGGTCTTTCTCGCGCTTCTCGTCGCCGCGTTCGGCTCCTATCTCGGTGCCCTGGCGCTTGTGCGGCGGCGTGCGCCCGCGCTGCCCGCTGTGCTCGCAGCCGCCTTCGTGATCCAACTCCTCCCGCTCGCGGCGCCGCTCCTCCTCTCGACCGATGCCTGGACGTACTGGGAGTACGGGCGGATTGCGGCGGTGCACGGGGGCGATCCATACGTCGACACGCCGGACGAGTTCCCGGGGGATCCCGCCTACGAATATGGGGGAGCGGCATGGCGTGGCACGAGCTCGGTCTACGGGCCGGCGTTCACGCTCGTATCCGAGGCAGTGGCGCTCGTCTCGGGCTCGTCCGCAGCAGCGGCCGCCTGGATCTTCAAGGTGCTCGCGGCGGGCGGGGTGGTCGCGTGTGTGGTGCTCGCTGCAAGGCTTGCGCGCGAGCGACCGTACGCGGCGGCGTTCGTCGGCTGGAACCCGCTCCTGGCGATCCACTTCGCCGGAGGCGGCCACAACGACTCCCTCCTCGTCGCGCTCACCCTGGCTGCGATCGCTCTCGCCGCTGTCGGGCGCAGGGGCCTGGCCGGTGCCGCATGGGCGGTCGCGATCCTGCTCAAGTGGATTCCGCTCGTCTTCTTCGCTCTCCGCGCAATCGCAGCACGGCAAGAGCGTCGACGGGTCGGTCACGCCGGTTTCGCAGCCGCCGCGATCGTCGTCCTCGCTCTCGCGACCTGGCGCTACGGCCTCGACTGGGTGCGGGCGGTGGGCCCGTTGACGGAGAACGCCGCGGAGCAGTCGAGCTACGCGCTGCCGCACCGGCTCGAGCAGCTCGGCGTGCCGCACGGCCTCACGCTCGCCCTTGCCGTCGCCGGGCTCGCGGCCGGGCTCGCGTGGCTCGCCCGGGAAGCGTCGCGCGGCCGTGTCCGGCTCGGGCTCGCGGGCTGCCTGCTGCTCGCGACCACGCCCTGGTTGACGCCGTGGTACGTGATCTGGGCGCTGCCCTTCGCGGCCGCGGAGGACGATCGCCGCGCCCAGCTGCTCGCGCTCGGCTTCTGCGCCTACCTGCTGCCGCAGACGATCCCGCTCTAGCGCCGCCGGAAGACGAGGACGCCGTCTTCGGCGAAGACGCGGCGCCACTGCGGATCGCGGCGCAGTGCGGCCAGCGCCGGACGTGCCCGCTCGGGCCGCAGGCTGTCCAGAAACGTCAACCGGCGCTCGTCGACCACCACCCACTCCGCCCCTCCGAGCACCGGGAAGCTGAAGATCCGGCGCCGTTCCGACAGATGCGCTCCGAGCGCGTTCGTGGCGCTGACCGGGGCTCCGTCGGGGACGAGCTCCAGCGCGCGTCGTTGGGCCGCTGCTCGGTCGTCCGCCCTGAGATCGATCCGGCCGAGGGGGCCCAGAAGCAGCATCCCGGCCACCGCGGCCGCGACGGCGGCGTAGGCGAGCCGCCGGCCGAATCGTGCTACCGCGAAGACGGAGGCTGCAAGAAGCGCAGGTGTCGCGACCGCGGCGTAGTGCGTCTTCACCGAGGTCTGGGTCACGGTCGACGAGAGCACATTGAGTCCAACCTCCGGCACCGCCGCGAGCGCGGCCAGCGGCGCTGCGAGCGGCAGGAAGAGGAGCGGGAAGAGAAGGTCGGTCAGATAGGCGAGGTCGCGACGGTCGAGCGACGGCGTGTCGTACCGGCTCTCGAACGCGGACGACCCCGCCGGAGCGAAGTGCGGCACGATCACCAGTGCGGCCATGAGCGCGGCCGAGCCTGCGACGAGTGCGATCGCAAGACCGGTCCTACGCTCGCCGCGGCGGAGCCCGTACCAGACGCCCATCGCGGCGACCGCGAGACCGACGTGCTCCTTGGTCAGGATCGCCGCCCCGGCGAGGAGAGCGAAGGCCCAGAGCCGGCCTTCGTCGAGGTGCCACCACGCGAAGAGCAGAAGCGGGCAGGCGAGCGCAACCGGATGGAAGTCGCTCACGGGCAGCCATTGCGTGGGCGGATAGAGCAGGTAGGCAAGCGCGAGCGCTGCAGCCGGCCACTCCGCGGGCAGGTGCTTTCGGGCGAGCCAGTAAACGGGCAGCGCGCCAGAGGCCACGGCAACCGCCTGTACGACGAGCAGCAGCTCGGGTTCTGGCCAGAGCCACCAGAGCGGTGCGAAGGCGGCGAGGATCGGGTCGAAGTGAGCACCGAGCCGCGAGATCTGCTCACCGCGCACGTCCGTGACCGAAAGGAAGTCGCCGTTCGCGGTCGACCAGACGGCCTGGGTCATGTTGCCGAGGTCGAAGCGGCCGCTGCCGAAGGCTCGGTGGCGCAGGATCGCTGCGACGGCGAACACGGTCGCGAATGCCGCGGCGGCGAACCGGACGACTGCCGTGGGCGTCAACGCCCGGTGAGCCCCTCGACGAGCTTGCGCCAGCGTTCTCCGAGCACGCGCTCGCTCGCGTGCTCGCGGTAGGCGGTGAGGCCGCCGCTGCCGAGCCGCTCGGCGAGGCTGTCCTCCGCGGCGAGCCGCCGAACGGTCGCTGCCAGCGCCTCGGCGTCGCCCGGGGGGACGAGGAGTGCGCTCTCGCCGTCGCGGAGAAGCTCGCGGGCCGCCGGCGTGTCCGCGGTGACGAGGGGCACACCGCACGCAAGCGCCTGGAAGGCCTTGTTCGGGATCACGCTGCGGGCCTTGCCCGAGGTGCCGAAGATTCCGAGCGCGCAACCCGCACGTGCGAGCTCGGTCGGCAGCTCTTCGTAGTCGACCCACTCGACCCATTCGACGTTCGCAGGTGCGTCACGCAGGAGCGCATCGAGCTGGCCGCTGCCGACGATGCGGAACCGGATCTCCGGTGTGAGCCGCGCGGCCGCCAGGATCGTCTCGAGGCCGTGCAGCGGGATCAGCTTCCCGACGAACAGCGCCCGGAAGCGATCGGGTCTGTGCCAACCCGGGCGGAAGACCCGCTCCTCCGCGCCGACGAAGCAGACAGCCAGCCGGTCGGGCGGCAACGAAGCGAGCTCGGCGAGGCGGCGAGCGTTCTCCTCGGTGTCCGCGACCACAAGGTTGGCCGTGCGGAGGGCCGTTCGGTCGATCCGGCGCAGCAGGCGCGCCGCCGGAGAGCCCGGCGCGAAGCGGCCGCGGTCCTCGACCAGCGTCTCGTGGAGCGACACGAGCGGGTTGAAGAGCACCGGTTTGCCGCGTGCCGCCCGCTTGGCGGCCGGCAGATCGAGGTGGCCGGGGTAGCCGACGATCACTGCATCGAAGCGTTCTCCTTGCGGAGGCAGGAACAGTCGCGCTTCCGCTATGGCCAGCTTCGCCGCGGTCGCGGCGCCGGCGGTCCAGCTCCGTCGTTTCCCCTCCCAGACGCCGACGTGGCGTTCGACCACGTCGACGCCGGCTCCCCGTAGGCAGGAGATCACCTGCGCGTTGCGCGGGTAGTCGCGCTCGTACGTCCCGAAGTAGAGGACGCGTAGGGTCAGCGCAGGATCTCGTCCACGTGGAGCTCGGCCGTCCTGCCGCCCGTCTGCTCCTCGTGGTGGCTCGCGACCAATTCGCTGACGAGGCCGAGCGAGACGAGCTGGACGCCGACCACGACGAGGAGCACTCCGAGCGTGAGCAGCGGCCGGTGGCCGATCGCCTCGCCGGTCAGCTTCAGCACGGTCAGGTAAGCGAGCACGATCGTTCCGACGGCGCCGAGCACCAGCCCGACGCCGCCGAACAGGTGCAGCGGGCGGTGCCGGTAGCGGCCCATGAACGTCACCGTCAGCAGGTCGAGAAAGCCGCGCACGTACCGCTCCATCCCGTAGCGGGAGCGGCCGTGCTCGCGGGGGCGGTGGTTCACGGGCAGCTCGGCGACGCGAAAACCACGGTAGTGGGCGAGCACCGGGATGAACCGGTGCAGCTCGCCGTAGATCCGCAGACCTCGGACGACGTCGGCCCGGTAGGCCTTCAGGCCGCAGTTGAGATCGTGCAGCGAGAGGCCGGAGAGCTGACCCGTGACGGAGTTGAAGACCCGAGACGGAATGCGCCGCGTCAGCGGATCGCGCCGCTTCGTCTTCCAGCCGGAGACGAGATCGAAGCCTTCGTCGAGCTTGGCGAGCAGGCGTGGGATCTCCGCCGGGTCGTCCTGCAGGTCACCGTCGATCGTGACGACGACGTCACCTCGAGCCTCCTCGAAGCCGGCCTGGAGCGCTGCCGCTTTGCCGAAGTTGCGCCGGAGCCGGACGACGAGCACGTTGTCGTTCGCCGCATGCAGCCGTGTGAGGGCAGCGAACGTTCCATCGCTCGAGCCGTCGTCGACGAAGATCGTCTCCCACGGCTCCCTCAGCGGCTCGAGCGCTGCGGTGAGCTCGTCGTGGAGAAGTGCGACGCTTCGCTCCTCGTCGTGCACCGGGACGACCACCGAGATCACGGGCGTTAGCGTATGCGCGCGATGGCAGCCCTGCTCTCGATCGACGAGGCGCTCGCGCGCGTGCTGGCGCAGGCTCGCCCGCTCAGCCCGGAGCGCGTTCCGGTCGCCGATGCCGCGGGCCGTGTCCTCGCCGAGGACGTCTTTGCCGGCGTCGATCTTCCTCCGTTCGCAAGCTCGGCGATGGACGGGTTCGCGATCAAGGCGGCAGACGTGCCGGGCCGACTCCCGATCGTCCACCGGATCGCCGCAGGGCTCCCCGCGGAGCGGGCGCTAAGGCCCGGCGAAGCGATGGAGATCTCGACCGGCGGTGCGGTCCCCGAAGGCGCGGACTCGGTGGTGCAGATCGAACGTGTTGTCGAGAAAGACAACGAGATCGACGTCGTCGAGCCGGTGCCCGTGGGAGCGAACGTGCGGCCGCCGGGCGGCGACGTCCGTTCGGGCGACGCGCTGCTTCGGACCGGCACGCGGCTCGGCGCTGCTCAGATCGGCGCTCTCGCAGCTGCGGGTGCGACGGAGGTGACTTGTGCACGCCGTCCGGTCGTGGCCGTCCTCAGCACCGGGACCGAGCTGCGCCCGCCCGGTGTGCCGCTCGGCCCGGGGCAGATCTACGAGTCGAACGGGCCCATGCTCGCGGCGGCGTTCGAAGCTGCGGGCGCGCGGGTCGAGCCCATGCCCTCGGTGCTGGACGACGAGGAAGCGCACCGGCGCGCACTCGCACAGGGCCTCGAGTCTGACGTCCTGGTCACCTCCGGCGGCGTCTCGGTGGGACCGCACGACCTCGTCCGCGGGATCCTGGCGGACCTGGGCGTGGAGGAGGACTTCTGGGGCGTCGCCGTGCGACCAGGCAAGCCGCTCGCCTTCGGCACGCACAACGGGACGCTCGTCTTCGGGTTGCCCGGAAACCCCGTCTCGGCTCTCGTCGGGGTTGAGCTCTTCGTGCGGCCGGCGCTGTTCGCGCTCCAGGGTCTGCTGAACCCGGGGCCGCACTACGAGCGCGGGCGCCTCGCCTCCCCGCTCAGGCAAAACGCCCGTCGCGACGAGCTCGCCCGTGCGCGTCGCTCGCGCGAGGACGACGAGATCGTGCTCGAGCCGGTCACCGGCCAGGAGTCCCACATGATCGCGCGCGCTGCCGGCGCCGATGCCCTGGTCTTCGTCCCGCGCGGGGAGGGCGAGCTCTCCGCGGGCACCGCCGTGCGGTACCTGCGTCTCTAGCCGCCTAACCCTCGCGGGCGTCGACCTGTTCGAGCCGGACGCGGCGCCGGGAAAGGAGCGCCTGGAGAGGTTTCCGCGGCCCCCGCCGCCCGGCGCTGGGATAGGGCGCATAGCGGCCTGCGGCGAGCGCCGTCAGCTGGGCCCCGACCGCGAGCCAGACGACGCCGACGAGCACGGCTATCCACGGCACGTAGCCGACCGCGACGAGCGAGAGCAGGTACCACGGCGTGTCGACCCCGAGCTCGAAGCGGGCCGCGAAGGAGAGCAGCAGGAGCAGCGGCCCGGCGAGCCCGACCACGAGGAGAGCCGCCCGGGCAGGCGGCGGGCCCGCGTGTACCTGCGGCAGCCAGAGCCACGCATAGAGTGACGGAAGCAGGTACACGAGCGAGAACGGGTTCGTCGCGACGACGACCAGCGCGACGAGCCCGAGGGCGAGCAGCGCCACGGTGTGGCCGGCGAGCGCCTCCTCGAGTCGCAGCGGGCCGCGGGGGATCAGCGGCTGGCGTGCCACGAGCCAGCCGACGAAAAGCAGCGCGCCGAGCACGCCCAGCACGACCGGTGAGGGCTGGTAGACATCCGCCTCCGGCGGCAGCGGCCGCGGCTCACCTTCGGGAAACACGCCCAGCTGCGCCGCGACGAACAGGAGCACCGCGCCGTACCCCCAGAAGGCGAGCCGGTTGCGCAGGCTCCGTGCCGCCGGGGCAAGCTTGATCCGCCGCCTTCGACAGCGCGCGAAGAGGTCGACCGCGCCGATCGCGAACGGAAGCAGCGCCGTGAGCAGAACGAGCTGGATCGCCCAGCCTCGGATGATCCGCCCTCCCAGGTAGATGTAGCTCGTTGTCCCCTGTGCGAGCTCGAGGCCGGCGTCGAGCGAACCGATCGTCGTCTGCGCGGCGCGGCCCAGCTCGCCGAGGCGACGACCGGACAGCGGGTCGTCGGCGAAGCCCTGCGGCGCGTCCGGCATCGTGGTCACGCTGAGCGCCGGCACGCCCCGGGCGACGAAGGGACCCTGCTCGCCGAGCGTAAAGGGGAAGCCGAGCTGGAGCAGCTGCTCGAGCGCGGACGCGCGCGTCGGCTCGCTGCCGGTCTGCTCTCTGATGCGCACTGCCGCCGTGCGGACGAGCGCGGCTGCCGGTGAACGGGCGGTGTCACCTGCGATCACGAGCCGGGGCTCTCGGAGCCCAGCGATTGCGTCGAGGCTCACCACGGCGAGCGCATCGTCCCGGTACGGCGAGCTCTCGGCGAAGCGCGCCGCGCCGATCGCTCCGAAAGCGCCGCCGTCGGTCGACACGAACACGAGCGTGTGCGACGGCTGCGTCTGCAGCGTCGCGGTCCCGGCGGCGGGAGCGTACGCCCGCGCGAGCTCGATCAGTGCGGCCGTTCCCGACGCGTTGTCGTTCGCACCGCGACCCTGACCGCTGTTGTCGCGGTGCGCCGTGACCACGATCGTGCGCTGCGAGGCGCCTGGGACGACCGCGACGAGGTTCTGGAGCTCGACACGGCCCAGGCCGGGGATGCTTGCCTCGAACCGGTCGACTCGCGGCTCGAAGCCGTACAGGGCGAGCTGCTCGGCGACCCACGACGCCGCTCCGATTGCACCGGCCGAGCCGGGAGACCGGTCGGGGTAGTCTCGGGCGAGCTCTCGCGCGAGCTGCTCCGCCGCGGAGCGGTCGAAGCCGGGCGGCAGCGTCGGCGGCGGCAGCGGCTGCGGCCGGCCGACCGTGAACGCGGCGAGGAGCAACGGCAGTGCGACGAGCAGCCACGTCCCGCGCACCAGGCGCGCGTTGATCGGCCGCTCCACCGACCCGCGGCGTGGCCGCGCGCGGGGCGCGGGCACTCGTCTAGGCGGCGCCATGGCCGGATCAGTGTAGGGAACAGGTGGTCACCTCTAGCATTCGCCCATGGCGGATCCCTCGACCATCCTGCTCGTCGACGACGAGGAGTCGGTGCAGAAACTGCTCACGTACCCGCTCGAGCGGGACGGCTTCCGGGTCGTCCACGCGTGGGACGGCGAGGAGGCCCTGGCCGCGTTCGCGGCCGAGAACGTCGATCTCGTGGTGCTCGACCTGATGTTGCCGCGACTGGACGGGCTCGAGGTCTGCAAGCGCCTGCGGGCGCAGAGCACCGTGCCGATCATCATGCTCACCGCCCGCGACGACGAGCTCGACAAGGTGCTTGGGCTCGAGCTCGGTGCCGACGACTACATCACGAAGCCGTTCTCGATCCGCGAGTTCCGCAGTCGCGTGCGGGCGCTGCTGCGACGCGCGTCCGCCCCACGTGCGGGCGAGCGCGACGACAACGAGGTGATCGAGGTGGCGGACGTGCGGATCGACGTCCCCCGCCGAACCGTGGAGGTGCGTGGCGCGGAGGTGCAGCTCACGTTTGTCGAGTTCGAGCTCCTGCGTGTGCTCGCAGCGGCACCGGGGCGGGTCTTCTCCCGACGGCAGCTGCTCGAGCGCCTGCGCGGGGGCGCGGACTACCGCGAGCCCCGCACGATCGACGTTCACGTCCGCCACCTGCGCGAGAAGATCGAGCGCGATCCGCACGAGCCGGAACTGATCCTGACCGTGCGCGGTGTGGGCTACCGATTCCGCGAGCGGTGATGCTTCGCGTCCCGGCGATCAAAGGTGTCCGGCTGCGGCTGGCGCTGGCGCTCGTCCTGGTCGTCGCCGGCGTTCTCGCCGTTGTCTACCTGATCGTCGTTCCGTCGCTCGAGTCTGCGCTCGTGACCGCGAAGCTCGACCAGCTGGAGGCCGACGCGAGGACCGTCGCCCGCAATTACCAGACCGACGTCGGCGGCAACGAGCAGGAGTACGCAACGGAATCCGCCTCGGTCGTCCAGGCGCGGGTGGTCGTCTACTACGCCGTCGACGACGACCTGCTGCTGATCCAGGGCGACTCGAACGCGAGCTCTTCCGTCGACGTCGACGGCGACCCCACCGCGGTGCGGGCTGCGCGGACTGGGGAGCTCCAGCGCGCAACCGTGGAAAGCGGCGACCAGCTCTATGCCGAGGTTGCGATCCCGCTGCCCGAGCTCGGAGTGGTGATCCTGCTTCGCGACCCGCTCAGCGATCCGCTCTCGACGCTCCATTTCGTCGAGCGGCGCCTGCTTCTGGCGGGGGCGATCGGGCTCCTGTTCGCCTTCGTGGTCGGGCAGGCGCTCGCGACGATCCACGCTCGCCGGATCCGGCGTCTCGAGCGCGCCGCCGAGCGGATTGCCGGAGGCCGCTTCGACGAGCCGGTTGTCGACCGCGGTCAGGACGAGCTGGGCGAGCTCGCCGACGCCTTCGAGCGGATGCGTGTCCGGCTCGAGAAGCTCGATCGCGCTCGGAGCGAGTTCATCGCCAACGCTTCGCACGAGCTGCGGACGCCGCTCTTCTCGCTCGGCGGCTTCCTCGAGCTGATGGCGGACGAAGACCTGGACGACGCGACACGCCGCGAGTTCCTGGAGACGATGCGGGAACAGGTCGAGCGGCTGACGAAGCTGGCGACGGACCTGCTCGACCTCTCGCGCCTGGACGCGGGCCGGATCCGGGTCGAGCATGAGCCGGTCGATCTCGGCGCCGTCGCGCGGCTGGTCGCGGAGGAGTTCGCCGCGCTCGCGGAACGCAAGGGCCACGCCCTCGACGTCTCGGTCGACGGAGGCCCGGTTGCGCGCGCGGACGAGCTGCGCGTGCTCCAGGTCGCCCGCGCCCTCGTCGACAACGCGCTGGTGCACACTCCCCCGGGCACGAGCGTGACCGTGCGTGCGTACGCCGACCGCGAGCACGCATACCTGGAGGTCGAGGACGACGGTCCCGGCGTCTCCGTCGAGCATGCCCCGCATATCTTCGATCGCTTCTACCGAGCCGAGGGCGGGATCGCCTCAGGGAGCGGGCTCGGGCTCGCGATCGCGCGCGAGCTTGCGACGGTGATGGGCGGGAAGGTCGTGATCGAGTCGGCCCCCGGCCGGACGGTCGTACGGGTGGAGCTCGGCGCCGCTCCGACGTCTCTCCCGGCGCCGGACGCACCCGAGCGCGTTTTCACGTGAAAACGGCGGGGCGCCGCTACCCTGTGCGCATGCGCTCCGGAGCCCTCGCCGTGGTTGCGCTCGTCGCAGCCGGGCTCGGCGCGGCCTCGGTCCTGGTGGTCGGTTCACTGGCCGGCTGGATCGGCGACTCGCGCGGAGTCGAGACGGTCGTCATCCCGACGGTCGCGTCCGACACGAACGGCGGCGCATCCACCGCAGCCGCCGTCCCGCTGCCCGGCAACGCCTTCGATCCGGCCAAGATCTACGCCAGCCGCTCGGGCGGCGTCGTCACGATCTACTCCTTCTTCTCGGACGGACAACGCTCGCAGGGCTCCGGCTTCGTCGTCTCGGCTGCCGGCCACGTGCTCACGAACTCGCACGTGGTCACGAACGCGGGCAATGGCTCCAGGGTGCGGGGCGCGTCGCGGGTCTACGTCGTGTTCGCCGACGGCGACCGCATTCCCGGGTCGATCGTGGGCTGGGACCTCTTCAACGACACGGGACTGGTGAAAGTCGATCCACGCGATCACGCGGTCGCACCGGTGCCGCTCGGTGATTCGAGCCGCGTGGTCGTCGGCGAGCCGGTCGCCGCGATCGGCAGCCCGTTCGGGCAGGAGAGCTCGCTCGCGGTGGGCGTCGTCTCCGCCACGCAGCGCTCTATCGAGTCCCTCACGTCCGCCTACGACGTCTCCGGCGCGATCCAGATCGACGCGCCGATCAATCACGGCAACTCGGGCGGGCCGCTTCTCGATGCCCGCGGGCGTGTGATCGGGATCAACGCACAGATCCGCTCCGACTCGGGCACCGCGGAGGGCGTCGGCTTCGCGATCCCGATCAACTCCGCGCGCCGTTCGATGGAGCAGCTGCTCGCGACGGGCAAGGTCGCCTACGCGTACGTCGGCGTCACGACGCAGGACGTGACTCCGGCGATCGCGAAGCGCTACGACCTCGGTGCCGCGCGAGGCGCGCTGATTCAGTCCGTTGTCGAGGGGGCTCCGGCGGAGCGGGCCGGCCTGCGCGGCGGCGGCGACCGCGAGGTTTTCAACGGGATTCAGATCAACCTCGGCGGCGACATGATCGTCGCCTTCGCAGGGAAGCCGGTCGAGCGTGCCGCCGACATCTCGCGGATCGTGACGGAGCGGCTGCGGCCGGGCCAGACGGTGCCTGTGACGGTCATCCGGGGTGGCACGGGGAGGCGGGCGACCATCCGGGTCCGCCTGGACGAGCGTCCGCTCGACCCCGCGGGGTAGTGGCTTGATGTGAAACCTGAGCGGGCTGTGTGACCGACCGCCTCAGACCGGTCTGGCTTGGCCTGAGACGCCCCCACAGCGCGCCAATTCCACATCAAGCCTCGGCCGGTTTAGCCTCGCCCGAGGGCGGGAAAGAGCACGCGTAGAAGTCACAAGTCTTCAGTACTTTTCGCCAGACAAACCAGGTGGTGGATTGAGCGAGCCTCGCGCAGATCCCACAGACGACGCGAGCAGGACCGTGCGTTTGACCATCCCGGCGAAGCCGGAGTACATCACGCTGTCGCGGCTTGCCCTGTCCGGCCTCTCACGTGTTCGGCCTCTTGCCGACGACACGCTGGCGGACCTCAAGCTTGCGCTGACGGAGGCGTGCTCCAATTCCGTACGCCATGCGTACGACGGCGGGGAGGGCCACGTCGACATCCAGTTCGTGCTGCATGACGACCGGCTGATCATCGAGGTCGCCGACGACGGGGCCGGCTTCGAACCTCACATCGCCGATTCGGCGGCGGACGGGAGCGAGCTTTCCGAAGGCGGGCTCGGGATCGCGATCATCCGCTCGATCGCGGACCAGGTCGAGATCGGGGACGGCCCCGGCGGCCGCGGCTCTCGACTTCGCTTCGTGAAGCTCCTGGTCTAGTCTCCCGCGGGTGCCGTCGCGACGGAAGCTGATCGTCGTCTCGAATCGTGGTCCGATCGGTTACGCGCGCGACGACGGCGAGCGTGTCGCTCGCCGCGGCGCGGGTGGTCTCGTCACTGCTCTCGCGCCGCTCGTCTCCCACCACGAAGTCACCTGGATCGCGAGCGCGATTTCCGACGAGGACCACGCGGTCGCCGCTCAGGGCGCGGTCGAGGAGACTGCGGTGGACGGATCGAGGTATCGCCTGCGGCTCGTCGCCCATCCACCCGAGGTGTACGAGCTCTACTACAACGTCGTCGCGAATCCGGCCCTGTGGTTCGTGCAGCACGGCCTCTGGGAACGCAAGCACGATCCCGAGCGCGACCTGATTCCGGCCTGGGAGGAGGGTTACGTCGCCGTCAACCGGGCGTTCGCAGACGCCGTCGACGCAGAGCTCGAGCTGCAGCCGGACGCAGCCGTCTTCTTCCACGACTACCACCTCTACGTCGCGCCACGGCTCGTGCGGGAGCGGCACCCGGCCGTTGCGATCGCCCACTTCACGCACATTCCCTGGGTGGACGCGGACGCCTGGTCGGTGCTGCCCGACGAGATCGTGACCGCGATCCACAGTGGCCTGTTGTCTGCAGACGTGGTCGGCTTCCACACCCACCGCTGGCGGTCGGCCTTCCTTGCGAGCTGTGCCACGCTCGGGCTCGACCCGGGCGCGACGCTCGTCACCGCGCATCCGATTTCGATCGACCCGGCCGAGTTCGGCGTACTGGCCAACAGCGATCGCGTGCTCGCGCGCGAGCGCGAGCTTCTCTCGTCGCGGCCGGAGAGGTTGATCCTCCGGGTCGACCGCACCGACCCCTCGAAAAATGTCCCGCGAGGCCTCGAGGCGTTCGGGCTTCTGCTCGAGCGGCGCCCTGACCTCCACGGCCGGGTCGGCATGCTCGCGCTGCTCGATCCGTCCCGGCAGGAGATTCCGGAATACGCCGAGGAACGGCTGTTGATCGAGGCCGCGGCCGCGGCGGTCGAAGCGCGCTTTCCCGGGGCGCTCCGCGTTCGACTCGAGGACGACTTTCCCCAGTCGATTGCGGCGTACAAGCAGTTCGATGTTTTGCTCGTGAATGCAGTCATGGACGGGCTCAACCTCGTCGCCAAGGAAGCGCCGCTCGTCAACACACGCGCCGGCGTCGTTGTCTTGTCTGTCAACGCAGGCGTGCACGAGGAGATCGGCGAGTGGGCCGTCTCGGTCGATCCGTTCGACGTCGAGGCCCAGGCGGCTGCGCTCGAGGAGGCGCTCGAGCTCGCCGAGGACGAACGCCGACTGCGCCTCGACGCGATTCGCCTCTACGTGCAGCACCACGATCTCACGGCGTGGATCGGCGAACAGCTGGCCGACCTCGACCACGCCAGTACGATCTCTCGTCGATGAGCGACCTCTCGCACGTCGACGAGTCGGGCTCCGTGCGCATGGTCGACGTCGGTGCGAAGCCGGTGTCGAAGCGTCGCGCCGTCGCGCGAGCTGCTGTCCGGATGGCGCCGGAGACGGCGCGACGGCTCGGCAAGCTGCCGAAGGGCGACGCCCTCGCGACCGCCCAGCTCGCGGGGATCATGGCTGCGAAGCGGACGAGCGACCTGATCCCGCTCTGCCATCCGCTGCCGCTCTCGCTCGTCGAGGTCACGCTCGCCGTCGTCGCGGACGGTGTCGAGATCACTGCCGCGGCGGAGACGACGGCCCAGACCGGGGTCGAGATGGAGGCGCTCGTCGCGGCGTCTGTCGCGGCCCTCACCGTTTACGACATGGCGAAGGCCGTCGACAAGGGGATGGTCGTCGGCGACGTGGCGCTGGTCGAGAAGACGAAGGAGCCCGTGTGAGGACGGCGGTGCTGACGATCTCGGACGGCGTCGTCGCCGGGACGAGGGACGACACGAGCGGCGACCTGTTGTCCGGGCTGTTGGAGGCAGACGGCCATGAGGTCGAACGGAAAGTCGTGGCCGACGAGGCCGATCGGATCGCCGCCGCGATCACCGAGCTCGCGGAGCGTTCGGCGCTCGTCCTCACGACGGGCGGCACGGGGGTGGCGCCGCGCGATGTGACGCCGGAGGCCACGCGCTCGGTGCTCGACCGCGACGCTCCAGGCATCGCCGAGGCGATCCGTGCCGACTCGATCGCGAAGACGCCGCACGCGCTCCTCTCGCGTGGTGTGGCCGGCGTTCGTGGGCGGACGCTCGTCGTCAACCTGCCCGGGTCGCCCGGCGGTTGCCGCGACGGCTTCGCGGTCCTTCGGCCGGCGCTCGGACACGCGCTCGACCTGCTCGCGGGCTCCGAGTCCGCCCATCGGCAGACGTGAGGACCCCGCTCAGCTCCTGCCGATGAGTAACGCCGCCGTCTCGCTCCCGCGCCGCTTCGCGTCGCTCGTGAAGCTCGAGCACACCGTCTTCGCGCTCCCGTTCGCGTACGTCGGCATGCTGCTCGCGCTCGGCGAGGTTCCCGCGGCCCGGGACTGGTTCTGGGTGACGGTCGCCATGGTGGGTGCGCGCACGCTTGCGATGGGGCTGAACAGGCTGATCGACGCCGAGCTCGACGCCCGTAACCCCCGCACCGCGTCGCGCGAGCTTCCGACCGGTTCCCTCTCCCGCGCCCAGGTCGGCGTGCTCTGCGCGCTCGCGTTCGCCGTGTTCCTCGTCGCCGTCTTCCAGCTCGACCCGCTCGTGCGGTGGCTCTGGCCGGTTCCCGTCGTTTTCTTCGTCGTCTACCCGTACCTGAAGCGGCTGACGTGGCTCTGCCACGAGTGGCTCGGCGTGTCGCTCGGCCTCGCTCCAGTCGGAGCGTGGGCCGCGGTGACCGGCGAGCTGCCCTGGCAGGCGTGGGCGCTCGGGGGAGCTGTGGCGCTGTGGGTCGCCGGCTTTGATCTCTTCTACTCGCTCTTCGATCTCGACCACGATCGTGCCGAGGGGCTTCACTCGTGGGCTGTTCGCTTCGGCGAGCTCGGGGTCTTCCGCGGGGCGCGGCTCCATCACGTGGGCACCGTTGTGCTGCTCTCGGTCGCCGGACTCGGGCTCGACGCCGGGATCTGGTACTGGCTCGGCGTCGGTGCCGTCGCGGCGCTGCTCACCTACGAGCATCTGCTCGTGCGGCCGGGTGACCTCCGTCGGCTCGATGCGGCCTTCTTCACCGTCAACGGGGTGATCAGCATCGTCTTCCTCGGGTTCGTCCTCCTCGACGTCGTCACGCGCTGAGGGAACGCCGCGGGTGCGGCTGGGGAGAAATCGTCACACTGCCGTGACGATGCCGAGAGCCGTCCGCGCAGAGATCCTCGATAGCGTTTCCGTAGGGACACCGGGGTGCCCCTGGGGCTACGTTGGGGTGGTTTCGCGGAGGTCTCGGTCGTGATCCGCGCTCGCGGGCTCGAGAAGCGCTACGGCCGCCGCCGAGCCCTGCGGCCGGTCGACCTCGACCTCGACCGCGGCGGCTTTCTCGTTGTCACGGGTGCTAACGGGTCGGGAAAGACGACGCTGCTCAGGCTCGTCGCGGGGCTCGCGGCGCCGACGGGAGGTGAGCTCGCGGTCCGCGCCGACCGCGGGGCGCTCGGGTTCCTCGGGCACGAGCCGCTGCTCTACCGTGACCTGACCGCGGTCGAGAACCTCGAGCTCTACGGGCGTCTCTACCGCGTCCGCGAACGGCGCGAGCGGATCGGGATGCTGCTCGAGCGCTTCGGCCTCTGGGACGTTCGCTCCGAACGCGTCGCGTCGTACTCGCGCGGCATGACGCAACGTCTCGCGCTCTGCCGCGCGCTCCTGCACCAGCCGGAGCTGCTCGTGCTCGACGAGCCGTTCACGGCGCTCGACACCGAAGGCGCTGAGCTGCTCGACCGGCAGCTGACGGAGCTCACCGGCTCTGCGACGATCCTCCTGTCGACGCACGACGCGGCCCGGGTCGAGCCGTTCGCAACTGCGCGACTCGCGCTCGCATGACCTACTTCGCCGATGTCGCGGCGCTCGCCCACAAGGATCTCCGGCTCGAGTTGCGCGCACGCGACACGCTCCCTGCCATGCTCCTCTTCGTCCTCTCGACGCTCGTCGTCTTCCACTTCGCCCTGCCGACCGGAGCGGACGAGATCGCCGCGCACGGACTTCTCTGGATCGCGCTCGTCTTCACCGCGCTGCTCGGCCTGGCCCGCGCGTGGGCGCCCGAGCGTGAGAGCGGGGCCCTCGAGGGGCTCGTGCTCGCGCCGTCGGATCGGAGCGCGATCTGGCTCGGCAAGGCGGCTGCGGTCTTCGTCTTCCTCACCGTGATCGAGCTCGTCGCGCTGCCGGCGTTCGCGCTCTTCTTCTCGCCGCTCGACGCCGCCGCAGTTCTGGGCGTTCTCCTCGCCAACGTCGGCATCTGCGCGGTGGGCACCTTGCTCGCAGCGATGGCGGCCGCGAGCAGGACGCGGGAGCTGATTCTGCCGCTCCTCTTCCTCCCACTCGCGATCCCCCTCGTGGTCGGTGGTGTCGGTGCGAGCGTCTCGGAGGAGCCCGGCCGCTACCTCGCCTTCCTGGGGCTATACGACGCGGTCTTCGCGCTACTGTGCTGGGCGTCCTTTGAGTACGTCGTCTCCGAATAGCAGGCCGTCGAGGATCTCGGTCCCGATGCTCGCGGCGGCCGCCGCGGGGCTCATCGGGCTTGCGATCTTCCTCGCTTTCTTCGTCGCTCCGGAGGACGCCGACCAGGGCATCTCGCAGCGGATCTTCTACTTCCACGTTCCGGTGGCGCTGACCGCGTACGCCTGTTTCGGCTGGGGCGCGTACAAAGCGCTGCTCCTGCTCTGGAAGGGGAACGATCGGTACGACCTCGAGAGCTACGTCGGCATCCACCTGGGCACGATCTTCGGCGCGTTGACGCTCGCGACCGGCTCGATCTGGGCCAAAGCCTCGTGGGGCAAGTGGTGGGTGTGGGACTCCAACCAGCTCGTCCTCTTCCTCGTTCTCTTCCTCTTCTACTCGGCCTACTTCATGCTTCGCTTCTCGATCGAGGAAGGGCCCCGTCGGGCGAACATCTCCGCCGTCTACGCGCTCTTCGGCGTCGCCTTGATCCCGGTCAGCTTCCTGGCGATCCGGCTCGCCGAGGACTTCATCCACCCGACCACCTTCACGCGGGACGGGCCGCAGATGACGGGGACGATGTTCTTCACGTTCTGCGTCGCCTGGCTCGCGATGACGACGCTCGCCTACGCGCTCTATCGCGTCGAGCTCGCCGGCAAGCGGGTCGACGCGAACCTGCGCGAGCTGCGGGAGGCGCTGACCACATGAGCTCGGGCGAGAAGTACGTGGCTGCTGCCTACGGCGTCGTCTTCGTGACCGTGCTCGTCTACGTCGTGATCATCGCGGCGAAGCTATCGCGGCTCGAGCGGGAGACGGCCGAGCTGGCCGAGCTGGCGCGCCGCCGCGCGGTTGAATAGCGATCATGGCTGAGCTGCTCGTCGTCCCCGCCTTGCTCGCCTACGGGGAGGCGGCGTTCGCCTACGTGGGAGAGCTGCGAGGGCCGGGCCTGGCCGGCCGGCTCGCCACCTGGGGCGTCCGGCTGGGCTGGCTCGCGCAGACGGCGCTCCTCGTCGGCCAAGCCGCGTCCGCCGAGGGCTTTCCCTGGGGCACGTGGGCGGGCGCGCTCAACCTCTTCGTGTGGCTCGTCGTCGGCGCGTACCTGATCTGGGGCTGCACGCCGAGGTACCGGCTGCTCGGCCTCGCCGTGATGCCCGTCGCCGTTCTGCTGCTTCTACTCGCGTGGGCAGGCGGGGGCACGGCGGTCGGGGAGGGCGAGCACTCCGGCACCGTCCTCGCAGTACATGCCGGGTTGATGCTCGCGGGCTTCGCCGGTCTCCTGCTCGCCGCGGCCATGGCGGTCCTCTATCTCTGGCAGGAGCGCCGGCTGAAGCGGCACGAGCGCACCGTCCTCCGCGTGCGCGTGCCGGCTCTCGAGGCGCTCGACCGCTTGGCGGCGCGGACGGTGCTCGGCTCGCTCGTCGTGCTCACCCTGGGGATCGGCGTCGGCGCGGCGAGCTTCGAGCGCGGGGACTTCGACGCCGCGATGGCCGTCACGCTCGCAATCTGGGCTACGTACGCCTCCCTGCTCGTCCTTCGACACGAGGGCTGGCGCGGCCGGCGCGCCGCGCTGCTCAACCTGGCGGGCTTCGCGCTGGTCGCCGTCGTCCTTCCGATCACCCACTTCGCATGAAGCTCACCCTCGCCGGCATCTCGCACCATCGCGCTCCGATCGAGCTGCGCGAGCGTGTGGCCCTCGACCTGGACGCCTGTCGCGAGCTGGCCGGCCGGCTCGAGGGCGAAGCGGTCGTGCTCTCGACGTGCAACCGCACGGAGCTCTACCTCGCCGGCGAAGAGCACGCGGAGGAGCTGGCGGTGGAGACGCTCACGAACCTCGCCGGGGAAGCCGCAGGGGAGCTCGCGCCGGCGCTCTACCGGCTGCGCGACGAGGCGGCGGCGCTGCATCTCTTCCGCGTTGCCGGCGGGCTCGACTCGCTCGTCCCCGGCGAGGGCGAGATCCTCGGGCAGGTGCGGACCGCGTTCGAGGCTGGAGCTGCTGGGCCGTTTCTCGACCGCCTCTTCCGCCAGGCTTTGCACACGGGACGGCGTGTCCGCAGGGAGACCGCAATCGCCGAGAGCCCCGCCTCCGTGCCGGCTGCGGCGGCCGCGCTCGCACAGCAGGTGTTCGGAGAGCTCGCCGGCCGCCGCGTCCTCCTGCTCGGCGCCGGGAAGACGAGCGAGTCGGCCGCGCGCAACCTCGTCTCGCGGGGGGCGGAGATCGCCGCGGTCGCGAACCGGACGCTCGCGCACGGCGATGACCTTGCGGGGCGCCTCGCCGCACGGCGCGCTCGCGTTGGACGCGATCGCAACAGAGCTGGAGCACGCCGACGTCGTCGTCTCCGCGACGAGTGCATCCGGTCTCGTTCTCTCCCGCGACGCGGTCGCCGCGTCGCTTCGCTCCCGCAAGGGCCGCCCCCTGCTGCTGGTCGACCTCGCGGTGCCGCGCGACCTCGATCCGGCGATCAACGAGCTCGACGGCTGCTTCCTCTACGACGTCGACGATCTCGAGGCTGTGGTTACAGAGACGCTCTCGGGTCGTCGCGGCGAGGCCGCGCGGGCCGAGCAGCTCGTTGCCGATGAGGCCGATCGATTCCGCGACTGGCAGGCCTCGCTCGACGTCGTTCCGACGATCGCGTCACTCCGGGCGCTCGCGGAGGAGATCCGCGATCGCGAGCTCGCCAAGGCGGGTGGGCGCCTGTCCGAGCGCGAGCGCGAGCACGTGGAGTCGGTGATCTCGCAGATCTTGGCAAAGCTCCTGCATCTGCCGACGATTCGCATGAAGGAGGCAGCCGCGGCAGCCGACGGCGTGATCTATGCTGACGTCGTGAGGTACCTGTTCGGCCTGGAGGAGGAGGAGCGGCGATGACGACCCGGTTCACGTCGTCGCGGCCGCTGCCGCTGCAGGTTCCGACCGCGTTCGTGCGCATCCGGCCGAGCACCCACCCGAGCGGAGCGCGGGGCTGCGGCGAGTCGAGGCCCGTCTCGCGGCGAATCTGTGCTCATCCGCGTCGGTTCCCGCGGCAGTAGGCTCGCCCTCACCCAGGCGGAGCAGGCCGCGGAGCGGCTGCGCGAGCCCGGGAACGAGATCGCGCTCGTCCCGATCACGACGGCGGGCGATCGTGATCGCACGCGTCCGTTCGGTGAGATCGGCGCCCGCGGCGTGTTCGTCAAGGAGCTCGAGGAGGCCCTCCTCGCAGGCCGGATCGATGTTGCCGTGCACTCAGCGAAGGACATGACCTCGACGGATACGGAGGGCCTCTCCGTCGGCGCCTACCCGCCGCGCGAGGACGCGCGCGACGCGCTCTGCGGCGCGGACGAGCTTCGGCCGGGAATGCGAATCGGGACGGCCTCCATCCGCAGGCGGGCCCAGTTGCTGGCACTGGAGCCGTCGCTCTCGATCGAGCCGCTGCGGGGCAACATCGACACGCGGTTGCGCAAGCGCGGCGAGCGAGGGCTCGACGCGGTCGTGCTCGCGGCGTGCGGGCTCGACCGGCTCGGTCTCGCCGACGAGGTCGGTCGCCGCTTCGACCCGTCCGAGCTGTTACCCGAGGCGGGGCAGGGATCCCTCGCGTTGCAGGTTCGCGCCGGCGAGGAGCCGCTCGTCGCCGCCGCCGACGACGCCGAGACGCGGCGTCGCGTCGAAGCCGAGCGGCGCTGCGTCGCGCTGATCGGGGGCGGCTGCCTCGCGCCCGTCGCCGCGCACCACGACGGGACGCGCCTGACCGCGCTCGTCGCCGACGAGGACGGCGCCTGGATCGAGCGTCGCAGCGGAGAGGACCCGGAGACGGTCGCGCGGGAGCTGCTCGCGTTCGTCTCGTGAGCTTGCTCACGTGAGGGTCGTCGTCACGCGGCCGCGCGGCCAGGAGGGAGAGCTCACCCGCGGCCTGGAGGCGCTCGGCCACGACGTCGTCCACTGTCCGCTGATCGAGGTCGAGCCGACCGGCGACGATCCCATCGATGTCTCCGGCTACGACTGGGTGATCCTCACCAGCGTGAACGGGGCCCGCGAGCTGCGGCGCCGCATGGTGGGCTCGCCACGACACGTCGCAGCGATCGGATCTGCCACCGCCGACGCTTTCGGAGGCGCCGACCTGGTCGCGGCGGTCTCGACCCAGGAGGGTTTGCTCGCGGAGCTGCCGCGGCCTGCCGGCCGCGTGTTGTTCGCCGGCGCGGAGGGGGCACGGCGGCTGCTCGTGGACGAGCTGGGCGCCGCGTTCGTGCCGCTCTACCGGACACTCGAGCTGACGCCCGAGCCCCCCGCCGGCGACCTCGTCGTGCTCGCTTCCCCCTCCGCGGCGCGGGCCTTCGGCCGGCTCGGCGTCCCCCTGCCGGCCGTCAGCATCGGCCCACAGACGACCGCGGCAGCGCGCGAGCTGGGAGTCGAGGTCGTCGCCGAAGCGGCGACCCACGACGTCGAGGGGCTCCTCGCGGCGATAACCTCTCGCGCGTGTTCATCACCTTCCTGAGCGACTTCGGGCTCCAGGACGACTTCGTCGGCACCTGTCACGGCGTGATCAAGCGGATCGCGCCGGACGCGGAGATCCTCGACGTGACGCACGGGATCCCGCCGCAGGAGGTGCTGCAGGGAGCGCTCGTGCTCGCGAACACGCTCCCGTACATGCCGATCGGCGTCCATCTCGCCGTCGTCGACCCGGGCGTCGGCGGTAGCCGTCGCGCGCTGGCCCTCCGCGACACGGAAGGGCGGTTCTTCGTCGGCCCCGACAACGGGCTCCTCATTCCGGCCGCCGAGCGCGCCGGGATCGAGGCCGCGCACGAGCTCGTCAAGCCCGAATACGCGCTCGACTCCATCTCGCGCACCTTCCACGGCCGCGACCTGTTCGCGCCCGCGGCCGCCCATCTCTCGCGCGGCGTCGGGATCGAGGAGCTCGGCCCCCCATTGCGGTCGACGCGCTCGTCCGGCTCGACCTGCCGCAGCCGGAGCTTCGCTCCGACCGGATCGCCGCGACCGTCCTGTATGTCGACTCCTTCGGCAACGTCGCGCTGAACGTCACGCGCGAGCATGCGGTCCAGACCGGCATCGTGCCGGGGACGCAGGTCGAGCTCGAGCTCGGCGGGGAGCGTTACTACGCCGTCGCTGCGCGGACGTTCGCCGATGCGCGGCCGGGCGACATCATGCTCTACGAGGACAGCTACCGGAACATGTCGGTCGCGATCAGGAACGGCTCTGCCGGCGACATGCTGCACGCCCGCGCCGGGCAGTCGCTCCGGATCAACGTCGGCCGGATCTGACTTGCAGGCGGCGCGGGGGTTTGCAAGTCTCCCCTGCACAAGGACGTTCGCGGAGCGGTAGCACCGTCCCGGACGTCCTTTTTTTGCCGCCGCACCTTGCGTAACCCGGACGCGCTCGCCTACGAGTGCGGTGGGCGGCGGTCGGCCCACGGGCGGGCGGCTTCGAGTTGGGCGCTGACCCGCAGGAGGAGAGCGTCGCCGAGCGGGGGACCGACGAGCTGGACGCCGATCGGCAGCCCGGTGGTCGGTCCAGTGCAGCGGCACCGAGACCGCGGGCTGACCCGTGACGTTGAAGGCGGCCGTGAACGGCGTGAAGCTGACGGCCCGGTCGAACTGCTCCCACGGATCGCTCGGGCTCCGTCTCCCAGCCCACGGGCACCGGGGGCATTGCGAGCGTGGGGGTAAGCAGCAGGTCGTGCTCGGCCCAGAACGGGACGAGCTTCCTCGCGCGGAGTTGGAGCCGGGTGAGCGCTCCCGTGTAGACGGCGCTCGGCGTCTCGACCGCACCGGCGAAGAACGCCTGGTTGAGCGGGCTGAGCACGGTTGGGTCGGAGATCGGGTAGAGCGTCGGGACGGTCTGCCAGATCACCTTGAAGTCGTCCATGAGCCCGTCGCCGCCCCAGTCCGGTGCCGCTTCCCGGACGTCGTGGCCGAGCGAGGCGAGCAGCTCGGCCGCTTCGTGCGCCGCGGCGATGCAGGCTCCGTCGACGGGCGTGTCCACAGGCGGCTCGGTCGTCACGGCGACGCGCAGCTTCCCGGGATCCACTCCCACCTCCTGGGCGAACGGCCGCTCGGGCGGGGGCGCCGGGAACAGGTCGCCCCATTCGTAGCCGCACACGACGTCGAGGTACGCCGCGGCGTCGGCGGTCGTCCGCGCGAGCGGCGCCGACGTGCCGAGCCCGATCCCCGGCACGAACGGCGCGTTCGAGATCCGGCCTCGTGACGGCTTGAAGCCGAGGACGCCGCAGCAGGAGGCAGGGATGCGGATCGAGCCACCGCCGTCCGAGCCCTGCGCGATCGGGCAGAGGCCGGCTGCGAGTGCCGCTCCGGCGCCGCCGCTCGAGCCGCCGGCGTTCCGCGACAGGTCCCACGGCGT
>CAWDIJ010000019.1:0-25218 GCA_963802375.1 uncultured Actinomycetes bacterium
GGCCCGACGGAGGACGTTGGCGACACGGATCGGCCGGGTCGGCCAGGCCATCGTGACCGCGACCGGCGCCGACGCTCTACCGCTCGAGCCGGCGCAGCTACTCGAGGTGACCCTTGGGGTCGTGAAGACACGCTGATGGATCGCCTCGACCGCCAGATCCGCTCCGAGCTCGGCCGCTTCGGGCCGGCCGACGGCGACATCACGGCGATCGTGCGAGCCTGGCCTGTGGCCGTCGGGCCGACTGTTGCGCGGAATGCCTGGCCGTCCCGGCTCGCGCGGGACGGGACGCTGCACGTCAACGCCGCGTCCTCGACGTGGGCCTTCGAGCTCGGGAAGCTCGCTCCGACCATCCTCGAGCGGCTGCGGGACGAGCTCGCCGGGACGACGCCACCGGCGCTGCGGTTCGCGCCCGGCCCGATTCCCGAGCCCGCGGCCGAGCCACGGGAACCGCGGGCCGCGACCCGGCCCGAGATCGCCGCCGAGCACCGGGCCGAAGCGGCTCGGATCGCGGCCCGGATCGATGACGAGGAGCTGCGCGAGTACGTCGCGAGAGCGGCCGCGGCGAGCCTCGCGATCGCCGCCGCCGAACCCCAATCCAGCCGCCGTTTCTGATACACTGCAATTCGCCCGCAAGATGGCTATTTGCAGGGCTTTTTTGATGGCCGAAACAGCGTATACAGCAAAAGACATTACCGTCCTGGAAGGTCTCGAGCCCGTGCGGCTCAGGCCCGGGATGTACATCGGTTCGACCGGCGCACGCGGCCTCCACCACCTCGTCTACGAGGTCGTCGACAACGCTGTCGACGAGGCACTCGCCGGGCACAACGAGTCGGTCGAGGTGACCCTCCATCCGGACAACTCGGTCACGGTCTCCGACCGCGGCCGCGGCATCCCCGTGGACCTGATCGAAGACCAGGGGCTTTCGGCGATGACGGTCGTACTGACGAAGCTGCACGCCGGCGGCAAGTTCGGAGGGGATGGCTACAAGGTCTCGGGCGGGCTGCACGGCGTCGGTGTTTCAGTCGTGAACGCGCTGTCGGAACGCCTCGTCGCCGAGGTGCGCCGCGACGGGAAGCTCTACCGGCAGGAATTCGAGCGCGGCGTCCCGCTCGCGGACGTCGAAGTCGCCGGGAAGACCGCCAAAGGCGATACGGGCACGACGATCTCCTTCCTGCCCGACGGCGAGATCTTCGAGGAGGTCGATTTCTCGACACCGACGCTCGTCCAGCGCCTGCGCGAGACGGCATTCCTGACGCGCGGGCTCCGGATCGTGCTCGTCGACGAGCGCGAGGGCGAGGACCGGCATGAGTTCTACGCCGAGGGAGGAATCCGCGACTTCGTCGCCTACGTGAACGACGCCAAGGATCCTGTCCACAAGCACATCGTCTTCTTCGACGGCGAGACCGAGCACGGCCACGTCGAGGTCGCGATGCAGTGGAACACCTCCTACGTCGACTCGGTCTACTCGTTCGCCAACAACATCAACACGCACGAGGGCGGCACCCATCTGCAGGGGTTCCGCTCGGCCCTCACGCGGACCCTGAACAAGTACGCGCGCGACAAGGGCCTGCTGAAGGAGAAGGAGGACAACCTCGAGGGCGAGGACGTGCGGGAGGGACTGGCGGCTGTCATCTCGGTCAAGCTCGCGAACCCGCAATTCGAAGGCCAGACGAAGACGAAGCTCGGCAACCCGCCGATCGCCGGCCTCGTCGAGCAGACGGTCAACCAGAAGCTGGCCGAGTTCATGGAGGAGAACCCGCAGGACGCGCGGCAAATCATCATGAAGGCCGTCTCGGCGTCCCGTGCGCGGCAGGCGGCGCGGAAAGCCCGCGAGCTGACGCGCCGCAAGAGCGCACTCGAGAGCATGTCGCTCCCGGGCAAGCTCGCCGACTGCTCGATCAAGGACCCGGAGTCGGCCGAGCTCTTCATCGTCGAGGGCGACTCTGCCGGCGGCTCGGCCAAGATGGGCCGCGACCGCACGTATCAGGCGATCCTGCCCCTGCGCGGGAAGATCATCAACTCGGAGAAGAACCGGATCAACAAGGTGCTCTCCAACAACGAGATCCAGGCGATGATCACCGCGATCGGCACCGGGATCGGCGATGAGTTCGACATCTCGAAGCTGCGCTACCACCGCGTGATCGTGATGACGGACGCCGACGTCGACGGCTCGCACATTCGGACGCTGATCCTCACGTTCCTGTACCGCCAGATGCCGGAGCTGATCGACCGCGGGCACGTGTACATCGCCGTGCCGCCGCTCTACAAGGTCAAGCTCGGCAACCGGGAGTACTACTTCGAGAAGGACGCGCAGCTCGAGGACCTGCTCGTGCGCGAGCGGGTCGGCGAGCAAGAGATCGGTTCCCGCGCCGGCGAGCGCCTGAAGCTGACCGAGGCTCGCTGGGGTCGCTTCGTGCGCGCCCTCGCGGAGTTCGAGGGCTGGCTGGCGCGGCTGCGCGCCGACTTCGGCGCGGCCGCCGCGGACTTCGTGATCACGCACCGGATCGTCGAGGCCGACGCGGCGTCGATTGCGGACCTGGGCAAGGCGATCGACGACTCCGTCGACAACGGGTATGCGCTCAGCGTCCTCTCGACGGCCGAGGGCTCGCTCGACATCAAGGTGGTCGAGAACGAGACGAGCTCCGCGACGCACGTCACCGTGCCGGCCGAGCTGCTCGCCTCGCCCATCTACGCCAATCTGCGCCGGGCCTACACGAAGCTGACCGAGATCGTCGGGCCGCCGCCCTTCGCTCTCTCCGCCGGCAAGAAGTCGCGCGGCGCCGAGACGTTCGGCTCGCTCCGCCACGAGGCGCTCGACCTCGCGAAGGAGGGCCTGCAGCTCTCGCGCTTCAAGGGCCTCGGCGAGATGAACGAGGAGCAGCTCTGGGAGACGACGATGGACCCCTCCAAGCGCCTGCTGATCCGCGTCGACGTCGAGGACGCCACTGCTGCGGACCGGATGTTCTCGACCCTTATGGGCGACCAGGTCGAGCCGCGTCGAGCCTTCATCGAAGCGAACGCGCGCGATGTGCGCTTCCTGGACGTGTAGATGACCGACATCATCGAACCGCTGGGCGGCGGCCGGGTCGAGGCACGCGAGCTCGAGCAGGAGATGCGCTCGAGCTATCTCGACTATGCGATGAGCGTGATCGTCGGGCGGGCGCTGCCCGACGTGCGCGACGGCCTGAAGCCCGTCCACCGTCGCGTCCTGTACGGCATGCACGAGGCGGGGCTGCAGCCGAACCGGCCGTACAAGAAGTCCGCCGCGCACCGTCGGCGACGTGATGGGCAAGTACCACCCGCACGGCGACGCATCCATCTACGACACGCTCGTCCGGATGGCGCAGCCGTTCAGCCTGCGCTATCCGCTCGTCGACGGCCAGGGCAACTTCGGTTCGATCGACGACGATCCGCCGGCTGCGATGCGCTACTGCACGATCGGCAGCACCCGCATCACGACGCCGCGCGGCACGTTCCGGATCGACGAGCTCGTTCCCACTGCCGAGCCCGAGTCTGACAACCCTGTCGGCCTCGATGTCCTCGATCGGCTCGGACGCACGGTGCGCGCGTCGGTGCTCTTCCACTCCGGCACGCATCCCACGCTGACGGTTCGCACCCGTGAGGGGTACGAGCTCTCGGGGACCACCAATCATCCTGTGCTCTGCCTCGCCGACGTGGCCGGAGTACCGATGCTGCTCTGGAAGCTCCTCGACGAGATCGACCGAGGCGATCGCGTGGTTCTCTCCCGCACGCCCCGACCTGTGGAACTCGAGCTCTCGACTCAGGATCGGCAAACGGCGCATCTTCTCGGTGCGTTCGTGTCCGAGGGATGGATCGGGAAGAGGCGAGCGGGTTTCAACAACGTCGACGAGAGCTACTTCGCGGAGACCGTCGCTGCGTACGACGAGGTCGTTGGCGGACCGCGGTACGTGACCCAGCGCACGATTGCCTCGCGGGAGCCTGCTGCACGAGCTCGACGTGCATCAACTCGACGCGCTTGACTGCGAGCCCGCTGGCCGAGCTCGTGGGTCGCCGAAGCGCTGAGAAGCGCGTGCCGGAGCTCGTGTGGCGCAGCGGGCAAGCGTTCAAGCGAGGTCTTCCTTCAGGCGCTGTTCACCGGAGACGGTTCGTCGTCGCTCCTGCCGCGGAAGACGATTCAGGTCTCCTACTCGACGTACAGCGAGCAACTTGCGAAAGACGTTCAACTGCTGCTGCTCGAGTTCGGTGTCGTCTCCAGGCTCTGCCGGTACACCAAGGGTGAGACCAAGGTTGTGATCACGAACCGTCGCGATGCGCGTCTCTTTGCACGCAACGTTGGCTTCCTCAGCGTCAAGCAGCGCAAGCTCGACGCCGAGCTTGCCCAGGTGCCGAACGAGAGCCGCGCGCTCTCGCACGATCATGTGCCGTTCGTCGCCGACTACATTCGCTCGGACTGCGGCTCGCGCTGGATCGACAAGGACTGGCTTCGCCGTCACAACGTCGACCGGATCGAGCGCTGGGAGCAGAGTGGCACTGCCATCCTCGAGCGAATCGACAGCGACGAGGTCAAGGCCGTCGTCGAGCCGCTCGTCACGGGCGACTACTACTACGCCGAGGTGGAGTCCGTCACGCTCGGGCCTGTCGCGCCCGTGTACTCCCTGCGGGTCGACACCGACGATCACTCGTTCCTGACGAACGGCTTCGTCAGCCACAACACCGAGGCGCGGCTCTCCCGCATGGCGACCGAGATGTTGCGCGACATCGACGCCGACACGGTCGACTTCGGCCCCAACTACGACGAGTCGCGCAAGGAGCCGGCGGTGCTCCCATCGCGCTTCCCGAACCTGCTCGTCAACGGCTCTGCCGGGATCGCCGTCGGGATGGCGACGAACATGCCGCCGCACCGGCTCGGCGAGATCGTCGACGCGATCGTGCAGCTGATCGACAAGCCCGACGCGAACGTCGACGACCTGATGACGCACGTGAAGGGGCCGGACTTCCCGACCGGCGCGATCGTGCTGGGCCGCCAGGGCATTCGCGACGCCTACCGCACCGGCCGCGGCCGGATCGTCATGCGCGCGCGGGCCCACATCGAGGAGCTGCGCGGTGGCAAGTCGGCGATCATCGTCACCGAGCTGCCGTACGGGACCAAGAAGGGTGGCGACACCGGCGTGATCAAGAAGATCGCCGATCTCGTCCAGGACAAGGTGATCACCGAGGTCTCGGATCTCGCCGACCATTCCGACCGCACCGGCATGCGAATCCAGATCGAGCTGAAGCGGGAGGCGATCCCACAGGTCGTCCTCAACAAGCTCTACAAGCACACGCCGCTGCAGGCGACGTTCGGCTACAACGCGGTCGCGCTCGTCGACAACGTGCCGAAGACGCTCTCGCTGCTCGAGCTCGTCCGGCACTACCTCGACTACCAGCGCGAGATCGTCATCCGCAGGTCGAAGTACGAGCTGCGCAAGGCGGAGGACCGGGCGCACGTCCTCTCCGGCTACTTGATCGCGCTCGACAACCTCGACGAGGTGATCCGCGTCATCCGCGGCGCCGCCGACACGGACGCGGCACGCGAGCAGCTGATGGCGCAGTTCTCGCTCTCGGAGATCCAGGCGACCGCGATCCTCGATCTACGCCTGCGCGCCCTTACCGGGCTCGAGCGGAAGCGCGTCGAGGACGAGTACGCCGACCTGCAGGAGCGGATCGCCGAGCTTCGCGCGATCCTCGGCGACCCGGAGCGGGTCGATGGGCTGATCCGCGAGGAGCTGCTGGAGCTGAAGGCGGTGTACGGAAAGAGCGACGACCGGCGCACCGAGATCATCGCGGCCGAGGGGGAGTTCTCGCTCGAGGACATGATCGCCGAGGAGGACATGGTGATCGCGATCACCCGCTCCGGCTACATCAAGCGGCTCCCGGTCACGTCCTACCGGGAGCAGCGCCGTGGCGGCGTCGGCGTAATGGGCATGGACCTGAAGGACGACGACTACATCGAGCACCTCTTCGTCGCCTCGACGCACGACTACGTCCTCTTCTTCACCACCGTCGGCAAGGTCTACCGGTTGAAGGTGCACGAGCTCCCGCTCGGGTCGCGCCAGTCGAAGGGCCGCGCGATCGTGAACCTGCTCCCGTTCCGGCAGGATGAGTCCGTCCGGGCCGTGATCGCCACCCGAGACTTCAAGGAGGCGAAGTTCCTCGTCTTCGCGACCAAGGGCGGCGTCGTCAAGAAGACCGAGTTTCTCGCCTACAACACGCCGCTGAGGGCGGACGGGATCATTGCGATCAAGATGCGCGAGGACGACGAGCTCGTCGGCGTGCGGCTCTCCGACGGCAGCGACGACATCCTGATGGTCTCGCGCGGCGGCCAGGCGATCCGCTTCCACGAGTCCGACGTCCGCTCGATGGGGCGTGACGCGTCCGGCGTGCGCGGCATGAACCTGCGGGCCGGCGATGAAGTGATCTCCGTCAACGTGGCGCAGGACGACGCCGACCTGCTCGTCGTGACCGAGAACGGCTACGGCAAGCGAACGCCGCTGCACGAGTACCCGGTCAAGGGGCGGGGCGGGCTCGGTGTGAAGACCGTCCAGCTCACCGACGCGAAGGGCAAGCTCGCCGGCGCCCGCGTTGTTCGCGACGGCTACGCGGTCATGCTCATCTCGACCGGCGGCACGGTGATCAGGATGCCCGTCGAGGAGATCAAGCGACTCGGCCGTTCGACGCAGGGTGTGATCGTGATGCGACTACGCGGCGACGACGAGCGTGTCTCGAGTCTCGCCCCGGTCGTCGAGAGCGACGCGAACGGGACCGACGAGCTGCCGTCGCCGGTCGTTGCCGAGCCCGGCGACGAGTAGCCGCGACCCTCTTCCAATCGACGAAGGAACGTTGTATACCTCGAGGGTTCCCCGTACCCACTGATAGAGGGATCGACGTGGCTTACAACACGCAAGTGAACATTCTCGAACCGGTGAACCTGGCGGAGCATCTGGACAAGGTCGAGCTCTACCTGGGACAGGTCTGCCAGATCGCCGGGATCTCGAAGATGCAGCTCGACTACTGGACGAACAAGGCGCAGATCCCGACCAAGGGCAAGAAGCAGCGCATCTACGACATCGACGCGCTCGAGACGGTCATGCTGATCAAGCAGGCCAAGGACAAGGGTTTGAACCTCGGGGCGGCGATCGACGCCGCCCGCCGCTTCCAGGCTGATTCAGCAGCGCAAGACCGGAATCCGCAGGAGCGGATCCCGGTCGCGCAACACCCCTAAGGCGCCCGCTTCGCGGCCGCAACGGCCTCGTCTTCGCGTCGGGTGGCTAGGTTGTGCCGGTGCCGCCCGTGCCTCCGTTCTCGGTGGCTTTCGTCATGAAGGCGGTGAGCATGTCGATCGGCGCCGGGAAGACGATCGTCGTCGCGTTCGTGGCCCCGATCTCGAGCAGCGTCTGCAGGTAGCGCAGCTGGAGCGCCATCGGCGCCGCCGACATCACGTCGGCCGCCTCGCGCAGCTTCTGCGAGGCCTGGAACTCGCCCTCGGCCGCGATCACCTTCGCGCGCCGCTCCCGCTCGGCCTCCGCCTGCCGGGCCATCGCCCGCTGCATGCTGGCGGGGATCTCCACGTCCTTCACCTCGACGATCGAGACCTTGACCCCCCAGGGCGAGGTGGCCTCGTCGATGATGTTCTGCAGAATCGCATTGATCTTGTCGCGCTCCGAAAGGAGCTCGTCGAGCACGTGCTGGCCGAGCACAGAGCGCAGCGTCGTCTGGGCGATCTGGGAGGTCGCGACCATGAAGTTCTCGACCTGGACGATCGCGTTCTTCGGCTCGACGATTCGGAAGTACGCGACGGCGTTCACCCGCACCGGGACGTTGTCCTTCGTGATCACTTCCTGTGGCGGCACGTTCAACGTGATCGTGCGGAGATCGACCTTCACCATGCGGTCGATGACGGGGATGAGCAGGAACAGGCCCGGCCCCTTCGGCTCGGGCAAGAGCCGGCCCAGGCGGAAGATCACGCCGCGCTCGTACTCCCGCGCCACCTTGATCGCGGCGAAGAGGAACAGGAGCAGGATGAGCGCAATGGCGGCTACGACGATCAGCGGGATCAACGGATCACGTCCTTTCGGCGGTGAGGGTCGGAGCAGGCTCGCCGGATCCTACGGTGAGCCGAAGCGCGTCCTGGTCGACCGACTCGACGACGATCTGCTCGCCCGGCCGGAGCGGCGAGCCGTCCGCCGTCTCCGCGTGCCAGAGCTCGCCGTCGACGAAGACGAGCCCGTCGGCGCGCACGTGGCCGGGGACGCCGACGAGCCGGTGCGTGCCGACCTCGGGTGGGCGCCGCCGGATCTGGACTGCTTTCGTGAGGGCGAAGCCGAAGAGGAGCATCAGCGTGCCGGCGATTGCGACAGCCACTGGGAGCGAGACTTGGTACGCCTCGCCGGCGGGGTCGAACAGCATCAGGGCGCCGATCACGAACGTGATCGCTCCCGCGAGCGCGAGCGCGCCGTGCGAGACGATGAACGCCTCGGCGACGAAGAACGCCGTCGCCAGCAGCATCAGCAACAGCCCGGCGATCGAGACCGGCAGCACCTGGAGCCCGTACAGGCCGACGATGAGCGAGATCGCGCCCACGGTGCCCGGGAAGATAAGGCCCGGGTTCCACAGTTCCACGACGATCCCGATCAGGCCGATCGAGAGCATCAGGGCGATGATGTTCGGGTCGATCAGGAGGTCGAGGAGCCGCTTCCAGTTCGACATCTCGATCCGCTCGACCGTCGTCTCGGGCGGCGTGTCCAGCGTCAGCCCCTTCGGTTTGGTGGTCATCCCGTCGATCTGCCGGAACAGATCCGGATAGTCCTCGGCGATCACGTCGATGACGCCCAGCTCGAGCGCCTCGCGGGCGCCGAGGTTCGACGCCTGCCGCACCATCTTCTCGGCCTCCTCGACGTTGCGGCCGTGCTCGCGTGCGAGCTCGCCGATGTACGCGGCTGCGTCGTTGACGATCTTCCGGCGCAGGTCGCGCGAGATGTCTTCGCCGCCGACCGAGACAGGGGTCGAGGAGCCGATGTTCGTCTGCGGCGCCATCGCGAGGACGTCGGAGGCCATCCCGATCACGGCGCCCGCGGAGTCCGCGCTCGACCCGGACGGCGCGACGTAGACGATGACGGGGATCTCGGCCGCGAGCATTCCCTTCACGATGTCCCGCATCGACGAGGCGAGCCCGCCGGGCGTGTCCATCTCGATCACGACGGCCGCGTAGTCACCCTCCTCGCCCTGCTCGATCGCGTCGAGAAGGTAATCCTGCGTGACCGGATTGACGTCGTTGTCGAATTCGGCGACGAGCACACGCGGCGGCGCGTCGGCGGCGAGTGCGGGAACGCCCAGCGCGGCCGCGACCGCAGCGACGAGCACGAGTCCCCGAGCAAGGGGTGCCACACCCCGAAATCTAGCTGTAAGGATTCGGTCAAACGAGGGACGCGGCCCTTGTCGGCGAACGGGTGAGTCGCCACCCTCAGGTGGAGAGACCCCCGTGCCCAAGTCCCTACTCGCTATCGCGGCCCTCGCCCTCGCGGTCTCCGCGCCGGCGCTGGCCGCCGATGCGACGATCGTGTCGCGCGACATCCCACTCCAGGGCGAGCGAATGCTCGCGTCCCGGACTCCCCCGGCGCGCTTCAACCTCGTCGGGCTGCACTGGCGCGGGCCGGGCACGGTGCAGTTTCGGACCCGGTCCGTCGCCGGGAAGTGGAGCGGCTGGCTGGCCGCGGCGCCCGAGGCGGAAGATCGACCCGATCGGGGAAGCGCCGAGCGCGCCCGCGCGAGCAGCTGGCGGCTCGGCAATCCCTGGTGGGTGGGCGCGTCCGACCGGATCGAGTACCGCCTCCGCGGACGCGTGACCCGATTGCGGGCGCACTTCGTCTGGAGCCCGCCTGCGGGCGTGCCTGCACGCAGGCTGCAGAAGGCCGGAGCGCCGCCGATCGTGCCCCGCAGCGGCTGGAGTGCCGACGAGAAGATCAGACGCGCCCCGCCGGTCTACGCTCCCCAGTTGCGCCTTGCGATCGTGCATCACACGGCCGGAGCGAACGGCTACCCGGCCGCGCAATCCCCTGCGATCGTGCGCGGAATCCAGCTGTACCACGTCAAGGGCAACGGCTGGAACGACATCGGCTACAACTTTCTCGTCGACCGCTTCGGGACCGTGTTCGAGGGCCGGTACGGCGGGATCGAGCGGAACGTCGTCGGCGCGCACGCAGAGGGATTCAATACCGGCTCCGTCGGGGCGGCGGTCCTTGGTGAGTACAGCTCGCTGGCAGTGACGGAGAAAGCGCGCGACGCGCTGCAGCGGCTCCTCGCCTGGCGTCTCGACATTGGTCACGTCGACCCGGCGTCGACACTGTCCTACGTCTCTGGCGGGAACGCCCGCTTCGGTGCGGGACTGCCGGTCTTCCTGCGGACCGTCTCCGGCCACCGCGACACCGGGTTCACTGACTGCCCGGGGACGGCGCTCTACAACCTGCTCACGGGAGTCGCGGGTGAGGTGGCCAGGATCGGCCTGCCGAAGCTCTACGCGCCCGTCGTCATCGGAACCGTTCCAGGGAACATTCGTGTCCGAGCACGTCTGTCGGCGCCGCTCCCGTGGACGGTCGACGTCTACGACGCGGTCGGGAACGCGGTCGCCTCGGGCTCGGGCCTCGGCACGAATGTCGACTGGAGCTGGGACGGGACGATGGCCCTGCCGGGCGCCTACACGTACGCGATCCGCTCGGATGCGACCATGACGCCCGCGTCCGGACCGATCGGCGGAGGCACCGCCGCGTTCGGGATCGCCGGCCTCGCCGCCGATCCCGAGACCGTCTCTCCCAATTCCGACTCGATCGCCGACCTGACGACGATCACGTACTCGCTCAGCGAGGCGGGCAACGTGACCGTCAAGCTGCGCGACGGCCTCGGTGCGGAGGTGGCGACGGTCGCGCCGCGAAGCTGGAAGCGGGCCGGCGAGCACGCGATCCGCTTCGATCCGGCGCTGCTCTCCGACGGCGTGTTCCAGATCGAGGTCACGGCGAACTCGACAGGCGGCCGTCAGGCCTCTGCGTCGGCACAGCTCGCCGTGACGCGCACGCTGGGCGGCGTGGCCGCTTCGCGCAAGGTCTTCTCGCCGAACGCGGACGGGCGCGCAGATCGGATCGGGATCAGGTTCCAGCTCGCGGCCGCGGCGCAGGTCCGGCTGCGGATCCTCAGGCAGGGCAAGTGGGTCGCGACGCCGTTCACCGGCCCGCTCGAGCCCGGCGCCCGGACGATCGAGTGGGATGGGGTGAAGCGGATCGGCCGGCTGCTCGACGGCGAGTACGAAGCTGTCGTCGAGGCGACCGACCCCGTCGCGACGACCGCGATCGTGGTCCCGTTCACGTCGGACACGCGCCAGCCGAAGGTGCGGATCCTGACCCGCAGCCCGCTCAAGCTCTGGGTCAGCGAGCCCGCCGCCGTGACGCTTCGCTTCGGAGCGCGCAAGCTCGTGTACGACGCGCAGGCGGCGGGCGAGGCACTCGTCCCGAACGCGCCGCGCCTCGGGCTCGTTCGCGCCGTCGCCTGGGACCCGGGCGGCAACACCAGCATCCCCGCCTCGAAGCGCTAGCGCGCGACCCCTGGCCGGCTACGCCTCCCGGCCGGCGGAGCCGGCCTCCGGCGCAGCCTCGCGCTCCTCGCGGCGCTCCAGCCGGCGGCCCGTACCTCCGTACTGTTCCACCGGCCTACGCACCGCGAGGAGCGCGCCAGGAGCCGCGCGTGCCGCCGTCGCGGGCCGTACACTTCGCCGGTGCAACCGCCTGCTCGCCGAGCGCGTCCAATTCCGCGAGAGCTGCGGCCGGACCCGCCGCTCCGGTACGAGAGGTTGAGCGATCCCATCCTGGTGAAGAGAGCGAAGGACGGCGACAAGCGTGCGCTCGAGGCGCTCTGCGAGCGGCACGCGCCCGCGGTGGAGCGGTTGGCGCACCACCTGCTCCGTGACTCGGAGGACGCGCGCGACGCGTCCCAGGACGCGCTCGCGAGGCTCTGCGTGAAGCTCGGCCAGTTCCGCGGCGAGTCGGCGTTCTCGACCTGGCTGCACCGGCTGACCGTGAATGCTTGCCGCGACGTCGCACAGCGCCAACTCGTTCGCCGCTGCGAGCCGCTCGAGGAGGACCGGCGGGAGGCGCGGGACGGCGATCCGGCGCGCGCCGCCGAGGCGTCCGAGCTGCGCGCCGAGCTCGGCGCATGCCTCGCCGAGATCCCACCGGCCCAGGCGACCGTCGTCGTCCTCAAGCACGCGTTCGACTTCAGCTTCGAGGAGATCGCGGGCGGCCAGGGGATGCCCGTCGGGACGGCGAAGTGCTACGCGCACCGCGCCAGGACCGGGCTGCGAGAACGGCTCTCGGCATGAAGCTGCCGCTCGACAGGGACGCAATCGAGGGGATCCTGCCCCATCGCGACCCGTTCCTCCTGCTCGACGAGGTGACCGAGCTGCAGCCGGGCGGCCGTGTCGTCGCGCACAAGCTCGTCACCGAGGAGGACTGCGCGGGGCACTTTCCCGGGAACCCGATCATGCCGGGCGTGAAGATGGTCGAGGCGCTCGCGCAGGCGGGCGCCGTCGCGGTGCTCAGCGAGGAGGAGAACCGCGGCCGGATCGCCCTCTTCGCCGGGATCGACGACGTTCGCTTCAAGCGCGTCGTCCGGCCGGGCGACCGGCTGAGGCTCGAGTGCGATCTCGAGACGGTGCGCGGCCCGATCGGCCGCGGCAAGGCGCGTGCGACGGTCGACGGGGAGCTGGCCGTGCGGGGAACCCTCACGTTCGCCGTGGACCGGTCGCAGTGATCGGCTCGGCCAACGGCGTGCGGATCGGGATCACGGGTCTCGGCGTCTGCGTCCCCGACCGCGTGTTCACGAACAAGGATCTCGAGCAGTTCGTCGACACGTCGGACGAGTGGATCCTCGAGCGCACGGGCATCCGCGAGCGTCGATTCGCAACCGACGAGCAGGCGCTGACCGACATCGCCGGGCCCGCGGCGGTCGCCGCGATGGCGGACGCCGGCGTCGAGCCGTCGTCGATCGATCTGATCGTGGTCGCGACGGTGACGCCGGACATGATGTTCCCGACGAGCTCGGCGCTCCTCGCCGACTCGCTCGGCATGCCGGACGCGGCCGCCTACGACCTGCTCGCCGGCTGCACGGGCTTCATGTACGCCGTTGCGCAGGCCTACTCGATGCTGGCCTCGGGCCTGGCGAGGCGCGCGCTCGTTGTCGGGGGCGACGTGCTCTCGAAGATCCTCGACTGGGAAGACCGCTCCACGCTCGTGCTCTTCGGTGACGGCGCAGGCGCGGTGGTACTGGAGCCCGTCGAAGAGGGGGGCTTTCTCGGCTTCGAGCTCGGCGCCGACGGCGGCGGCGGTGAGCATCTGTGGCTGCCGGGCAGCGGCTCGCGGCGCTTCGAGGATCCGGACGGGCTCGTGAAGATGAACGGCCGCGAGGTGTTCAAGTTCGCAACGCGCGTATTGGTCAGCTCGGCGTCGAAGGTGCTCGACGAGTGCGGGCTCACGGTCGAAGACGTCGACGTCTACGTTCCGCATCAGGCGAACAAGCGGATCATCGACTACGCGGCGGGCAAGCTCGGCATCCCGGAAGAGAAGGTCGTCGTCAACGTCGACCGGTACGGCAACACGTCGTCGGGCTCGATCCCGCTGGCGCTCGCCGATGCAGTCGCCGACGGCCGCGTGCGGGAGGGAGAATTGGTGTTGATGACCGGAATGGGCGCGGGCCTGACCTGGGGCTCCGCGTTGATCGAGTGGAGCAACGGGAGGGCAGCGTGACGAAGATCGCCTTCATGTTCCCGGGCCAGGGCTCCTATGAGGCCGGCATGGGACGTGACATCGCCGAGGCCGTCCCGGAGGCGATGGCCGTCTACGAGGCGGGCAGCGCAGCCTCCGGGCTCGACCTGCAAGAGGTCTGCTTCCACGGGCCGGTCGAGAACATGCTCGACACGAAGGTGCAGCAGCCGGCGCTCGTCGCGACGAGCCTCGCGATCTACGAGGCGATCCGCGCGCGCGGAATCGTGCCGGACTTCGTCGTCGGCCACTCGGTCGGCGAGTTCGCGGCGCTCGGCGCCGCCGGCTCCCTCGGGACCGCCGATGCGATCCGCCTGGTGCGCGAGCGTGGGATCGCCATGGCCGAGGCGGCCGAGGAGCGCCCGGGCTCGATGGCGGCCATTCTGGGGCTCGCCGACGAGGTCGTCGAGGGGCTCTGCCGCAAGATCTCGAACGTCTGGCCTGCGAACTACAACTGCCCGGGTCAGATCGTCGTCTCGGGCGAGGACGACGCGGTCGGCGAGGTCTGTGTCGAGGCCGAGAAGGAAGGGGCGCGGCGGGCGGTGCGCCTCCGGGTGTCGGGCGCCTTCCACTCGCCGCTCGTCGAGCGGGCCGCCGACAAGCTCCGGCCGGCCGTCGAGAAGATCCAGTTCGCCGACCCGCGCACGGCTTTCATGTCGACCGTGACCGCGAAGCTCGAGGAAGCCGGGCGGTACCGCGAGCTCCTCGTCGAGCAGCTCACCGCGCCCGTCAAGTTCACCCAGGCGGCCGGCGGGCTGGTCGGCAAGGGCGTGACCACGTTCGTCGAGGTGGGTCCGGGCAACGTGCTCAGCGGTTTACTGAAGAGGATCGACAGGAGCGTGCGCACCGTCTCCGTCGCCAATCTGAAGCAGCTGCACGAGCTCGAGGAGCGGCTTGCCTGACGAGTTTGCTTCCCTCAGAGGGAAGGCAGCGCTCGTCACAGGCGCCTCGCGAGGAATCGGACGAGCGATCGCGGCCGAGCTGGCGGCCGCGGGCGCGAACGTGGTCGTCGGCTACCGCTCGGGCCGGGAAGAGGCAGAGGGGCTCGCGGAGGAGATCGGGGGGCGCGCGATCCAGGCCGACGTCTCCGACGCGGAGGAGGCGCGGCGGCTCGTCGAGGAGGCCGGCGAGCTCGACATCCTCGTCAACAACGCCGGCCTCACGCGCGACGGCCTGCTCGCGCGGATGTCGGACGACGACTGGCGCACGGTGCTCGACACGAACCTCTCGTCCGTGTTCTACACCTGCCGTGCCGTGACCCGGCCGATGATGAAGAAGCGCGCGGGCTCGATCGTCAACATCTCGTCGGTCGTCGGCGTGCACGGGAACTGGGGCCAGACCAACTACGGCGCCTCGAAGGCGGGGATCATCGGCTTCACGAAGTCGCTCGCGCGCGAGCTCGGGTCCCGCAACGTGCGGGCGAACGTCGTCGCGCCGGGCTACGTGAAGACGCAGCTCACGGACGTCCTGTCCGAGGACGCGACCACGGCGATGCTCGAGAACACACCGCTCGGGCGGCTGGGCGATCCGGAGGACGTCGCCGGAGCGGTACGCTTCCTCTGCTCCGACGCGGCCTCGTTCATCACGGGTGAGGTGTTGCTCGTCGACGGCGGACTGGGGATGTAGTGGCGGGAGAAAACGGAAGAAGGCGTGTCGTCGTCACCGGGCTCGGCATGGTGTCGCCGCTCGGAAACGACGCCGAGAGCTCGTGGGAGAGCCTGATCTCGGGCGAGTCCGGCGCGGCCGAGATCCAGCAGTTCGACGCGAACGAGTTCCCGGTCCACTTCGCCTGCGAGCTGAAGGACTTCGACCCCACGGAGTGGATCGAGCGCAAGCAGGCCCGGCGCATGGACCGGTTCGCGCAGATGATCCTCGCCGCGGCCCGCCAGGCGGAAGTCGACTCGGGTCTCGACATCGCGAAAGAAGCCGACCGCGTGGGCGCCTCGATCGCGACCGGGATCGGTGGGCTCGGCGCCTTCCAGGACTGCTACGAGACACTGCTCGAACGGGGCCCGGACCGCGTCAATCCGTTCTCGATCACGGCGATCATCCCGAATATGGGCGCCGGCTGGGTCTCGATGGAGCTTGGCACGCGCGGCCCGCTCTCGTCGCAGTGCACGGCCTGCGCGGCCTCGAACATGGCGATCGGCGAGGGGGCCGACGCAATCCGGCTGGGTCGCGCCGACGCGATGATCTGCGGCGGCACCGAGGCGGGGATCACGCGCGTTGGGATCGCGGGCTTCGGCGCCATGCGCGCACTCTCGCGCCGGAACGAGGACCCGAAGCGCGCCTCGCGCCCGTTCGATGCCGGGCGCGACGGATTCGTCATGGGCGAGGCGGGGGGCACGGTCGTGCTCGAGGAGCTCGAGCACGCGCGTGCGCGCGGGGCGAAGATCTACGCCGAGCTGATCGGCTACGGCGTCTCCTCGGACGCAAACCACATCACCGAGCCCGATCCCTCCGGCGAGAATCCCGCCCGGGCGATGCGGATGGCCTTCGCCGACGCGGGTATCGACCCGTCCGAGATCGGCTACATCAATGCCCACGGCACCTCGACCCCGCTCGGCGACTCGTCGGAGACTCGCGTGATCAAGCTCGCCGTCGGCGAGGAGAACGCGTACAAGACGCCGGTCTCCTCCACGAAGGGCGCGACGGGCCACTGCCTCGGCGCTGCAGGGGCGGTCGAAGCGATCTTCACGATCCTCGCGACGCAGCGCGGCATCCTGCCGCCGACGATCAACCTCGAGGTCGAGGATCCCGAGTGCGACCTCGACTACATCCCGAACGAGGCGCGCCGGTCCGAGATCCAGGTCGGCGTCTCGAACTCGTTCGGCTTCGGCGGCCACAACGCGTGCGTCGTCTTCCGCAAGCTCGAGTCGTAGTCTCACCTAGAGACGCAGCTCGAGCAGGACGACGTCCCGCCAGACGCCGTCGAGCCGGCCGATGCGCTCGCGCACGCCGACCTCGCGGAAGCCGAGCGCGTGATGGACGGCGAGGCTCGCCGCGTTCTCGGGGAAGATGCCGGCCTGGAGCGTCCAGAGGCCGCCGGCGCGGGCGCTCTCGATCACCGCTTCGAGTAGCGCCCGCCCGACGCCCCGTCCGCGGGCACGCTCGGCGACGTAGACGCTCTCCTCGCCCACGCCGGAGTAGACCTCGCGGCGCGAGTACGGCACGAGCGCGACCCAGCCCGCGACGTCGCCGTCGAGCTCGGCGACGAGCCGGTGCTCGGGAAGGTGCGCCGCGTCCCAGGCATCCCAGGTCGGCACCGCCGTCTCGAATGTGGCGACGCCGGTTGCGATCCCCTCCGCGAAGATCGCCGCCACGGCCGGCCAGTCCGTTGGATCCAGAGGGCGAACCTGGAGCACGGGGCAACAGTAAGCTCAGCTCATGGCGCGGTGGGCGACGTTCGACTGCTACGGGACGCTGATCGACTGGAATGCCGGGATCGGCGCCGTGCTCGAGCACCTCTTCGGCGCCGAGCGCGGACCGGAGCTGCTCGAGCGCTACCACCAGCTCGAGCCCGAGGTGCAGGCCGAGTCGTATCGCAGCTATGCGGAGGTGCTCTCGCTCACGCTGGAGCGCCTCGCCTCCGAGGCTGGGCTGCCGATCCCCGAGGGCGACTCGGGAGCGCTGGCGCGCTCGCTGCCCGGCTGGCCGCCGTTTCCGGAGGTGCCGGAAGCGCTCGCCGAGCTGCGGCGGCGCGGATGGAGCCTCGCGATCCTCTCGAACACGGACCACGCCCTGATCACCGAGTCGCAGAAAGCGCTAGGCGTGCCGATCGACCTGATCGTCACCGCCGAGGACGTGCACTCCTACAAGCCTGAGCACGGACACTGGAAGCGTTTCTTCGAGCTGACGACGGTCGATCGCGCGCATCACGTGCACGTCGCCGCAAGTCTCTTCCACGACATCGCCCCGGGGCGCGAGCTCGGCCTGACCACGGTGTGGATCAACAGGCTCGGAGAAGAGGCCGATCCGGAACCGGACCGGGAGCTGCCCGACCTCGCCTCCCTGCCCGACACGCTGGACGAGCTCGTTCCAGCATGACCCTGCGGCCGCCTCGCGAGGACGAGTTCGAGGCCATGCTCGAGCTGATGCATGCACACCAAGTCGCCGCGTTCGGCGAGGTCGAACCGAACGCCGACGAGTTGCGCAGCTGGTTGACGGCGCCCTCCGTCGACGTCGAGCGGGATATCCGCGTGCTCGAGCACGAGGGCAGGCTGATCGGCTACGCCGACGTTGATGCCTCGCGCGACGAGCCGCCGCTCTGGTGGTGCGACGTGAAGGTGGCGCCCGATACGGACGCTGATGACGTCGTGCCCACGCTCGTCGCCTGGCTGGACGAGCGCGCTGCAAGGGGCAGGCTTCGAGTCTGGACGGCGGAGGCGGACAGCAGGATCATGGATGCCTTCAGCGCGCTCGGCTTCTCGCCTGCGCGCCACTCGTACCGGATGGAGATCGATCTCGCCGAGGACGTCCGCGAGCCGCGCTGGCCCGAGGGGATCGCCGTTCGCGTGAGTGGCGAGGAGGACTACCGGTCGGTCTACGACGCGGTCATCGAAGTCTGGCAGGACACGTCGGACCCACTGGACTGGACGTACGAGGAATGGGCGCACTGGATGATCGAGAGCCCGTCCTTCGACCGGTCGCTCTGGTTTCTCGCCTTCTCGGGCGACGAGCTTGCGGGCTTCTCACTCTGCCGCGAGGACCCGAACGACTCGCGTGCCGGCTACGTCGCCAGTCTTGGTGTCCGGCGGCCGTGGCGGAAGCAAGGGCTCGGCGAGGCGCTACTCCTGCACTCGTTCGCGGAGTTCCGCTTGCGGGACTACACGCGTGGCACGCTCGGCGTCGACGCGTCGAGCCCCACTGGCGCGACGCGGCTGTACGAACGGGCCGGAATGCGTGCCTACCGCGACACCTTGTTCCTCGAGCGCCCGGTACGGGCGTAGCCGTCCGCCCGTGTCGCGCCTGCGCGCCCGCTGTCCGGACTGCCGCACGCTCACCGCGGTCGCGCTCGGCCCGGAGTACCAGTGCCACTCGTGCGGCCGCGAGTTCGCCGCCGGCCTCGTGCGTGTTCCCCGGGCCTGGGGCGTCGGAGGTGAGGCGATGGCGGAGGCCGCGTTCCTCGAGCTGCCGTATCCGGAGACTGGTGTCATCGAGGGTGAGACTCTTGGCGAGCAGACGCTCCTGCTCGCGGCCGAGTTGCCCGCCCGGCCACTCGTCCTCGGCGGATGCTGTTGTGCGCACGTCGGCGCCGTCGAGGCGCTCTCGGCCAGCGCCGACACCGCCCTCGCTCTCGTCTGGATCGACGCGCACGGCGATCTGAACACCCCGCAGACCTCCCCGTCGGGCAACGCCTGGGGGATGCCGCTGCGGATGCTCCTCGACGGCGGCGCCGTCGAGCCGGCGAACGTCGTCTTGATTGGTGCCCGCAACCTCGATCCGCCCGAGCTCGAGTTCATCGAGTCGAGCGGGCTGCATCGCGGAAAGGACGGCGTTGCGCGGGCGCTCGAGGGGACGGATGCCGTCTACGTCGCGCTCGACGGTGACGCGGTCGAGCCGGGCGAGCTCTCCGTCTTCATGCCGGAGCCCGACGGGCTCGCGCTGGAGGAGCTCGAACAGCTGCTGCGCGACGTCGCCGCGCGCTCCCAGCTGGCGGGCCTCGGCTTCAGCGGCGTCCTTCCCGACCCCGCGAACACGCCGAAGCTCGCCCGCCTCGCCGCAGCGGCCGGGCTGTAACCGTCTCCGGGAGGGGCGGGTCTAAACTCCGACGATGGCCGAACGGATCGACGTCTCGATCGAACACAAGCACGCGCCTGAACCTGCTCCGAGACAGCATCCGAACACCTGTCCCGGTTGCGGCTCGCACTACCGCGACGAGGAGCTCCGCGACAACCTTCGCGTCTGCTCCCACTGCGGCCATCACTTTCCGGTCCGGGCGCGAGAGCGGATCGCACAGCTCGCAGACGATGGAAGCTTCGTCGAGGAAGCCGGCGACCTCCGCTCGGCAGATCCGCTCGACTTCTTCGACCTGCGCGCCTACAACGAGCGGCTCGCGGAAGCGGAGGTCGCGACGGGCCTGGGTGACGCGCTCGTGATCGGCAGCGCCGCGATCGAGGAGCTCCCGTGCGAGCTCGCAGTGATGGACTTCTCGTTCATGGGCGGCTCGATGGGGTCGGTCACGGGCGAGAAGTTCACGCGTGCGTGCGAGAGCGCCGCGGACGCCGGCGTGCCGCTGATCTCAGTCTCGGCTTCGGGTGGCGCGCGCATGCAGGAGGGGATCCTGGCGCTGATGCAGCTGCCGAAGACGGTTGTCGCGGTCGAGGAGCTGCATGACGCCGGCTGCGCGCTCGTCTCGGTGATGGCGCATCCGACCACCGGCGGCCTGCTCGCGAGCTTCGCCAGCCTCGGCGATGTCCTGCTCGCCGAGCCGGGCGCTCTGATGTCGTTCGCGGGGCCACGCGTCGTCGCCCAGACGACGCGGGAGAAGCTCCCCGACGACTTCGGCCTCGCCGAGTCGAACCTCCGTTTCGGCCACGTCGACGCGATCGTGCCGCGAGGCGAGCTGCGGCCCACACTCGCTCGTCTCATCCGGCTCTTCGGAGGGAAGTAGGCTGCCCCGTGATGCAGAGATCAGGCTCCGGGACCGGTTGAGCAAGCTAGGCGGTCTCGACCTGCTCCGCGGCGCGCGCCTCTCCGGCGAGCTCGAGCGGTTGCGACGGCAGCTCGACCGGATCGAGGCGGAGCCCACCGACGAGGAGATCTGGCACAAGGTCGAGCTGGCCCGGCACGAGGAACGGCCGTACACGCTGGACTACGTGGAGCGGATCCTGGAGGACTGGTTCGAGCTGCACGGCGACCGTGGCCGCGCCGACGACGCAGCCATCGTCACCGGCCTGGGGAAGCTGGAGGGCCGCACCGTCGCGCTGATCGGTCACCAGAAGGGACGCGACATCAAGGAACGGACGAGCCGGAACTTCGGCATGGCATACCCGGAGGGCTACCGCAAGGCGATGCGGGTGATGGAGCTCGCCGACCGGCACCGCTTCCCGGTCGTCACGCTCGTGGACACCCCCGGCGCGTATCCGGGAATCGCAGCCGAGCAGCACGGCCAGGGAGGCGCGATCGCCCGCTCCCAGGCCAGGATGGCGCGGCTCCGCGTTCCCACCGTCGCCTGCGTGATCGGGGAGGGCGGCTCGGGCGGCGCGGTCGCGATCGCGCTGGCCGACCGGGTGCTGATGCAGGAGAACGCGATCTACTCGGTGATCTCCCCGGAAGGGTGCGCCGCGATCCTCTGGCGCGACGCGGGCGAGAAGCGCAAGGCGGCGGCTGCGTTCAAGCCGGACGCGGCGCACTGCCTCGAGCTCGGCGTGATCGACGGCATCGTCCCGGAGCCCGAGGGCGGCGCGCACGAGAGCCCCGACGAGGCGGCACGGCTGGTGGGTGCGGCGATCGCGGACGCGCTCGACGAGCTTGTGGACATCCCTCAGGAGAAGCTGCGCGCGCGGCGGCGGGCGAAGTTCCGCGCCATGGGCGTGCTCGCCTGACCACCCGTCTTTCCACAGCTTCCACAGGCTTTTCCCCTGACGCGAAAACTGCTCGAAACGCACGGAAATATGCGTTGAGGCCGGCAAAGACCGACCTCAACTGACTCTCCGCCTCGGTGGAGAAGGCATCCGCGCCGTGAGTGGGACGCTCCTGAGCTTCGATTTCCGGTTGGTGAGCCGTGAAACATCAGGCTCTGCTAAGCAGTAACCCGATGGCGTCGCTGCGGGACTACGAGCGCAAGCGCACGCGGGGTGCGACCCCCGAACCGTTCGGCGGCGGTCGGCGCGGCAAGGAGCCGATCTTCGTCGTCCAGCGCCACGACGCACGCCGGCTCCACTACGACTTTCGGCTCGAGCGCGACGGGGCGCTCGCCAGCTGGGCAGTGCCCAAGGGTGTTCCGCTCGAGCCGGGGACGCAGCACCTGGCGGTGCACGTCGAGGACCATCCGCTCTCCTACGCGACGTTCGAGGGCGAGATCCCGGCGGGGGAGTACGGCGCCGGCACCGTCGAGGTCTGGGATACCGGCACGTACGAGCTCGTCGAGGAGAAGTCGAACGGCGGCCTCACGGTCCACCTCCACGGCAAGCGCCTCGAAGGGTTGTGGTCACTCGTGCCGGCGAAGCTGAGCGGCGACCCGAAGAACTGGCTGATCGTGAAGAAGAAGGAGACGGAGGATGGCACCCCCAGGCGCGCGCGCCGCTACGAGCCGATGCTGGCGACGCTCGCCGACTCGGTGCCTTCGGGCGACGGCTGGCTCTTCGAGGTGAAGTGGGACGGCTTCCGCGCGATCGCGACGATGCGCGGCGGGGAGCTCGACCTGCGCAGCCGGAACGACAAGTCATTCCTCGAGCGCTTTCCGACCGTCGTGCGCTCGCTCGAGCGCTCGCTCCGCAGCCCCGACTGCGTGCTCGACGGCGAGGTCGTCGCGGTCGGCGACGACGGCCGCGCCACCTTCTCCGCCATGCAGCAGGGCCGAGACGGGACAACGTACCTCTACGTCGCCTTCGACCTGCTCGAGCTCGACGGCGAACCGCTCGTCGACCTGCCGCTCTCGGAGCGGCGCGAACGGCTTGCGGCGCTCGTCGATACGCGACAGAAGGGAGTGCAGCTCTCTGCGGGCTTCGACGACGGCGACGCGCTCTACGAGGCGGCGCAGGAGCAGCGCTTCGAAGGGATCATGGCCAAGCGGCTCGACTCGCGCTACCAGCCGGGGAGGCGGAGCCGCGACTGGCTGAAGGTGAAGACGCAGGGCAGACAGGAGCTCGTCATCGCCGGGTACACGAAGGGCCAGGGGCGGCGCGCGGACGGCTTCGGCGCGCTCGTGCTCGGCGTCAACGAGGCGGGCCGCCTGCGCTGGGCGGGCAACGTCGGCACCGGCTTCGACGATCGCGAGATCAAGCGCCTGCTCGACAAGCTGAAGCCGCTTCGCCGGAAGGAATCGCCCTTCGCAGAGGCGCCGAAGATGCCGAGGGTCCGCAGGGAGGACGTCGTCTGGGTCGAGCCGGAGCTCGTCGCGGAGGTCCGCTTCGCCGAGTGGACGCACGACGGGCGGCTGCGGGCACCGGTCTACGAGGGACTGCGAGAGGACAAGGAGGCCGAGGACGTGCAGCGCGAGCGGGAAGCGATCGGCCCGGAGGTCAAGAAGGGCAACCGGGTGCTCAAGCTTTCGAACCAGGACAAGGTGTTCTGGCCGGAGGAAGGAATCACGAAGGGCGACCTGCTCGCGTACTACCGCGACATCGCTCCCGTTCTCGTCCCGCACCTCCGCGACCGGCCGTTCACGATGAAGCGGTACCCCGACGGCTGGAAGGGGAAGTTCTTCTTCCAGAAGGACGCGCCGAAGCACATGCCCGACTGGATCCCGACCCGGGCATTCGAGGCGTCGACCCGCGACCGGCCACCGAAGCGGCGGGTGATCGACTTCCCGCTCGTGAACGACGAGCTGGCTCTGCTCTGGATGGTGAACATGGGCTGCATCGACATGAACACGTGGTACTCGCGAGTCGACAAGCCCTCCCGGCCCGACTGGGTGCTCTTCGACCTCGATCCGTCGCCCGACGTGGGCTTCGCCGAGACGATCGAGGTCGCACGGCTGATCAAGGAGACCCTCGAGCTGCTCGACCTCGTGTCCTTTCCGAAGACCAGCGGCTCGGAGGGGATCCACATCCTCGTCCCGATTGCGCGCAGGCACACGTACGCGCAGACGAGGGAGTTCTCGGAGATCGTCGCCGGCGCGATCGCGCGCGCGCATCCGGGGCTTGCGACGACAGAGTGGACGAAGGCGAAGCGCCGAGGCGTCCTGATCGACTCGAACCAGAACGGGGAGGGGAAGACAATTGCTTCCGCCTATTCCGTTCGGCCGAAGGCGGGCGCTCCGGTCTCGACGCCGCTGCGCTGGGACGAGGTGAACGAGTCGCTCGATCCGTCGGCCTTCACGATGGAGGCCGTGCTCGACCGGGTCGGGAAGGAAGGCGACCTGTTCGAGGGCGTGCTGACGACGAACCAATCGCTCACCGCGGCATTGCAGTCGCTGCGCTGATCCAGGCGCGAGGCCGGCGGCGCTACTCGCCGAGCCGGTGCGGATGCCCGAGGCCCGACAGCTCGGCGATGTCCCGGCGGAAGAAGAGCGACGTCGTCCAGTCGGTGACGACGCGAAGCTTCCTGGTCAGGAGCGGCAGCTGGAACAGGTGGTAGCTGCGCGTGATCCACCAGCCCGGGAAGCCCCGCACGCGGACTCCGAGCACGTCCGCGATCCCCTTGTAGCGGCCCAGCGTCGCCACCTGGCCGAGCATCCGGTAGTGGTACGGCTCCAGCTCTCCGGACAGGTTCTTGGCGAGCCGCCGCGCCTGGCGGAGAGCGTGCTGGCAGGTCGGCGGATCGACGCGACCGGGGGTCGCCTCGTTCGGGACGGCCGCTCCGTCCCCGAGCGCCCAGAGTCGCTCCCGTCCTTCGACCCGCAGAAAGGGGTCGACCCGCACGCGTCCCCGGTCGTCGAGCGGCAGGCCCAGCTCGCCGAGCGTCGGGTTGGGGCGCACACCTGCGGTCCAGACGAGCGTGTGCGTGGGGATGCGCTCACCGTTCGAGAGCAGCGCCTCGTCCGCGGTGAGCGATTCGAGCGTCGTCGAGACGTGGATCTCGACGCCGCGGCCCGCGAGCTCCCGCGCGGCGTAGTCTCCGAGCCGCGGCGGGATCTCGGGGAGGATCTTCGGCGCCGCGTCGACGAGGACCCAGCGCTGCCGGATGCCGCGGAGGCGTGGGTAGTAGCGGAGTGCGTCGGCGACGAGATCGAAGAGCTCGGCGAGTGCCTCGACGCCCGCGTAGCCGGCGCCGACGAAGACGAAGGAGAGGTGCCTGGAGAGGCGGGCCGGGTCGAGCTCGGCGTCTGCCGACTCGAGCTCGCGAAGGACGTGGTTGCGGAGGTGGATTGCGTCGGCCAGGTCCTTGAACCCGAGCCCGTGCTCCGCGAGGCCGGGGAGAGGGAGCGTGCGCGCCACCGCGCCGAGGGCGAGCACGAGCTGCTCGTAGTGGACGTCGTGGACGCCTGCGTCGGCGGTCTCGACGCGCGCGAGCCGCTGCTCCTCGTCGATCGCCGTCACCCGCCCGAGCAGGAGCTCCGCACGAGGGCACATCTGGCGCAGCGGCACGACGACGTGTCTCGGCTCGAGCGTTCCCGAGGCCGCCTCGGGGAGGAGCGGCGTATAGAGCATGAAGTTCTCGGGGCTGACGATCGTCGCCCCGCGCTCGCCGAGCAGCCGCGCGACGTAGCCGCCGGCGAAGCCGCCGCCGGCCACGAGCACCCCGCCGCGTGCCTGTCTCGCCGCCATGCCCGATTCCTACCAGTCGCAGGGGT
>CAWDIJ010000020.1:0-40576 GCA_963802375.1 uncultured Actinomycetes bacterium
TCATCTCGACTCCATCTTGCGGGCACCGTAGACGATGTCGGCGGGGATACGGCCGCTGGTGAGCCGGCCGTGGTGGGCGCGGTCGTGGTTGTAGAAGGCGAGGTAGCGCTCGAGGTCGCGCCGCAGGCCTGTGAAGCGGGGGTGGAGGTAGCGGGCGAAGGCGGGCCGCCAGCACTCTTCGAGGATCGTCTGGTGCAGCGCCTCGACGGGCCGTTGGTCTGGGGGCGGCCGGCGCGGATCAGGGTGTGGCGGGCGCCGAGGCGCTCGGGTGGCGCGGAAGAGCGGGCGCGGAACTCGTCCCGTTGTCGCTGAGGACGCGCTCGAGCCGCCAGCCGGCCGCGAGGTCGGAGCGACGCGCCCGCGAGCTTCGAGGTCTGCTCCGCGCTCGGGTTGCCCCGGGCAGCCGACGAGCTCCGTCCAGGCAAACGAGGAGGGGACGTCGATCGCGGTCAGCTGCCAGACCGAGCCCTTCGTCCCGGACAGCCGGCCGACGTAGAAGCAGTCCATGCCGACGAGCTCGCCCGGCCGCTCGACCTCGACGTGGGGCTCGGGCTCCGGCTGGCGCGGCGGCTCGTAGGGCGCCCGTAGCCAGCGACGAGCGAGAGCCGTTTGGCGCGGGTATTCAGGCCGTGCCGGCGCAGGCAGCGCCAGACACCGTTCGGCAGACGACGATCCCTCCCCAGCTGCTCCCGAGCAAGGTCGCTGGCGATCCGCCGCGGCCCAAGCCGGGATGGCCGAGCGCGAAGGCGAGCATCCGCTCCTCGACAATCGCCGAGCAGCTGGTTCGGCAACCTCGGCGTCGCCGCTCGCGCGGGCGCAACATCTCCAGCCCGTGCCGGTCGACCGGCGCTTCCAGCAGTAGTAGGTCGAGCGGTGGAATTTGAACATGCGACAGGCCTCGCTGACACTCGTGCGCGCGGCGTAGTCGAACACGCGCAACCGCTAGCCGAAGAGCACGTCATCCTCCGACACGCGGCTCACCCCTTTCCTTCCGACTTGGCCGTCGAAGGAGCGAGACTGAGCCGCAACCAGACGGCGCCCGCACGGGCGCCGTCCTTTCAAAGCTCTATAGAGCCTCCCGATTGTCGGGAGCACTCGGTGACTCCCACCGAAGCGCCGCCCCGCGACGAGGTAGCCGGCCGCGCCCCAGACCGCCAGCATCGCGACGGCGCCGGGTGGTCGCGCGATCGTCTCGCCTTCCACGTAGGTGCCGAGGACGAGCTGGATCAGGTACTTGAGCGGCAGCGCGTCGGCGAGAGCCTCGAGCAAGCGGGGGAGCGCGTCGGCCGGCCGAACGCGCCCGAGAGGAAGGCCATCGGCAGCAGGATCACGTTCACGACCGCCGAGACCTTCCCCGAGCGAATGAGCCCGGCGACGCGACTCCCAGCCCGCGAAGGCCGACGCGCCGAGCCGAGCGCGAGCAGGAACGAGACGGCAGGCCGGGGAGGTCCGCGTCGAAAACGAGCCGACGCCGAGCGCGATCAGGACGAGCGACTGCAGCGCGAAGACGATGAGGATGGACGCGAGCACAGCCGCGAAGAAGACGGGGGCGGGAGCGGCGTCGAGCGCAGCCGCTTCAGGATCCCGTATTCGCGCCGGACCACGAGCGTGATCGCGAGCCCGGCGAACGCCGTGTTGGCTGCCCCGTAGCCGAGCAGCCCGGTGAGCAGCCAGTCGGTGACGGGTCGTCCCTCGTAGTCGCCGTCGCCGAAGACGGACGCGAGCAGCACGAAGAGCAGGGCGGGAAGATGAAGATGAAGACGGCCGCCTCGCGGCTGCGCCAGAAGACGAGCTGCTCGGTGCGGAGCTGGTGCGCGAAGACGCTCACGTCCGCGCGCCCTCCTCCGTCGAGCAGCTCGAGGTAGACGTCCTCGAGCGTCGGCCGCCGCACCTCGAGGCCCTCGAGCTCGCGGCCGTCCGCGAGCGCCGCAGCCGTCAGCTCGTGCAGCGCTCTCGTCGGCGCCTCCGTCTCGAGCACGACCTGCTCGCCGTTCTGTCGGTAGCGGATCTCGGCCTTCGCGTCGCCGATGAGCTCGGACGGCGGCCCCATCTTCACGATCTCGCCCGCCCGCAGCACGGCCACGTGGTCGGCGAGCTGCTGCGCCTCGTCGAGGTAGTGCGTCGTCAGGAGCACGGTCTTGCCCAGCTCTCGCAGCGAGCGGACGAGCTGCCACGCGTTCCGCCGCGCGGCCGGGTCGAAGCCGGTCGTCGGCTCGTCGAGGAAGACGAGCTCGGGATCGCCGACGAGCGCGACGCCGAGGTCGAGCCGCCGTTTCTGACCGCCCGAGAGCGTCTTCACCGCGCGTCGCGCTTCTCGGCCAGACCGACGAGCTCGACGACCTCGTCGACGTCGCGCGGCCGTCGTAGTAGCCGGCGAACACGCGGTGCACCTCGCGCACGGTCAGATTCGCCCAGAGCTCCGACTACTGGAGCACGACGCCAATGCGCTCCCGGAACGGCTCTCGCGGCCCGGGTCGAAGCCGAGGACGGTCACCTCGCCGGCGTCGCGCTTCCGGTAGCCCTCGAGGATCTCGACCGTGGTCGTCTTGCCGGCGCCGTTCGGGCCGAGCAGTCCGAAGACCTCGCCGGCGGCGACGTCGAAGTCGATCCCGCGCACGGCCTCGAGCGCGCCGTACGACTTGCGCAGCCCGCGCACGGAGATCGCGCTCACGGAGCGTCGATCCCGGCGTCGCGCCGGGCTTGAACTCGACTCGCCGGCGGCGAGGGCGACGCGATCTCGGAGCAGTCGGGCTGGTGCCCGACGGTGACGACGACGTCGCCCGGCCCTGCGATCGCCTCGAGGACCAGCTCGGCCGTCGCGCCGGGCGCGAGCCGCGGTCTCGATCCGCAGCTCGGCTCCCGTGGCGCGGGCGACGCCGCGGTCTCGCGGGCGCGTAGGAGCGGGCTCGTGAGGACGATTTCGGGCGCTCCCGGACGAGCTGCTCGCCGAGCGCGCGCGCCTGCTCGCGCCCTTTGTCCGTCAGCGGGCGGAGCTCGTCTGGATGGCCGGGCGCCGCCTTTGCGTGCCGCGCGAGGAAGAGGCGCATCGAGAGGAGGATAGAGTCGCGCGCCGTGCGCTCGTTTCGCTACGTGCTCGCCGACGTGTTCACGGACGTGCCGCTCGCCGGCAACCAGCTGGGCGTCTTCACCGACGCCCGCGACCTCGACTCGGTGACGATGCAGGCGCTCGCGCTCGAGCTCGGGTTCTCCGAGACCGTCTTCGTGCTGCCGGCGCGGGAGGGCCCACGTCCGCATGCGCATCTTCACGCCGAAGGTCGAGCTGCCCTTCGCCGGTCACCCGACGCTCGGCACCGCGTTCGTCCTCGCCGCGCCGCTCCAGCTCGGCGTGATCCGGCTGGAGACGGGCGTCGGCGTCGTGCCGGTCGAGCTCACGCGGGACGAGAGCGGCCGCATCGTCTTCGGCCGGATGACCCAGCCGGTGCCGACGGTGGCGCCGTTCGAGCGCGAGGCCGAGCTGCTCGCGGCGCTCGGCGTCGAGCGTCGGAGCTGCCGGTCGAGGTCTACGACAACGGCATCGAGCACGTCTACGTCGGGCTGCGGACGAGGAGGCCGTCGCCGTGCTCGATCCGGATCAGCGGGCGCTCGGGCGCGTTCGACCTGGTCGGCGTGAACGTCTTTGCCGGCTCGGGGACGCAGTGGAAGCTGCGCATGTTCTCGCCCGTCGACGGCGTCGGCGAGGACGCGGCCACGGGCTCGGCCTGCGGGCCGCTCGCGTGTCACCTCTGCCGGCATGGGCTCGTGCCGTGGGGCGAGGAGATCGGCGTCTAGCAGGGCGCCGAGATCGGGCGGCCGTCGACGCTGTACGGCCGCGCTCGGGCTCGGCGGAGGCGATCGAGTAGGTCGAGGTCGGCGGCTCGGCCGTCGTCGTCGCCCGCGGCGAGTTCCGGCTGCCCTAGGCTCGTCGGCCGTCAGCCAGGCGACGGCGAGGATGTCGGGCAGCTCGGGCTCGAGCGCCCGCCAGAAGCGGCCGCCGTCGCTCGAGAGGTAGAGCCGGTTCCGGGCGGCGTAGAGGACCCGGTCGGGATCGTCGGGGTGGACCGCCACGGCGAAGCCGGCGGGGAGGCCGCCGCCCGCCTCGCGCCAGGTGGTGCCCGCGTCGGCGGAGACGAGGAGCGGCGGCCGGCGCTCCACGACCGCGACCACGGTCGCCCCGGCTGCCGAGGCGGCGACGAGGCGGGGGAGGTCGACCTCGCGGCGTCGGCTCGACCGACGGCGGCGGCTCGCCGAGCACTGGCCTCCGTCCTCGACGTCGACCGCGAAGACGCCTTCGACGTCTGGACGTGGGCGATCACGCGGCCCAGCTCGAGCACCCGCGCCGTCGTGGAGGCCGCGTGCCGGGCGGCGGACAGCGGCCGGTGCCCGGCCGCGCGGGACCAGATGTACGCGGCGAGGAACGCGTCGCCGGCGCCGGTCGGGTCGATGGTCCCGGCGCGCCGCACGGGAACGGGCTCGCGCCGCCCGCCGGCGAGCACCGCGCCGCGCGAGCCGTGGGTGAGGACGATCTCGGGCACACCAAGCGCGCGCGACGGCGTCGTCGCCGCCGAGCGCGTCCACCTCGACCTCGCCGAGCTTGAGCACCGACACGTGGCGGAGGAGCTCCGTCGAAGTCTGCGTCGAGGACGAGCGGGCCGGCGACGCCCGGACGGACGAGCGCCTGACCGTCGAGCGCGAGCCGGCGGTCGCGCGCCAGCGCCGCGAGGACGGACGCGGGAAGTCGGCGCGCGTGAGCGCGCCGACCTGCACCCACCCCGCGCGGCCGACGCGCACGCGTCCTCGAGCGTCCAGGGCGCGCCGGGGTCGGCGAGCGTCATCGCGCGCTCGTCGCCGTCGTAACGGAGCGCGAACGCGCGTGGTGGGCGCCGCGCAGCCACGTGAAGGGCACGCCGAGCGCGGCGAGCGGGGAGACGAGCGGCCGCCGGTCGGCCGCCGCGCAGCGCGCGACGATCCGCGCGCTGCCGCCGAGGAGCCGGAGCGCGCGCGCCGCATGGAAGGGTGCGCCGCCGACGCGGGACGGCGAGCCGTCGATCATGTCGCGGGCCAGGTTGCCGATGACCGCGACGCCGCGCACCGCGAGATGCTAGATCCGGCGGCGCTTGCCCAGGCGCGCGACCGCGGCGGCGAGCGACGAGTGAGACGAAGCTCGGCAGCGTCGCGCCGACGCCGAGATCCGGCGGCTCCCCGATCGCGTCGACCCACCACGACGGCCCGACGGGGTGCAGCCACTGGTAGAGCGCGAAGCCGGCGATCCAGGCAGCGAGCATCCCCCAGCGCAGCTCCGGCGCGGCAAAGATGTCCGTCTCGCGAGTAGCGCGGCCCGCCACGAGCCAGTCGGCCAGCAGCACGCCGAAGAGCGGCACGAAGAACGAGCCGAGCAGGATCAGGAAGCTCTCGTACGCGAGCAGGTCGATCGTGAGGGCGCCGAGGGTCGCCACGGCCGCGACCGCGACGAGGAGCGCGCGCTGCGGTAGCCGCGGCGCGACGTTCTGGATCGACACGGCCGTCGAGTAGATGTTCGCGAACGCCTCGTCGGTCTCGTCGACCATGACGGCGAGGAGCGCGAGGACGGCGGCGAGCCCGCCCGCGGCGACGGCGACGGGCAGCGCCGCCGGATCCGTGACGTCGCGGGAGAAGAAGAGGATGGCGCCGAGCATCCAGAGCCAGCCGCTCGCGAGCAAGTAGCCGACCGCCGTGCCCCAGAAGGCCGCGCTGCGGCTACGGCCGAAGCGCGTGTAGTCGGCGACGAGCGGGATCCAGGAGACCGTGATCGCGACGACGAGGTCGACGCCCTCCAGCACGGACGAGCCGCCCTCGCCTTCACGGTCCCACAGCTCGCCGAAGCCGGAGCCGTCGAGCGCCCACCAGGTGAGGTAGAGGAGCGACGCGAGCACGGCCCAGACGGCGTACTTGCCGGATGACCTTGCGCACGAAGTCGATCGGGCCGAGCAGCGCGATCGCGAGCGCGACGCCGCCGAAGACGAGCGTCCAGAGCCACTGCGCGCGGAAGCCGAAGAGCTCGTCCGAGAGGGCGGCGACCGCGGTCGCGATGATCAGCAGCTCGAAGATCGACCAGCCGACGCACTGGGCGGCGTTCAGCACCGTCGGCCCCCACGAGCCCCGCAGGCCGAGCGGCGCCCGCATCAGCACCATCGACGGCACCCGGGCGTCGGCGCCGATCATCGCCGCCACGCCGAGCATCGTGTTCCCGATCAGGCTGCCGATCGCCGATCGCGAGCAACGCCTGCGGGCAGCGAGAGCGCCGGCACGAGGTACGTGCCCGCGACGAGCACGAGCAGCGAGACGCCGAGGTTGCCCCACAGGAGGCCCGTGTCGAGCAGGCCCAGCACGCGCAGGCGCGCCGGCACCGGCTCGATTCCCCAGGCGGGCGTCCCTTCCAGACTCTCCACTCCCTTCGCCGGTGCGAACCGGATCAGGTTCGACGGGTGTGATCTCAGCCTCGACGAGGCACCCCGGTGCCGACGACTCTAGATGGTTGGTTGGTGCTTGACGTGCTCGCGGGGCGATCCAGACAAGTCGGGGGCCGCACTCGGCTGCAGCCAAGGTTCTGGACCGCCTGCTGGCAAGGTCGAGGGTGGCTCCCGGCGCTGCGTCTGGGTCGTCATCGAGAGTGCGGTAAGTGCCGACCGACCATCTGGGGAACGGGGCGCCTCGCGGCGCCCCGTCTGCCCCCGCCCCAACCCCGCGGCGAGACCCCGTCGCCGCAGGGGGCGGACACCCTAGCCGGGTTCACCAATTGTCAATGGCGCCCGATCGGGCGGGATCGGCTAGGCGGCGAGGAGGCGGCGGAGCACGAAGGGGAGGATGCCGCCGTGGCGGAGGTACTCGCGCTCGCGCGGCGTGTCGAGCCGCACGCGCGCCGTGAACGTCGACGTCGTCGGCGCGCACCGTGACCTCGCGTGCCTCGGCGTTCTCGATCCCCTCGATCGCGTAGGTCTCGCGGCCCGTCAGCCCGAGCGTCGCGGGTGACTCGCCGTCTCGGAACTGGAGCGGCAGGACGCCCATCATGAGCAGGTTCGAACGGTGGATCCGCTCGTAGCTCTCCGCGATCACGGCCCGCACGCCGAGCAGGTTCGGGCCCTTGGCGGCCCAGTCGCGGGACGAGCCCGAGCCGTACTCCTTGCCCGCGATCACGATCAGCGGCGTCCCCTCCGCGAGGTAGCGCTGCGACGCCTCGAAGATCGTCATCTCCTCGCCCGTCCGGCAGGTGCACGGTCCACGTGCCCTCCGAGCCGGGCACGAGCAGGTTGCGCATCCGCACGTTCGCGAATGTGCCGCGCACCATCACCTCGTGGTTCCCGCGGCGCGAGCCGTACGAGTTGAAGTCCTTGCGCTCGATCCCGTGCTCGATGAGGTAGCGGCCGGCCGGCGACTCCGGCTTGATCGCGCCGGCCGGGGAGATGTGGTCGGTGGTGACGGAGTCGCCGAGCATGACGAGGAAGCGCGCGCCCGCGATGTCCTCGACCGTGCCCGGCTCGAGCGACATGCTCTCGAAGTAGGGCGGCAGGCGGACGTAGGTCGAGTCGTCCTCCCACGCGAAGCGCTCGCCCTCCGGGACCGGCAGGCTGCGCCACTGCTCGTCGCCGGTGAACACGTCCGCGTACGTCGACGTGAACATCTCGCCGTGCACCGAGGCGGCGATCGTCTCGGTGATCTCCTCCGAGCTCGGCCAGATGTCGCGCAGGTAGACGTCGTTCCCCTCCTCGTCCTCGCCGAGGGGCTCGACGAGCAGGTCGACGTCCATCCGCCCGGCGAGCGCGTAGGCGACGACGAGCGGCGGCGAGGCGAGGTAGTTCGCCTTCACCTCGGGGTGGATGCGGGCCTCGAAGTTGCGGTTGCCCGAGAGCACGGAGCAGACGACGAGGTCGCCCTCGGCGACGGCGGCGGAGATCGCCTCCGGCAGCGGGCCCGAGTTGCCGATGCACGTCGTGCAGCCGTAGCCGACGGTGTGGAAGCCGAGCTCCTCCAGGTACGGCGTCAGCCCGGCGCGGTCGTAGTACTCGGTCACCACCTTCGAGCCGGGGGCGAGGCTCGACTTGACCCACGGCTTGCGCTCGAGACCGCGCTCGACCGCCTTCTTCGCGAGCAGCCCGGCGCCGACCATCACCTGCGGGTTGGAGGTGTTCGTGCACGAGGTGATCGCCGCGATCACGACGCTGCCGTGGTCGAGCTCGTAGTCGGCGCCCGCGACGCGGACCCGATGGTGTCCGGGGCCGACGACGGCGACCGGCGTCGCGTTCGGCTCGGGCTCGGGATGGGCGCCCGGGACCTGCTCGCTCGTCGGGTCGCTCGCCGGGAACGTGCTCGCGACGGAGTCGTTCGAGCTCCCGTCCGCATACGGGACGCCGAAGGTCCCGAGCGAGTCGAGGAACGCGACCTTGGCGTGCGCGAGCGGCACGCGGTCCTGCGGGCGGCGCGGGCCGGCGAGCGAGGGCTCGACCGTCGAGAGGTCGAGCTCGACGACCTGCGAGTAGGTCGGCTCGTCCTCGGGCTCGTGCCAGAGCAGGTTCTCCTTGCAGTACGCCTCGACGAGGGCGACCCGCTCCTCGCTGCGGCCGGTCAGGCGCAGGTAGCTGAGCGTGAGGTCGTCGACGGGGAAGAAGCCGCACGTCGCGCCGTACTCCGGCGACATGTTCCCGATCGTCGCGCGGTCGGCGAGCGGCAGCGACGCGAGGCCGTGCCCGAAGTACTCGACGAACTTCCCGACGACGCCGGTCCGGCGGAGGATCTCGGTCACGGTCAGGACGAGATCGGTTGCGGTCGCGCCTTCCTGGCAGCTGCCCGCTGAGCTTGAAGCCGACCACCTGGGGCACGAGCATCGAGAGCGGCTCGCCCAGCATCGCGGCCTCCGCCTCGATCCCGCCGACGCCCCAGCCGAGCACGCCGAGCCCGTTCACCATCGTCGTGTGCGAGTCGGTGCCGACGAGCGTGTCCGGGAAGGCGACGCCGTCCCGCTCCTCGACGACACGCGCGAGGTACTCGAGGTTGACCTGGTGGACGATCCCGGTCCCGGGCGGCACGACCTTGAAGTCTCGGAAGCGCGCCCTGGCCCCAGCGCAGGAAGGCGTACCGCTCGCGGTTCCGCTCGAACTCGAGCTCGACGTTCCGTGCGAAAGCCTCGCGCGCGCCGAACACGTCGACCTGCACGGAGTGGTCGATCACGAGCTCGACCGGGATCAGCGGATTGATCTGCTCCGGCTTGCCCCCGAGCTCGGCCATCGCGTCGCGCATCGCGGCGAGGTCGACCACGGCCGGCACGCCGGTGAAGTCCTGCAGCAGGACCCGGGCCGGCGCGAACGAGATCTCGCGGCTCGGCTCGTCGGCCGCGACCCAGCCCGCGACGGCCTCGACGTCCTCCCGGTCGCCGTTGCGGAGGACGTTCTCGAGCAGGATGCGGAGCGTGTACGGGAGGCGCGCGACGTCCCACTCCTGCTGCAGCGCATCGAGCCGGTGGATCTCGACCTTGCGGTCGCCGACGGAGAGCGTTGAGCGGGCGGAAACCTCGTCGGCGGCCATGCCTCGAGCGTATCGAAGTGCCACGCGCTTCGGCCGTTGCGGTCAGCTCAGCGCAGCCGAGCGCGCGGAACCGTGATCGTGGGGCCGACGTTGCCCGCCCGGTCGACCGCCACGAGCGACAGGGAGGTGCGGACGCGGTCGCGGGCCAGCGTAAGGGCGGGCTTGGTCACCGAGATCGTCCGCGTCCCGAGACGGGCCCGATAGCCGCGAAGTCCGCCGCCGTCCCGGACGGCCGGCCAGGAGAGCACGATCGATTTGCCGGCGCGACGGACACTGACGTTGCGGATCCCCGGCGGCCGGACGGTGTCGCGCACGAGCCGGCCGCGCCCATCCACGATCCCGACGCCGAGCCTGAACCGGATCGTCTGCAGCGGCCCCAGGTGGCCGACGGGGTCGGCGGCGCGGACCGAGTACGCACTCGTGTCGTCCTCGTCCACGCTTACCTGCGCCGAAGTGGACGGGGTGCCGGCGACGAAGCGGCCGTCCTGATAGACGCGATATGAGATGGGGCCTACGTCGTCGGTCGCGGCGCTCCAGGTGAGGCGGACGAGGCCCGGCGCGTTGCCGTCCGTGGCGGTGAGGCCGGCCGTGGGCGAGGGAGGGGCTCGGTCGGGAGAGTCGAGTCGCTCCAGGAACAGCGAGTCCCGCGCGTCGGGCCACCCGCCGGGGTGGTCGTAGTAGTCGTCGCGCCCGGCGTCGAGGACGAGGGCCTCGAGCGGGTTGCCGGAGAGCGACGCGGTCATCAGGTCCTCCGGCACGTCGCACACGTGGCCGCCCCTGCACACGTGCGGCGCCCCGATCGCGACGGCGCCGAGAGACATGGAGCAGCTCGTGCACCGCCACGACCGGACGGATCGCGTCGGTCGCCTCCGCCCCGCAGGAGTCGAGGAAGACGGCCGCGAGCCCGGGCAGGCCCGACGTTCGCGAGCCGCCCTGTCCGCAGACGGAGCCGGAAGGCGATGTCTGGCCGGTCGGGCCGTCGTAGTAGACGAGATATGCCTTCTCGGCCTCGATGAAGCCGTGCTCCTCGGCGAGGAGGAAGCGGAGCGACGTGAACGCGGTGTCGATCCCGCCGGCAGGCTCCGGCAACGTCACGCTCGAGAGGTCGAGCTGCCCGAACGTGCTCGCGCAAGGGCTCGCGAAGAGGTCGAATCGGGGCGCACGATTCGCGTCCTGTGTTCGCCACCAGACGTCGATCGCCGCGACGTCGCCGACGATCCGCGGTGCCCACTGGGCGAAGCGGTCGGGAAAGCCGGCCGGGCGGACGTACGCCACGTGGACGGCGTAGCCGGGAGTCGAGTCCGGCAGCCGGTCGAGCGAGGCAGGAGCCGTGCCGCACCACGGAATCGGCGTCGAGGCGTGGGCGGGCGCCGCCACGGCGAGGGCGACAAAGGCCGCCAGCGTCGCGAGCCCGTGCTTCACAGCGGACAAGCTAGCTGCGCCGGGACTCGATTGCACCATGGCTACGATGCGAGCATGGGCCTGGCCGGCACGCTCGAGTCGCTTCTGCGCGACTCCTTCCCGGACGCGAGCGAGCTCGCGGTCGAGGACCGCACCGGCGGCGGCGACCACTTCCAGGTGACGATCGCGAGCGGCCGGTTCGAGGGGCTCTCGCTCGTCGAGCAGCACCGGCTCGTCTACGAGGCGCTCGCGGCGCCGCTCGGGGACGGGTCGATCCACGAGCTTCGAATCAAGACGAGAGGACTGGCATGAGCGAGCTGAGCGACCAGATCAAGGAGATCATCGAGAACGAGCCTGTGAGCCTGTTCATGAAGGGCACGCCGCAGCTCGTCATGTGCGGCAACTCAGAGCGGGCGCTGCGCGCGCTCCGGGCGGCGGGTGCGCCGGTCACCGCGGTCGACGTCCTGCCCGATCCACGCATCCGCCAGGAGCTCTCGGCCTTGTCCGGATGGCCGACGATCCCCCAGGTCTTCGTCAGGGGCGAGCTCGTCGGCGGCGCAGACATCGTCGAGGAGCTGTACGCGAGCGGCGAGCTCGAGCAGAAGCTGGACGAGGCGCTCGGCGCCGAGCGCGAGCGAGGTGAGAGGACCGCGGTCGTCGCCGCCTCCTGAAAGCCCGAACGCGCCCGCAACGCCCGCTTAACGGCGTTCTTATGCCGCGTTAAGACCCCGTCGATACAACGTCGTCCGTGAACGGACGCGCCATCCTGATCCCGTTGGTCGGTCTGACCGGCGCCGCCCTGCTCGGCGGACTGGTCGCGATCGGCGGTGTGGCGCTCGTCGGCGGCCTGGACGGCGGCACAACCACCGTCGTGCAGACCTCCCCTTCCTCCCTGGCCGCCGCCCCGGTCGCCGACGACAACAGCCTCTCCGTCAGCGAGATTTACGCACGCGCCGCGCCCGGTGTCGTCCAGATCACGTCGACCACCGGCACGGACGACAACCAGCCCACGTCCGGTTCCTTCGAGCTCCCCTCTGCGCCGCCTGCGCTCGGCTCCGGCTTCGTAATCGACAAGGCCGGGCACATCGTCACGAACTACCACGTGATCGAGGGCGCCGACCAGATCGAGGTCAGCTTCTCGAACCAGGACACGCTACGCGCGACCCTCGTCGGCAGCGACCCCTCCACCGACATCGCCGTGCTGCGCGTCGAGGCGAGCTCCCGCGGCCTCACGCCGCTCGCCTTCGGAGACTCCGCGGCCGTGCGCGTCGGCGATCCGGTCGTCGCGATCGGGAACCCCTTCGGGCTCGCCCGGACGACCACCGCCGGCATCGTCAGCGCCGTGCAGGAGCGCACCATCACCGCGCCCAACGGCTACCCGATCGACCACGTGATCCAGACCGACGCGCAGATCAACAGCGGCAACTCAGGCGGCCCGCTCCTGAACCACCGTGCCCAGGTGATCGGCGTCAACTCGCAGATCGCACCCGCGCAGGGCTCTACCGGCAACGTCGGCATCGGCTTCGCGGTCCCGGCGAACACGGTCAAGGACGTCGTCGCCCAGCTCATCGCCACCGGCAAGGTGGACCGGGCCTTCCTCGGCATCGGCGGCAGCACGGTCACCGAGGAGCTGGCTCGGTCGTTCCGCCTGCCCGTCGACGCCGGCGTTCTCGTCGAGTCCGTAGGCGAGAGCACCGCGGCCGATCGCGCCGGTTTCGAAGCCGGTACGGACACCACGGTCGTTGCGGGCGAGAGCTACACGCTCGGCGGCGACGTGATCGTCGCGGTCGACGGTCGGCGCGTCAGCTCGCTCGAGGAGCTGCGCGACGAGCTCCAGGACCACCGGCCGGGCGACAAGGTCGAGGTCGAGATCTACCGCGGCAACAGGCCGATGACGCTCGACGTCACGCTTGGGCGGCAGCCCGCTTCCCCTCAGGGCTAACCCGTCCACCCGCGAGGGCCCGCCGCTCCCCCGGCCGGCCCTCGCTCATCGTCTAGGAAGCTTGCTCGGCCCGGTCGACGTCGCGTGCCGCGAGCTCGGCGTCTGCGGCGGCCCAGCCGCGCTCGATCAGCGCGCGCTTCGCCTCCTCCGACCACTCGCGCTGGCTGCGGAAGCCGGGGTCGAGGCTCTCTGCGCCGCTCGAGCCGCGCACGGTGATCCGTTCGACGCTCCGCGGCAGAGTCGTGCGGGCGAAGCGCTCGTCCACGGCGCGCGCCGCCCGCCTCCTCGGCCCGGGCGCGCGTGCTCGGCGACGATGCGAGTGACGTCGGCACGCAGCGCGTCGAGCTCGCGGATCGCCTCGTCGCGCTCGTCCGCCAGCCGCTCCTCGAGGGTGGTGTTGCGCTGGATCGCCACACGCATCAGGCGGATCACCATGTCGCCGAGGTGCACGGGCTCGCCGCGGAGCTGGCGTGCCTCCGCCTCGTCCAGCTCGGTGATGAAGGCGCGAACCGGCGGCACGGCCCGGAAGCGGTTGAGGCGGGCGCGCATGCGCGCGAGCGGCGCCACGCCGACGCGCGGATAGCGGGGGACGTAGCGGAAGCAGACCACGAGCGAGACGGCGCCGTCGTCCAGGGCGTCGACGAGCGGGAAGTTGCGGACCCAGCCGCCGTCGGTCGCGATCCGGTCCCCGACCGGGAGCGGCAGGACGAGGGCGCTGATCGCCGCCGAGGCGAGCACCGCCTGCGCAAGAGTCTCCGGCGGGGTCGAGTGCGACGGATAGGCAAGCTCGAACGAGCCGGAGCGATCGTCGTCCGAGACGTCGGTGGCGTAGATGACGACCTCGACCGGCGCCGCGGCGAGCCGGCTGGCGAGCTCCAGCGGGTCGATGAGACGCTCGGCGATCGTCGCCGGCAACGCGTATTCGTGGAGGCCGTTCAGCGGCAGCCGCCAGAGGCGCTGCGGCCGGAAGACGTCCGCGGGCTGGAGCTCGAGCAGGAACTCCTCCATCACGTCGAGCTGGTCGAGCGCCGCCATCGTTCCGGTGAGCGCTCCCGCCGAGGTGCCGTAGATCCGCGCGACCCGGGGCCAGAGTGAGCTCGCGCGCAACCGCTTCAGGAAGCCGAGCTCGAGCAGGACGCCGTTCATGCCGCCGCCCGAGAGCACGATTGCGACGTCGCGCTCGCTCATCTGACCATTGTGACTGCGGTCCACGACCGGACGACACCCCCATGCGTCTAACCTTCCTCCGTGGAGGAGCACGAGCCGCGGCGCGGATCACTGGTGTACGAAGTCGAGGAGGGGTTGCTCGAGGAGGACGAGCAGCTCTGGATCGCCGATCCCGACGACGATCACACCGGCTGGTTCTGCGTTCGCACCGACCCCTTCCCGTGCCCGGCCAACGGCTGCATGTTCGTCGCCGATTTCATGACCGCTGCCCACCTCGTCCTCGTCTGGGAGGCGCACGACGATCCGAACCTGCTCTGGCACGCGCAACGCGCGAAGGAGGTCGGCCGGAACCCGCGCATCGTCCCGTACGAGCGCGGCTTCGGCCCGAGCGCGTCCTACTACGCGTGGGAGGCTGCGGGCCGTCCCGTCCACGCGGTCCGTGGACGGTAACTTCGGCCGCTCGCTGACGATCGGAGTGGAGGAGGAGCTGCTGCTCCTCGACCCGACCACATTCGAGCTGGCGGCCGGCGTCGAGCGGCTGCTGGGGCCGGAAGGGCTGAAGACGGAGCTCTTCTCTTGTCTCGTCGAGACGAACACGCCCGTGGGCGAGACAGTGGAGGAGGCTCGCATCGAGCTTGGACGGCTCCGGGACGTCGTGCGCGAAGCGGCGGCGCGCGCGGGCCTGGCCGTTGCGGCGAGCGGTTCCCATCCCTTCTCGCGGCCGGAGGAGCAACCGGTCGTGGACGAGCCCAGGTACCTGAAGATGCTGGAGGAGCTCGGCCCGGCGGCGAGGCGCCAGCTCGTCTGCGGGCTCCACGTCCACGTGGGGATGGAGAGCTTCGAGGCCTGCCTGGACACGCTCGCAGCGCTCGTCCCGTGGCTCCCCTCCGTGCTCGCGCTCTCGCTCAACTCGCCGTTCCTGGCCGGCGAGGCGGAGGGCGCGCTCTCGGCCCGTGCGGGACGGCTGCTCGAGCTGCCGCGCGCGGGGAAGCCTCCGAGGCTGTCCTCGCCGGAGGAATGGGAGGCCGCGATCACCGAGACGGGCGTCGACTACACGCGGAGCTGGTGGGACGCTCGGCCCCATCCGCGCTTCGGGACGCTCGAGGTCAGGATCGCCGACCAGCCGACGAGCGTCGACCGGTCGGCGGCGCTCGCGGCGCTGCTCCAGGCGTTCTGCGCGGCTCCGCCTGCGCCGGGCTCTCAGGCGCACTACCTCGCCGACCGGGCTGCCGCTGCGGCCGGGATTGCTCCGGTCGACGATCTGCTCGCCCTCGTCGAGCCGGCGGCACGGGACCTCGGCACGTGGGGGCTCGTCGAGGCGCTGCGCGCGCCGGTCGAGGCGCTGCGGCAGCTCGAGACCGGCAGCCGCGATGGGCTCGTCGGCGTTGCCGCTGAGCTGGTGGAGCTCTCGTGAAGGCTGTGCGCGCGGTGCTCTACCCGCTCCGGCTCGTCCGCGCACGGCTGGGCCGTCGTAGCGCGGCCGTGCTCCTCGTCGTGCTCGGGATCGCCGCGGGCGCGACCGTGCTTCTCGGCGGCCGCGCGGGCGTCGTCGTCGCCCAGGACCGGGCCGTTGCGCAGGCGATCGAGCGGATCCCGGACGGCCAGCGCTCGGTCCGCGCGGTCTGGTTCGGCCTGCCCGGGCTGAGCGATGAGCGGTACGCCGCGGTGGACGCGCGGGCGCGGGAGGCGCTCGCGGCGGTCGGTGTCGCGCGGACGACACCGGTCGTGCTCTTCCGCGAGACCTCCGTTGCCGGGACGTTCGCGGGGCTCGGCGGCATCGAGGGTCTCGGCCGCTGGGTGACGCTGCGCAGCGGCCGCCTCCCCGAGACGTGCCGCCCGGAGCGGTGCGAGGTGCTACGCCTCCGCGGCGAGGGTCGCCTCCCGCAGCCCCCTGGTCTCCGGCTCGTGGAGGTCGGCGAGGCCGTGCTCAAGAGCCGCATCCTCTTCGGCGACTTCCTCACGCCGACCGACAACGCGCTCGCCGCCGCCGAGGTGAGCCCGGCCCTCGCGCGTGCGGCCGGGTACCACCGGCCCCCGCCGCCGCCGCTCTTCCTGGCCGAAGGCGTCGACACGCTCGCGGAGGCACCCGCGCTCGACCCCATCTACCGCAGCCACGCGTGGGTGGCGCCGCTCCGCGCGGGCATGCCGCGGCTCTGGGAGATCGACGACCTCGCCGCCGGCGTCGCCAGGGCGCGCTCGGAGCTCCAGGGCGCGTCGTTCTCGTTCGACCTGCTCGCGCCCGTCGAGGAGCTGCGGGAGGCGCAGGCGACGAGCCGCGCGGCTGGCCGGCGGCTCGGCGTCGTCGGCGGCGAGGCCGCAGCGCTCCTGTTCGCGTTCGCGCTGCTCGCGGCGATGACACTTCGTCCCGACCTGCTCGCGGCCCGGCGGAGGCTCGCCTGGTACGGAGCCCGCGGCTGGCAGCTCGCGCTGGTGACGATCGCCGAGGCCGGTGCGCTCGCGCTCGCGGGCACCGCGGTCGGACTGGCAGTCGCCGCGATCGTGGGAGCGATCGTCGCCGAGCGGGCGGGCTCGCCCGTCGGCGACGTCCTGACCCGCAGCGTGTTGTCGCCGGAAGGGATCGGGCTCGCGCTGCTCGTCGCCGCGGCCGCGACGGCGATCCTCGTCGGTTCGGTGACCATTCGCACGGCGGGCTCGAAGTTCGGGCTCCTGGACGCGGCGGCGATCGCCGCCGTCGGCCTCGTGGTGTTCGAGATCGCCCGCGGCGATGAGCGTGGCGACCTCGCCCTCCTCCTTCCCGCGCTCATCACCTTCGCCGCGGCGGTGCTTGTCGTCCGGCTGATGCCGCCTGCCCTGCGCGTCGTCGAGCGGCTTGCGCGCGGACGTTCGCTCGGGCTCCGGATCGCGTCGCTGACGCTCGCGCGCAACCCCGGCTACGCGATCGCGGCCACGGCATTCCTTGTCGTCAGCTTCGGGCTGGCGCTCTTCGCCGAGAGCTACCGCTCGACACTTGCCCGTGGCGAGCGCGACCAGGCCGCCCACCGCGTTCCGCTCGATTACGTCCTCAAGGAGGACCTGCGCCGCCTGATTCCGGTGCAGGACGCGGCGTCGCTTGCGCGCTTCCGCGCGCTGCCGGGTGTCGAGGCGGTCCCCGTACTCCGGCTCACCGGCGGCGTCGGCCGGCTCGAGGGCGAGAGCGGGATCACGCTGCTCGGGATCGATCCGGACGAGCTCTCGCACGTCAACGGCTGGCGCGACGACGAGCTGCCGGGATCGCGGCAGGAGCTCGCGAGCCGGCTCGAGTCTGCGCCGGCCCGGAACGGACCGCGGCTCGGCCGCACTCTGCGGGCACGGTTCTCCGACGGCCCGGTCAAGCTCTTCGCCGATATCGAAGGCCCGACCGGCCGCTTCTCCCGCGTCCCCCTCGGCGAGCCGCTGCCGGCGGAGGCCCGCGGCGGCCGTCTCGCCGGGATCGCGATCGACCCGGACACGCGGCTGCAGGAGCGGGGCGCCGATGCGGGTCAGGCGCTGCGCGGGTCGGTGACGATCGAGCTCCCGGACGTTCCCGGCGGCATCTCGGACTGGGTCGGCCTCGGCGGTGCGAGGATCGACGGCTCGACCGTCCACTACACGCTCACGAATGCGGTCTCGACGCGGATCAGGCCGCGGCAGCCCGACGCGCCGCTACCTGTGCTGGCGACGCCGCGCCTCAGTGCCGCCGCAGGCGACGGCGGCCTGCTTCCGCTTCAGATCGCGGGCGAGCGGATGACGGTGCGGGTGGTCGGGACGATTCGCCGCTTCCCCGGCGTCGACGGCCAGGCGGTGGTCGGCGACGGCGAGGCGCTCGCGGCTGCGGTGAATCTCGAACGCGCCGGCGCGGGCCGCGTGAACGAGGTCTGGCTGCGGCTCGGTGACCCGGGCGCGGCGGGCGAGGTCGACCGCGCGCTCGCGGCCAAGCCGTTCAACGTGCTCGAGGTCGATTCGCGCCGCGCGCTCGAGGCGGATGCGCGGCGCGACCCGATCGCCCACGGGACACTCCTCGCCCTGACCGTGGCGGCGCTCGTCGCGCTCGGCCTGGCGCTCGCCGGGATCCTGCTGACGGTGCTCGGCGACCTGCGCGACGAGAGCGGCGAGCTGCTCGACCTCGAGGCACAGGGCGCGTCTCCCTCGCTGCTGCGGCGGATCGTGCGCCTCCGTGCACTCACGGTCGCCGCGGCGGGGCTCGTGGCAGGCGCGCTCGCGGGGCTCGCACTCACCGCGGTCGTCACCGACCTCGTCGGCTTGACCGCGCGCGCCACCGCTGCCGAGCCGCCGCTCGTGCTCGACGTCGACGGCTTCGTCGTCGGCGCGGCCGTGGTGCTCTACGCCGTGGCGGCCACGGCGCTCGTGTTGCTGGCGACGCGGCGCGCGTTCTCCGGCGCGACTCCAGGGCGGGTCGAGGTGGTCGAGTGAGCAGCCTCGTCGAGATCGACGATCTCTTCCGCGTCTACCCGTCGCCGGACGGCGGAGTCGCTGCGCTCCAGGGCCTGACGCTCGCCGTGCGCCGCGGTGAGCTCTGCGTCGTCCTCGGTCCGAGCGGCTCCGGAAAGTCGACGCTGCTCCGCATCGTCGCAGGCTTCGACCGACCCTCGGCCGGCTCGGTCAGAGTCGCCGGCGTCGACGTCCCCGCGCTCCGCCGCGGCCAGGCCGCAGGCTTCCGCTCGCGCTCGCTCGGCTACGCCGACCAGCACTACTGGCGCGCTCTCGCCGGGGAGCTGACCGCCCGTGAGCTGGTCGGCGTCCAGCTCGGGCTCGGCGGCCAGCCGCGCGCGCACCGTGAGAAGCGGGCCGACGAGCTGCTCGAGCGAGTCGGGCTGGCTTCGCGGAGCGACGCCCATCCGCGGGAGCTGTCCGGCGGCGAGCAACAGCGTGTGGCGCTGTGCGCCGCGCTCGCTGCTCGGCCGGAGCTCCTGATCGCGGACGAGCCCACCGGCGAGCTCGACGCCGCCACGGCACGCGAGGTGCTCGATCTGATCGCAGAGCTCGTACGCGAGGCCGGGAGCACGGCGCTCGTGGTCAGCCACGATCCCGCCTCGGCGGAGCGCGCCGACCGGGTCGTTCACGTCCGCGACGGCCGCGTCAGCGACGAGCGCTCTGCGGCCGGCTCCGGGGACGGCGCGATCGTCGTCGGCCGCGGCGGCTGGCTGCGCGTGCCCGAGGAGCTGCTGCGCTCCGCCGGGATCGAGCGGCTCGCGAGCGCGGAGCTCCGCGGCCGCGCCGTCGTCCTCCACCCGACCGAGGCGGCTCGTGTTGAACCAACACAAGCTCCCCGCCCACCGCGCGACCAAGCGGCGCGCGAGCCGGTTCGTGTTGGAACAACACAAGCTCCCGTCGTCGAGGCCCGCGGCGTGACGAAGCGCTTCGGCGCCGCGACGCCGATCGACCGGCTCGACGCCTCGTTCGTTCCCGGCCGGCTCACCGTCGTCACCGGGCCCTCGGGCTCCGGGAAGACGACGCTGCTCCACCTGCTCGCCGGGCTCGATCTCCCCGACGAGGGCGAGGTGTGCGTCGACGGGATCTCGCTCGGCACGCTCGACCGGGCCGGGCGGGCGGAGCTCCGTCGGACGCGGCTCGCCTTCATCGGCCAGACGCTCGGTCTCGTCCCCTTCCTCGGCGCGCGCGAGAACGCCGAGCTCGCGCTCGAGCTCCGCGGCCTCGAGCGCGAGGGAGTCGAGGAGGCGCTCGCGGCCGTCGGGCTCGAGGAGCACGCGGATCGGCCCGTGGCGGAGCTCTCGGCCGGCCAGCGCGAGCGCGCCGCGCTCGCGCGCGCCGTCGCCGTGCGGCCGGGTGTGATCGTCGCCGACGAGCCGACCGCGCGACTCGACGGCGCGAACGTGCTCGCAGTCGGCACGCTCCTCGGCGAGATCGCGCGCACGACCGGTGCGACGGTGATCTGCGCCACGCATGACCCGCTCCTGATCGAGCTGGCCGACGCGGAGCTGCCGTTACGATCCCGCTGAATGGCCACCGTCAGCGACACGATTCAGGTCAGCGGCGTCCGTTGCGAGCGCTGCGTCGGCCGGCTGGCCGGGACGCTCCGGGGACACGAGGGGATCGAGGCGGCGAACGCGAACCTGCTCGGCCAGATCACCCTCACCTGGGACGACGAGCGGACGAGCCGCGAGGCGATCGTCCAGACGCTGACGCGCGGCGGCTTCCCCGAGCTTCAACCCTGGCGGGAATAGCCACGCGCCGAGGCTCGTTCTGAGCCGCGTAGGACGTTGTTAGGGTGGCCGGGTGAGTGAGTCCGGTGCGGCCGAGCCCGACGCAGAGGCGGGCAGGCGAATCGCGAGCGAGGCTCGCGAGCGTGTTCGCTTCGAGGAGGAGGCGCTCGAGCTCGCCGACCAGGTCTACCGGGTCGCGCGCCGAATGGTCGGGACGCGAGAGGAGGCCGAGGAGTTGGTTCAGGACACATACGCACGGGCGTTCCGGAGCTGGCAGTCGTTCACCCCCGGCACGAACATGCGCGCGTGGCTGCTCCGCATCCTCACCAACCTGAACACCGACCGCGGTCGCAAGATCCAGCGCACACCTGATCAGCAGCCGCTCGAGGAGAGCGACTACTTCCTCGCGAACAAGCTCGCCTCGGTCGAGGGCGAGCAGGCGCTCGAGCAGGAGCGCGTCGTCGAGCGCCTCTCACAGGGTGGCGTCGTCGATGCGTTGGCGGCGCTCCCGCACGACTTCCGCGACGTCGTCGTCCTCGTCGACCTCGGCGAGTTCAGCTACGCCGACGCCGCACAGATCCTCGACATCCCGATCGGCACCGTCATGTCCCGGCTGCACCGCGGCCGCCGCCTTTTGAAGCAAAATCTCGCAGAGGAGACTCTCACATGACTGGACGCCGACTGCGAGAAATGCGAGGAGCTGCTCCAGGGCTACCTCGACCGCGACCTGACGATCGAGGAGGTCGCAGTCGCGGAGGGGCATCTTTCACGCTGTGACTTCTGCCGCCGGCGGTATCGCTTCGAGGAGGAGCTGCGCCGCTACATCCGCGTCTCCGCGAGCGAGCGCATGCCGGCCGGGCTGATGGCGAAGCTGACCGAGCTGCGCTCGCGGCGGAGCCCTCGCGACCGGCGGCGAGCGGCCCGCTCGTAGCTCCCCCTGAGACGCGCTCGGGCAGGTCCGGCGCGGGCAGGTAGTCGACGTCGCCCGGGGCGCCGAGGTCGTCGCACGGGACGAGCAGCGGCTCGATGCCGCGGAGGCCCTCGTCGGGGATGTCGTTCCACGCGGCGCGGGCGACGAGGAGCGGATGCCCGCGCTCGCCGCCGTAGCTCGCCGCGACGAGTGTCGCGCCGCTCTGCCGCCACGTCTCGATCACGCGCTCGATCGCGGCGGGCGCGAGCTCGGGCCCGTCCGCGAGCACGACCACCGCCGCTTCTACCTCGGGGCGCAGCGCGGCGAGCCCGCAGCGCAGCGAGGCGCCCGGGCCACGCTCCCAGTCCGGGCAGGGCACGGCCCCTTCGAGCTCGTAGGCGCCCGAGACGACGACGACCTGGTCGACGCCCTGCACGCGCTCGAGCACCGCCGGGAGGAGCAGGCGCTGCTTCGGCGCGCCGAACCGGGTCGCCGCGCCGGCCGCGAGGACGACGCCGCCGATCATCTAACCGGACTCGACGGTGACCCGCTCGACGACGACCGGCTTCGAGGGCGGCCCGTCGCCGACGCCGAGCGCCTCGATCGCCAGCGCGGTGTCCATCCCTTCGGTCACCATCCCGGCGATCGCGTAGTCCGGCGGCAGGCCGGCGTCGGGGCCGGTGACCACGAAGAACTGGCTGCCGCCGGTTCCCGGTGGATCGGTGGCGGTCTTGGCCATCGCGACGACGCCCTGGGTGTACGCGGCGTCCTGCGGTGGCACGTCGACCGTGTCGTAGCCGGGCCCGCCCGCCCCGGTGCCGGTCGGGTCGCCGCCCTGGATGACGAAGCCGGGGACGACGCGGTGGAAGATCGTGTCGTCGAAGTAGCCGTCCTCCGCGAGCGCGACGAGCGACGCCGCCGTCTTCGGCGCACCGGCCTGGTCGAGCTCGATCGTGAAGGAGCCGCAGCTCGTCTCGAAGACCAGCCGGTAGGTCGTGTCCGGATCGAGCTCCTCCTCCGGCGCCTGCTGCCCGCCGCCCGGCTTCGGGTCCGGCGCTTCGACGTCGCGGCAGCCCGCCTCGGCGGTTGTCCCGGCAGCGGTTGTCCCGGCCTCGGTCGTCGGCGCCGCCGTCTCCCGTCGTCGTCGCCGCCGCAACCGGCCGCGAGGCCGACGACCAGCGCGAGCAAAAGCAGCCGCCGGGTCACAGCTGCTCCAGCGCCCGGGTGACGAGGGTGCGCGCGACCTCGACCTTGTAGGCCGTGCCCGGCAGCGGGGTTGCCTGCTCGAGCGACTCGACGGAGTCGAGCAGCCACGGGACCGGCGCTGCGCCGGCGAGCGCGATCCGCGTCTCACCGCCGACCCGGGCCGCGGCGACGCCGACGAGCGCGAACGCCCAGCGCTTCCGGTCCATCGCCTTCAGGTAGACGCTCGCCTCCGCCTCGGGCAGCTCGAGCTCGAGGATCAGCTCGCCCGGCTCGAGCGTCGTCGTCGAGCGGTCGTCCGCGGTGGGAAGCCGGTAGAGCTCGGCGAGGTCGAGCTCGCGGCGGTCGGTCCGGATGCGCGCGCCGAGCGCCAGCAGCGCCGCGGCCGGATCGGACGGGTGCGCGGAAGCGCAGAGGTCGTTGCCGAAGAAGGCGTGCTCGCGGTGCTGGCCCTCCTTCGCATGGCAGCGGTCGCCGCCGTGCAGGAAGCAGGGGAAGTCGAGGCGCCAGTACCAGCAGCGGGTCGCCTGGAGGAGGTTGCCGCCGATCGTGCCCATGTTGCGGAGCTGCGGCGAGGCGGCGAGCCGGCACGCCTCGCGCAAGCGCAGCGGGGATCTGGGGATCGACCTCGAGCTCTGCGAGGGTCGCGCCGGCGCCGATCGTCCCCGCCGAGATCCCGCGTGGAACGACGTCCGAGACGTCGACGAGGAGGTCGGCGGTCGACGAGCCCCTCGCGCAGCAGCGGGACGAGCTCGGTCCCGCCGGCGAGCACCCGGGCGCCGTCCACGAGCGCGGCGCCCGCCGCCTCGAGCGAGCTAGGCCGTTCCAGCTGCAACCGGTTCCTTCCGCCTCGCCGCCTCGGCTTCGCGGAGCGCGCGCAGGATCTCCTCGCGGGTGATCGGGAGCGAGGTCACGTCGGCGCCCGTCGCGTCGCGGATCGCGTTGGCGATCGCGGCCGCGGTCGGGACGATCGGCGGCTCGCCGAGCCCCTTCGAGCCGAGGTTCGTCAGGTGCTCGTCCGGCTCGTCGACGAGGTCGCAGACGATCTCGGGCACGTCCGCGATCGTCGGCAGCTTGTAGGCGTCGAGCGTCTTCGTCAGCACGGTTCCGGTGCTCGGGTCGTCGAGGCGGGCCTCCGAGAACGTGTGCCCGAGCGCCTGGATCACGCCGCCCTCGACCTGGCTGCGCGCGCCGAGCGGGTTGATCACGCGGCCGATGTCGTGGATGGCGACGATCTTCTCGACGACGACCTCGCCGGTGCCGATGTCGACGGCGACCTCGGCGAGCTGGATCCCGAACGTGAGGACGCGCATGCCCGCCGGGTTGGGGCCGCGTGCTCCCTTGCCGAGGATCTGGCCGTCGTCGAGCAGGCCCGTGATCTCCTCGAGCGGCCAGCGGCTCCCGTCGGCGCAGACGATCTCTCCGCCGACGAGCGAAAGGGTCCCCTCGTCCCGGTCGAAGCGCTGCGCGGCGAGCTCGACGACCTGCCGCGCCGCGTCGGCGGCGGCCGAGCGAACGGCCGGGCCCATCGAGGGCAGCGTCGACGATCCTCCGGAGAGCACGGAGTACGGGCCGCGGGCGGAGTCGCCGATCTGCACCTCGATCCGGTCGAGCGGGAGGCCGAGCTCCTCGGCCGCGATCTGCGCCATCGCCGTGCGCGTCCCGGTGCCGATGTCCTGCATCGCCGTGACGACGTTCGCGCGTCCGTCCGAGCCGAGGCGCACCCAGGCGTAGCTCGGCGGGCCGCCGCCGCCGTACCAGATCTGGCTTGCCATCCCCATCCCGCGCTTCCAGATCGCATCGGAGCGCGCCCGCACCTCGTGGCGCCGCTCCCAGTGCGGCTCGGCGCGGCGGTAGCACTCCATCAGGCGCTTCGACGAGAAGGGCCGCCCGTCCATCGCGTCCACTTCCGTGTAGTTGTGCTTCCGCAGCTCGAGCGGGTCGATCCCGAGCTGGGCCGCGAGCTTGTCGAGCAGGCACTCGAGCGACCACGTGCCCTCGACGAAGCCGGGCGCGCGGAAGGCGGCCATCGGCGGCAGGTTCAGCTTCGCGCCGTGCTCGACCGTGCGCACGTTCTCGCACGCGTAGAGGAGCTGCATCGGCCCGGCCGTCGACGGCAGCCAACCACCGGCGCCGAGGGCGCACGTGTACTCGCCGCCGAGCGCGGTGAGCGTGCCGTCGGCCCGTGCGCCGGCGGTGACGCGTTGCACGCGTCGCGTTGCGGTTGCCGCCGACGACGTTCTCGTCGCGGCGCGTGACGGCGCAGCGGACCGGGCGGCCAGAACGGCGCGCGAGCTCGGCCGCGAGCAGGATGTAGTCCCCGACGCCGTTCTTCGCCCCGAAGCCGCCGCCCATGAACTCGCAGACGACGCGGACCCGGTCGGCCGGCAGACCCAGCCTGCGGCCGAGGTCGTTCCGGAGCCCCCAGATGTTCTGCGTGGAGACGTAGACGTCGAGCCTGTCGCCGCGCCACTCGCAGACGCACTGGTGCGTCTCGAGCGGGTTGTGGTTGAGCGTCTGCGTCGTGTAGACGGCCTCGACGACCGCGTCGGCTTCCGCGAGGCCGCGCTCGAAGTCGCCGCGCTCGTAGCGGCGCGTGTCCGCGAGGAGCGAGCCCCGTCGCACCGCCTCCTCGGCGTCGATCAGCGGCTCCAGCTCCTCCCACTCGACGTCGATCAGCCGCACTGCGGCGGCGGCCTGCGCGAACGTCTCGGCGGCGACCGCGGCGACCGCGCGCCCCTCGTAGTCGGTCTCGGCGTCCACGCCATTCACCTCGCCGGGCCCGACCGCGGCGAGCACTCCGGGTGCGGCGAGTGCCGGTGCAAGGTCGATTCGCTTCACGCGCGCACGGGCGTGCGGGCTCCGGAGCAGTGCTGCGTCGGCCAGCCCGGGCAGGCGCACGTCGCTCGTGTAGCGCGCGACTCCGCGCGCCCGCTCGTAGCCGTCGAGGCGAGGCGCGGGCCGTCCGACGACCGCGCCCGGGCCCGCCGGCCACTGGTCGAGAGCGTCCTCCTCGACGAGCGTCCACACCTCCTCGTAGCGGCCCTCGACCTCCTTCTCGGACTTGATCAGCCGCGCCACGTGGAGATGGCCTCCTCGATCCGAGGGTAGGTCCCGCAGCGGCAGAGGTTGCCCGCCATCCCGTGCCTGATCTGCTCCCGAGTCGGCTCGGGCACCGACTCGACGAGCGCCGCCGCCGACACGATCTGGCCGGGCGTGCAGAAGCCGCACTGGAGGGCGTCGGTGCGCACGAACGCGTCCACGAGCGGGTGCGCGCGCAGGCCCTCGATCGTCGTCACCTCACGCTCGCGGACGGTGTGCACGAGGGTGATACAGCTGAGGACGGGCACCCCGTCGAGCTGCACCGTGCAGGCGCCGCAGTGGCCCTCGCCGCAGGCGACCTTCGTCCCGGTCAGCCCGAGGTCGTCGCGCAGGGTCTCGGCGAGCGTGCGGCCGACCGGCGCGTCGAAGGAGTAGTCGTGTCCGTTGACCCGCAGCCGTTCAGGCATGCGACGTGACCGAGACGATGTTCGCGAGGTGGAGGAGGCGGAAGGCGGCGCGTGCGACCCGGGCGCGCTCGCGCTCGTCGTCGGCCTCCGGGAACGTGAGCCAGAGGTCGCGTGCCGTGAGGAGCAGCTCGCGGATCCGCTCGGCGTCCTCGCGGTGGCCGTTCGCCCGTTCGTCACAGGCGTTGAGCGCGAGGCCGAGCACGCCGATCGTGTCGGCCTGCCGCGTCCAGAGGAGCGGCGTCGCCATCGAGATGTACTGGTGGATGCGGGCGAAGGTGAGCGGGTGGAGGATGTTCTGCGGGCCGCGCGGCGTGGTCAGCGGCAGGGCCGGCTCGCCCGCGGCGATCCGGCGCGCGCTGCCGCCGAGCATCGCCTCCAGCTGGGCGTCGTCCAGCCCGGCCATGCGGGCCGTGCGGATGCTGGCGAGCAGCGACGCAGGCTGCTGCCCGTACGGGTAGTCGGAGGCGTACAGCACCTGCTCCGGGGAGACGAGCCGGTAGAGGTCGAGCAGGTCGAGCGGGCTCCACACGGACGTGTCGAAGAAGACGCCGGGGCGGCCGCTGAAGTGACGCGCGAGGGCGGCCAGGTCGGCGATGCCGGCGTGCGCGATGATCAGCTGCGGCTCGTAGCGGTCCATCAGCCGCGCGAGCGCGTCCGCGATCGGCGGCAGGCCGCGGCCGCCGTGGATCAGGATCGGCACCTTCCGATCGGCGGCGAGCTCGAACACCGGCGCGAGCCGATCGTCGTCGAGCAGGAACTTCTGCGCCCGCGGATGGAGCTTGATCCCGCGCGCGCCTGCCTCGAGGCACCGCGTTGCCTCCTCGATCGGCTCCTCGGCGAGGTCGAGCCGCACGAAGGCGATCAGCTCGCCGCCGCTCTCCTTCGCGAACGCGAGCGTGCGCTCGTTCGGCGCGCGGAACCCCGGGTGCCGGTCGGGCTCGTCGAGGCAGAAGACGAACGAGCGCGTGATCCCGTGCGCGCGCTGGATCCGCAGTAGCTCCTCGAGGTCTCCCCTCATTCCGTCGATGTCGGTGCCGAGGTGGACGTGCGCGTCGAAGAGCTCGACGCCCTCCGGCAGCTCGGCGCGGACCAGCTCCTCGAAGCTCTCGACGAGGGCCTGAGACCGCGACAGCACGTCCTCCACGGCTTCGGAGTCTACGGACTCGCCCAGCCCTCGCTGGGATTGGTAGCGTCGGGCTCGTGACGGCCGTCGTGTCAGTCGCCGATGCGCTCGCGAGCCTCGCGGAGCAGGAGCGGGGCGAGGTCCTCGTCGACTCCGGGCTGGCCTACGGCGACGGCGAGCCGGTCCGGATCCTGGTGCGCAAGCGGCTCGACCACTACCTGCTCACCGACCAGGGCCGCGCCGTCGAGAAGGCGTTCAAGCCTGCCGGCTGGCAGGAGCCGGCCGAGTGGGCGGCGGAGCCGATGAACGTCGACCGTCGCGGCGCCGTCTTCGTCCCCGCGGTCGGGAGTGGGGGTCGCCGCCTCGCCGATCTCCTCGTCCGCCTCGCCGACGCGAGCCGCGCCGTCCACGAGGCGCTCCTCGCCCTCGACGAATAGCGCGCGGAAGCGCCCCGCGGCGCCTGTGGAGAAATCGTTGCGGAAGATTTACGCACGGACACGTCCGCGTGGGACCTGTCCGGGGACAGTCCCCGGACCGGTCCCGCGCAGACCTGGCGGCTTCCGCCGAGTCGCGGCTAGACGGGCTGGAGCCCCGCCACCTTGCTGCGGAGGTAGTCGAGGTACGGCTCCGGGTCGATCGCGGTCGCCCCGATCGCGCGCTCGAGCGTCTCCATCGGCATGAACTTCGCCCCGTGCCGGTACAGGCGCGTCCGGAGCGCCTCGTAGAGCGGCTCGAACTCGCCCGCCTCGAGCTGCGCGTCGAGATCCGGCAGGTCCTCCTCGACGGCCCGCCAGATCTGGACCGAGAGGACGTTCCCGAGGGCGTAGGTGGGGAAGTAGCCGTACGAGGCGCGCGTCCAGTGCACGTCCTGGAGGACGCCGCGGAGGTCGTCGGGGACCTCGACGCCGAGGAGCTCGTGCATGCGCGCGTTCCACACCTCCGGCAGGTCGGCCGGATCGAGCGTGCCGGCGACGAGCTCCTGCTCGAGCTCGAAGCGGAGGATGATGTGGAGCGAGTAGGTGACCTCGTCCGCCTCGACGCGGATCAGGCCCGGAGCGACGCGGTTGATGCCGCGGTACCAGGTATCGAGGTCGACCCCCTCGAGCTGCGGGAACGCCTGCTGCAGCTGCGGGAGGCGGCCACGCCAGAACGGGAGCGAGCGCCCGACCAGGTTCTCCCAGGTGCGGCTCTGCGACTCGCCCAGCCCCATCGACGCGTTGGTGTCGAGCGGCGAGCGGCGCAGCGCCGGATCGACGCCGCGGAAGGTGAGCCCGTGCCCCGCCTCGTGCATCGAGGGCCAGAGCGAGCGGAGGTTGTCGGGCCGGTAGCGCGTCGTCATCCGGATGTCGGTGCTCGAGAAGTAGGTCGCGAAGGGGTGCACGGTCGGGTCGAGGCGGTAGGTGCCCTCCTCGAAGCCGAAGTCGCGCAGGATCTCGGCCGAGACCTCCTGCTGCTTCTCGACCGGGAAGTCGCCCTCGAGGAACGAGTCGTCGGCCGGCTCGCCGGCGTTCCGCACGAGCTCCGTCAGCGCGGGCCGCGAGCACGTCGAAGACCGCCTTCACCTCGGCCGTCTTCATCCCCGGCTCGTACTCGTCGAGGAAGGGGTCGTACGGCGAGTCGCCCGGCTCCATGTGCTCCGCCCAGCGGAGCGCGACGTCGTGCACGCGCCGGAACGCGGGCAGGAAGACGCCGAAGTCGTTCGCCTCGCGGGCCTCGAGCCAGGCGGCGTGGGCCTTGCCGCCTTCGCGCGCCCAGGCCGCCGGGATCTCGGGCTGGGACGCGTCGGGCCTTCTCCCAGTTGCGGCGCGTGACGCGGATCAGGCTCGCGTCGTCGGAGTCGTAATCGAGGTCGTCCTCGAGCGGCGCGACCTCGTCGAGCAGGCGGCCGGTCTCGTCGGCGACGAAGCGCTCGTGCATGAGACCGCGAAGGGTGGCCGCGGCCTCGGCACGGCCGGGCCCGCCCTTGGGCGGCATCATCGTCTGGCGGTCCCAGTTGAGGACCGCGAACGCGCGCTGGAGGTCGTAGATCTCCGCCAGGCGCTGCTTGAGGTCGAGTCAGTGGCTCGGTCATGGCGCCGGAACTTACCGACTAGGATCAGCGCGATGGCCGACGTGCTGATCCTCGCGGATACGGTCCGCTCGCCAGAGCTGCGGCACGAGGTACCGCTCGCCGTCCCTGACCCGTTCCTCTACGCCGAGGTCGGCGGCAAGCGCTCCGTCGTCGTCAGCTCGCTCGAGTCGGGCCGGATCTCGGAGCTCGGCACCGGTCTCGAGGTGCTCACGCTCGAGGACGTCGGCATCGACGAGCTGCTCAAGCGCGGCCTCGATCCCTACTCGCACGAACGGGAGCTGTGGCTGAACGCCTGTCGCACCCTTGGGCTCGAGCACGCCGTCACGCCTGCGACCTTCCCGCTCGGGCACGCGGATCACCTCCGCGCGAACGGGATCGAGCTCGAGGCCGATCAGGCCTCCTTCGATCAGCGCCGGCGGGTCAAGAACGAGCACGAGCTCGCCGGGATCCGCCGCGCCTGCCGCGCGGTCGAAGAGGGAGTCGCAGCCGGTGTCGCGCTGCTGCGGAGCGCCTCGCGCTCGAACGGCGTGCTCACGCTGGGCGGCGAGCCGCTCACCTGCGAGCGGATCAAGCTCGAGGTCGAGCGCGTGTTCGGCGAGCACGGCGCCGCAGCCGACGAGTTCATCGTCTCGCACGGTGCCCAGACTGCGGTCGGGCACGACGGCGGCTCGGGGCCGATCGCAGCCGACGACGTCGTCCTCTTCGATCTCTTCCCGCGCGACCGCGAGTCGGCCTGCCACTCGGACTTCACGCGCACCTTCCTCGTCGGCGACGGCTGGGACGAGCTGCGCGACTATCACCGGCTCGCGAAGGAGGCGCTCGACCTCGCCGTGGCTGCGGTGAAGCCGGGCGTCAAGGGCAGCGACATCCACCGGCAGGTGTGCGACTTCTTCCACGAGCACGGGCACAAGACGCAGCTGCACAAGGAGGAGGGCGAGGCGCTCGTCGACGGCTTCTTCCACGCGACCGGCCACGGCGTCGGGCTCGAGGTGCACGAGCGGCCCGGGCTCGGCCGCGTCGAGAGCGAGCCGCTCGTGGCCGGCGACGTAATTGCGATCGAGCCTGGCCTCTACCGGAACGGGTACGGCGGCGTCCGGCTCGAGGACCTGATCCTCGTCACGAACGACGGCGCCGAGGTGCTGACCGACTACCCCTACGACCTGGAGCTATGAGCGAGCAGACGATCGAGACGATCTTCGTCGAGGACCGGCGCTACCCGCCGCCGCCGGACTTCGCCGCGCTCGCCGTCGCGCGCCCGGACATCTACGAGCGCGACTTCGAGGAGTTCTGGGAGAGCGAGGGTCGCGAGCGCGTCACCTGGTTCGAGCCGTTCACGTCGCTCTACGAGTGGAACCTCCCCTACGCGAAGTGGTACCTCGGCGCCAAGCTCAACGTCGCCTACAACTGCGTCGACCGCCACGTGGAGGCGGGTCTCGGCGACCGGGTCGCCTATCACTGGGAGGGGGAGCCCGAAGGGGAGCGGCGCACGATCACCTACGCCGACCTGCAGACCGAAGTCGTCCGCTTCGCAAACGCGCTCAAGGAGCTCGGAGTCGGCAAGGGGACGAAGGTCGCGATCTACATGGGCATGGTCCCGGAGCTCCCCGTCGCGATGCTCGCTTGCACGCGCCTCGGCGCGCCGCATACCGTCGTCTTCGGCGGCTTCTCGGCCGACTCACTCTCCGACCGTGCGAACGACATGGGCTGCACGGTCCTCGTCACCCAGGACGAGGCGTGGCGCCGAGGCACGACCGTGCCGCTCAAGCGCACCGCCGACGAGGCGATGGCAGACGCACCGGGGATCGAGCGCTGCCTCGTCGTCCGCCGCACGGGCAACGAGGTCCCGATGCAGGACGGCCGCGACCACTGGCTGCACGAGCTCGACGTCTCGGACGACCCGGCGACCTGCCCGCCCGAGCCGATGGACTCCGAGGACCTGCTCTTCCTCATGTACACGTCCGGCACGACGGCGAAGCCGAAGGGGATCGCGCATACGACCGGCGGCTACCTCGTCGGCGTCGCCTCCACGCACGCGCTGATCTTCGACCTCAAGCCCGACGAGGACGTCTGGTGGTGCGCGGCCGACATCGGCTGGATCACCGGCCACAGCTACATCGTCTACGGGCCGCTCTGCAACGCCGCGACGTCCGTCCTCTACGAGGGCACGCCCGACTACCCGGACAAGGACCGCTGGTGGGAGATCGTCGAGCGCTACGGCGTCACCATCCTCTACACGGCGCCGACGGCGATCCGCGCGCACATGAAGTGGGGCACCGAGCACGCGGCGAAGCACGACCTCTCGTCGCTGCGACTGCTCGGGACGGTCGGCGAGCCGATCAACCCGGAGGCGTGGGTCTGGTACCGCGAGCACATCGGCGCCGACCGGACGCCTGTCGTCGACACGTGGTGGCAGACCGAGACGGGGATGGTGCTGATCACGCCGCTGCCCGGCGTGACGACGTTGAAGCCGGGCTCGGCGACAAAGCCGTTCCCGGGCGTCGAGGCTGCGGTCTACAACGAGGCCGGCGAGGAGGTCGGCCCCGGCGGCGGCGGCTACCTCATCCTGAAGCGGCCCTGGCCGGCGATGACGCGCGGGATCTACGGCGACGACGAGCGGTTCCGGCAGACCTACTGGGAGCGCTACCCGGGCGTCTACTTCGCGGGCGACGGCGCGCGGATCGACGAGGACGGCGACTTCTGGCTCCTGGGCCGGGTCGACGACGTGATGAACGTGTCCGGGCACCGGATCTCGACGATCGAGGTCGAGTCGGCGCTCGTCGATCATCCGAAGGTGGCGGAAGCCGCCGTCTGCGGCCGGGCGGACGCGCTCACCGGCCAGGCGATCGTCGCCTACGTGACGCTGAAGGGCGGCGACGACGGCTCGGTCGAGATGCTCGAGGAGCTCCGCAACCATGTCGCGACGAAGATCGGCCCGATCGCGAAGCCGGCGAACATCGTCTTCACGCCCGAGCTGCCCAAGACGCGCTCGGGGAAGATCATGCGGCGGCTCCTGCGCGACGTCGCCGAGAACCGGCCGCTCGGCGACACGACGACGCTCGCCGACCCCGCCGTGGTGAGCGAGATCGCCGAGCGCGCCTCCGCTGACGCTGCCGAGGAGTAGCCCTCTTGCGTCGTCCGCGCGGGTGATCCCCTCGCCCCGCCCACGGGAGCACGGCACCGCGACGAGTGCCGACGGAACGCGAATCGCCTGGAACCGATACGGCGGCGGTGAGCCGGCGATTCTCTTCGTGCCGACGTGGAACCTCGTCGACGCGCGCGTCGTCGGGCACCAGGTCGCCGCGCTCGAGCCGCACGCCACCGTGCTCACGTACGACCCGCGAGGAGCCGGCGCGAGTGACCGGCCCGAGCGCGGCTACGACTTCCCCCTCCATGCAGCCGACGCGCTCGCCGTTCTCGACGTCTGCGGGATCGAGCGCACGAGGCTCGTCACCGCCTCGCGAGGAATGAACGCGGCGGTGCTGCTGGCCGTCGAGCACCCGCAGCGATTCGACCGCATCGTCGGTGTCGCTCCGTACATGAGGCTCGAGCCGGAGCCGGCGCCTCCCAGCCCCAAGTGGCTCGAGGCTCTGGCGACCGACTGGCGCGGATTCATCGTGCCGTTCATGCACAACGTCTTCACGGAGCCGGACTCGGAGGACGTGATCGCCGAGATGATCGCGATCGGCCTCGAGACGACTCCCACGGTCATCGTCACCCAGGAGGTCGAGCTCGACTGGCAACGGCCGGCCCGTCTCCTCGGGCAGGTCACGTGCCCGACGCTCGTCGTCCACGGCGAAGCCGACAAGCCGGTCCCCGTCGCGCTTGCCGAGAGCATCGTGGCCGCGATGCCGAACGCACGGCTCGAGGTGATCCTCGGCGGTGGTCACCGCCCTGACATCCGCACCCCGGAGCTCGTCAACCCGCTCCTGCTCGACTTTCTGCTCGAGGCTTGAGCACGTAGTTACGTGCTACACTCGTTTACGTGAAACAGAACGTGACGCTCGCCCTTCCCGCCGACAAGGTGCGGAGACTGAAGGTGCTCGCCGCCGAGCGCGGCAGCTCCATCTCCCGCATGCTCACGGAGGCGCTGGACGAGATCCTGGATCGCGAGTCCGGGTACGAGGCGGCCCGTCGGCGGAGCCTCGCCGGGCTCGAGCAAGGCTGGGACCTTGGCACGCACGGCCGGATCACCTGGACCCGCGACGAGCTCCATGAGCGCTGACGCGACGCGGGCGTTCGTCGACACCAACGTCCTCGTCTACGCGCACGACACGACGGCTGGGCCGAAACGCGAGGCTGCACGCCGGCTCGTCGACGATCTGTGGCGCACCCGGAAGGGCTGTCTCAGCATCCAGGTGCTCCAAGAGTTCTTCGTCACCGTGACCGGGCGTATCGCCGATCCGCTCGACTCGTCGGACGCGGCCGCGGCAGTTGTCGACTACGCGAAATGGTCGACCCATGCGCCCAGCGCCGGCGATGTGCTCTCTGCGATCGAAACCCGTGAGCGGCTCGGCATCTCATTCTGGGACGCGATGATCGTCCATAGCGCCGCCGCACTCGGCTGCGACGTTCTCTACAGCGAAGACCTGAGTCACGGGCAGCGCTACGACGGCGTCCTGCTCGTCGACCCGTTCGCACCGTGACTAGCGGTCGCGGAGCCGCTGCGCGAAGCCGACGTTCGGCGCGTGGACGTTGAGCAGGCGCAGCTCGCCGTCGCCGGCGTTGCGGAAGCCGTGCACGACGCCGATCGGCGCCGCGACGTAGCCGCCCGGGCCAACCCGGAGCACCTCGTCTCCCACGGTGAACTCCGCCTCGCCTTCGAGGACATAGAACGAGTCAACGTGGTCGGCGTGCGCGTGCGGGTCGACGCCTTCGAACTCCGGCCCGAAGCGAAGCTCGATCACTTCCATCTCCGGCAGCTCGGCGAGGATGCGATGGTGTCTCGCCGCGCGGGTGACCTTCTCGCCGCCGTCCGGGCCGATCGCCACTCCGTCCACGGCCGGATGCTAGCCCTTCGTCGCGACGACGAGCAGGTACTCGTAGTGGTACTCGGAGGGTCCCTCGGCGGCGCCGCGGTTCCGGCGCGTCGCGAAGTCGAGGAAAGCGCGGTCGAGCGTCCCGACCTGGTCGCCTGCGCCGGCGTATGCGGCGACCGCCGGGCCGAACGTCTCGCGGTAGAAGTCGCAGTACGCTCGCGGCCCACCGGCGCAGCGTTCGACGAGCCATCTGCGCTCGAGCTCGAGCGACGCGCGGTCGCCGAAGAGCTCGCGGACGTGCGGCTCGTCGCCCCAGAGCACCGGCGGCTGCGCGCCGGGCGGAGGCGCCGGCAGGTACGGCGCGAAGACGCCGAAGAACTCGCCGACGCCGCCCTCCGGCGTGAAGTTCGCCATCGCGATCGCGCCGCCCGGCTTGCAGACGCGGAGCAACTCGTCCGCCACCGCGTGATGGTCGGGCGCGAACATTGCGCCGAAGCACGAGGTGACCGCGTCGAACTCGGCGTCCCCGAACGGCAGCGCCTGCGCGTCGGCGACGACCCACTCCACCGTGACACCGCGTTCGCGCGCCTCCCGCTCGCCCGCCGCCAGGCTTTCGGGCGTCAGATCGGAGGCGACGACGGCGGCTCCGGCCTCCGCGGCGCGGATCGCGACGTTGCCCGTGCCGGCGGCGACGTCGAGCACGCGCTGTCCGGGCCCGATCCCGGCCGCCTCCACCAGCTCCGGGCCGACGCTCCAGACCATCTCCTTCGCGAACCGGTGGTAGTCGCCGAGCGCCCAGACGGTGCTCGGAGCGGTCGCCTTAGCTGCCATCGCTCCTCCCATCTCCTCGATTCGCGCGAGCGCGGCGGCCTCGGTGATGAGTCTCGCGGCGCTTCGCTCCATGCCTCGAAGCTAGTGCGACGTTGTCGCTTCGGCTTCGCCGGGGCGGGCCATCTTTCGCCGCGGACCCTCTGGCCCGGATGGGCTAGACGGTGGTCCGGGCGGCGTATGCGGCAGCCGCGGCGCGCGAAGGGACATCGAGCTTGCGCAGGATGTTCGCGACGTGCCGGTGCACCGTGTGCTCGCTGACGACGAGCTGTTCCGCGATCTGCCGGTTCGTCAGTCCTTCGGCGAGCAGCGCCAGGACTTCTCGCTCCCGCGGTGTCATCGCGTCGTCGTAAGCAGCCGGGACGGCGCCCAGAGCGCGGAGCGCTCGTGCAGCCGCGGCCTGCTCGCGACCGGCGCGATCGTTCCGGCCGAGCGCGGCGAGCGTCGCGGCGAGCTCAGCTCTTGCGTGCGCCGCTTCGAACGGCGCGCCGCTCGACTCGAAGGCCGCAACTGCGTCCTCCAGGAGCGGCCGGGCGCGCTCGTGCTCGCCGCGCGCCGCCGCGAGCATCCCGTCTGCAAGGTCGGCTGCAGCGCGCAGTGGGCCGGTTCCGATCAGCTCTGCGAGCGAACGCAGCTCGACGAGCGCGGCAGCGCCACGATCGAGGTCGTCGAGGGCGATCGACGCGACGACGAGCCCCTCCAGGATGGCGATCTCGCGCGGACCGGACGTCCGGCGGCGCACCCCTTCGAGCAGCTCGACAGCGGTCTGCGCGTCGCCGGCGTCGAGGGCGAGCCGCGCCCGGCCGAGCTGCGCACCCTCGGACGTCCCCGCACCTTCCAGCAGCCGCGCCGCTTCGGCAGGCCGCCCCTGCCGGCGGCGCAGCTCGGCGAGCTGCACCATCGGGCCGGCCGCGTATGCCGGGCGTGAGCGCGCGAAGTCCTCGATCGAGCTCTCGAGCAGCTCCTCGGCCTCGGCCCAGCGCCCGCGCCAGAGGTGCACGGCACCGTACTCCGCCCGGCAGAAGCCGAGCATGTAGCGGCTCCCGTAGCGTTCCGCGAACTCGGCGATGCGGTCGCACCACTCGAAGGCACGATCGAAGTCGCGCACGGCGGTGCAAGCCGAGACGAGGAAGCAACACGTCCAGGCACTCGAGATCGGGATCGTCGCCTCGCCCGCCAGCGCTGTCGTGGTCGCCTCGTCCAGGCAGCGCATTCCCGCCTCGACCTCGGCCTGCGCCACCAGCGCCGCGCCCTCGAGTGCGAGCCCGAGCATCTCGAGGTCGGGGACGGCGAACCGCCGGCCGATGTCGGCCGCGTCGACCGCGAGCTTCCGCGCGCGCTCCGCGTCGCCGCTCGCGTGCGCGACGTACCCCTCGTGGAAGGCGAGCCAGCCGTGGTCGGGGCCGGCCTCGAGCGGCTCGAGGAGGCGCGACGCCCGCTGCAGCCAGCCGCTCGCGACGGCGACGGCGCCATGGAAGTCGAGCTCGTCGGCAGCCAGCCACGTCGCCATCCGAGCCGCTCCGGCGGCGTCTCCGGTCTCCTGATAGGCGCGATACGCGCGCTCGCGCGCGTCGAAGACGGCGTCGGCCTCGTCGAGCCACCAGGCCGCCCAGCTCAGGCCTTCGAGCGACTCCGCCGTCTCTTCGGCCGCCGCGAACGCGGCGCGCGCCGACTCCCAGCGACCCGCGCGCAGCTCTGCCCAGCCGAGCTCGCTCGACATGGTCCTATTGTGCGCTTGTCCCCGCGTGCTGCGCGACCGTCGGTGCGCCCGATTGTTGCGTGTCGAGGAAACATTGAAAATGTCGCGCTAGAGGACGACACTCTCAAAAGTGACCCTGCGATGGAGCTCCGACGAGGTAGTCGGGAGCAAGGTTGCCGGCTACCAAATCGAAGGGCTCATCGGCCGAGGTGGAATGGGCGCGGTCTATCGCGCCCAGGAGGTGGGCCTCGGGCGCAGGGTGGCGCTGAAGGTGATCGCTCCCGAGCTCGCAGAGGGCCACCGATTTCGCGAGCGCTTCCTGCACGAGTCGCGTGTCGCCGCGTCGCTCGACCACCCCCACGTTGTCCCGATCTTCAACGCGGGGGAGGACGACGGTGTCCTCTTCCTCGCTATGCGCTACGTCGAGGGCACCGACCTCGGGAAGCTGCTCGCGGCGGAAGGCGCGCTCGAGCCGGGCCGCGCGGTCGCTCTGCTCGAGCAGGTCGCGGAGGCGTTGGACGCGGCCCACGAGCGGGGGCTCGTGCACCGGGACGTGAAGCCGTCGAACGTGCTGATCGCGAGCGCGGCGGGCAAGGAGCACTGCTACCTGGCCGATTTCGGGCTGACGAAGCGGACCGGCTCGCTCAGCGGTGTCTCCGCTCCGGGCGACGTGGTCGGCACGCTCGAGTACGTCGCGCCCGAGCAGATCACCGGGGACGAGGTCGAGGCGCGCGCCGACCTCTACTCGCTCGGCTGCGTCCTCTACGAGAGCCTGACGGGGCAGTCTCCGTTCCCGCGCGCGACCGACGTGGCGCTGCTCTGGGCGCACGTGCACGAGGAGCCGACACCGCCCTCGCAGGCCCGGCCGGAGCTGCCGCGGGCGCTCGACACGGTCTTCGCCCGCGCGCTCGCCAAGGATCCGAGCCGGCGCTACGCCAGCGCGGGTGAGCTCGTCGCAGCCGCTCGCTCGGCGCTCGGGCTCACGACGCCTGTGCCTGCGGCGAGAACGCCACGGTGGGTACTCGCCGCCGCGGCGGTGGTTGCGCTCGCCGGCGTCGCCGCCGCTCTCGCTCTCCTGCTCGATCGTGGCTCAGGCGGCCTCACGTCGGTCTCTCCCAACTCGGTCGGCGTGATCGACCCGGACACGAACGAGCTCGTCGCCGAGGTGCCTGTGGGCTCTGACCCGGGGCCCATCTCTTTCGGGGCGGGGAGCGTCTGGGTGGCGAACGTCGAGGACGAGACGGTGTCACGGATCGACCCAGCGACGCGCGAGCGTGGGCGGACAATCTCCGTCGGCGGCTATCCGAGCGACCTCACGGTCGGCGGCGGCGCGGTTTGGGTTGCGCTCGGGCCCAGGCGCGAGCTGGTGCGCATCAATCCCGAGCAGGAAGAGGCGGCGAGGCCAGTTTCCGCGCTCGGGGACGACACGGGGTGCGGCGCGCCCCGCGCGAGCGTGGCCTTCGGCGCCGGCGCGGTCTGGTTCGTGTGCGAGAACGGCGCGACGGGACGCATCGATCCGAGCACCATGAAAGCGAGGAACATCGGCGTCGAGGCGGAGCTCCTCATTTCTCCCGACGCGACGTCCCGCCAGTTCAACGACGTCGCCTTCGGTCTCGGCTCGCTCTGGATCGTGGATCGCGCGGCGAACTCCGTCGCCGAGGTCGACCCGGCGACGAACCGGAAGCTCGACGAGGTGGACGTCGGGGCGGCGCCGAGTGCGATCGCCGTCGGCGCCGGCGCCCTTTGGGTCACCAACTTCGACGACGACACCGTGACGCGGATCGTGTTGGCCGAGAGCGGCGCGCCGACGCGAAGTGACTTCCCCGTCGGCGACGGCCCCGTCGACGTCGCCGTCGGCGAGGGCGGCGTCTGGGTCGCCTCGAGCCTCGACCGGACGGTGACCCGGCTCGACCCGGCGACGGGCGAGATCGTGGCGACGATCGAGCTCGGGAACGAGCCGCAGCGGCTCGCCGCCGGCGGCGGTGCCGTCTGGGTCAGCGTGCGCGCGCCGGAGCCGGCGGGTGGCTAGAGCGCTCACAGCCGCGCTCGCCGCCGCGCTCCTCGTCGCCGTCCCGGCGCGGGCGGCGCGCCGGGTGCGGAGACGCCGCGGCGCGGCGGCACGGTCGTGCTCACAGGAGTCCCCGGGAGCCGGCGTGCCTGAACGCGTTCTTCAAGCGCTGCGCGGCCACTGGAGGCCTTTCCGTCATCGGTCATGGGCATGGTTCTCCCTGGCGCCTTTCGCGTCCGTTCCGACCTGACGCTGCAGCCGAGCCTCGTCTCGGATGTCGACGTGACGCGGGCGCCGCCGTTCACGCTCACCTACCACATTCGCCCTGAGGCTCGCTGGAGCGACGGAACGCCTGTCAGCGCGCGTGACTTCGTCTTCACCCACGAGACGAGCCGTTCCGCCGGGGTCGAGTTAGACCCGGGGTACGCGGAGGCGCTGGCCCAGGTCGGCAGCGTTCGCCCGCTCGGCTCCAGGACCGTGAGGGTGGTGCTCCGTTCCCGTTACGCCGACTGGCGGCGCCTGTTCCCGTATGTGCTCCCGCAGCATGCGCTCGCCGGCGCGGACTTCAGCACCGTGTGGAACGAGCGGATTCACAACCCGAGGACCGGACGCTCGATCGGAAGCGGCCCCTTCCTCGTCGGGCGTTGGGTTCGCGGCCGTGAGATCACGTTCGAGCGGAACCCGCGCTACTGGGGAGCCCGTCCGGCGTATCTCGACCGGCTCGTGCTCCGGTTCTGGAAAGAGCACGAGGAGGCGATCGAGTGGCTGCGGCGGAACGAGCTGGACGTCGTCCACGGCCTCCCGCTCTCGGCCAGCCTGGCCCGGGAGCTGCGGCAGCTGCCGGGTGTCGAGGTGCAGTCCTTTCCCGGGCCCTCCTGGGAGCATCTCGCGCTCCGCGTCCGGCCTCCGGGTCATCCGGCTCTGGGCAACAAGCTCGTGCGGAGGGCGATTGCGCATGCGATCGACAAGACCGCGCTCGTCCGGGCGGTGTTCGGGGAGCATGACCGCCGGGACGCGGCGAGCGAGAGCGCACTCTTTGCCACCACCAGCCGCTACTACCGACCGAACTGGAGCGGTCTCGGCTACCGGCCGGCCGAGTCGCGACGGCTGCTCAGGTTGGCAGGCTGCCGCCTCGGCGCGGATCGAATCTACGTCTGCGCGGGCGAAAAGCTTTCGCTGCGTGCGTTGACGATGACGGGGGTCGCGTTTCGCGAGGAGAGCTTGCGGACCCTTCAGGGGCAGCTGCGGGACGTGGGTGTCGAGCTCGTCCCGACGTATGTTTCCCTCGACCCGCTGTTCGGGTCGATCCTGCCAAGCGGCGACTTCGATCTCGCGCTCTTCTCGTGGGTACGCGAGAGCGAGGTGTCCATGAGCACGGTTCTTCGCTGCGGCGGCAGCCAGAACTGGACCGGCTACTGCCAGCGGCTCGTCGATCGCGACATCGACGATGCGGGGCGCGTTCTCGACGCCGATCTGCACGCGCGCGCGCTGCACCGGCTCGACGCGCGGGTTGCGCTCGACGTGCCGCTGATCCCGCTCTTCCACAGGCCTCTATTCGGTGCCGCGAGGTCGAGCGTCCGGGGCTATGGCCGGAGCCTGAGCCTCGACCCATTCGTCGGCGCGGAGAACTGGTGGCTCGCGCGCGGGCGCTAGCGGCGGCGCTCGCCGCCGCGCTCCTCGTCGCCGTCCCGGGTGCGGCCGGTGCGCCGGACGCGGAGACGCCGCGGCGCGGCGGCACGGTCGTGCTCGCGCGGAGTGCCGGGAGTCGGCGTGCCTGAACGCCTTCTTCCAGCGCTGCGCGCGGAGGCATTCCTCTTCCCGTGGCGGTCATGGGCATGGTGCTCCCCGGCGCTTTCGCGTCGGTCCCGACCTGACGCTGCGGCCGAACCTCGTCTCGCGGCGTCGACGTCACGAAGGCGCCGCCGTTCACGCTCACCTACCACATCCGCCCCGAGGCGCGCTGGAGCGACGGAACGCCCGGTCACGCGCGCGCGACTTCGTCTTCACCCACGAGACGAGCCGATCG
>CAWDIJ010000021.1:0-36835 GCA_963802375.1 uncultured Actinomycetes bacterium
TCCGGAGTTCCGCGTCGCCAAGGTGAAGCGCGGCGCGACCTCGCGGACTGGCGCAATCGTGAGCTTCGTCCTGACCGCGATCGACGATGTCGATCGCGGTCGAACCCTGTCGTGTCCAGACGAGCGGCGCGCCGGAGCCCGCCGCACTGCCCGCCGCCCGGCCGTAGCGCTCCTCCTCTCACGAGGGCTGAATTCCGTGGCCTTTCGTGAGACAATGGCGGTGAAGAAGCGTGCCAATTGAGATGAGTTGGGCATGAACGACGAGTTCTGCTCTCTCCTACCTCGCCCGTCGCGCTTCGACCGCACCATCCCATTCGTCCGAAGAGGAGTGCGCACCATGAGGATTCGACTTCTTGCTCTTGCTGTGTGCCTGGCGGCGGGGGTGCTTCTTGCGAGCGCGACGGCGTCGAGATCGGAGCCCGGAGGGAACGCCGTCACCGCTTGGAATGCGAACGCCGGCGAGGCCGTGATCGCGGCGTGCCTCCTCGGTGGCTTCGCGCCGCAGGAAGCACGCATGTACGCGATGATGCATGTCGCCGTCCACGACGCACTGAGCGGCATCGATCGTCGCTCACGGCCCTACGCCGTGAGCCTCAGTGCGACACCCGGGACTTCGCCGGACGCCGCGGTCGCGGCGGCTGCGCGCGACGTCCTGGTCACGGTGCTCGGCTCGTTCTCCTTCTTCCTCCCGGCGGCTTGCATCAGTGACGGGATCACGAGCGTGGAGGCGGATTACGCGGCCGCCCTCGGGGCGATCCCGAATGGACCCGCGAAGACGCAGGGTGTCGCACTAGGACAGGCGGCCGCGGCAGCGATCCTGGCCTTGCGTTCCGAGGACGGCTTCAACACGCCGCCGATTGATCCGAACTACCAGGAGGGCACCGCGCCGGGCGAGTACCGCTACACGCCGGGCACCCCCTTCGCCTTCGCCCCGCACTGGGGCGACGTTACCCCCTTCGTGCTGCACCACGGTTCGCAGTTCCGTCCCGGGCCGCCGTACTCGCTGACCAGCCACAAGTACGCCGCGGACGTCAACGAGGTTCAGCGCCTCGGCGGCGACGATGTCACCACGCCCAGCGCCCGCACAGACGAGCAGACGGAGATCGCCTTGTTCTGGGTCGAGAGCTCGCCGCTGGCGTGGAACCGCCTCACCCGGGCCGTCGCGACCGCCGAGGAACTCGACCTTTGGGAGAGCGCACGACTCTTCGGCCTGCTGAACCTCGCCATGGCGGACGGCTACATCGGCAGCTTCGACACTAAGTACCACTACCGCTTCTGGCGACCGGTGACCGCGATCCGGCTGGCCGACATCGATGACAATCCGGCGACGACGGCCGACCCGACCTGGACGCCGCTGGTGGAGACCCCACCCATCCCGGACTACGACTCCGGGCATTCCGTCGAAGGCGGAGCCGCGGCGGAGGTCCTGAAGCAGTTCTTCAAGACCGATGAGGTGAGCTTCTCGGCCTGCAGCTTCACGCTTCCCGCAGGACAGACCTGCAGCGACGCCTCGCCGACCCTGCGTCACTTCACCAGCTTCTCCCAGGCGGCCGCCGAGAACGCGGTCTCTCGCATCTACGTCGGCTTCCACTTCCGCGACGCGGTCGAGACGGGGACGAGGCACGGCGAGAAGATCGGCAACCGTGCCGTCGACCACTTCCTACGACCCGTGCACCGCTGAGGCGATGACGGTGGGCGGGCCGTCCTTCGGGCGGCCCGCCCCAGCCTCCTAGACCGTAGACAGCTACTCCGTCTCGAAGCCTCGTGCTCGGGTTCCTCGTACTGTGAATGGATCACGATGCCGGTGCCTTGATCGCGCCGTCGGACCTCGCGTTGCTCGCCGCCGTCGCGAACCCTCCACCGGCGCCGGCCGCTCCAAAACCGCTCCCGCTGTAGCACACGTATCTCCTCGTGACGACCACCGCACTCGGGAGGAGATCGGATGTCCGTCCGACGCACGGCACTCGCTGCACTCGTCCTCGCCCTCGCACTCGTCGCCGTCTCGGCTGCTGTGGCGAAGAAGCCACCGCCACCGCCTCCGCCGCCTCCTCCGCCGCCGGCGGACGGTGGAGCGCCGACGACGCCGACGAACCTCCACATCACCGCGAGCTCGGACACCAGCATTTCATTGGCGTGGAACGCCTCGACCGACTCGGGGACCTGGTGGTACTGCGTGCAGAAGAACGGTCTCGGCTGCTTCAGGGTCGATCCGCCGAAGACGACTTTCACGATGACCAAGCTGATGCCGGATCGCACGACGACCTGGACGGTGTACGCGATCGACTCGGCCGGCAACCGGTCCGCTTCGAGCAACCCCGTCACTCACACGACACCGCCGGACACGACCCCGCCGAGCCCGCCCCCGACGCTCTCGCTTACGTCCGTCTATCCGACACGGATCTCTGTCTCCTGGACCACATCTGTCGACAACATCACGCAGACCTGGAACACGCTCCTCGTCGACGGGAGCCCCTTCATTTGGGACACGATCGGGGGGAGGGGAGCGACCGTCTTCCATCTGACGCCGTCATCGACGCACACGTTCCAGGTGACGGCCCGCGACGGCTACGGGAACACGGTCGAGAGCAACGTACTGACGGTCACGACGCCCGCGAAGACGGACGACGTCGCGCCGTCGCCACCCACGAATCTGCAGTTCTCGTTCCAAACGAGCCCGCCAGAGCTCTGGCTCAACTGGGAGCAATCGACCGACGACAGTGACCCGCAGTCCCTGATCCTCTACGAGGTGTACCTGGACGGCGTCTTCTTCGAGGACGGCATCGTCGGGTACGGCAGGACGATCACGTACTGCCGGGAACCGGGACCGACCGAGGTCGTCCTGACCGCCGTCGACACATCCGGCAACGAGTCGGCACCGAGCAACGCCCTGCACATCGACTGCTGAACCCCTCCAGCCGCACGGCACCCGGCTCCTCTAGGTTGTGTGTGGGGCCGGGTGCCGCTGCATACATCCGCGTCACGCCGCTAGGCTGCTCAGCCGGAAGAACACCAGCGACTCCCTCGTTCCAGGTCGGGTTCCACGGCTGCGTCGCTCATGCGCGAGCGGCCAGACGGCGCTCGGTCGGGACGACCTTACGAGCTACGCCACGGGTCTCGGATCCGGCCGACGATACGCTCGGCCGATGGACCAGGGCACGAGTCTCAGTGGGGTTTCCTGCTCCTCGACGGGTGTGGGCGCTGGTCTCGGCCTCGGGGTTGCGACTGTGCAGCGGGGTAAGCCGCCCGCTGAGGTTCACCCGTACGCATGTAGCAGCCTGTAGGCGCCAGCGTCGGCGTCTCGGAGGCGAACGCCGACCACCTTTTCATGGTGGAGGCCCTCGAGAACGACGAGCTCATCCACGAGACGCCGGCGATCGTCGGGCCGCCAGACCCACTCGGTGCTCGCTCCAGCCGTCAATCAGTGCGCTTTCGGTGCATCCCCCGGCCGTCGCTGCCGGTCAGAAGCTCGCTTGATCATCGGCCACCGCACGCGGCTCGAGGACGACGACCGCCGTCTCGTGCGGGCGTCGTGCTGCGTAGCCGTCGAGCTTTTGGTTCAGTTCGCGCCAGCGCTGCCACAGCCGTTCACGCTCCCCGCCGACCGCGGGCCTCCCGAGCACCGCGCGTTGGATGCCACCGGCCAGTTCGACGACCGCGTCCGGATGGGCCTGCAGGTTCAGCCACCACGCTGGCTCGGCCGCACTCCAACCGTTCATGGCCATCGTGATCAGCTTCGACCCGTCCTCGTAGTAGCCGACGATCACGCTCCGCGGCTCGCCACTGCGCCGGCCTCTCGTTGTGAGCCGCAAGGTGCCCCACTTACCCGGGCGCGGCCGCCACAACCCCTTGCGCCCACCGCTGGCCCGGACGATCCATCGATGCACGTGCCAGAAAGTCACAATGAACCACCGCGGTGGTAGGCGCGCCTTGCCTGCAGCCATATCCACTCCCTCTCCGAGGACGACTCACCATAGTGGAGCACCGAAGGATTTGACCGCGCGACGCCCTACAAACCGCTCTTACTAGCCGAGGAGCCGCACCGCGCGTGTCAGCCGAGCCGAGTACCCCGTTCGTAATCGGTCGTGCTCTGCCTTGTCGACGACGAAGAACCCTCGCTCGCGGGACCGAGACTCGCCAGCGCGTTACGCGACGGGTGTGGTCGACGATGAAGCCGCCGCCACCGTGTCCGCATGTCGCCGTCGCGCACGAGTTGTTTACGCTCAGGTCAGCCCGTGGCCGATCTGGAGCTCACCCGTGCGCAAGGCGATCGTCGCCGCTACGACCTCGCGAGCGTCGGCACGCTCCGCCTGCAGGGCCTCTTCTCCCGAACGGCAGTTGCCGAGGCGGACGGGAATCGATGGCGGTTCACCGCTTCCGGGGTCTTCCAGCCGCGCGTGACGGCGACGGATGCGACGGGTGCCGCAGTGGGCGAGTTCGAGGCGCGCACCCTCCGCCGCGGCGGGGCGCTCCGCTGGGCTCAGCGCGAGCTCGTGCTGCGACCCGCGAGCGCTTGGCGCGAGCGATACGCCCTCGCGGAAGGGGACAGCGAGTTGGCGCTCTTCGACGCCGCGGGCTGGGGTCGGCGCCCGGTGAAGGTCACGGCGGACGATCCCGGCGCGCTCGACGCGGGGCTTCTGCTCTTCACTGCCTTCGTCGTTCGCCGGCTCGCCGAGGACGCGGGAAACAGCGCGGCCGCGACGACGTCGTCGACCGCGGCCACGGGCGGCTGACCAAACCGCAGGGGCGCGCGCGGGGAGCTGTTTGCGACCCTCGCCAGTCGGGGTTGATCAGCGGGATCGTGACTGGCGCACACACCACTTCGGTGGTCCCCAAGGGCGTTACGTGCTGCGGCGCGTGTGCCGGCTGGGATCTGAGCGGGCTTCCACCGTCGCCGCGATGCTCGCGGGCGGATTCGACGAAACATCCGGAAAGGAGCGTCGACTACGACCTGGACGCGTAGCGTACGGCGACCATTTCGTCGTACGTGTTCGTCGCGAGATGCGTCAGCCACTGCGTTGCGAGGCCGTCCTCAAAGAGCCGCTTCCCGCGACCGAGCACGACGGGACAGACTTGGAGGCGGTACTCGTCCACGAGGCCCTCTCGCGTGAGCGAGTCCGAGAGTGCGAGGCTGCCCCAGACGACCATGTCCTTCCCGGGCTCGGCTTTCAGCCGGCGAACCTCCTCGGTAGCGCTGCCGGCGACTACACGCGCAGGCTCCCAGCTCCCCCAGGGAGCGCTCTCGAGCGTGCTCGAGAAGACGACCTTCGGGGTTGCGTTCAGCGCGTCCGCGATGGCCTGCGTCTCCGTTGTCTGTTCGGGCCAGTAGGCCGCGAACATCCGGTACGTGACGGCGCCGAGGAGGATCGTGTCGAGGCTCTCGATGAAGGCGAGCTGCTCCTCGACGAACGGACCGGAGGTCGGGTCCGCGGCCGCCCCGGTCTCGCTGACGAAGTCGAGCTCGCCGTTCGGGCCTGCGGCGTAGCCGTCGAGCGTCACGAACTGTTGGACGACGACCTTGCGCATCTCGTCGAGCCTACTACCTTGTGGTCAGTAGAGCGCGCCGTTGTCTTTCTAAGCAACGGGGCGCGGACACAAAACGACGCCGCGTACCAGGCCGGATTCTCGGGCCACCAGAGGTCGGGCGACTCCGTCTCGAACCAGGACTAGCCCTGCCCGGCCTGCCAGCTGACTTACGATGGCCCCTTCGACGGGCGGGGCATTGCGGAGGGCGATGCTTGTGCTCGTCGAACTGAGGCAGGTAGCGTTGTGCAGGTCGATGAGGGGGCGGATGGGTGCGGTCGCTGCGGATCCGAAAGATGCTGGTGCTGCATGTGCTCCTGGGCTCGACACTGCTGCTCGGTCTGTGGAGTGCGGGCTCTCCTCTCGCCGCGCCCGGGAAGCGGTCGGTGACGTACACGGCGTGCATCGAGCTGATCGGTAATCGAGAGACTTTTCGCGATCTGAAGCTGCGCGAGAGCCCGTGCGCGAAAAATGAACGGCGGGTTGCCTGGCCGCCCGGCACGGTCGGCCCCGCGGGCCCGGCTGGCGCCGTGGGTCCGCCGGGCGCGCAGGGAGCCCAGGGAGCGGTGGGGGCTGCGGGAGCGCAGGGTCCTGCGGGCGCGGCCGGTCAACCCGGGGCGACCGGTTCGACCGGATCGACTGGGCCGATGGGCGCGACCGGACCAACCGGCCTGCAAGGCCCAACCGGTGCCACCGGCACGACGGGCGCTACCGGGGCGACCGGCGCAACGGGCCCCGCGGGGGCTGGCGCGACCGGCACGACCGGCCCGACTGGTGCCACGGGCGCCACAGGTGACACAGGCGCGACGGGCGCGACCGGCCCGACCGGCCCGATCGGGCTGCAAGGCCCGACCGGTGCCACCGGCGCGACGGGCGCTACCGGGGCGACCGGCGCAACAGGCCCCACCGGCGCCACCGGCGCCACCGGCGCCACCGGCGCCACCGGCGACACCGGCGCGATCGGCCCGACCGGTCCCACCGGCCCATCGGGCGCGACCGGTGCGACAGGGCCAACAGGCCCGGCGAGCCAAGTACTGATGTTCGGCAACCAGAACGGAAACGCGAGCTCGGGCAACAACTGCCTGACCTACGCAAACGTGGCACAAGGCGATGCTTGTCTCGCCCTAATAACCGAGTTCGCAACTTCGGCCAACTCGCTGATGTTCGGGCCGATGCCGACTGCCGTCACGATCTCGAACCTGCTCGCCGTCACGTCCAACAGCGCCGCGAACCAAACGGTCACGGTGCTCGACAACATCACCCCGACACCGCTCACATGCACGACCACGGCAGACTCGCCCCAGGTTTGCAGCGACGACACCTCCGTGATGATTCCGGCCGGAGACTTCCTACAGGTGCGCGTCACCAACGGTGGGGGTTCCTGGAGGGTGACCTTCGAGCTCGGGTGAACACTCCGGTCGGGGCTGGGCTGACGAAGTGGTAGCGCCCGTCCCAAAGTCTCCCCGGTCTGCCCAATCCATGGTAAGGAGGGTCGACGTTCGAGTCCCTCAGAGGGCTTCTCGAAAGTCCTTGCAGAGAGGCACGATCGCTTGCTCATCCTGCAAACAGGCGTCACGCCCGTGCAGTAGCCAACAGGCGCCCGCTGGGCCAGGCTGGTGGCTCGGTTAGCGCTGCTGCGGGCGAGACCGCGCAGCGCTCCCGAGCTTGTAGACGAAGCGGTGAGACTGTTGTGGGCAGAGACGAGGAAGAGGATCAGCAGCGGCCGCTCTACGCTGGAACCACGTGGTCGTCAGTGGATCGATTGGCCCCTTGCGAGCGAGGTCGGCGGCCACCCAGTGCCGAGATCGATCGTTCGACCGCTCGCGCTGCTCAGGCGGCGACCGCGAAGTCGTGCGCGCGCGTGGGCACGCAATAGTCGACTCCCCTGTGCGCGGCGTACGCGTACGGATGATGGAAGACGTCGAGTGCGTTGTCCCGGTCGCCGAGCACGATCTCGAACGCGTCGCCCGTCTTCGAATCGAGGACGGCGACGCGCGCAACGTTGGTGCGCTCATCCCAGAGCAGCTGAACCTCGAGGCCGTCCGTCTCGCGGTAGGCGAGCTCGCGGCTGGCGTTGTATGTGGTCGTTGCGGTCATCGTCTTCCTTTCGGCTCTCGATCGGTGGTGACCCCAGGCTCCCAGGGCAAGAAGGAGCGGGGAATGGGGTTAGCAGGCGTCTCTTGTTCGGCCGACCCCTGTCTTTGGGTTCGCGTTGCCGAACTCACCCAGTGGTCGCGCCAATCCGCGGCGCCAGCCAGAGCCGGGCATTGGAACCGAGGCGGACGAAAGCGTATTGTCGGCCGCTGCCACGGCGTCCCCTCGCGCGATGAGTTTTCAATGAGGGAGCGGTCGTATTGTCATGACAACGCACATGCTCAAAACCACCGGGGCCGAGATCGCCTACGACGTCCACGGCCCGCTGCCCACCACCGACGGACGCCCACCGCTGTTCATGATCGGTCAGCCGATGGACGCCAGCGGCTTCAACACGTTGGCGTCGCACTTCCCGGACCGGACCGTGGTCACGTATGACCCGCGAGGCCTCGGCCGCAGCGTCCGCAAGGACGGCCGGGTCGACAACGCGCCCACGGTCCAGGCGGATGACGTGCACGCCGTCATCGAGGCACTCGACGCCGGTTCCGTGGAAATGTTCGCGAGCAGTGGCGGCGCGGTGACCGCGCTCGCGCTCGTGGCGGCCTATCCCGACGACGTGACGACTCTGGTGGCCCACGAGCCGCCGCTCATCCCGGTGCTCCCCGACGCCGCGGCGGCCGAGCGCGCCCGAGCCGCCACTCGCGACGTGTATGAGGCCAAGGGTTCGGGCGCCGGCATGGCGGCCTTCATCGCGATGACATCGTGGCGAGGCGAGTTCACCGACGAGTACTTCGCGCAAGCTTCGCCGGATCCCGCCCACTTCGGGATGCCGGCCGAGGACGACGGCTCCCGCGACGACCCGCTGCTATCCGACCAGTCCTGGGCAGTCAGCAGCTACCGCCCCGACGTCGACGCCCTGGGCGCGGCGCCGACGCGCATCGTGATCGCCGTAGGCGAGGAGTCGCTGGATACGTTCACCGGACGAACAGCGGTAGCCACCGCCGAGCTGCTGAGCCAGCAGGCGACCGTGTTCCCGAGCCACCACGGCGGCTTCCTCGGTGGCGAGTTCGGATACGCCGGTCAACCCGAAGCCTTCGCGCGCAGACTGCGCGAGGTGCTCGAGCCCGCCGCGACCACGGACCCCGAGCCCGCGAGCACCGGGCTCTCGTAGAGCGCAACCGTTTGCTCGGAGCGCGCTCGACTCCCCATCGGTCGGCCTGGGAAAACGCGCCAGACTATGGAGGTGTCCATGAGACTTCCGAACGCGGCGCAGACCTCCCGCCCGTGGCGCATCCATGAGCTCACCCAGGACTTCCGGCTCGAGGATGTGTGGGCACTGCCGACGCCGGGCGGTGCGGACGACTTCAGTCGGCTCGTGCACCTGATCGCCTCGGGCGACCCGTCGCGCCGCACGCCCCGCTCGGTGCGAGCGCTCTGGGCGATCCGGTGGAAGGTCGGCAAGCTGCTCGGATGGGACAGCCCGGACACCCGCTCCGGGGCGCCGACGCTCCGCGACTCGTTGCCGGCCGATCTGCGCGCCGCCCCCTCCGGCCCTGACTTCGCCACGCTTCCCTTCACTTCGCTCTACCTGCTCGACGACGAGTGGGCGGCGGAGATCGCAAATCGGACCATGCACGGCGTGATGCACGTCGGCTGGGTCCCGGACGGGACGGGCGGCTACCGCGGCCAGCTGGCCGTCTACGTGAAGCCGAACGGACTGCTCGGAACCGGCTACATGGCCGCGATCAGGCCATTCCGGCACCTGATCGTGTACCCGCAGATGCTGCGGCAAATCGGCCGGGCCTGGCGCGACGGCACCAGCTGAACCCGCGCCTGATGACCGACAGCGGGCTCATCGAGGCACTGCGGCGCGACGTAGCCGCGGACGCGCCGGTCGAAAGGCGCGCCGGCCGCGCCGCCGAACGGATCCGTGCCGGCACCGGACGCCGCTGGGTCGGCATCTACCGCGTCACCACTCGCGAAGTACGGAACCTGGGCTGGAGCGGTCCCGCGCCACCCGCCTACCCCACCTTCCCTGCCGACCAGGGACTCACCGGTGCGGCGATTCGCTCCGGGAGCACCGTCGTCTCCAACGACGTCGCAACCGATCCGCGCTACCTCACCAACCAAGACACCACCGGCTCAGAGCTGATCGTCCCCATCCTGATCGCAGGCGCCGTCGTCGGGACGCTCGACATCGAGGACCCTCGAACGAACGCGTTCGAGGAGGGCGATGTGCGCCGATTCGAGCGGCTCGCGGGCACGCTCACCGAGCTCTGCCGCTGAACACGCCAAGAAACGTATGAATCCAGTTTGATGTATCGTTCGACGGCGTGGGGCCCGTGAACGCCACCGCACAACCGCCCATCGTCTTCCGACTCATCGGCCATCCCTTGCGGTGGCAGGTGCTGAGCGAGCTCGCCTCCAGCGACCGTCGCGTTCGCGAGCTCATGGTCTCTTTGAGACAGACTCAGAGTCTCGTCTCGTACCACCTGCGCCAGCTGCGTGCGGCGGAGCTCGTGTCCGCTCGGCGCAGCTCGTTCGATGGTCGTGACACGTACTACAGCCTCGACCTCGCGCAGTGCCGCGAACTGCTCGCCAACGCCGGCTCCATGCTTCACCCAGCACTCGCACTCCGGCCGAAGGCACAGACCGGGCCACAAGGGCGCAGCCGCCGCTCGCGGGTGCTCTTTCTCTGCACCGGCAACAGCGCCCGCTCACAGATCGCGGAAGCCATGCTGCAACAGCTCTCCGGAAATACGATCGAGGCGTTCAGCGCCGGCAGCCACCCGAAGCCATTGCACCCGAACGCGGTACGAGTGTTGCGCGAGCGCGGCCTCGGCGCCACCGACCGCCGGCCCAAACACCTGCGCGCCTTCAGCCGCCGGCGCTTCGACTACGTGATCAGCCTCTGCGACCGCGTACGCGAGGTCTGCCCAGAGTTCCCGGGCGCTCCGCAGACGATCCACTGGAGCATCCCCGACCCTGCCGCGGAACCCGGCAGCCACGGCGAGACTTACCCCGCATTCGCGCGAACGGCGGCCGAGCTCGAGACGCGCATCCGGTTCCTCCTCCACCGAATCAACGACAAGCAACCTGCAAAGAGGTGATCCACTCGTGAACGATCAGATCGTCAACGTCCGCTACCTAGTAGACGACGTCGAGCGGGCCGTCGACTTCTACACCAGCCACTTCGGGTTCACGCTCAAGTCCAACCATGCGCCGGCCTTCGCCGACGTCGTGCGCGGCAACCTGCGGCTGCTGCTCAGCGGCCCGACGAGCTCCGCCGGACGGCCGATGCCGGACGGGCGCCGGCCCGAGCCGGGCGGCTGGAACCGGATCCACTTCATCGTCGACGACATCGAGACGGAGGTCGAACGCCTCCGCGATGCGGGCCTTCGCTTCCGCAGCGAGATCGTCACCGGCCCCGGCGGCAAGCAGATCGTCCTCGACGATCCCGCAGGGAACCCGATCGAGCTCTTCCAACCGAGCTGAAGACCACGCCGGCCAAACGATGGCGGCGGACCGGAGCTTGCTCTCCGGCGATAGGCTCGCTCGATGAGCGAGCCGCCGCTCAGCGGACGGCGGCGGGAGGCCAGACGCAACGACGCTAGGCCGGCGAACGGCGCGCGCCGCCCGGCAACCGCAGCCGGCGGCGCCGCCCGCCGTCGCCGATCACCGAGACGACGGTCTGCGCGAGGTGCGGGCAGCCGGTCGAGGGGAACGCATCCCGGCGGTGCCGGTGGAGAACGAGGAACAGGTCCCCGGGCGGCGCATCCTGATAGAGGCGGCCGAGACGCAGGCGGTCGATCGCGGCGAGTGTCGGCGTGTAGATCGAGTCGCACCAGTCCGCCGCGATCTCCGCGTTCTCGAGCACGCGTCCGCGCCCTCGCATCATGTGGTAGCCGTGCACCTGGACGTTCTCCAGCAGCTCGAGGTAATGCGCAGGCCGGCTGACCGAGACGCGCACGCCCGGGCGCGCCTCGGCAAGCCCGCTGTCCTCGAGGAAGATCCGCTCGAGCTCCCGGAGGACGACCTCGAGCATGTCCGCCCCGGCCGGGAGAGGGACGCGCGCGATGAGCTCGGTCACGTCGGCGTCGATCATCTCTGCGCCTCCGCGCCGTGCGAGGGCGGCTCGGTGGTGGCCGTCGATCACGAAGTACGTCTCACCGAGCTTGACCGCAACGATCGGCGGGAAGCCGCCGTCGGCGAACGCGCTCTCGAGCGAGCGCAGCCGGTCGCGGCTGAAGGCGTGAAGCGGGCGGAAGTCGCGGGTGAACGCGCTGGCGCGGCCGTCTGTGCCGACGAGCGCGTCGAGCGGGATCTCGCGGACGCCCAGGTACCGGCGCCCGAACGGCTTCAGTCGCCGCTCGACCTCATCGAGCTCGAGCAGGCGGTCGCGGCGGCGGGCCCTCAGTCCCTTCATCTCGACGTCAAGCGTACAACCGGCGCCGTTCCGGTTCGGGAAACGAAAGCGACGCCGCGCGGTCGTGACCCGTCTGGTAGACGAGGGGCGTGACCGTTTCCGTCGTCTACCCGGGCCGCGCGGGTGCGCACACCGCCGCCGCCTGCGACGCGCTCTTTCCGGCCGAGGCCGACATCTCGGCTGTCCCGAGCTTCCGCGCCGTTGCCCAGGCCGTCGCCCGGCAGGACGTCGACTTCGGGGTTCTGCCCATCGAGAACTCGCTCGCAGGCCCGGTCGCGGAAACGCACGACCTGCTCTACGAGCTGCTGCTCTCCGTCGTCGCGCAGGTCGTCCTGCCCGTCGACCACTGCCTGCTCGGCCTCGAGCCAATCGAGCTCGAGCGGATTCGCGTCGTCCATTCCCATCCAGTCGCGCTCGACCAGTGCAGACGGCTCGTGGACTCGCTCCCGGACGCGACGCTCGTGGCGACGCCTACGACCGCGGACGCAGCTCACGACGTCGCCGAGCGCGGCGACCCGACCCACGTCGCGATCGCGAGCGAGCGCGCGGCGCGGCTGCACGGCCTTACGGTGCTCGCGGAGAACGTGGGCGACCACCCGGAGGCGTACACGCGCTTCGTGTCGGTGGCGACGTACATCCGCCTCGCCGACCGGGACGAGCGGGAGTTCCGCACGGCGCTCTCCTTCGTCACCGACCACCGCCCCGGCGCGCTGAGCCGGGCGATCGAGCCTTTCGCGCGCTTCGACGTCGACCTCGTCCAACTCGTCTCGCGGCCGATCCCGCAGACGCCGTGGCGCTACCGGTTCGACGCCGTCCTCGCAGGCCATCCGCTCGACCCGCCCGTGCGCGACGCCCTGCGCGAGGCGATCGCGCAGACGCGGCTACTGCGCGTCCTCGGCGCCTATCCGGCCAACACAAACGCGGCCTGAGCAGTCATAGCAGCACGAGCCGGTTGCGATGGACTGCCTCGACGCCTCGCGGTCGGCTGGAGAGCTCGCCGGGCGGCGCCTCCGCGATCCCCTTCGCGAACGGGCTGCCGTCCTGGCCGACGAGATCGACGGCGTCGCCGGGGCCGAAGCTCCCCTCCACGCCGACGACGCCGGCGGCGAGGAGGCTCCCGCCCTGCTCGACGACGGCCCGCCTCGCCCCGTCGTCCACGAGCAGCCGCCCGGACGACGGCTTGCAGTAGCGCAGCCAGAGCTTGAAGGCCGAGTCGCGTGACCCGCCGGACGCGAACCGCGTGCCGCGGCGCTCTCCGGCGACGATCGGGCCGAGGACGTCGTCGCCGTGGCCGGCCGCGATCACCGTCGGGATCCCCGCCGCGGACGCGAGCTGCGCCGCGAGCACCTTGCTCTCCATGCCGCCGCGCCCGAGCGGCGTCCCCTCGCCAAAGGCCGCGCCGAACGCGAGCCCGCCCTCCTCCAGCAGTTCGGCGCCCGGCGATCCGGGAGCGTGCGTGTAGACGCCCTCGACCTCGGTCAGGAGCACGAGCAGCTGCGCACCGGTCAGTACCGCTACCTGCGCCGCGAGCGCGTCGTTGTCGCCGAACGTGATCTCGTCGGTGGCCGTGGCGTCGTTCTCGTTCACGACCGGAACGGCGCCGAGCCGGAACAGCTCGGCGAGGGCGTTGCGGGCGTTCACGTAGGCGGTTCGATCGGCCATGTCAGCCGCGGTCAGAAGCACCTGCGCCACGGCGATCCCCTCTCCTGAGAGCGCCGCCTCCCACGCCGCCTGTAGCCGGGCCTGGCCCAGCGCCGACGCCGCCTGGAGGCGCGGGACGCTGCGCGGCCGGCGGTCGAGGCCGAGCCGCGGCAGGCCGAGCGCGATCGCGCCCGACGACACGACGACCGTTGGCCGCCCGCCGCGGACGAGCTCGCCGATCTCGCGCGCCCGCGCCCGCAGGAGCCCGCGGCGCACGCGGCCGCCAGGCCCGGCGACGAGGCTCGTCCCGAGCTTGACGACGATCGGCCGTCTCACCGGCGCTGCGTGCCGTCGCCGACGATCCGGTACTGCCGCAGCCAGAGATCGCGGTATGTGACCGGGCCGCGCGGCCCCGGAACCCAGTCGACGTTGATGCCCGTCTCGGGCGCACCTGTGAGCTCGAAGCCGTCGGCGAAGCGGGTGGGCGCATGCCAGAAGACGGTCGTGCCGCGGTAGGTCTCGAGGAACCGGGCCGCCGCCGCCTCGTCCTCCGCGACGATCCCCGCCGCGAGGCCGGACGTCTCCTGGTTCGCGATCCGCACTGCGTCCTCGAGCCCGTCGACGACGTCCACCGTGACGGTGGCGACGCGCTCGGCGTCGTTCGCCCACTCGTAGCCGACCGGCCCGTCGTAGGGCGCGAGGTCCGCGGCGAGCTCTCGGGCGCGGGCCGTGCCGCGCGCATCCACGCCGAGGGCTCGGACACGATGGAGGACGTCGACGAGGAGCGGCTCAGCCGCGCGGTCGATGAGCAGGAGGTTGAGGCGGTTGCACACGCCGAGCCGGTCGAGGCTCGCGTCCACCAGCGCCAGCGCCCGCTCGCGCGTCGCCGAGCCATGGACGTAGAGCACACCGCCGCCCTCCGCGTGGGCGAGCGTGCGCACGCCGTGCTCCGCCGCGAGTCGTGCGAGCGCCGCGGTCGTCTCGCCGCTGCCGCGCAGGATCACGAGCGGGATCAGCCGCTGCAGGGAGACGAGCACGCGCGCGCCCTCGCGGTCGGGCGAGCGGACGAGCCCGACGGCGCCGGGCGGCAAACCGGCTCGTTCCAGTCCCGGCCGCAGCACGTCGTCCACGAGGACGGTGACGGTTCGGAGGGCGGCGCCGCCGGTGCGCAGGACAGCGGCGTTGAGGCTCTTGAGCAGCTGGCCGGCGACGTCGAGGGCGACGTTCGGGCGCGCCTCGAAGTTGGCCCCGACCGTCCCGATCGGGACGCGAAGCTCGGTCACCCGCAAGCCGTTCTCGAGCGTGTGCGACGCGGCGTCGCGGTCGAGCGGCGGCAACATCGCTGTTGCCTCGAGCTGGCGGGCGAGGCCCGCGACGCGCCCCTCGTCGAGGCGCAGGCGGTCGAGCGTCCCCTCGTCGAGCCGCGGCGCAGCGGCCTCGAAGTCGGCGCGGTTCGCGGCCTGGATCGACTCCCGCCGCTCGCGCACGAGCGCCGCGGCCGCTTCGAGTGCCGCTGCGACGGCGTCGTCCCTCAGCTGCGGCGCGGCGAGGCCCGCGTCGCGCGCCTCGGCCTCGACGAGCTCACGCACGCTCACGCACCCGAGCGTAACTGCCCCGCGCGATCGTCCACATGTCGGCGAGGCCGGTCGCGGGGCGACAGGCTCACAGCGGGCCGGCGCCGGCCGTCGAGACGTCGAGGCGAATGACGCGCTCGCCGGGAAAGGCGGAGGCGAGCTCGGCGACGCAGTCGTCCGCCTCGTCGGGCCGCGCCCACACGAGGACGGTCGGGCCTGAGCCCGAGAGCGTCGCGCCGAGCGCGCCGGCAGGCAGCTGCTCGCGCAAGACCGCGAGGAGCGGCGCGCGTCGCGGCACGGTAGGGCTCGTGCAGCCGGTCGGCGAGCGCCGCGCCGAACAGCTCCGGCGACCCGCCGGCTAGCGCCGCCCCCAGCAGCGCGGCGCGGCCCGCGGTGAAGGCCGCGTCCACATGCGGGACGCTCTCCGGCAGTGCCGCGCGCGCCGCCGCGGTTCCCACCTGCGCCTCGGGCACGACCGCGACCGGCACCGCCGGCAGGCCGTCCGCCACGCGCGCGATCCGCGTGTCCCATGTCAGGCAGACCCCTCCTGCCAGCGCCGCCGCCAGGTTGTCGCCGTGCCCCTCGAGCTCGATGCCCACGGCGAGGAGCCCCTCGGGGTCGCGGTCGCGGCCGGCGACGAGCGCGCCGGCCACGAGGCCGAGGGCGATCACGGCCGCGCTCGAGCCCAGCCCGCGCGCACGCGGGATCCGGTCGGTGAACGAGAAGCTGAGGCCGTCGGCGGGCGCGATGAGCTCGAAGGCGCGCACGCCGAGGTGGCGCCGATCCGGCTCGCCGTCACCTTCGCCGACCTCGAGCTCGTTCCAGAGGTCGAGCGCAACGCCGGCGCAGTCGAAGGCCGGGCCGAGGTTCGCCGTCGTCGCGGGCGCCCGAACGCGGAGCGGGAGCGTCACGACTTGACGGCGTCGGCGATGGCGTCCGGATCGGCGTCCACGACGACCGTCGGCGGCGCGAGCTCCGAGGCGGTCTCCGGATCCTTGAGCCCGTGCCCGGTGACGACGCAGACGACGCGCAGGCCAGGTTCCGGCGGATCCGCCAGCAACCCCGCGAGGCCGGCGGCCGAGGCAGGCTCGCAGAAGACTCCCTCCTCCCGGGCGAGCGCGCGCCAGGCCTTGACGATCAGCTCGTCCGAGACGGCCACGACCCGCGCGCCCGAGGCAGCCACCTCGGCGGCGTGCACCGGCTGCGTGATGCGGATCGCGCTCGCGACCGTGTCGGCGCGGCGCGAGGACTCGACGGAGAGGATCCGCGGCGAGCCGGCTCCGGCCGCGGCGAACCCGCGCGCGTACGCGACCGTGTTCCCGCCGCCGCCGTAGGGCAGAGCGAGGACGTCCGGCGAACCGCCGAGCTGCTCGACGATCTCGAACGCCGCGGTCATCTGCCCCTCGATCCGGTCCGGGTTGAGCGAGTTCACCAGGACGTACATGGCTCGCTCCTCGAGGGCGCGCGCCGCCGCGAGCGCCTGGTCGAACGTGCCCCGCACCTCGAGCACACGCGCGCCGAGCGCCCGGGCCTGGGCGAGCTTGCCGAGCGCGACGCTGCCCGCCGGCTGGAGCACGTACGCGGGCAGCCCGGCCCTGGCTGCGTAGGCCGCGGCCGAGGCCGCAGTGTTCCCGGTCGACGCGCAGACGACGGCCTTGGCGCCGCGGGCGAGCGCGCGGGAGATCGCGACGGCCATCCCACGGTCCTTGAAGCTTCCGGTCGGGTTCGCTCCCTCCCACTTCAGGTGCACCTCGACGCCGAGGCGTTCGGAGAGGCGCGGCGCGGGCAGGAGCGGCGTCCGCCCCTCGCCGAGCGAGACCGCCGGGCCCGCCGTGTCCGTCACGCCCACCCGAGCTCGGCGACACCGCGATCCGAGACGACGGCGAGCGCCGAGGGCGGGCGGCGCGTGTCCGGCATCCGTCCGATCTCCGCCAGCGCCTCCTGAACCTGGCCGTACGGCGCCTCGTGCGTCACGACGTGGAGCGCCGCCGAGCCGTTCAGCTGGTGCTGGACGAGCCGCGCCACCGAGATCCCGTGTGCCGCGAGCCGCTCGGCGATACGGGCGAGGACGCCGGGCATGTCGGCGACCTCGAGGTGGACGTAGAACGGCGACGGCAGCTCACCCGCCGGCAGCCGCTCGAGCTCCCGCCAGCACGCGTCGTTCTGGAGGAATCCGGTTCCCTTCGTCCCCACGATGCTGACCATGTCGGCGACGACCGCGGACGCCGTCTCCGTCCCGCCGGCGCCCGGGCCCTCGAGCATGATCTCGCGAATCGCGTCGCCCTGGAGCATGACGGCGTTGAAGGCGCCCTCGACCGAGGCGAGCGGGTGGTGGCGGTCGACCAGCGCCGGCCGCACGCGCACGTCCACCCGGCCGTCGAGGAGCGTCGCCGAGCCGACGAGCCGCACAGCCATGTCCAGCTGCCGCGCGGCCGCGACGTGCGCGGGCGTCACGCCCTCGATCCCCTCGTGCGCGACGTCGGCGAAGGTGACCCGCGAGCCGAACGCGACCGTGGCGAGGATGGCCATCTTCGCGGCCGCGTCCGCGCCCGAGACGTCGTCGGTCGGATCGGCCTCGGCGTAGCCGAGCCGCTGCGCCTCGGCGAGCGCGTTCTCGTACGAGGCGCCGCTCTCCATCATCGTGAGGATGAAGTTCGTCGTCCCGTTGACGATGCCGAGGACGCGGTGCACGTTCGTGACCACGAGCGCCTCGCGCAGCACCTTGATCACCGGGATCGCCGCACACACGCTGGCCTCGAAGCGCAGCTGCACGCCAGCCTCCGAGGCGGCCGCGAAAAGCTCAGCGCCGTGCCGTGCGACGAGCTGCTTGTTCGCCGTCACGACGGGCTTGCCGGCGCGGAGGAGCTCGAACACGTGGCTGCGTGCCGGCTCGATGCCGCCCATCAGCTCCGCGACGAGCGCGATCTGCGGGTCGTCGCGGATCGTGGCGAAGTCGGTCGTCAGGACGCCGTCGGACGGCGGGTGAGGGCGCTCGCGAGCGGGGTCGCGGACGAGGGCGCGCACGACCCGCGGCCGGTGGCCCGTCGCACGCTCGATCTCCTCGCCGCCTTCGACGGAGGAGCCGGTCGACCGCGGAGCCGACCGTCCCGTACCCGAGCAGGGCGACGGGGACGTCAATCGCCGCCACGGGCCTCGGAGGGAGGAATCGATGTCAGTGAGGGCCTCATTCTCGGTCCTCTCAGTGTTCGAGCGGCGCGACTCGCCGTCAAGGGGCCTCGGCCCGAACTCGCCGAGCACCCGCCCGGCGTCGGCCCCGCGACCGCGTCAGCGGGCACGCGTGACGCGTTCGAGCACCCGGCCTGGAAACGGCATGTGCGGAGCGCGCCAGACGTGTCGCTTCTCATAGGGCCACGCGTAGATCGGATTGCCGTCGCGAACCAGTTCGAGCAGCACGCGGTTCGCAGAGCTCGTCGGCGGACCACTCGTAGAGGCGTTGCAGCCGCGGCACGATCACCCCGTAGTCGAGCAACCGGCCAAGACGCTGCTCGTCGGCGACATACCACTCGACGTCACGCGCGAGCGGGTAGTGGTCCGGGATCACACGGCGGAGTGAGAGGAACGCGCCCGCGATCCCGAGCCGGGGATCGCCGAGCACGCGGGCAAGCGGAGCCAATCGCCCCAGCGCCAGGCGCGGGGCCGCAACGAGGGCGTGCGCGTAGAGCACGCGCGCCAGCACAGCGTTCATGAAGAAGCGCTCCGGGGCGCTCTCTTCTTCGGCAAGCCCTTCATGCTCCAGGTAGCCCGCGACGATGCTGGCGTTGTGAGCCCGGTACCAATGAGACGGCATCGGCGTGGCGATGAACTCCAGCCACAGCCGCACGGCCTGCGACGACGGATCTCCACTGTGTCCCCCGACCAGCGCGATCGCTTCGCAGCCGTCTCGCAGCAGGCGCTCGTTCATCGCCCGCCACCAGACGCTGCCCGGCGGCGACGCGTCGAGCGGATTGAGGAGACCGCGGTGCACCTGCCAGCGCATGAACGACAGCGCCGCCCGCCGGAACGGCAGATGTCGGGGCGCGCGCCCCGTCGGCCCGTGGTAGGTGCGGGCGAGCAGCGCAAGACGGGTCGCCGGATCGTCGCGCACTGCCGCGACCTGCGCCTCAGCCCACGCGAACGCGTCTCGGTATTCGCTCATCGCCGGCTCGAGCACGGCTCCTTGGACATGAGCAGATCATCCGCTGTTCTGAGCACTGTCACAGCCGGGCTCCCTATCTCGTCTAGATGGGCAGACGAACAAAGGAGCACAAGATGAAGGTCTTCGTAGCCGGCGCCACAGGCGTCCTCGGCAGACAACTCGTCCCGCAGCTCGTGGCGAAAGGCCACGAGGTCGTCGGGATGACCCGGAGCGGGTCGAAGCAGGACCTGGTTCGCAACCTTGGAGCGCGCCCGGTCGTGGCCGACGCTCTCGACCCCGACGCGGTCGCCCAGGCGGTGGCGTCCGCCGAGCCCGAGGTGATCGTGCATCAGCTCACGGCGCTGTCGGGCGAGTTCGACATGCGCCACATCGACCGCTTCTTCGAGACCACGAACCGCCTGCGCACGGAGGGAACCGACCATCTGCTCGCCGCCGGCCGCGCCGTCGGTGCACGACGCTTCGTGGCCCAGAGCTACGCGGCTTGCCGGCCGCCCGTACCGGCGGAGCCGGTGAAGGGCGAGGACGCTCCATTCGATCCGGACCCGCCGGACAAGCTCCGCGGCATGCTGGACGCCATCCGCCACCTCGAGGAGGCGGTGACCGGGGCCGAGTGGCTCGAGGGTGTTGTGCTCCGCTACGGCAGGTTCTACGGCCCCGGGACCACGCTCAGCCCGACTCCGCAGCCGCCCACAGCGCGGCTATCCGCAAGCGCCAGTTCCCCGTCGTCGGGGACGGCGGCGGCATCTGGTCGTTCATTCACGTCGACGACGCCGCGGCGGCGACCGCCGTCGCGGTCGAGCACGGTAAGCGCGGCATCTACAACGTCGTGGACGACGAGCCCGCGCCGGCGCGCGAGTGGATGCCCGAGCTGGCGCGCGCGCTGGGCGCCAAGCCGCCGCGGCGCGTGCCGCGTCTGGCTCGGTCGGCTCCTGGCCGGGGAGACGGCGGCCGTCATGATGACCGAGGTGCGTGGAGCATCGAACGAGAAGGCGAAGCGCGAGCTCGGCTGGAAGCCGCGTTACCCGAGCTGGCGGCAGGGCTTCGCGCAGGGGCTCGGCTGAGCGATGACCGAGGAGGAGTTCGACGAGCTCCGCCCGTCGGCGTTCGCCATCGCCTACCGGATGCTGGGCAGCGTCAGCGAGGCGGAGGACGTGGTGCAGGAGGGATTCCTCCGCCTCCACCGGGCGCGCGAGGGCGGTAAGCGGATCGAGTCGCCGCGCGCCTACCTGTCGACGGTGGTCTCGCGGCTCGCGCTCGACCACCTCCGCTCGGCGCGCGTCCGGCGCGAGACCTACGTCGGCGAGTGGCTGCCGGAGCCGCTCGTTGCGAGACGCCGACGACGATCCCGCTCACAAGGCCGAGATGGCGGACTCGCTGTCGCTCGCCTTCCTCGTCGTGCTCGAGAGCCTGTCGCCGGAGCAGCGAGCCGCGTTCCTTCTGCGCGAGGTGTTCGACGAGCCCTACGACCGCATCGCGGAGATCGTCGGCACGAGCGAGCAGAACGCCCGCCAGCTCGCCACGCGGGCCCGCCGCCACGTGGAGGAGCGGCGTCCCCGCTTCGAGGCCTCGCGCGAGCAGCGCGAGGAGCTCGCGACCCGCTTCTTCGCGGCCGCGGAGAAGGGCGATCTCGAAGGACTGGAGGAGCTGCTGGCCCACGACGTGGTGCACCGCGCCGACGGCGGCGGCAAGGCACCCGCCGCGGCGCGTGCGGTCCACGGCCGCGCCAGGGTGGCGCGCTTGCTGATCGCGAGCTGGCGCGCCGGCACCCGCTTGGTTGGCTTCACCTGGCGCCGCGAGGAGGTGAACGGGCAACCGGGCGCGCTGGCCTTCGACCGCGAGGGCAGGCTGATCAGCGTGATGTCCCTCGACATCGCGGAGGGCCAGGTCCAGGGCGTGAGCGCGATCGTCAACCCTGACAAGCTGCGCCACTTGGGGCCCGTGGGCGACCTGGGCAGGCTCTTGCGCGACCGGAGCTAGATCGTCACCTCACGGGGCACGTCCTTGTCCCCTCCCGCGTCCGCCGTTCGTCGTATGTAGGCAAACGACGTCCGAGAGGAGAGTGCTCGTGCAAACACATCGCAAGATCGCAGTGGCCGGCGCGACCGGAAGGGCCGGCCGTCACGTCGTCGACGTGCTCGAGGCGGCGGGACACGACGTCGTCCCGATCTCGCGTTCTCGTGGCGTGGATCTCGTCACGGGCGACGGCTTGGCGAGAGCCCTGGCGGGCGTGGAGTGCGTCGTCGACGTGGCCACCGGCTCCTCGCCCGACCAGCATGCGGCCACGGAGTTCTTCACCGCCGCGGCGCGCAACCTCCAGGCGGTCGGCGAGCGGGCCGGCGTGCGGCGGATCGTCGTGGCGTCGATCATCGGATGCGACCGGTTTGCGGGCGGCTACTCTGCGGCGAAGGTCGCGCACGAGCAGGTGCTGGCGTCGGGCCCGATCCCGGTACGCGTGCTTCGTGCCGCGCAGTTCCACGAGTTCGTCGCGCAGTTCGTGGAGTGGGGCAGACAGGGCGACGTGAGCTACGTGCCGAGGGCGCGCACGCAACTGGTCGCCGCCAGGACAGTCGCCGAGGCCCTCGCCGACCTCGCCGTCGGCTCCGAGTCGGTGCCCGCACCGGGATCCCCGGAGGCGCCGATCCTGGAGATCGCCGGCCCGCGGGAGGAGAGCCTCGTCGACATGGCGACGCTGCTCGCCGTCCGCCGCGGCGATCCGGTGCGGATCGTCGGCGTCAGCGACCCGGCCGATCCGGACCACCGCCTGTTCGAGGCGGGCGCATTGCTCCCCGGCCCCGACGCGACGCTCGCCGGCCCGACGTACGAGGAGTGGCTCGCCTCGGTCGAGCAAGCGATCCCGGCGCCCGCCCGGTAGGGAAGCATGTCCATGGGCGCGAGCAGCTTCACATCTGGCTCGATCGGCGACGGCGCGGCCGTCGGCGGCTGGGCCATCACGCTCGTGCTGACCTTTCTCTTGATCGGCCTGCCGACGATTTACCTGCTCGTCATGAGCCTCGCGACCGACGACGACGCCTTCGACGCCGGGGTTTCCGGCATCGAAGAGCACGTGAAGGTCAAGCGGCGAGCGCAGGGTTACGCGTCGGGCAGAGACGTCCACGCCGGTCCCGAGCAGCCGGCGGCTGGACGACGTCCCGTAGTCGCCGCAGAAGCGACAATCTCGTTTCGAGGAGGACGAAGATGAAGTACATGCTGTTGATCCATTCAGGCGAACCCGTCTGGGCACTCGTGAACCGTCTCGGTGAGGAGGAGCAGGCGCAGATCCTGCGTGAGTACCTCGCTCTCATGGATGAGCCGGGTGTCATCTCGGGTCATCAGCTGCATCCGGCAGACACGGCGACGACCGTGCGGGTGCAGGATGGCCGGACGCTGACGACGGACGGCCCGTTCATCGAGGCGAAGGAGGCCCTGGGCGGGTACTTCCTGTACGAGGCGGACGACCTCGACGCGGCACTCCAGCTGGCGGCCCGGATCCCGGCCGCGCGCATGGGCGGAGCGATCGAGGTGCGTCCGGTCGTGGAGCGATAGGACGCTGATCGAGCAGGTTTTCCGCGACGAGTGGGGCCGCGTCCTCGCCAGCCTGGTGAGCTTCCTGGGCGACTTCGACCTCGCCGAGGAGGCCGCCCAGGACGCATTCGCGACCGCGACCGAACGCTGGCCCCGGGACGGCACACCCGCCAATCCCGGAGCCTGGCTCACGACGACGGCGCGCAACCGAGCGCTCGACCGCATCCGCCGCGACCACACTCTCGCCGCGAAGACGCGCCTGCTCGAGGTCGCGGAGGCCGCAGAGGATGAGATGGAGGAGACGACGTTCCCCGACGAGCGCCTGGAGCTGATCTTCATGTGCTGCCATCCCGCGCTCGCCCTCGAGGCTCAAGTCGCCCTGACCCTGCGCGCGCTCGGTGGTCTCACGACCGCGGAGATTGCGCGCTCGTTCCTCGTTCCGGAGCAGACCATGAAGCGCCGGCTCTCGCGCGCTAAGCGAAAGATCCGAGACGCGGGAATCCCTTTCAGCGTTCCTGCCGAGCACTTGCTTCCCGAGCGGCTGGCGGCGGTGCTCGCCGTCGTCTATCTGATCTTCAACGAGGGCTACGGCGGACGCGTCGACCTGGCGGCGGAGGCGATTCGGCTTGGGCACGCGCTCGCCGAGCTGCTGCCCGACGAGCCGGAGGTGCACGCCTTGCTCGCCCTGATGCTGCTCGACGATGCCCGCCGCGAGGCTCGGTTCGCTGAAGGCGAGCTCGTGCTGCTGGCAGACCAGGACAGAGCGCGGTGGGACGCGACGAAGATCGCCCGCGGGCGGGAGCAACTCGAGACTGCCGTCGCGCTGCTCGGCCGAGGCCCGTACGTCATCCAGGCGGCGATCGCCTCGCTGCACACCGACGAGCCGCGCGACTGGTCGCAGATCGCCGCGCTGTACGGCGAGCTCGTGGGGCTGACGGGCTCCGCGGTCGTCGAGCTGAATCGAGCGATCGCAGTTGCCGAGACGGACGGCGCCGAAGAAGGGCTTGCCATCCTGGAGCGGCTCGAGCTCGACGGCTACCAGTACTTCCACTCGACGCGAGCCGACTTCCTTCGTCGCTTGGGCCGAGCAGGAGAGGCCCGCGCCGAGTACGAGCGCGCCCTCGCGCTGGCGCGGACCGAGCCCGAGCGCCGCTTCCTGCAGCGGCGGGTCGCCGAAGTCAGCGCGTAGTCCTCATCGCCCCGGCGGCGGATGTCCCCTTACTCGCCTCCCGTTCGTCGTCATGACGACACCACGCAAGGAGGAGATCCGAATGGTCACATCCGACCGATCGAAATGGTTCGCGCTGGCGCTGCTTTGCGTCGTGCAGTTCATGGTTGTGCTCGACGTCGCGATCGTGAACGTCGCGCTGCCGTCGATCCAGGCGGATCTCGGCTTCTCGCAGGAAAATCTGCAGTGGGTGATCAGCGCGTACGCGCTCGTCTTCGGAGGGTTTCTTCTCCTCGGTGGCCGTCTTGCCGACATCCTCGGTCGCAGAGGCGTCTTCATGGGCGGCCTCGTCATCTTCTCCGTCGGCTCGCTTCTCTGCGGCCTGGCGTGGGACGACACGTCGCTCATCGCCGCACGCGCCCTTCAGGGACTCGGCGCGGCAACGGTGACGCCGTCGGCCCTCTCGATCCTGACCACGACGTTCACCGAGGGGCGCGAGCGCAACATCGCGCTCGGGGCCTGGGGTGCGGTCGGCGGCTTCGGCGCCGCAGCCGGAGTCCTGATGGGCGGGATCCTCACCGATCTGCTCTCGTGGGAGTGGATCTTTTTCGTGAACGTCCCCGTCGGCGTCGCCGCGCTCATCCTCTCGCCGATCCTGCTCTCCGAGAGCAGGGACGCGCACGGTCAGAGCCACGACGTCCTCGGCGCGGCCCTCGTGACGAGTGGTCTCGTCCTGCTCGTGCTCGGGATTACGCAGGGGCGGCAGTGGGAGTGGTTGTCGGCGCAGACGATCGGCGTTTTCGCCGCCGCGGCCATCCTGCTCGGGGCCTTCGCGGCCTGGGAGCAGCGTCAGCGTGACCCGCTCGTTCCGTTCTCGATCTTTCGGCTGCAGACGCTGACGGCGGCGAATGTCGCCGGTTTCATCATGGGCACGGCGTTGTTCTCGATGTTCCTGATCCTCACCCTGTACATGCAGCAGGTGCTCGAGTTCTCCGCGCTGAGGACAGGGGTCGGTTACATCGCGGTCGCCGGCACGGCCGTCATCTGGGCGAATGTCGCGGCACAAGTTGTGAGCCGGATCGGCGTCAAGCCGGTGCTGATCTTCGGAATGAGCATGCTCACCCTCGGCCTCCTGTACTTCACCCAGGTCTCCGTCGACGGTTCGTACTGGGCAGATCTCTTCCCCGGCTTCCTCATCCTCGGCGCGGCGATCCCGTTCGCATTCGTGCCGATCACGATCGCGGCGCTGGCCGGAACAAAGCCTCAGGAGGCCGGCCTCGCCTCGGGACTGATCAACACGTCGCAGCAGATCGGAGGCGCCCTCGGCATCGCCCTCCTCTCGACGATCGCCGTCTCGACCACGGAGGACGAGCTCGCGCACGGAATCTCCGAACCGGCCGCGTTGACCGAGGGGTTCGTCAACGCCTTCTGGGCAGGCGCTGTGATCGCCTTCGCCGGCGTGCTCGTCTCCATCTTCCTCGTGCGCGGACGTGATCTCCGTTTGTCGGAGCCGGTGGTCTCGGAGCCGGCGCTCGAGGAGGCGGCGTAGCAGCCTACTCTCGACCTAACTCTCTGGGGTCGTCACCCGTCCGGCGCGGGCTTGATCAGCGTCCGCCGGAAGGCGTTCCGGTCGAAGGCCAAGGCAACCGGCAGCTCAACAAAGAAGGTCGAACCAATTCCCTCGCTCGACTCGATCCAGATCCTCCCTCCCATCCGCCGGACCAGCTCGCGGCAGATGTAGAGGCCGAGGCCGGTACCGCTGACCGCGCCGGTCACGCTCGGGACGCGGTGGAACTTCTCGAAGATCCGTTCCTGCTCGTCGGACGGAATACCGACGCCTTCGTCGCGAACGCCGATACGAATGTGATCTCGACGGGGCTCGAGGCGAACCTCGACACGGTTCGTGCCTTGCGAATACTTGACTGCGTTGCCCACGAGGTTCGCGAGCACCTGCCGAAGCTTGTCGCGGTCCGTGGAGACCGGCGCGAGCTCGGGTGGTGCCACGAGCTCGATCGAAACCTCGTCCGGTGCGTGCGTGCGCGCGGCCTCGATGACCCGGCGTGCGACGTCCGAGACGTCGACCTGCTCGCTTGCAAGCACGAGCCGGTCTACATCGACCTGGCTCGTGAGCAGGATGTTGTTGACGAGATGCGCAAGCCGCTCTGACTGGTCGGAGATGACGGAGAGGAGACGGCCGCGCAGATCGTCGGTGAAGTCGACGTCTTCTCGCTCGAGCGTCTTCGCCGCGCCGTGGACAGCCGCGATCGGTGTTCGCAGCTCGTGGGAGACCGTGGCGATGAAGTCCGCCTTGAGCTCCTCCAGTCGCTGTTCCTCGGTCCGGTCGCGGAATGCGTAGACGGTCCCGTCGGCGGATCGGACGCCGGCGATCGAGAGCCAGAGCTCACGATCTCTGAACTCGACAGGAAGCGTCGTCGGCGGGCCGGTGGACGCCGCCGGAGCGCTCCCGATCGTGAGGGCTTGCGCGAGTGCCTCCCAGCGCGGGATCACCTCCTCGACCGGCCGCCCCAGCACTTCCTCGGCCGGAATACCGGTGATCGCCACGGCGGCGGGGTTCCAGAGCTGAAGCACTCCCTCCGCGTCGACGAGGAAGACGCCGTCGGCCACGTAGTCGAGCACCCGGGCCGCTTGCCCGCGCTCCTCGGCTTCGAGCCGCGCCGCACGCTCGCGAGCAAGGAGGACGTCGCGCTCCTTCCCGAGGCGAAGCCGTTCCAGCGCGTGCTTGAAGCTCTCCGAAACTGCCTCGAGCAGAGCCACTTCGCCTTCGTCGAATCGCTCGTCGTATCCCCGCGCGACGCCTACGACCCCGCGGTCGACCTCCCCGGCGAAGGGAGCGAGAACGAGCCGGCGGATGCCGATCCCGAACGGATCGCCCGCATGCACCTGCGTCTCCGCGAACCTGAGAGCGTGCACGCAGCGTTCGTCGTCGAGCAGCTCCGAGCATTGATCAGGCGTCAGGCCGTGCGCGCCTACGAGTGCCGGGACGGCTCTGCCGTCACGTGCTGCCAGGACGAACGCGACCTCGGCCTCGAACGTCTCGCAGAGCTCCGCGGTGAAGAGCTCGCCAAGCTCGGCCTCCGAACGGGCGAGGTTGACGATCGTGACGATCTGTGCGCGGCGCGCCGCCTCGACGAAGCGCCGCAGCAGCTCGTCCCGACCGTCAGGGCGTTGAACCGAATGCAACGACGACAAGGCTGTAGTTGCGGTCTCCCTTCGCACCGCGTATCCGCCCGATCTCTCCCCGGGTGTACGCGCCCGCCAGTGCCGGCGGCGGAGCGTCGAAAGAGGAGATGATCGACTCGACCTCGCGCGAGGCGAGCGGGTTGCCGAACTGCTTACTCCTTGCGGCGCAGTCGAAGACCAGGGCAGCCTCGGCCGGGCCCGATAGCTGTCCCAGCGCCTGGTTGACCGCCGCGATTGCGCTACGGACGGTCGCCTCCGGCTTCTGCTCGCAGACATCGACTGCCGCGTTCGCCTCGATGCTCGTCGCGCAGATCAGGCCGCCTCCCGGCGCCCGCCCGCGGACGTAACGGGGACGGACATCGCCGCGGAGCTCCGGCTGGGCAAGCGGATGCGCCATCGCAACCGCTTCGAAATCGCAGTCGCTCAACGGGACGTCGCCCATCCCGAGCTTCTCCAGGTAGACAGTCTCGGCCGGGCGGCCGTCGAGTTGGAGCACGACCGGCCCGCGCGATCGCGTGACGATCGACGGCGCTCCGCGCGACACGCAACCGTGCGAAATGCCGACACCGATCGGCGTTTCGCTGACGAGGGCGACTGCGACCACGCTCCCCGACATGGCCTCTCCGTCGGCGAACTGGGCTCGGGCGTCACCGCCGGCGGCTCCTCCGGCGAGCGGGATGCGCGCGCCCGCGATCTCGTAGGCGCCGGCGACGATCTCAGCCTGATCGCCCGACTCCGAGTCGACGAACAGGAGGAGCACGGCGTGGCGGTCGTCGAGGTCGAGGCCGGACAGCGCCTCGTCGGCGGCAGAGCGGCCGGCGTTGCGCGGGTTGGAGGACGTACCCGTACCCACTCCGACCGGGAGCGTCGAGGCGAATGCGAGCGCCGAGCAGCCGCTCTCGATCGCACCGCCGAGAGTGATTGCGCCGGTCCCCGTCATCCCGGCGACGCGAGCGCTTCCGGCCGCCGCCTGAGCCTGCGTCGCCGCCTCCTGGGAGTCGAGGACGCCGGTTGGGAAGATCAGAACGAGACCGGGCTCCCCGCCGAGGGCATCGACCGCTTCCTCGACGGCCTCGAACGTTGCGCGCGCCCCCAGAGCGGCGCCGGCGCCGGCAAGACGGTCTCGCGTGCGGACGAGGTCGGGCGTGGCCACAGAACCTTCCTCTCTAGGCGAATCAGGGGCCGGCAATACATCGTCACCGCCTTCGCCGGTTCACAAACCACGGCCGACACGCAGGTTAGGGTTTCCCGGTAATCGGAAAACCTCCGTCGAGAGATGGATCACCGGTCACGTCTGCGGCTCCCCCTTCTCGCGCTCGTTGTGCTTGCGCTCGCGTGGCCGGCTGCGGCCGCGGCAGAGGATCCACCGTTCGTGGGCTGGACAGCGCTCCTCCCCGGGCTCTCGGTTCCCTACGACGCAACGAGTCCCGACGACTGCATCGCCGGGCGGGTCCAGTGCGTCGACAAGACCGTTCGCGAGATGACGAGGCGATTCGAGCCGCTCGCGTCTTCATGCGACCACAACGCGATCTTTGCCCTCACCTATCTGCGTGTGACCGAGGAGTATCGGCGGACGGTCGAGTCGCCCACGTTCTTCGACGACACCCCGTTCGTGAATCACGAGGACGTCGTCTTCGCGAACTATTACTTCGCCGCCTACGACGCCTGGAAAGCCGGTGAGACGGCTGAGGTCCCGCCGGCGTGGCGAATCGCGTTCGACGCGGCGAGAGGTCGGTCCGTTTCCGCATACGGCGATCTGCTGCTCGGCATCAACGCGCACGTCCAGCGCGACCTCCCGTTCGTTGTCTACAGCCTCGGGATGGTCAAGCCGGACGGCACGAGCCGGAAGCCGGATCACGATCGCGTGAATCAGATCCTCAACCGTGTGACCGACGACGTCATTGCAGAGATCGCCCGCCGCTTCGACCCGACCATCGACGACACCAGCCTCCCAACGACGCTCGACGACTTCGGGCTCTTTCAACTAATCGCGAGCTGGCGGGAGGCGGCGTGGAGACACGCGGAGCTGCTCGCGCTGGCGCCGACTCCGCAGGCACGCGAGCTGGTGGCTCAGGAGATCGAGGCGGACGCCGCATCGCAGGCGCGCGTGATCCGAGCGGGCGCGGCCTACCCGCCGCTTCTCGGCGGCAGCGCCGCGCGCGACGCGTTCTGCGCAACTCACTGGGCGGGCTAGCCCGAAGCCGTCCTGCCAACCGACAGCCGGGGCGAAGCAGGCTCGCGCTAGATGGAGACCCTTCCCACGGTACCGCTGAGCGCCAGCGCGACGGCCTGGGCTCGATCGTGCACGCCGAGCTTCTTCAGCACACGCTGAATGTGCGTCGCGACTGTCGTCGGACTGACGACAAGCGCGCTCGCGATCTCCGACTGCCGGTAACCCTGTGACAGGAGCTCGAGCACCTCTCGCTCGCGTCTGGTCAGCGACGTGAGGTCGGGAAGCGCTTCCGTCGGGTCGGCTCTCGGCGCCTTGTGATCCGTCAGCCGCAGGACGCGCGCGATCAACTCCGCGCCATCGAACGGCTTGACGATGTAATCGTCGGCGCCGATGAGGAGCCCCGCGACCCGATCAAACGATTCGGTGCGCTCGCCGGAGACGATGACGATGGCGACCGACTCACCGTAGGCGTCCCGCAACTCGCGGCAGACCTCATAGCCGTTGAGCCCCGGGAGGCAGACCTCGAGCACGACGATGACCGGCCCCTCCTCGGCAGCGGCCTGCAGGACGTCCGCACCGCTCGGCAGCTCGCGCGTCCTGAACCCTGCTCGCTGCATGAGCCCGGTGACGTACTCTCGGTCGTCGGCGTCGGGGTCGACGACGAATGCCAGGCCGCGTGACGGCGTCGACACGGTCAGCTCCAGTCTTCGATTACCAGTTTGTTGTACCGCAGATGTCGACGTGATTACAAGTCCGACTACACCGTTCGCATTACGAGCCTCGCGTACGGTCAGTACCGGAGGCGTACGTGTGCGACCGAGCAGACGACGTGCGCTTGCACCGAGATGACTCGCTCCCCTGCCGGGCAGCGTCGTGAGCTCGTCCTCATCCACAGCGGCGGCGCGGGCCTGGGCCCGACCGGCGCAACCTCACGTGATCCCGCCGCTCTAAAGCGAACGGCCCCCCGAAGGAGGCCGTCCGCTCGAACGCGTGTGGCTTCGACCTAGGGGTCGATCACCACGACGCAGGTGTACGTGCCCGGCGGAAGGTTCTGATAGCTCGCCGAGCCGTCGCCGTTCGCCCCGGTGGAGACCGGGTCGCCGGGCCGCCCGCAGTTGATCGTCGACGCGGTACCGCCGTCGATCTGCGAGTCCACACTCACTGACAGGTTCGTCAGCGGCGTGTTGCCGAAGCTGACCGTCTCGCCACCGTACGGCGAGTCGGCGCATGTCGCGTTGTTGTCTACAACCACGGCCTTCGTGAGCGCCCCGTCGGCCTGATAGCCGGCCGGGAGCGACTCCGTCACGTCGTAGCTCGTGCCGCCTGGCAGCACGAACGGGAGGCCGTCGAAGCACGCCTGTCCTGCCGCGTTGGTCGTCTTCGTGATGCCGTTGACCGTGAAGTCCACGCCTGCGTGCGGGTGGTTGCCCGGCCCGCTAGCAGCGTGCTTGCGCGTCTTCGTGATCAGGATCGCACCCTGCCGCAGCCGGTTCGTGTAGGTGCAGTCCACGATGTCGGTCTGGGCGTCGATGGTCCACGACCCGACCGCACCGTTGACTGTCACGACCACGCCGCTGGAGGCGGAGCAGTCGAGGCTGACGAACTCCCAACCTGCCGGGAGCGTTGCCAGATCTTCGGTCACCGTACCGGCACCGAACAGCGCGCCCGTGAACTCCTTGACGTTGTTCGGGGCGCACCGGTCAGGCTGAACGTGTTGGCCGTGGCCGGGGCGGTCGCGAACGTCTTGGAGTAGTTGAACGAGGCCGTCGATCCGGCCGGGTCGGTCACCTTGCGGATGATGACCTTGCCGCAGTTGGAGATGTTGACCGGGATCGGTGCGATGAAGTCCTTGAGCTGCGACGTGAAGCTGTCCGAGGAGCGGGACTTCAACATGGCCGAGCCGAAGCTCTCGCACACGGTCGGGTCGAACACCTGACTGAGATCGAACGACGCCTCGCCGAACGTGCGGGCCGACATGGCCCCGAGCCCGTCCGAGTTGGCAGCCGTGATCGGCACCTGATTGATCGAGCCGATGGCCTGCGTGGGATCGAGCACGGTCGCGTCGCTCCACTGCCCCGACGCGAGCCACGTGCGCCTGGAGAGCGTCGCCTGCGAGCCGCCCTGGTCGATGTCGTACTGCAACAGGATGTCGCCTGCCGTGCGGGTCGACGTTCTTGCTCGCGCCGCCCGTCGCAGTCGGTCGTGGACTTGTTGAACTCGAAGTCCATGTTCGTCGTGCCGTTCGGCTCCTGCACGCGACGCCAGAACACGTGCAGCCAGCCCGGCCCGTTTGCCTCCGGCTCGAAGTAGCCGCCGAAGTTGAGCAGGTCGGACTTGTTGTTCGGGATCGAGCCGTCCGTGACGCCCGGACAGGCGGTGTCCTCTTTGACGCCGCCCTGGTACGAGTCGTCGGTCGCGCCGGTCGGCAGGTCCGTCGCCTGGGTCTGATTGACGTTCGCCCAATCGAGGTTCCCTGCTGTGTCCACGATCAGGTTCGCGCCGATCGGACCGCCTACGTCGTCAATCTCGAACTTGCTGCCCGGCAAGCTCTGCCCGCTCGCCGCTGAAAGCGCGACTGTCAGGCCGAGCGCGAGCACGGCCAGGATCACCCACCGCCCAAAGTGGCGGCGCTTCTTCCATTCCTTGCGTACTGCTGTCACATCTGCCTCCGTTGTAGATGCGCCTCGCGGCGCGTGAAACAGGCCAAGCTCCACAGACCCCTTGGCCTCACCTCCCGCTGCCCTCGTAAGCCCCGCGTGGATTTATCTCCTTTCCGAGCGCATTTTCAAAAGAGATACCAAGATTCGCGCAGGTTTTCACAGGCCATCGAGGATGCGCTCTGCCCCGCGATAACCGAGTGAGCAACCCACCCCAGGTAGCTCCGTCAGCGAGCCTATAACTAAGGACAACCCAGTTACTAGAAGGTTTTCACATGATCTTTCGTCGTGCGATTCAGGGCCTGGGTCCTGCTGGATCGCCAGAACACCCGGCTGACCGGCCTGCGCCATCTGCGGTACGACCGCGAGCGACGCCCGTTCGCGAGCCTGCACAGAAACGTGCCCATCCTGCGCCGCTGGACTTCAGCTAGAAGTGCGGCTCGCCGCTCACGGCAGCCACCCGTCGCGGTACGCCGACCGCTCCTCCTGCCCAAAGCGGGCGTAGGCCTCCTGAGGCCTCGATGTCTCCTCGAGCACGCTCGCATCGTGCTTCGCTGCCACCTCGTTGACCGGATAGAGGACCTCGAAGCCACCCGCTCGGCTGCCGGTCATGACGATCACGCACGGCCCGTCACCGGCGCCGACGAAGACGTGCTGCGTCCACGGCGGGCAGTGGACGAAGTCCCAGGCTTTCAGGCGGCGCTCCTCACCTTCGATCACCAGCACACACTCGCCGGAGACGACGAGAAAGTCCTCCTGGCCGCTCTCGCCGTGGTACATGCCGTTCCGCTGACCGGGCAGGAGAACGTGGATACGAAAGCCGAGCTGCGCCCACTCCTGCCCCCCTTCGAAGTCGGTGTCCTGCCCGCGCTCGTCGCTCCTGATCCACGACACGTCGCGCGCGTTGAGCACGAACCAGCCCTCGCCCTCGGGGATGAGCCCCGCATCGCTCTTCCTCAGCTGTGCCTCCGGAACGGATTCAGTCACGAGCGGATCGTCAGCAGTGTCTAGAAGGGCCTTCTCGCCTCATCCCGCTCTGTTATAGGTGAGGTCGAAGTCGTGCTCCCAGGTGTTGCCGTCGTGGCTGATCTCCCAGCGGCCGGCGATGCTCTTGCCGTCATCGCTGAAGGCGCCGGTGAAGCGCTGGGAGAAGTCGAGGGGTGAGAAGTCCGGCTCGTCTCGCCACAGCTTCCAGACCCCGTCCTCGAAGCTCATCTTGTAGAGGCGGGCGACGCCGCGCGAGTCGAAGTAGTGCTGGAGGTAGTTGCCCTCGCTCTCGGGATCGGCGCCGATGATCGCGATCCCATCGGGGGCCTCCGGGACGGGAACCTCCCAGCGCTCGATCAGGAACGTCTTCCCAGGCAGCCACTCGAACGTGACGCGGGCATCGGCATCGGTGGGCGGCATGTCCTCGAAGGCGGCCACGAGGCGCCACTCGCCGATGAACGGCTCCAGGGCCTCGAGTGAATCGCCGCTACTCGTCACTTCCACCATCTCCTTGGCGTTGTGGAGCCTAGCGAGGCACCGACAGGGCGGAAAATGCGAGGGTTGCGAGGTGACGGAGCAGGCATCGGGACCGTGGATTCCGAAGGGTTACGGGACCGTCACTCCGTGGCTGATCTCCCGGGACTCGGCGGCGCTGATTCGCTTCCTCGAATCCGCGTTCGGCGCGGAAGAGATCACCGGGAGTCGAATGAACAATCCCGACGGCTCGATCGCGCACGTCGAAGTCAGGATCGGCAGCTCGATCGTCATGCTCTTCGACTCCTATGAGGGGTGGCCCGAAACACCCGGCTTTTTCCGCCTTTTCGTGGACGACGCCGATGCGACCTACCAGCAGGCGATGCGTGCAGGGGCAACCTCGATCACCGAGGTGACCGAGCTTTCTGGGGTGACCGGGTGGGGCGAGTGCGAGATCCGCTTGGAAACATCTGGTGGCTCCAGAGCCACGTTGCGGACGTGCCGCCCGACCAGATGCAGGCACGCATGGAAGACCCGGCGATGGTCGAGGCGATGCAGTACGTGCAGCAGACGCTCGTCGACGCGCTACGCGCAGGCGGTGCGGACACGTGAGCGGCACCGCCATATAGCGCCGCAGTAGGTTGTGTCGAGACCATGCCCGAGGTCGAGAGCGGCGGTGTGAGGATCAGCTACGACGCGGTCGGCGAGGGTCGGCCGCTCGTGCTGCTGCACGGCTGGTGCTGCGATCGATCATGGTGGACCGAGCCGGGGTACATCGACGAACTTGCGAGCGATCACCGCCTCCTCAACGTCGACATTCGCGGCAGCGGGGCGAGCGACAAGCCGCACGAAGCCGTCGCCTACACCGCGGATGCCCTCACCGGCGACGTGTTCGCGGTCGCCGACGCCGAAGGTCTGGATCAGTTCGCGATCTGGGGGCAGTCCTACGGCGGACGGATCGCGTGGATGACCGCGGCTGCCGCCCCGGAGCGGGTCGCGGCGATCGTGACTTCGGGATTCTGGGATCCGCGACCCGAGCCCGAAGAGCCGATGGAGATCGACGGGTGGGCCGAGGCCCTCAGGCACGGCGGGACTAGCGAGCTCGTGGACCGGTTCAAGATCGATATGGGTGAGACGTTCGACCGCGAGCTCCCGTCCTGGGCGCAGGCCGTCATCCTCCGAGCCGATCCAGAGGCGCTGCTCGCCTCCCGTTCCACGCGTCGTACGTGGAGCGGGGTCCCGGATGAGGCCCTCACGTCGTTCCCCGTCCCGGCGCTACTCATCGCCGGGGAGTTGGAGGACGAGGACGACGACGCCGCGAAAGTGGCCGCGATGATCCCCAACGGTCAGAGTTTGCGGTTGCCGGGGCTCGGACACTTACGGGCGTGCGCCGCGAGCGCGCTCACCGTCCCCACCGCCCGGGCGTTCCTCGACCGCTGGTTCGCGTGATGATGTGGCCTGGAGACGAGAACCCGCGACCTCCGCGTGACAGCTTGCGATGGACGGAAGGAGCGGAGATGCATGAGTGAGGTAATCGATCACGTCGGCATCAGGGTGACCGACCTTGCCACGAGTCGGCGCATGTACGAGACGGCGCTGGCCGAACTTGGATTCGCAGTGCTCGGCGAGGGTGAGTTCGAAGGCGATGCACACGTCCTGTTCGGGCGCGGCACGAGCGACGACTTCGCGCTGCACGCGGTCGGAACCGAGCCAGGTCGAGACCGCGTTACGACGGGCGCACACATCGCGTTCTGCGCGCCGGATACCGTCAGCGTCGAGCGCTGGCACTCAGCGGCGATCAACAACGGCGGCACCGACAACGGGGCGCCCGGCGTGCGTCCCGAGTACAGCGGCCGCTACTACGCTGCGTTCGCGCTCGACCCGGACGGCAACAACGTGGAAGCTGTCTTCCACGAAGCTGTCTCGGCCGTAGAGACTCTGTAACTAAAGAGTTGTCTTTCTCCCCGACTACCTCCGCGACAGTCACTCGCGGAGCTACGGCTGTACTCAGCCCATGGGAGTTCGTCCCAATGAACTCGGACGCTCGACCTCCCATGTCCCTCGGCGCTCGGGCTCTTGGTGTCGACCTCGGATCCCGCGCCGTAGCGGAGCGCGACCTCGGAGCGCGGGGACACGCGCTCGAAATCGTCGCGCCGGTTTCCCGTGGCGAGGATCACGCACGGCCCTGCTTCCTTGGCGACGAAGGTGTGCGGGTCATCGGCGGACAATGCACGAAGTCCCAGGCCCGCAAGTGCCGTTCCTGGTTTTCGATGATGAGCACGCATTCGCCCATCAGGATGAGGAAGTCCTCTTGGACCGACTCCGCGTGGTAGAGACCGGATGGTTGCCCCGGCGGCACGACGCGGATCGTGAAGCCGGCCTCCGGCTTCTCGTACGCCGTCAGATCGGGCCGACCCTGCAGCACGAACTCGTCGGACTCGAAGATGCAGACGCCGCCGAACGTTCGTTGTTGCACCACGCGGCGTCAGCCGCGTTGACGACGAACCATCCGGGAGTGACTGGTGCCAGCCCGGACACCACACGTTCAAGGCGTGCTTCAGTGACCACGCTTCCTCCTAATTGATCTCGCCGCCCGGCCACCGACGGATGCCACCGACGGCCGGTGGTATCAGGCAGCCCACGACAACTCGCACAGATATGCGGCCGAGGGCCAATACAGTCGGGATCAACTACGCCGGAAACGCCACAGCAGCGAGTCTAGCCCAGAGCTGCTGCCGTTAGCGTTCGAGCCAATGGGGAAGCGGTGGTCGAACGACGAACGGGGACGCGGCGTGGCTTCCGCCGCGAACGCGGTGCCGGATCTCGATCGACTGCGCGCGGCGATGCTGGAGCCGGACTGGGTCGCCGAGGATCCCGACGTCCACCTGCTCCCTCACGCGCGGCGGCTGTGCGCGGAGCGGGGCTGGGAGCTGACACGCGCCGATGTCAGAAACGCCGTGCTGGAGATCGACGTCTCAGCTCCCTGCCGCGAACGGTGCCGGTCACCTCGCGAGGCCGCGTTCGCCCTCCTCGGGACCTTCGCGGAGGCTTCGACCCACGTGGTCGAGCGCCTTGCAGAGGTCGGCAAGGAGGTCGAGGTCTCTGCGACGACGGGGATGCTCGAAGGCGACGAAGGCACCGGGGCGTTCGTGCCGCACGGACACACCGTGCGGATCCGCGTCGTCCGCGCCTGAGTTGGCGGTTACCAACTACAGAACCGCGACTATCCCCGACCGTGCTCT